>NZ_BCZP01000025.1 GCF_001598795.1 Delftia acidovorans NBRC 14950 | reverse complement strand
TGCGGCAGGACTGCAACCCCGCAGGCGGCCCGACGCAGGCGCGGGCATACGGGATTGAGGGGGGCGGGTGCGGGTGCGGGTGCGGGTGCAGGGCATTGCCCGCTGGCCTGAGCCTGGCGGTCAGCCGTTCTTTTGCAGGGAGCGGATGACGCTGGAGAAGTCCAGGGCGCCGTTGCCGGCGATGGAGTGCATGGCGTACATGGCGCGGGCCATGCCTCCCAGGGGCGTGGAGGCCTTGACGGCCATGGCGTTTTCCTGGGCCAGGCCCAGGTCCTTGAGCATGAGGTCGGTGCCGAAGCCGCCTGCGTAGTTCTTGGAGGCGGGGGCGTTTTCGTGGACGCCGGGGAAGGGGTTGTATTTTTCCAGGGCCCAGTTGCCGCCCGAGCTGCGGCGCATGATTTCGCTGAGGACCTTGGGGTCCAGGCCGTTGGCCACGCCCAGGGCGATGGCTTCGCTGGTGCCGATCATGAGGATGCCCAGCAGCATGTTGTTGCAGATCTTGGCGGTCTGGCCCGCGCCCACGGCGCCGGCGTGGAAGATGTTTGCGCCCATTTTTTCGAGCAGGGGGCGGGCGCGTTCCAGGTCGGCGTTGCTGCCGCCCACCATGAAGGTGAGGGTGCCAGCAATGGCGCCGCCCGTGCCGCCGGAGACGGGGGCGTCGATGAAGGCGATGCCTGCGGCCTGGGCGGCCTTGGCGACCTTTTGGCTGGTGGCGGCGGCGATGGTGGAGCTGTCGATGATGAGCGCGCCCTTGGCAATGCGCTGCAGCAGGCCGGCCGCGCCGTCACGGCCGAGGAAGAGGCCTTCCACGTGCTGGCTGGCGGGCAGCATGGAGACCACGGCTTCGGCGCCCTGCACGGCGTCTTCGGCGCTGGGGGCAATGCTCACGCCCTCTGCAGCGACCTTGGCGCAGGCGTCCTTGGCGAGGTCGAAGGCCTTGACCGTGTGGCCTGCCTTGTGCAGGTTGATGGCCATGGGGCCGCCCATGTTGCCGAGTCCGATGAATGCGATCTGCATGTGCTTGTCTCCTGTGTTGTGAAGCTTGTGGTGTGTCTCAGTGGCCGGTGTCGCTGGTGACGTTGGTGTCGCCAGTGTTCGTGTCGCCATTGGCAATGTCGGCGCCACGTTCCTTGAGCAGGGAGCGCAGGATGCCGCGATGGCAGCGCGCCTCCTGCTCGCAGTAGCAGCCGATGGCAAAGGCGCTGTGCTGCGAGAGGGCGGCCAGCAGGTCCAGCGTGCGGCTGGCGGCGGGCTCGGCCATTTCCTTGCGGAATTTGCGCACGAATTGCTGCCAGAGCTTGTCTGCCTCGGCCTGCTGGCCGTGGTCCTGCAGCCGGTGCGATTCGAGCGCGGTGTGCATGGTGTCGGGCTGGGGCGAGAGTTCGGGGTACCAGACGTCGTAGTAGTCGCGGCTGGCGAATTCGGCCTTGGGCACGCCGCGCGGCGGGCGGCGCACGGTGCCTATGCGCAGGCCTTCATCGGCGTGGCGGGGGCTGCCTAGCTGGACGATGCGGATGGGCATGGGGCTCTCCTGCAAAGGGGGCTTATTCGTCGCCGAAGATGGGGTGCTTGCGTGTGCGGCGCCCGGCCGGGGCGGGCGGCGCTGGCGGTGTCTTTGCGTCGGCGGGCGCGGGTTCGCTGGCCTGGGCCTTGCGCTTTTTTGGGGGCGTGGCCTTGGCGTGGGGGTTGAAGGCCAGGGCCTGGGCAATCCAGTGCTGCCATTGCTGGCGCGTGGCGTAGGCGGCGGGGCCGATGAAGAAGTAGCCGTCCATCTGGCCCTTGGACGAGAGCGGGCGCAGGCCCGGCGTCTCGGCCACGGCCGCGTGCTGCGAGGGCGGCAGGCGCACCAGCAGTTCGTCGTCTTCCACGCCCAGGCACAGCTTGCCGTTGACCATGAAGACATGGCAGCCGAACATGCGCTTTTCCTGCACGTCGTCGCAGCCGGCCAGGGCTTCGCGCACGGCGTCTATGAGGTGCAGCGTGGTGTCGGAGAGCGGGCGGGCGGGCATGGCGTGGACTGGCTGTGGATGGATCAGCGGATCATGTCCGGCGCATCGCCTTCCAGCATGCGCCGCGCGATGATGACGCGCATGATTTCGTTCGTGCCTTCGAGGATCTGGTGCACGCGGGCATCGCGCATGAGGCGCTCCAACGGGTATTCGCGGATGTAGCCGTAGCCGCCGTGCAGCTGCAGGGCTTCGTTGCAGACCATGAAGCCGGCATCGGTGGCAAAGCGCTTGGCCATGGCGCAGTAGGTGGAGGCGTCGCGTGCGCCGGCATCGAGCTTGGAGGCGGCCAGGCGCACCATCTGGCGAGCGGCCACGAGTTCGGTGGCCATGTCGGCCAGCTTGAACTGCAGCGCCTGGAAGCTGGCGATGGGCTTGCCGAACTGCTTGCGCTCGTGCATGTACTGCTGGGCCTGGGTCAGCGCGCCCTGGGCGGCGCCCACGGAGCAGGTGGCGATGTTGATGCGCCCGCCGTCCAGGCCCTTCATGGCGATCTTGAAGCCTTCGCCCTCGCGGCCCAGCAGGTTCTGGGCCGGGATGCGCACGTTGTCGAAGCTGATGACGCGCGTGGGCTGGCTGTTCCAGCCCATTTTTTCTTCCTTCTTGCCGTAGCTGATGCCGGGCAGGTCGGCGGGCACGGCAAAGGCGGAGATGCCGCTGGCGCCCGAGCCTGCGTCGCCCGTTCTGGCCATCAGCACCAGCATGTCGGTGCTGCCCGCGCCGCTGATGAAGGCCTTGGCGCCGTTGATGATGTATTCATGGCCCGCCAGTTCGGCCCGGGTCTTGAGCGAGCCGGCGTCCGAGCCCGCGCCGGGTTCGGTCAGGCAGTAGCTGGCCAGCTTGCGGCCGCTGGTCAGGGCCTCGCCCCATTCGGCGCGCACGGCGTCGGTGGCCCAGGTGCCCAGCATCCAGGTGGCCATGTTGTGGATGGTGATGAAGGCGGTGGTGGAGGGATCGACGGCGGCCAGTTCCTCGAAGACCATGGTGGCGTCAAGGCGCGGCAGTTGCAGGCCGCCGGCGTTCTCGGGCGCGTACAGGCCGCAAAAGCCCAGTTCGCCCGCCTTGGCGATGGCCTCGCGCGGGAAGATGGATTCACGGTCCCAGTGCGCGGCATGGGGCGCGAGTTCGGCCTGGGCAAAGGCGCGGGCCGATTCGGCAAAGGCGCGCTGGTCGTCGTTGAGTTCGAAGTCCATGGCTGGCTTGTCTCCTGCGTTGGGCTCTGGGGCCCTTGTTGTTCTGGGGGTGGCTGTGGGGGGCGTGCGGCGGTCAGTGCTGCAGCCAGCGCTCCAGCGCCTGCATGCGCTCCTGTGTCGCGGCCGTGAGGCATTCGTGGTACAGGCGCGGTCCTTCGGGCTGGGTTTCGCTGTCGCGCGTGGCGGCCTTGCAGCGTGCCGTGCGGCCCTTGATCCAGCCGTTCTGGTCGTGGCGCAGGCCCGTGCGCTTGCCCTGGGGCAGTTGCTGCATGACGTCCAGGTAGCGGATGTTGAGCGCGGTGTCGGCCTCCTGGAAGGCCTGGACCGCGCAGGCATTGCGGCTGGCGGCGGCGGTGGAGGCCGGGTCGCAGGCTGCACCGGCCTGCGCGTGAAGGGTCAGGGGCAGGGCGGTCAGGGCGGTGAGCAAGGCGACACCCAGGCCCCGGGAGAGGGAGGCGGTCATTGGAAAACGCATGCCGCCATCATCCCAGAGCCGGGGCCTGCCCCGGATCAATCCAGGCCCGCCCACCCGTGCATCAGCGCAGGCTGATGGTGGTGTTCACGCCCTGGCTGGTGGTGCTGTCGTCGAACCAGCGCGCCGTGACGGTCTTGGTCTGCGTGTAGAACAGCACGACCTGCTTGCCGTAGGGGCCCAGGTCGCCCAGCTTGGAGGCGCGGCTGCCCGTGAAGGAGAACAGCGGAACCGGCACGGGAATCGGCACGTTGATGCCGACCTGGCCCACGTCGATGTCTTCCTGGAACTTGCGCGCCGCGGCGCCCGACTGCGTGAAGATGGCCGTGCCGTTGCCGTTGGGGTTGGCGTTGATGAACTCGATGGCCTCGTCCAGGCTGTCGGCAGCCGCCAGGCAGAGCACGGGGCCGAAGATTTCCTGGTCATACACGCTCATGCCGGGCTTGACGCCGCTGAACACGGTGGGGCCGACGAAGTTGCCCTTGTCGTAGCCGGCCACCTGGGGCTTGCGGCCGTCCAGCTCCAGCTTGGCGCCGTCGGCCAGGCCGCGTTCGATCAGGCTTTCCACACGCGACAGCGCCGCGCAGGACACCAGCGGGCCCACGTCGGTGCCGGGCTCGGTGCCGCCGCTGACCTTCAGGGTCTTGGACTTTTCGACCAGCTCGGGAATCCACTTCTGTGCATCGCCCACCAGCACGGCCACCGACAGCGCCATGCAGCGCTGGCCTGCCGCGCCGAAGGCTGCGCCCAGCAGGGCGTTGAGCGTTTGCTCTTTGTTGGCGTCAGGCATGACGATGGCGTGGTTCTTGGCGCCCATCATGCATTGCACGCGCTTGCCGGCCAGGCTGGCACGGTTGTAGACATGGGTGCCGACCTTGGTGGAACCCACGAAGCTGATGGCCTTGATGTCGGGGTGGTCGCAGATGGCGTTGACCACGTCCTCACCGCCGTGCACCACGTTGAGCACGCCGGGTGGAATGCCGGCTTCCAGGGCCAGCTCGCACAGGCGCATGGTGACCATGGGGTCCTGCTCGGAGGGCTTGAGCACGAAGGTGTTGCCCGTGGCAATGGCCATGGGGAACATCCACAGCGGAATCATGGCCGGGAAGTTGAAGGGGGTGATGCCCGCGCACACGCCCAGGGGCTGCAGCACGGAATAGGTGTCCACGCCGTTGGCCACGTTGTTGGCCAGCTCGCCCAGCTGCAGCGAGCCGATGTTGGCTGCATGCTCCACCACTTCCAGGCCGCGGAAGACGTCGCCCTCCGCGTCAGGCAGGGTCTTGCCCTGTTCTGCGGTCAGCAGGGCGGCCAGCTCCTTCATGTTCTCGCGGATCAGCTGCTGCAGCTTCAGGAAGATGCGGGCGCGCTGGCCAATGGGGGTCTTGCGCCAGGTCTTGAAGGCTTCCCTGGCGTTGGCGACGGCGGCGTTGACCTCGTCGGGCGTGGCAAAGGGCACGCGGGCCAGCACTTCCTGCGTGGCCGGGTTGACCACATCGCGCCATTGGGTGCTTTGGGATTCGACCAGCTTGCCGTTGATCAGCAGCTTGACCGTGGGCGCCAAAACCTTGGCGGACGTGGATGCATTCATGGCTTGTCTCCTGTTGCGGTGGTGTCAGCCCGGCATGCGTGCGCCGGGCGTTCATCGCATGGTAGCTGTGCGGTTTTTCGCAAGCAATGGAGATATGTGCAGTATTCATGTGCGTTTTTGCACAGGCTGGCGCAAAAAAGAGCATGGCCTGCGGCAGGCGCAGGCCATGCTGGTTCAGGCGGTCAGCGGCTCAGTCCGTGCCGGTGGCCGGCAGGCGGGCGTCGTCGGCAGGAGCCGGGGTCTGAACGGAGCGGGCGCCGGGCTTGCGCAGCGGCTCCAGCTTCACGCGGGCATTGGCGCCCAGGCCGGACTCCAGCTTGGCCAGCAGGCGCAGCAGCTCCTGCAGCTCGCCGTCTTCCAGCGGGGACACCAAGCGGTGGTAGGCCTGGTCCACCAGCGGCACGCTGGCAGCCAGAAGGGCGCGGCCCTTGTCGGTCAGCGTCAGTTCGTGCTGGCGGCGGTCACGCGTGCTCAGGGCGCGGTGCACGTATTCGCGCTCTTCCAGCCCGCGCACCAGGCGCAGCGTGGTCACCTTGTCAAAGCCCATGGCGCGCGCCAGGGAGCTTTGGTCGGAGCCGGGGGAGGCGTCGATCAGGACCAGGGCGCCGTACTGTGGCGGCGTCAGTCCCAGGGGGCGGCATTGCTCTTCAAAAATGCCGACCGAAATCTGGTGGGCGCGCCGCAGCAAAAAGCCAGGGCGCTGATATAGCGGCAGTGGTGCAGGCGTCATCGTGTCCATATGCGTCTAGTATTCTTGCAGAAGTGTCCAGTATTCATTCGATTTCCACCAATTGTGCCCATTTTGGTGCATGATTACCATGCGTTTGCATGCTAACTACAAAAGAGGTCTACATGCGAAATTTTGTTGGCAGACGGCAATTTTTGAAGACGAGCGGATTGGGAGTATTGGGTTTACCCGTAGCAGGTGCCATCGCCAGTACCGAGAGTGTGCCTCTGAAATTGATTGTGCCTTTCACTCCGGGGACTGGAATCGACACGATAGCGCGAACCATCGGACCTTTGCTGGCCAAGCGCCAGGGCCGGCCCGTGGTGGTGGAGAACAAGCCGGGCGCCTCTGGAAATATCGGCACCGAGGCCGTTGTGCGCTCGCCCGCCAATGGCCAGACGCTTTTGGTGACAGTGAATACCCTGGTGATGAATGCATCGCTGTATCCCAAATTGCCATTCAATCCGCTGACAGACCTCGAACCTGTGACGCTGACCAGTTGGGGGCAGTTGATTTTGGTGACGCCCACGGCCTCGGCCTATCAGACGGCGGCCGATCTGGTGAAGGCCGCCAAGGCCTCGCCGGGCCGCATCAATTACGCGTCGCCGGGAGTGGGCACTCCGCACCATATGGCGATGGAGCTTTTCAAGAGCACGGCCGGGGTGTCGATCACGCACATCCCGTATCGCGGAACAGGGCCGGCGCTGACGGACCTGCTGGGCGGCCAGGTGGAATGCATGTTCCTGCCCATTCATGTGGCATTGACGCATGTGAAGGCCGGCAAGCTGCGCGCGCTGGGCATTGGCAGCCAGCGGCGCCACCCGCTGCTGCCCGATGTGCCCACGCTCAAGGAGGCCAAGGCGGGCGATGTGAACGTGGATATGTGGTACGGCGTGTTTGCGCCGGCCGGCATGCCGGCGGACCAGGTCGATGCCCTCAATCGCGAGATCCGCGCGATTTTGGCGTCGGATGAAGTCCGGCATGCCTTCGCGCCCCAGGGCATGGATCCGGCCGGCAGCACGCCGGCCGAGTTCAAGGCCCTGGTGCAAAAGGACGCCCGGCGCTGGGCCGATCTGGTCAAGGCGCGGGGGATTACCGCCGAGTAGGCGGGGCGGACGCCAACAGCGCCCCTGGAGAAAGCATGGAGAGTCAGCGGATGAAAGTAGCGATCGTGGGGGGCGGCATCGGAGGCCTGTGCCTGGCATTGGCCCTGCATCAAAGAGGCATTGCCTGCGAAGTCTTCGAGGCCGTGCCCGAGGTCCGCGAGATCGGCGCGGGCATTACCCTGCTGCCGCATGCCATGCGCGAACTCAGCGACCTGGGCCTGCAGCCGCAGCTGGAGGCCCTGGCGATCGAGAACCTGGAGAGCGTGTTCTTCAACCGCTACGGCCAGTTCGTCTACCGCGAGCCGCGCGGCCGCCATGCGGGCTACGAGCTGCCGGAGCTGGGCATACACCGGGGCCGCCTGCACCGCGTTCTCTTCGAGGCCGCCGTGCAGCGCCTGGGCCCGGGTGCCGTGCACACGGGCCACCGCTGCGTGCGCGTGGACCAGTCGGCCCATGGCGCCACCGTGCATTTCGCGCCGGATGCCCAGGGCCATGTGCCGCCGTCCGCCACGGCCGACATCGTCGTGGCCTGCGATGGCGTCAACTCCGCCGTGCGGCGCCAGTTCTATCCGCAGGAGGAGCTGGCCTTCGGCGGCATCAACACCTGGCGCGGGGTCTCGCGCTTCAAGCCCATCCTCACGGGCAAGAGCTATCTGCGCATCGGCTCGGTCGATACCGGCAAGATGGTGATCTATCCCATCGAGGACAACGTCGATGGCCAGGGCATGCAGCGCATCAACTGGGTGGCCGAGATCCGCGACCCGCAGATGCGCATGAACGACTGGAATCGCGCCGGGCGCATGGAGGATGTGCTGGAGATTTTCGGCGGCTGGAGCTTCGACTGGCTGGATGTGCCGGCCCTGATCCGCTCGGCCGAGACCATCTTCGAGTACCCCATGGTGGACAAGGACCCCGTGGACCAGTGGAGCTTCGGCCGCGTGACCCTGCTGGGCGATGCCGCCCACCCCATGTATCCGCGCGGCTCCAACGGCTCGGCCCAGGCCATGCGCGATGCGCGGGTGCTGGCCGACCTGCTTGCTGCCGATCCGCAAGGCGACCCGCTGGCGCTGCTGGCCGCCTATGAGGCCAGCCGCCTGCCCGCCACCAGCCAGGTGGTGCTGACCAACCGCTCCACGCCGCCCGACTTCATCATCATGAAGGCCGACGAGCTCAGTGGCGGCCAGCCCTTCGGCCATATCGACGAGCTGATCAGCCAGGACGAGCTGCGTGCCATTGCCCGCCATTACGAGCAGGTGGCGGGGTTTGCGAATCCGCAGTCGCAAGGGTGAAGTGGTTGGGCAATGAGCTGGCTTGGCAGGTATTCAGTATTGCATCCCGACTCTTTTTTGGGTCCCTGCCGGGCGGTTGTTTTTCGAGGCCGGGTTTCGGCCCGGCGGCCGACCTCCTTTCTTGTCGCGCGACAAGAAAGGAGGCAAAGAAACGCGCCCAAATGCCCGCGTCCCCTTCGCTTCGCTACGGGGCAACCTGCGTCGTGGCGGTTGCGGGGTTCGCCGTGAAACTCACTTCGCGCTGCGCGCTACGTTCAGACAATCACGGCGAGTCAGTTGACGAAGCAGTCCTGTCCTTCGCCAGGACTGCAACCTCGCAACCGCCACGACGCAGGCGCGGGCATATGGGGAGGAGGGGCCGGGGTGCGGGGGCGACAGGGCGCTACGCCCCGTTGCTTTGTCTATTCGGTGCTCTCAATCCAGGCTGATGTTCGCCTTCTGGATCAGCAGCTTGTACTGGTCCGCCTTGGTCCTGGCGAATTTCTCCATTTCCGGCACCTCCCAGGTGATGGGCTGGAAGGCGAAGGTGGCGAATTTCTCGCGCACTTGCGGGTCCTGCAGCACGGCGACCACGTCGGCATGGATCCTGTCGCGCAGGGCGGCGTCCACGCCCTTGGGCGCCAGCAGGGAGACGAAGGAGTTCACGATGAGGTCGGCGGGGCCGCCCGACTCGGCCACGGTGGGCACGTCGGGCATCTGGGCGATGCGCAGGGGCGCGGCCACGGCCAGGTAGCGGATCTTGCCGGACTTGTAGATGCCCTGGCTGGAGGGAATGCTGGCAAAGCTCCAGGCCGGATCGCCATTGGCCACCGAGGTGTAGAGCTGGCTGACCTCGCGGTAGGGCACATGCGTCATCTTGCTGCCGGTCAGGAAGTCCAGCCATTCACCGCCCAGATGGCCGGGGCTGCCCACGCCCCAGGAGCCGTAGCTGACCTTGCCGGGCTCGGACTTGGCCGCCTTGATCAGATCGCCCATGCTCTTCCAGGGCGAGTTCGTGGGCACGGCGACGAAGAAGGGTGTGAGGAACAGCGGCGCCACCGGGTCGAAGTGCTGCAGCGGATGGAAGTTGCGCTGCTTGTAGAGGTAGGGCAGGGCGGAGACATGTTCGCTGTCGAGCTGCAGCAGGGTGTAGCCGTCGGGCTTGGCGCGGCGTGCGGCTTCGATGGCGACAAAGCCGCCGCCGCCTGGGCGGTTGTCCACGGTCACGCCCTGCTTCCAGCGGGCGGAAAGCTTTTCTCCCACGATGCGCAGCACGGCGTCAGGGCCGCTGCCCACGGCAAAGGCCGTGATCACGGTGACGGGGCGCGTGGGAAAGCTGGCGGTGCTGCTGGAGCCTGCCTGTGCCCAGGCGCAATGCAGCGGGGCGATGGAGGCCAGCAGCAGGGCTGCGCCTGCAAGGGCCTTGCGGCAGGAGGGGGCGGTGCCGAGGCGGCTGGATGGGGATGCTTTCACAGTCTGTCTCCTGTTGGATCTGCTTTTTTCACTGCTTGCAATGCCCCGGTCCTTCTGGCGAGGACTCGGGGCGAGGTCGGTCTGCCGGCAAAGGCGCGGCGAGGTTCAGGCGAAGTTCAACCGGCGTCAGGCTGGGCCAGGGGCGCAGCCTGCGCAAAGGCGGGCAGGGCGGCGCAGGCCCTGTCCACTGCGCTGATCAGCGGCCAGCGGTCCAGGTCCACGCCAAAGCGGCGTGCGCTTTCGATCTGGGGCACGAGGTAGACATCGGCCAGCGTGGGTGCGTGGCCGAAGCAGAAGTCGCCGCGCCGCGTGTCGCGGGTCAACAGGGCCTCGATGGCGTCGAAGCCGTCGGCAATCCAGGTGGCGCACCAGGCGTTGATGGCGGCCTCGTCCGCACCGAACTGGCGGCGCAGGGTCTGCAGGATGCGGCGGTTGTTGATGGGATGCACGTCGCAGCCCACGATGGCGGCCAGCGCGCGCACCTGGGCGCGGTCCTCGGGGTCGGCGGGCAGCAGCGGCGGCTCGGGGTGGCGCTCCTCCAGCCATTCGATGATGGCCGGCGACTGGATCAGCGTGCGACCGTTGTCCAGCGTCAGCGCCGGCACCAGGCCCTGCGGGTTGACCTGATTGAACGGCGCCTGGGCCTGCTCGTCCACGCGCAGGTCCACGGGAAAGTAGTCAGGGCGCAGGCCCTTGAGGTTGAGCGCGATGCGCAGGCGGTGCGAGGTGCCGCTGCGGAAAAAGCTGTAGAGCTTCATGGTGGTGGTCTCCTCGGTCTTATTCAGGCTGGCCCACGGTGAGCGCGATCTCGCCCACGCCCTGCACATGGCCGGTGATGCGGTCGCCCGGCAGCACGGCGCCCACGCCCTCGGGCGTGCCCGTGTAGATGAGGTCGCCGGGTTGCAGGTGATAGAACAGCGAGAGGTCGGCAATGATTTCGCGGATGTTCCAGATCAGCTTGTCCACGTCGGACTGCTGCCTGGTCTCGCCATTGACGGCCAGTGCAATGGCGCCGGATTCGATCACCTGGCCCGGCATGGGCACGATCTCGCTGGCCACCGAGGACTGCTCCACATCCTTGCCCAGGTCCCAGGGCCGGCCCTTGTCGCGCGCCACCAGCTGCAGGTCGCGGCGCGTCATGTCCAGGCCGCAGGCGTAGCCGTAGATGTGTTCATGCGCCTGGTCCGCCGCAATGCGAAAGCCCGCCTTGCCGATGGCCACCACCAGTTCCATCTCGAAGTGGTAGTTGTTCGTCTCGGGCGGGTAGGCCACCGTGGCACCCGATTCGGTCAGGGTGGAGGGGGCCTTGGTGAAGTAGAAGGGACGCTCCACGCTCTTGTCCACCGGGCGACCCATCTCGACGGCATGGGCGTGGTAGTTGCGGCCCACGAAGAACAGGCGGTTCACGGGCAGGCGCTGCGTGCTGCCGCGCACGGGCAGGGATTGGACGGGGGGCGGGGTCCAGAGGTATTGGGGGGCGGTCATGGTATTGGCGATGGGGGAGGTAAGAGAAATCGGAGGATTCAAGGCCGGACCTCGTAGAGGCCCAGCTTTCGGTGCAGCGGGGCCTCGTCGGCCAGGAAGAGGAAGGCGGGCTCGCTGGCGCTGGCATTGGCCAGCGTGGCGGGCGCCCAGCCGGGCACGCAGCAGGTGTCGGCCGGGGCCAGGTCGAAATGGCGGTCCACGGCGGCCACGCTGGCGCCGCCCTCGATGACGTGGAACACGCAGGCCGGCGAGCGCGCGGGCAGCTGCAGCGTCTGGCCCGGGCGCAGCATCAGCGCGTAAAAGCCCAGGATGTTTTCGCAGTCGGCCCCGGTTTCGGGGTTGGTGTAGGCCAGCTGCACGCAGTCCAGATCGGGGCGGTCGGCGGCCAGCTCCAGCAGGGCGGCACGCGCGTCCTTCCAGGGGTATCGCAGCATGGGGTAGGCCTTGGCGCTGCGGGCGAACACCTGCGTGGGCGCCAGGCCACCGCGCGCATACGCCCGGTCGCCACGGCCGGGCAGGGCGGGCTGGCGCGGGCCGTCCACGTGGTAGGTGACTTCCAGGTAGTAGGCCAAGGGCAGGTCCAGCACATCGAGCCAGACCACGGGCTCGTCGCCGTCGTGGCCATGCTCGTGCCACAGGCCCGTGGGCGTGAGGATCAGGTCGCCGCGCTCCATGGGACATTTCTCGCCGTCGACCAGGCTCCATGCGCCCTGGCCTTCCACCACCATGCGCACGGCATTGGGCGTGTGGCGGTGCGAGGGCGCCCATTCGCCGGGCAGCAGCAGCTGCATGCCCAGGTAGATGGAGGAGCTGGCCTGCATCTTCTCCAGCCCATGGCCGGGATTGGCCAGCACCAGCACGCGGCGCTCGGCCTTTTCGATGGGCGTCAGCTCGCCGGCCTGCATGAGCAGCGGGCGGATGGCCTGGTAGGGCCAGGCAATGGGCTGGGTGCGCGGGCGCGGCGTGTGCGGCGGCATCACGTTGCGCAGGCTGGGCCACAGCGGCACCAGGTTGTTGCGCGTGAGTTCGTCGCGGTAGTCCTGGGGCAGGTCTTCCAGGCGGCCAAGTTCTTGCATGGCGGTCTCCTTGTGTTCAGTCTTCGGCGAGGCAGGTTTCGGCCTTCCAGCCGTACAGCCATTCCATGGCGTCGTAGAAACGCTGGGGCGTGCGGCCCTTCCAGAGGTCGTTGCGCACCAGGCGCTCCACGCCGCTGGCGTGGAAGATGCGGCCCATCTCGCGCGCGGACAGCACCACGCGCGCCGTGCGGGCGATGCGCGAGCGCTCGTACAGCCGCAGCGCCTGCGGCCAGTCGTTGCCGCCGCGCTTGAGCGCCTGGCCCAGCGTCACGGCGTCTTCCAGCGCCATGCAGGCGCCCTGGGCGATGTACTGCAGCGTGGGGTGGGCCGCATCGCCCAGCAGGGTGGCGCGGCCGAAGCTCCACTGGCCAATGGGCTCGCGGTCGGCCGTGGCCCAGCGCTTCCAGCTTTTGGGCAGGTCTATGAGCTGGCGGGCGCGCGGGCAGCAGTCGCTGTAGTAGCTTTGCACCTCTTGGCGGCTGCCTTCGCGCACGCCCCATTCCTCCTGCTCGCGGCTGTGGAAGGTGACGACCACGTTGTACTGCTCGCCGCCGCGCAGCGGGTAGTGCACCAGGTGGTAGTTGGGGCCGACCCAGATGCTGGCCGCGTTCCAGCGCAGGTCCTCGGGGAAGTCGTTCTTCTCCACCACGGCGCGGTACACCACGTGGCCGGAGACACGCGCCGCATCGCCCACGTACTGCTGACGCACCACGGACTTCACGCCATCGGCGCCGATCAGCGCCTGGCCCACATGGATCTGGCCGTGCTGGTCGCGCACGGTGACGGTGTCGCCCTCCTGCTGCACGGCTTCGATGCGGGTGCCCGTCAGCGTCTCGATATGGCCGTGGGCGCGCGCGCCTTCGAGCAGCGAGGTGTGGATGTCGGCGCGGTGGATCACCGCATACGGGTTGCCGAAGCGGGCGCGAAACGCCTCGCCCGTGGGAATGCGGCCGACCAGTCTTTCATCGAGCGCGTCGTGCATCACCATCTCGTCGGTATAGACCGCGCGGCCACGGGCCAGCTCGCCAATGCCCAGCGCATCAAAGGCCGCGAATGCATTGGGCCCCAGCTGTATGCCGGCGCCGATCTCGCCCAGCTGCGGCGCCTGCTCCAGCACCTTGACAGCGAATCCCTGGCGCGCCAGGGCCAGCGCGGCCGCCACGCCGCCAATGCCGCCGCCTGCCACAAGAACGGGCAGCGCCCGGGAAGAAATGCTGGTGCTCATGGATGTCCTGTGCTTCGTGGTGCGTGTCGCCCGCCTGCGAGGCAGCTGCGTCGCGAGTAATTAAACAGTATGCTGACGATGAGTGTAGTGTTGATTTGCATCAGGCCAGCCTGGGGTTTCCCTGGATGCAGGCAAAACGGTGGTGGACAGCGTGTCCGGTTGAATCACCTGTCCGCCAGCCAACGCCAACGGAGGGCGCGGTTCATGCGAACATCTGCGCTTGCCCGCAGGGACCCGGAAAAGAGCGCAATGGCCATGGACTACCAACCCGCAGAACTAGAAAACTACCCCGGCTACCACATCCGCCGCCTGCAGCAGATCGCGGTAGCCGTCTTCATGGAGGAGACCCAGGAATTCGGCGTGACCCCCGTGCAGTACGCGGCGCTGTCGGCCGTGCTGCGCCAGCCCGGCGTGGACCAGCGCACGCTGGCGCGGATGATCGGCTTCGATACCTCGACCATCGGCAGCGTCATCGACCGGCTGGAGGCGCGCGGCCTCATGGTGCGCAACACCAGCCCGGCCGACCGGCGAGTGCGCCTGCTGTCGGTCACCGCAGAAGGCGCCGCGCTGCTGGCCGCTGCCGAGCCCTCGGTGCTGCGGGCCCAGCAGCGCATGCTGGAGCCGCTGCCGCAGGAGCAGCGGGGCCTGTTCATGGACATGATGGCCGTCCTGGTGCGGCAAAACGACGACCTGGCGCGTGCGCCCAGCACGCTGGCCGCGCGCCGCGCCGCAGCCGACTGAGGCGGCCTCGACCCATGGACTGGGACCACCTGAGATTCTTTGGCGAGCTGGCGCGCAGCGGCAGCATGGCCGCCGCCGCGCGGCGCCTGGGCGTGGAGCACACCACGGTGTCGCGCCGCATCCAGGCCCTGGAAAAACAGCTGGGGGCCGTGCTCTTCGAGCGTGAAGCGGGCCAATGGCGGCCCACGGAGGCCGGCCGACAGCTGCTGGGCGTGGCAGACGCCATGCAGCGCGCCGCCGCCGGGCTGGAGCGCATGCCGCTGGCGGCGGAATCCACCAGCCAGGGACCGTCCGGCCTGGTGCGCGTGGGCGCCACCGAGGGCTTCGGCACCCAGCTGCTGGCCCCGCAGCTGGCCGCGCTGACGCAGCGCCATCCGCTGCTGAGCATCGACCTGCTGGCCCTGCCGCGCCTGCTGCACCTGTCGCGGCGCGAGGCCGACATCGTCATCTCGCTGGAGCGCCCCACGCGCGGCTCGGCCGTGGTCACCAAGCTCACCGACTACCGGCTGTTCCTCTACGGCCAGCGCGAATACCTTGCGCGCCGCCCCCTGGTGGCGCGCACCGAGGACCTGCGCCACCACAGCTTCATCCACTATGTGGACGACCTGCTGTTCACGCGCGAGCTGCAGCTGCTGTCCACCCTGTTCCAGCCCGAGCGATTTGCCTTTCGCAGCACCAGCATCACTGCCCAGTATGAGGCCGTGCGCGCAGGCGCCGGCTTGGCCGTGCTGCCTGCCTTCATCGCCGACCGCGACCCCGTGCTCAGCCGCGTCCTGCCCGCCGAGGCCTGCTTCACCCGCACCTTCTGGATGAGCATGCCCTCGGATGCCCGGCAGGTTCAGCGCATTGAGGCGGTCTGGGGGTTTTTGCGGGAGGCTGTGCAGGGGATGGGCGGCTTGCTGAAGCCCAGAGCCTGAGGGCCTGCGGCGGTCAGGCCCCTGCCGCTATACTGCCCGCCCCGAATCTCGTCATCCGACAGCAGGATCCCTGGCATGCGCCTCCAAGCCCTTTTGCGTCCACTGGTGTACCTGAGCCTGGCGGGGCTGGCCGCTTGCGGCAGCAACCCGCCCAGCCCCTCGGCGGCCACGCCCGAGTCCACGCCCACCGCGCCGGGCACGCCCGTGGCGCCCATCAGGATCGGTCTGGCCCTGGGCGGCGGGGCCGTGAAGGGCTTTGCCCATATCGGCGTCATCAAGATGCTGGAAGCCAATGGCCTTGCGCCTGCGGTGGTGTCCGGCACCAGCGCGGGCAGCGTGGTGGGGGCGCTGTATGCGAGCGGCATGAACGCCTTCGAGCTGCAGGAAAAGGCCGTGGCGCTGGATGAGACCAGGATCCGCGACCTCCAGCTGTCCTCGGGCGGCCTGCTGGTGGGGCAGAAGCTGGAAGACTATGTGAACGAACAGGTGGGCCGCAAGCCGCTGGAGCAGCTGGCCAAGCCCTTCGTGGCCTTGTCCACGCGGCTGGAAGACGGCGAGCGCACCGTGTTCGCGCGCGGCAATACGGGGCAGGCGGTGCGTGCCTCCAGCAGCATTCCGGGTGTGTTCCAGCCCGTGGCCATCGGCAAGTTCCACTTCGTCGATGGCGGCATCACCAGCCCCGTGCCCGTGGACGCCGCGCGCCAGCTGGGCGCCGACCTGGTGATTGCCGTGGACATCTCCAACAAGGCCCGTGGCAAGGCGCCCGAGAACATGCTGGGCGCACTGGGCCAGTCCATTGCCATCATGGGCCAGAAGCTGGGCCAGGCCGAGCTGGCCCGCGCCGACATCACCATCCGCCCCAAGGTGCTGGACATCGGCCCGGCCGACTTCACCCAGCGCGCCAGCGCCATTCTTGAAGGCGAGAAGGCCGCCGTGGCCGCCATGCCCCAGATCCGCGAGCGCATCGTCCAACTGCAGGCCGAGCGCGCCAAGGCCGCGAAGCTGGCGCAGCAAAAGGCGGCCGAAGCCCAGCACCAGGCCTGCCTGGACCAGCGCTCGCGCATGCAGAAGCTGGCGGAGATGGCGGGTATGGACGGCGCCTGCGCCAACCCCAACCTCAACGCCAACCCCTGATCCACCACGGCTGCGCTCGGGCTATCCGTACACCGGATAGCGGGCGCAAAGCCCCGTCACTTGCTCCCTGACCTGCGCCGCCACCTTGGCAAAGCGGGCGCCTTCCTGCGCGTCCAGCGCATCGAGTACATCGCACAGCCAGCCGGCCAGCTGTTCGCACTGCGCCTGGCCGAAGCCGCGCGTGGTGACGGCGGGCGTGCCTATGCGCAGGCCCGAGGTCACGAAGGGCGAGCGCGGGTCGTTGGGCACGGTGTTCTTGTTGGTGGTGATGTGCGCCTCGCTGAGCGCGGCGTCGGCATCCTTGCCGGTGTAGCTGCGGTCGGACAGGTCGATCAGCATCAGGTGGTTGTCCGTGCCGCCCGAGACGATGCGGTAGCCGCGCTGCTGGATCACGGCGGCCATGGCGCGGGCGTTGGCCAGCACCTGGCGCTGGTAGGTCTTGAAGCCGGGCTGCAGCGCCTCCTTGAAGGCGACGGCCTTTGCGGCGATCACATGCATCAGCGGCCCGCCCTGCACGCCGGGGAACACGGCCGAGCTCAGGCGGCGGTTGAAGGTTTCGTCCTGTCCCTTGGACAGGATCAGGCCGCCGCGCGGGCCGCGCAGCGTCTTGTGCGTGGTGCTGGTGACCACATGCGCGTGGGGCAGTGGGCTGGGGTATTCGCCCGCAGCCACCAGGCCTGCCACATGGGCCATGTCCACCCAGAACACGGCGCCCACCTTGTCGGCAATGGCGCGCATGCGGGCCCAGTCCTTGTGGCGCGAGTAGGCAGAGAAGCCGCCGATGAGCATGCGGGGCCGGTGCTCCAGGGCGATGCGCTCCATCTCGTCGTAGTCGATCAGGCCCGTGGCGGGGTCCAGGCCGTAGGGGACGATGCGGTAATGGCGGCCCGAGAAGTTGGACGGGTTGCCATGCGTCAGGTGGCCGCCCTGGGCCAGGTTCATGCCCATGACGGTGTCGCCGGGCTGGGCCAGCGCCAGGAACACGGCGGCATTGGCCTGGGCGCCGGCATGGGGCTGCACGTTGGCGTAGTCGCAGTCGAACAGCGCCATGGCGCGTTCCACGGCCAGGCGCTCGGCCACGTCCACGTTCTCGCAGCCGCTGTAGTAGCGCTTGCCGGGATAGCCCTCGGCGTACTTGTTGGTGAAGACCGAGTTCTGCACCGCCATCACCAGCGGGCTGGCGTAGTTTTCGGAGGCGATGAGTTCCACATGGTCTTCCTGGCGGCGTTTCTCGCTCTGGATGGCCTTGGCCAGCTGCAGGTCGAAGTCGGCCAGGGTCAGGGATGCGTCGTACATGGGTGAGTGGTTCCTGTGTCGGGGCAAGGGCTGGGGGAATCGATGGTCATGCAGCTGCCAGCTGGCCTGCGGCGGGGGCGCCTGCCTGCGCGGCGCTGGCCGGCTCCAGCAGGCAGGCTACGCGGGCGACGATGTCGTCGATCTGGCGCTCGTCACATATCAGCGGCGGCAGCAGGCGGATGGTGGATTCGCGCGTCACCGTGATCAGCAGGCGCTGCTGGGCCAGCGCGCGGCCCACCAGGTCCTGGCAGTTGCGGTTCAACTCGATGCCCACCATCAGGCCCTGGCCGCGCACGGCCAGCACGTCGGGGTGGCCGTGCAGCGCCTGCTGCAGGCCGTTGAGCAGGCGCCGGCCCAGTTGCCTGGCGCGGCCGGGGATGTCCTCGCTCTCCATGATGTCCAGCACCGTGCACCCCACGCGGCAGGCCAGCGGGTTGCCGCCGAAGGTGGAGCCATGCTGGCCGGGCGAGATCAGGTCGGCCGCAGGCCCGCGCGCCAGGCAGGCGCCGATAGGAATGCCGTTGCCCAGGGCCTTGGCCAGGGTCATCACATCGGGGGTGATACCCGCGTGCTGGTGGCCGAACCAGGCGCCGGTGCGTCCCAGGCCGGTCTGGATCTCGTCCAGCATCAGCAGCCAGCCATGCCGGTCGCACAGGCTGCGCAGCTGGCGCAGGTAGTCGGGGCTTGCCAGGCGGATGCCGCCTTCGCCCTGCACGGGCTCGATCAGCACGGCCACGATGTCGCCATGCTGGGCGGCGGCGTGGTGCACGGCCGCGATGTCGTCATAGGGCACGCGCACGAAGCCCGGCATCAGCGGCTCGAAGCCGCGCTGCTTAGCCGGGTTGCCCGTGGCCGACAGCGTGGCCAGTGTGCGGCCGTGAAAGCCGTTGTCCATCACCAGGATCTGCGGCCGCGCCACCTGCCTGCGGTGGCCGTGCAGGCGCGCCAGCTTGAGCGCGGCCTCATTGGCCTCGGCGCCGGAGTTGCAGAAGAAGGCCGTCTCCATGCCGGCCAGGGAGCACAGGCGCTGGCCCAGGCGTTCCTGCCAGTCGATGCGGAACACGTTGGAGGTGTGCAGCAGCAGGCCGGCCTGCTCGGCGATCACGGCGGCGATCTCCGGATGGGCGTGGCCCAGGGCGGTCACTGCCACGCCGGCAATGGCGTCCAGGTATTCGTTGCCGTGCTCGTCCCACAGCAGGGCTCCACGGCCACGGACGAAGGAGACGGGCTGGCGGGCATAGGCCTTCATCAGGCGGGAATCAAGGGGTTGCATGGCTTTTTGCATGTCAAGGTCCTCAAGCGGGGTCAGGGTTGAATCGAAAAGGGTGGCGAGGGGGCGCGTTCAGGGCAGTGCCAGGGCCGCGGGATCGGGGCCGCCTGCGGGCCAGTAAAAGCTGTCCGGCTGGGCGCGGGCACCGAAGATGGCCTGGCCCACGCGCACCACGGTGGCGCCTTCCTCGATGGCGATCTCGAAGTCGCCGGACATGCCCATGGACAGCTCATCCAGCGAGATGCCCGCCGGCGCGCTCTGGCGCAGCTGGTCGCGCAGGCTGCGCAGCAGCACGAAGCACTGGCGCACGCGCTCGGCCTCGCTGGAGAACAGGGCCAGCGTCATCAGGCCGCGCACGCGCAGCGCACTGAAGGCGGGCAGGGCCTGGACAAATCCCTGCACCTCGTCGGGCGGCAGGCCGTATTTGCTGGCCTCGCCCGAGGTGTTGACCTGCACGAACACGTCCAGCGCCCGGCCTTCGGCCTGCAGGCGGCGGTCCAGCGCCTCGGCCACGCGCAGGTTGTCCAGCGCCTGGAACTCGCTGGCAAAGCGTGCCACCAGCCTGGCCTTGTTGGTCTGCAGGTGGCCGATGACGGACCACTGCAGATCGGCCAGGTCCTGCATGGCCTCCCACTTGCCGAAGGCTTCCTGCACCTTGTTCTCGCCCAGCATGCGGCAGCCCGCCGCGTGGGCCAGGCGCAGGCTGGATTCGGGCTTGGTCTTGCTCACGGGCAGCAGGCGCACGCTGGCCGGGTCGCGCCCTGCGCGGCGGCACGCAGCGGCCATGCGCGCCTGCACGGTGGCCAGGTTGTGCCGGAAATCGTCCACCGTCTCGGCCTGGGGGTAGCGGCCGTGCTGGTCGTGGCGGGTCAGGGTGTCGGCGGCTTGGGCGGTGCCGCCGGTGGTGTCTTGTGTCGAAAGCATGGTTTCAGCTCCTTTTGATGGCGGCATCGGCGGCGGGCACGTTGCCGGTGCCCGCCTCGCTGCGGGCGGCCCGGCGCGGCCACTGGCCGTTGAGCACGGCATGGGCGACCAGGCCGATGACCAGGCCCCAGAAGGCGCCGCCTATGCCCAGCATGGAAATGTTGGCTGCGGCAGCCAGGAAGGTGATCAGCGAGGCCTCGCGGGTTTTGGCGTCGGCCAGCGCATTGGCCAGGCTGCCGCCGATGGTGCCCAGCAGCGCCAGGCCCGCCAGCGTGGTGATGAAGGTGGCCGGGAACGCCATGAACACGGCCGCCAGCGTGACGCCGAACACGCCCACCAGGATGTAGAACACGCCCGCAGCGATGCCCGCGATCCAGCGCCTGGACGGCTCTTCATGCGCCTCCTTGCCCGTGCAGATGGCGGCCGTGATGGCGGCGATGTTGAAGGCGTGCGAGCCGAACGGCGCCATCAGCAGCGAGCCCAGGCCCGTCAGCGTGACGATGGGGTTGGCGCTGGTCTTGAAGCCGTCGTTGCGCAGCACCAGCATGCCGGGCATGTACTGGCCGGTCAGCGTGATCAGGAACAGCGGCAGGGCCACGCTGAGCAGGGCGTTGAGCGTGAATTCCGGCCGTGTGAACACCGGCGCCGCGAATCGCAGCTGCAGCCCGGACAGGTCCACACGGTCCTGCGCCAGCAGGAACGCCATGCCCAGCGCCAGGATGCCGACCACCGCATAGCGCGCCGTGAGCCGCTTGAGCAGCACATAGGCCACGATCAGCAGGCCGGCCAACAGCGGGTCCACGCTCATGCCGCCAAAGGCCTTGATGCCGAACTGCAGCAGGATGCCCGCCAGCAGGCCCGAGGCCACGCCGGGCGGAATCAGCCGGATCACGCGCTCGAACCAGCCCGACAGTCCCAGCACCACGAAGGCCGCGGCCGACACCACATAGGCGCCCACGGCCTCGGCATACGGCGTGGTGGCCAGGGCCGTCACCAGGAAAGCGGCGGCCGGCGTGGACCAGGCCGTGATGATGGGCTCGCGCGAGAGCCAGCTCAGCACCAGCCCGGTGACGCCCACGCCAATCGAAATCGACCACACCCACGAAGCCGTGAGTTCCGGGCTCAGGCCGGCCACCTTGGCGGCCTGGAACACCAGGATGAAGGTGCCGCCGTAGTTGACGATGACCGAGATCAGCCCGGCCACAACGGGGTGGATGAGGTCTCTGAAGCGAAGGGGTGAGTGTGTGTCTGATGAAGGCATGGTCTTCTCGTTTTCCTTGGGGGTTGGATTCCTGGCTGTCTGGGGAAAGGGGTATTTGAGCGCCGAAGTGGACTGAATGATCCATACACTTCGCTCTCTTGTTTCAGACCACTTTGCAATGGGTGCGCAGCGTTTGCGTCAGTACAATGGCCTGCCCAAGAGGTGTAATGAGATGAAAGGCAGCAGACCGCATGAGCAAGACCTTCGAGCTTGAGACCCTGAAGATCCGCATGGGAGATGCCGACCTGCGCCAGCTGGACCTGCACCAGCGGGTGCAGCGCGCCATGCGTGCGCTCATCCTGGACGGAGCTCTGCTGCCCGGCCTGAAGCTGCCGGCCACGCGCTCGCTGGCCGACTCGCTGGGCATTGCCCGCGACACGGTGGAGAACGCCTACACCCAGCTGCACCGCGACGGCTTCATCGTGCGGCGCCAGGGATCGGGCAGCTATGTCTCCGAGACCATCGGCACCGAGCTGCGGGGCCGGGCGGCGCGGCGCGGCCGGTCGCCCGAGCACGAGCGCAGCGCCCAGGTGGCCGCAGCGGGCAGGGCCGGTGCCGGCCTGAGCCGGCGCGGCCAGGCCATTGTTGACGGCGGCGGCATCGCCGACCAGCAGACCATTCGGGCCTTTGCCACCGGC
The DNA here is from genome assembly GCF_001598795.1 of Delftia acidovorans NBRC 14950. Taxonomy (GTDB): domain Bacteria; phylum Pseudomonadota; class Gammaproteobacteria; order Burkholderiales; family Burkholderiaceae_C; genus Comamonas; species Comamonas acidovorans. The sequence goes on along the minus strand of NZ_BCZP01000025.1, from coordinate 58,794 downwards.
CTGCCCGAGACGCGAACCTTTCCCACCGATGTCTGGGAGCGGCTGCAGCGGCAGGCGCTCAAGGACTACCGCGCCAGCGTCCTGCTGCACGGCGACCCGCAGGGCGCCGAGCCGCTGCGCAAGGCCATTGCCACTTACCTCAACCTGGAGCGCGGCGCCAAGGTGGACGCCGGGCAGATCGTGGTGCTCAGCAGCACGCGGCAGGCGCTGTTCCTGTGCGCGCAGCTGCTGGTGGACGCGGGCCGGCCCATCCTGCTGGAGAACCCCGGCTACTTCGGCGCCCGCAAGGCCTTCGAGTCGGCGGAGGCCAAGGTCCTGCCCATCGACGTGGACGCGCAAGGCATTCGCACGGACCTGCTGCATGCCGACCGCAGCGGCGCCACCTGCGTCTACGTCACGCCATCGCACCAGTACCCCACGGGCGTCACCATGCAGCTGGAGCGGCGGCTGGACCTGATCCGATGGGCGTTCGAGAGCGGGCGCTGGATCATCGAGGACGACTACGACAGCGAATTCCACTACGACGGCATGCCCACCGCCTGCGTGCAAGGCCTGGACAAGCACGGGCGCACCATCTACATCGGCACCTTCGGCAAGACCCTGTACCCGGGCCTGCGCATGGGCTACATGGCCTTGCCGCAGGAGCTGGTGCGCGCCTTTGTCCAGGCGCGCAGCATCATGGACGGGCACACGCCCCAGATCCAGCAGCTGACGCTGGCGCGCTTCATGGAAGACGGCCACTACAACTCCCACGTGCGGGCCATGCGCAAGCTGTACGCGGGGCGGCGCGAGGTCATCCTCGAATCCATAGGCAGGCACCTGGCCGGCATCGTCACCGCGCCACGGCCCCAGGGCGGCATGCAGGTGCCCTGCCTGCTGGAGCCCGGCTGGTCCGAGGAAGACACTATCCGCCGCGCCGCCGCGGCCGGCGTGCTGCTGCAGGGGCTCAGCCGCCTGTACGCGGGCGAGCAGCGGCAGCCGGGCTGGCTGCTGGGCTATGCCTCCCTCACGGCCTACGAGATCGAGGCCGCCGTGCTGCGCCTGGCCAACGCGCTGCGAAAACCCTGACAGGTTGGGAGACGCCGGACGCTGCATGCCTCAATAGGGCAGGGGAAAGCGCCCGGTGAGGTCGGACACGCCTTCGTGGATGGACTTGAGCGTGCGCGCGTTCATGGTGCCGCTGCGTATGCCGCCCAGCGTGGCAAGAATCATGTCGCCGATCTCGCGGAACTCGTCGGCGCCCATGCCGCGCGTGGTGCAGGCCGCGCTGCCCACGCGGATGCCCGAGGTCACCAGCGGCCGCGCGCCATCGCCGGGCACGGCGTTCTTGTTGACCGTGATGCCGATCTGCTCCAGCGCCGTTTCGGCGGCCTTGCCCGTCAGCTCCCAGGGGCGCAGGTCGATCACGCCCAGATGGCAGTCCGTGCCTGCGGAGACCACGGACAGTCCGCCCTGCGAAAGCCGGTCGCACAGCACGCGGGCGTTGTCCACCACGGCCCGCGCATAGGTGCGGAAGGCGGGCTTGAGCGCCTCGCCCAGCGCCACCGCCTTGGCCGCCACCACATGCATCAGCGGCCCGGACTGCAGGCCCGGAAACACGGCGGCGTCTATGCGCCTGGCGATCTCGGCGTCGGCCGAGAGGATCATGCCGCCGCGCGGCCCGCGCAGCGTCTTGTGCGTGGTGGTCGTGGTCACATGGGCGTGCTCCACGGGGGAGGGGAACACGCCCGCGGCCACCAGCCCCGCCACGTGCGCGATGTCGGCCATGAAGATGGCGCCCACCCGGTCGGCAATGCGCCGGAACTCGGCCCAGTCCATCTGCCGTGAATAGGCCGAGCCACCGGCAATGATGAGCCTGGGCCGCTCCTTCAGCGCAATGCGCCGCACCTGGTCCATGTCGATGCGCTGGGAGCGGGCGTCCACCTCGTAGCTGATGGACTGGAACCACTTGCCCGACACGCTCACGCGGGAGCCATGCGTCAGGTGCCCGCCCGAGCGCAGGTCCAGCCCCATGATCTTGTCGCCAGGCTCCAGAAAGGCCAGGTACACGCCCTGGTTGGCCTGGCTGCCCGAATGCGGCTGCACGTTGGCGTGCGCGCAGCCGAACAGCGCCTTGGCACGCGCAATGGCCAGGTTCTCGACGGCATCGGCATTGGCGCAGCCGCCGTAGTAGCGCACGCCCGGATAGCCCTCGGCGTATTTGTTGGTCAGCACCGAGCCCTGCGCCTCCATCACCGCGCGGCTCACGAAGTTTTCAGAGGCAATCAATTCAATCGAGCGCGACTGGCGAATCCGCTCGGCCGCGATGGCATCCCAGGCCTCGCTGTCTGCCTGTTGAAGATCCAGTGAATTGATTTTGGGGAGCGATAAATCGTCCATGTCGCATTGGCTGTCTTGGAGGCGCTGAAGCACGGGAATCGGCAGCGCCCGGGTTATGGAAGGATTTGGAAACCAGGGCGCATCGGTAATGGGCAGTCTACAAAGTGCAGCTGCCTTGATTCCGACCATGTTTCAGCGGGTGAGCAGACCAATTAAGGTGGCATGCCAATGTAAACCGTTGAAAAAGCGGTCTGGTTCATTGACGAAAATAGGTCTGTTTGAATCCACGCTGTCTCCATAGAATTCGCCGCCAGACGTTGAAAGTCATGAGATTCAATACCGCCAGGAATCATCCGCAATTTGCAGTCGGGCAGATTGATTCAAGGCGGAATATGACAGAGTGAAGAAATCCATGACAACGTATCTGCCATCTGCAGCGTCATTTGAAGCGCCATGTGCATCGTCATTTGCATCGTCATTTGCAGCGCCATTGGTGATTGCGGCGGATGGAGAAAGCGGGGGGAGGGAATAGGCGATTTGACTCAGATCAACCAAGTTCAATTACACGGAGTTGAAAAATGAATCTCGATATCTCTCGGACAGATGACGCCGTGCGCGATGCGCTCAAAAAGCTGTCCCTGCTCTGGAAGTCAAGAGCGGCCGTGAATCAGGACCTGCCTGATTACTGCGGCTTGGCGTTCGACCCCGCCCGGCAGGACTTCACCGCCTCGCTGCTGCCGTTTCGCGACCACCAGGCATGGGTGGAGGCGCCACAGCACCTGCGCGACCAATGCCTGTCCTACGCCTGGGGCATCTACAACCTCAAGACCATCTACATCGAGTGCAACGTGGTCACGCCGGCCTGCGAGGACATCATCAAGACCCCGCCGCCCAGCGCCAACCGGGCGCTGCTGCAGGACGTCATGTCCCAGGCCCTGCTGGACGAGGCCCTGCACACCCGCATGTCCATCATGGCCTGCAACTACATCTACGAGATGCGCGGCCTGGCGCCGCTGGACTACGCGGACTTCAACCTCGTCGGCTGGCGCAACGGCGTGCTGGCGCAGTGCGGCGCGGAATGGGAGCGCCGCCTGGCCCGCTTCGCCATTGCCTGTGCCAGCGAGACCCTGATCACCGACTACCTCAAGACCATGGCCGAGGACCGCTCCATCCAGCCCATCTGCCACGAGGTCACGCGCACCCACGCCGTGGACGAATGGAGCCACTCCAGCGTCTTCAGCTCGGTGGCCACCGACATCGTCCAGGGCCTGAGCAACCGCGAGCGCAGCTACCTGCGCTCCATCATCCTCAAGACCGTGCAGATGTTCGCCAACAACGAACTGGGCGCCTGGTCCACCGTCTTCACCATGGTCGGCATGCCGCATGCGCGCGACATCCTGCACGACGTGGGCGACAGCAACGAGATCGGCGTCTACACCGACTCGGTGCAAAGCCTGATCGACCGCATCGGCCTTGCGGGCCGCAACCTGGGCGGCAGCGTGGCGCTGGTGTCCTCGGTCCTCGAGGAGATGCAGGCATGAGCGCCGCCCTCCAGGCAGGCAGCACGCTGGCGCGCTGCGCCGCGGCACGGGCAGAGGCGGGCGGCGTCATGGTCTACACCCTGCGCGTGCAGGGCGCCTCGGCGCAGTTCCTCGGCGGCCTGCGGCCCGGTCGGCATGTGGCCGTCGAGCATCCCGACGCCAGTGGCGCCGTGCAGCAGCGGCTGTACTCCATCACCCGCTACGAGCCCTGCAGCGAGCACGACGGCGCCGGCCAGTTCGACATTGCCGTCAAAAGCTCGGGCCGGGGCAGCGTCTCCGACCACATGCATGCGGTGCTGCGCGCAGGCTCCACGCTGCCGCTCGGCCACGTGGCCGGTGACATCACGGCCGACCTGGTGCTGGGCCTGGACTGCCTGGTCATGCTGGCCGGCGGCATCGGCCTGACCCTGCCGCTGGCGCTGCTGCGCGAACTGGACCGGCTGCAACAGCAGGGCCGGCGCGTGCCGCGCACTACGCTGCTGCTGTGCTTTGCGCGCATGGCCGACATTCCGTTCCTGCAGGAGCTGCAGCAGCTGTGCGAAACGGCCCCCTGGTTCGACCTGCGTATCCACATCACGCGCGAAGACATTGCCGCCCACGGCCCCTTCGTGCCGGGCCGCCCCTCGCAGCAGTCCCTGCTGGCGCTGGGCCAGCCCCAGGCGGTGGTCATCTGCGGCGGCCACGCCTTTGCGCAGACCTTTCGCGAGCATGCGCGGGCCTGCTTTCCCGGTGCCATACAGCACATCGAGGCCTTCACGCCGCCTGCCGCATCCACTGCCCAGCCAGGCGAGACCGCGCAGGCATGCCAGCTGCAGATCGCGCACAGCGGGCAGATTGTCGAAGCCGCGTCCGGCAAAAGCCTGCTGGAAATCCTGGAAGGCGTGGGCATTGCCATCCGCAGCCAGTGCCGGGCCGGCATCTGCGGCAGCTGCCGCATCCGCATCACGGGAGGCAGTTCACGGCTGGAGGCGGACTTTTGCCTCAGCGACAGGGAAAAGGAAGCCGGCTATGCCTTGGCCTGCTGCACCTTCCCCTCGGCAGGCCATATCCACGTCGATCTCAAGCCCGGCGCCTGACTGGCTCCGCACGTTCCAAGCCATCCTCCTGTATCCACCTGAGTTTTCCCATGAAAAAAGCCATCGCGCTGCGCCACATCCACTTCGAAGACCTGGGCACCCTGCATGCCGAGTTCGCCAGCCGCGGCTACGAAGTGCAGTACGTCGATCCCAGCATCGGCGAGCTTGACACCCTGGACCTGGGCCGTGCCGACCTGCTTGTCGTGCTGGGCGGCCCCATAGGTGCCTATGACGAGGCGCTTTATCCCTTCGTCGCCCAGGAGCTGGCGGCCGTGCGCCGCTGGCTGGACAGCGGCAAGCCGCTGCTGGGCATCTGCCTGGGCGCCCAGCTCATTGCGCGCGCGCTGGGCGCCAGGGTCTACCCGCTGGGCGTCAAGGAAATCGGCTTTTCGCCGCTCACGCTCACCGACGCCGGCCTGGCCTCGCCCCTCGCCAAACTGGACGGCGTGCCCGTGCTCCATTGGCATGGCGACCAGTTCGACATTCCCGAAGGCGCCGTGCACCTGGCCGGCACCGCCATCGGCGCCAACCAGGCCTTCGCCGTGGGCCCGCAGGTGCTGGGCCTGCAATTCCATCTGGAGGCCGACGCGGCCCGGCTGGAGCGCTGGCTGGTCGGCCATGCCTGTGAACTGGGCGTCGCCCAGGTGGACCCGCGCACCCTGCGTGCCGATGCCCAGAAATACGGCGGCCTGCTGGCCCTGGCCGCGCGCAATGTGCTGGCCGCCTGGCTGACCAACCTGGCGCGCAGCCGCTGAACCTGCGGCGCCGCCCATTCACCCATTTCCCCCACGCCGGAGCCGCCGCTGCGCGGCGCCGGAATCTCTGTTCCCGAAAAAAGGAGAGTTGAAGATGGTTGTCGTACTGTTCGAACTGCAGGCCTTGCCCGGCCAGAACCAGACCTATGTGGACCTGGTCAACAAGCTCACCCCCATGCTCAAGCCCATGGAGGGGTTTATCTCCGTGGAATGCTTCCAGAGCACGCTCAACCCCGAGAAAGTCATGTCCGTCACCACCTGGCGCGATGAGGAAGCCGTCGTCCAGTGGCGCAACGTGGAAGCCCACCTCAGCGCCCAGCGCGCCGGCCGCGACAAGATCTTCAAGGACTACCGCGTGCGCGTCACCCAGGTGCTGCGCGACTACGGACTGAATGACCGCGCGCAGGCGCCTGCGGACAGCATCATGGGCAAGGCGGGCAGCTGCCCGGTCAGCCACGCCTGAGCGCTTGCGGTGCCGCAAAGGCCCGGCTGATCCCCCTGCCGGAGCGCGATGCACGCCCTCGAAAGATGCCGGAAGTGACTACGTCGCCGGCGCCAGGCCGGAAAAAAAGCCCGCTGAATGCTCAGAGGGCTTTTTTTCGGCAGGCACAGATTCCTTCGCATCGGAACTCCACCGCACCGCACGGCATCCTGCGTGCCGCCGTGTGCAGCGCTTTCAGTTGCGAGCTGCCGCTGCCGCCATTTCGGCGAGAAACGGGCCTTGGGCCGCTTCGGGTTTGCTTTCGATGAGGAAGTCGTCGCGATCCTGGTCCTTGATCCAGTTCGGAGGCTTGCCTCGACCTGTCCACGTCGCTCCCGTAGCCGGATCGCGATACTTCGCCGGCGCACTGGTTTTTTCAGGGATGTAGGGGAACACTTGCTGCTGGGTGAACCCGAAATCGGTCACCAGCTTCTGGACCTTGGACAGGGCAGCGTCGGCCGCCGAGGTGCGGGCCTTGGCAATTTCCATGTCCAGCGCGGCCTTGGCCGCAAGGAGTTCTTTGAGGGACTGTGTCATTGGTGTCGTGAAATTTTGAAGCCAGATTATGGGGCTGTTCGGGCAGCCGCGTGGTGTCCGGATCATGCAGGCCGATGAAAGGAAGGCAGCCCGCCTGAGCCTGCTGCCGAGCCGGGTGACCGCAGGCCCGGGCAGGAAAGCCGGTCTTGCCCTCATCCGTGATCGCGCGCACCGTGAGGCACGGCCGCAGCGATCACGCTAGGCGGAATGTCCCGCGTCACCATGCGGCACGAACCGATCACGACCTGTAGGCAACGACTGTGGCTACAGATGCAACCCCTGATCCAAGCCTTCGTGCCTTCTTCCGTTTTTTGATTATTGCTGGCGCTTTTGAATAAAGCGTCCAAGTACACCGCCGATCAAGCCGCCGCACATCGCAGCCATGAAAACTGCTCTATCTGAAAGCCAATGAGAAGTAAAGATGAATTTCAACAGAAAGGCCACGATGGAAAATCCGATCAAGGCCCCCATTCCAGCAAAAATTTTTGAGTCCAGGAAGCTTGCGGCTTCCTTGTATTCCTTGGAATGACCGTTTGCTTCATAGATCAAGGTCGCTCCGCAGTTGATGCAGCGAACATCGGTCGCTTGAAATTCATGACTACATTTTTGGCAGTGCATTTCTACTCCTATTAAGAATGCATTTCTGAGATGTTTTTAATTGAATAAACGCATGCTCTCAAGGGGCGGATCTCGCAAGCGCACCATGGCATCAATCAGGTAAGAGCTGTTATCTGCTCCAAAGCATCAGTGTTGGTGTTCGGTGCCGGCAGGCATCATACCGTTGTAGGTCTGGCTGGTGCGCATGCAGGCGAACTGTAGGTCGAGGCTGGGCATTCTGGGGCGGCTTGGGAAGAAGGAAAGGGGCAATGCTGTCATTGCCCCTTGGTCTTGAGAGGGCTCTAAGCTTCCAAGCTGCGAACGAATTCACTCCCCACCTCGACTCCTAGAAGCGAGTCCACGGCCGCCACCCGCTTCAGCGCTTCGTCGGCGCTGAAGCCATTTCCCTCCAGCACGGCCAATGCATCGTTGTGCAGGGCATAGGCCAGGTGCGCTGCGATCCGTACGCTCGGATCCGCATCCACGTTGCTCCCCAGATATCCGCTCAGGAGAAGACGGATCTCGGATACGGCTTTCGCCAGGATTTTCTCCTCAGTCAGCTGTTTCATCACGCCCCTTTGCCTTATCGCCCCCACAACTGCCTCCATCGCCTCAATCTGCGCATTGATAAAGGCAAGCAGCTCATTGGAATCGACAACCTCCATGGGATTGCTGGGGTAAGCGCCAATCAGCAAGCTTGAGATGAGTCCCCATTGTTCTCGCACGCGGTTCAGTTGGTTGAACTCATCTTCCGACATCTGAAAGTACAACATGGCGACTCCTTAGCGAAATGGCTTGGAGCCGGGCGCGGAGAAAGGGTAAGAAGCGATGTACAGATCAGAGAGCTGTGGCGCAGTGGAAATTGAGATGGGGAAGGGCCTTGAAACGCCCGCAAAGAAAATAGCCATAAGGCCTCCAAGCATTTTTCCAACAATGCTTTCGGGAGCGGCTTACCGGCTAGCAAGAAGTGTGTTCAGCACTTTGCGCGAGATGATACTCCAGGCCTATGGCAGACTGCCCTGGTTCAGTTCTTCCTTGAACCGATCGCCGGCCGGCTTGGCGCTCAAGGCTTATCTCCGTCACTCACCGAGGATTTCTCATGATCATCACCACCACCCCCCAGATCGAAGGCCGCCGCATCACCCGCTACTGCGGCGTGGTCGCGGGCGAGGCGATTTTGGGCGCCAATGTGTTCAAGGACTTGTTTGCCGGGCTGCGCGACATCGTGGGTGGGCGGTCGGCCACCTATGAGCGCGAGCTGCAGCGGGCGCGCGAGATTGCGCTCAAGGAGCTGGAGGAACGCGCCCAGGAATTGGGCGCGAATGCCGTGGTGGGGGTGGATCTGGATTACGAGGTGCTGGGCCAGGGCAACGGCATGTTGATGGTGTCTGCCAGCGGCACGGCCGTGGTGCTGGAGTAGGCAAGTCATCGGGCAAGCAGGCCAAGCGGGTCAAGCGGGCCAATCAGGCCAGCGAAGTCAACGCGGCGCTGCGCCCGGCATCTGCAGGCAGCGGGCCAGCGCCCGCGCCGCCTCGCCCAGGCGCGGGCCGGGGCGGGAGACCACGTCCGTCTCGACCAGGTCCAGCGCGCAGATGCGGCCGGAGCGCACGGCGGGCATGCGGCTCCAGCCGGGGCGGGTGGCAAAGCTGGCCGATGGAGTCTGCGGCGTGTGGATGATGAGTTCTGGCTGCTGGCGCAGCACGTATTCGGGCGTGATGCGGGGGAAGGGACCCAGTTTCTGCGGCAGCATATTGCGCGCGCCCAGGCGCTGCAGCAGCTGGCCTATGAAGGAGTCCGGCCCTGCCGCGTAAGGCGTGGCGTCCACCTCGAAATACACCTTCTGCCCGGCGGGCGCGTGCGCAGCCAGCGCCTTGGCCTGCTGGTCCACCTCGGCCTGCATGCGCGCCAGCAGGGCGTTGGCGCGCTGCGCCTGCAGCAACTGGTCGAGCTTGTGCAGCACCTGCTCCAGCTGCGCCATGTCATTGGCGTCCAGCGCCAGCACAGGAATGCCGAAGCGCTCCAGCTGCGCGATGACGGGTGCGGAATACGCCATCAGCACCACGTCGGGCCTGAGCCGCACGGTGGCCTCGACCAGCGGGGCAAAGGTGTGGCCCAGCTTGGGCAAGGCGGCCACACGCGCCGGGTGGTTGGAGAACTCGTCCACGCCCACGATGCGCTCGCAGGCGTCCAGTGCGCACAGCGATTCGGTCAGCGAGGGCAGCAGCGAGACGATGCGCTGCGGCACCCGCTCCAGGCGCACCTGCCGCCCGCGCATGTCGGTGACGGTGTACGGCGTGGCTGTGCTCGCGCCTGTGCTGCCTTGGTTCGCATCCACCGCCTTTTGCGCGACGGCGCCGCCCGCGCAGGCCAGGGCGGCGATCAGCAGCAGAAGGCGGGGAAGGCGCACAAGCAGGTGCATGGCGGTCAGGGCAGGGGAGTCCAGCGCACGCTGACGAACACGGTGCGGCCTGCGTTGGCGTAGCCGCGCGTGGGGGCGTAGTCGCGGTCGGCGATGTTGTTGACGCGGGCCAGCAGCGCCCATTGCCTGGTCAGCTGGCGCTGGGCGTAGAGGTTGACCACGCCGTAGCCGCCCAGCTTGAAGGTATTCGCCTCGTCTGCGTAGCGGCCGCTGTACAGCTGCGCTTCGCCGCCCAGCGTCCAGCCGGCCGCCTGGGTGTCGGCGTTGAGCTTGAGCATGCGCTTGGAGCGGTAGGGCAGCAGCTTGCCGGTCTCCAGGTTCTCGGGGTTCATGAAGTCCAGCGAGGCGCCCAGGTTGGCGCTGCCCAGGCGCGTGCTGCCCGACAGCGTCAGGCCGGTGATCTCCACGCTCTGCCAGTTGCGGTAGCAGTTGCAGGGAACGGCGCTGTTCCAGTCGTAGGTGATGAGGTTCTTGAACTTGTTGCGGTAGACCACGGCCGAGAGGCGGTTGGCACCGGCCGCATAGTGCAGGCCCGTTTCCACGTTGGTGCTGCTTTCTGGCTTGAGGTCGGCCGCCGCCTGGCCCGTGAAGCGTTCGTACAGCGTGGGGGTTCTGAAGGCCGTGCCGGCCGATGCCACCCAGCGCCAGCGCTCGTCGATCTGCAGGCCATAGCCCAGCCCGCCCGTGGTCTTGTTCTGCTGGTCGCGCACCTGGTCGTGGCGCAGGTTGGCGTCGAACTGGTGGCGTCCCTCCGTCAGGCGCCAGCCGGCCGACAGGGAGTTCTGCACGCGCCGGCTGTCGGTGTTCTGCGTCCAGGCGTATTGCGTGTCCAGCTTGTCCTCGCGGCGCTCCAGGTCGATGTTGAAACGGTGCTGGCCCAGCGTGAACAGGTTCTGCAGCAGGTAGTTTGTGGAGCGGCCCTTGGCGCTTTCGGGCGACTGGGTGTGGCGGTCGCTTTGGCTGTCGGTATGGGAGACCTGGACCACGCTTTTGTACATGGCGTTCCAGCCGGCCTGCCAGCGCAGGCTGCCGGTGGTGTTCTTGACCACGTCGTAGTCGTCGAAAGGCGGCGGGCTCTGGTCGTAGTGGGTGCGCAGGCGGCTGTGCAGCAGGCTGGCATCGATCTGGTGGATGCCCGTTTTGTAGCCCGCGTTCAGGCCCAGCGAGGTGTTGCTGTAGCCATCCTCGTCCGGGTTGGGCGAAAAGGTGTTGCCGGGGTAGACGTCAAAGCCGTCGCTGCGCTCGTCCGCCAGGTTCAGGCCATAGGTGAAGCCGTTGGCCCCGCCCTGAAATCCCGTGGCCAGCTTGCTGGTGCCCTGGTTGCCTATGCCCGCCTCGGCATAGGCGCGGGTCTGGCCGTCCGCCCGCTTGGTGAAGATCTGGATCACTCCGCCCATGGCGTCTGAGCCATAGATGGCGGCGGCCGGGCCGCGCAGCACCTCGATGCGGTCAATCTGCGCCAGCGGCAGGGTGGACCAGACCGCGCCGCCCTGCAGCTCCTGCGAGCTGTAGCGCACGCCGTCAATGAACACGGCAGTGTGCTGGTTGCTGGTGCCGCGCAGGTAGACCGAGGTGACCTGGCCCGGCCCGCCATTGCGGTTGATCTGCACGCCCGGCACCTGCACCAGCAGGTCGGCCACGCCGGTGGCGCCGCTGCGGGCAATGGTCTCGGCGTCGATCACGGTCATGTCGGCCGTGACGGTGCGCAGGGACTGTTCGCTGCGCGAGGCGGTGACGACCACGGTATCGAGCTGGGAGGCCTGTGCGCGCTGCGCCTGTTGTGCCTGTTGTGCCTGTTGTGCCTGTGCATGGGCCTGGCAGGCCAGCAGCGAGGCCGCAGCCAGGGCGGACAACGTGCGCAGTACGGGAAACGCCGAGGGCGAGCGAAGAGCGGCGCCAGGGGCGCGCGCGAGGGCGAGGGTGTGCATGGATGCGAGCCAGTTGCGCGCCAGCGACCCCGCCGGCACGGAAACCACAAAGACCGGCTGCGCTGCATGCGCGGCCGGCCGCCTGTTGGCCGGTATCCAGACTGGTGACGCACTCGCCAAGGCCTTCCCGGGCTGTACGCCCAGTGGCACGGGTTTGGCGGGGGCCGGTGCCATGCACGCGGCGTTTCACTCACTGTTGCGGGGGCAGTACATGCGGGCAGCTTTATCTGGCCGCCCCATGTTTCCCGTTTAACCGCAGCCCCTGGGGCTGCTGGCACCAACGGCGGCGATTGTACGGCGGGGCGTTCAGTGACGATGTAAAGCTTGCTTGACATGCCAGCGGGTGGCATCGCACAATGTCAAGCATCCTTTACACATTGCGAGAGACTTCCATGAATCAAACAACGGTCACCAACCGCCGCTACCAGAAGGAACTGGGATTTGCGCTGCTGCTCTACATGGCGCTGCTTGTGGGGGCGCTTTTGCTCAGCGCCGACATGCAGGCCGGGGCCCTGCGCACGGCCCTGCTGCTCAGCCCCATGCTGGCGTTTGCGCTGGCCGTGCGGGCCATCGTGCGCCTGGTGCGCGATACCGACGAGTTCCTGCGCAAGTCCATGCTGGAGCAACTGGCGATTGCGGCGGCGGGCACGGCCGGCATCACCTTCACCTACGGATTCCTGGAAATGGCAGGTTTTCCCAAGCTCAGCATGTTCATGGTGTGGCCCTTGATGGGTGCGCTCTGGGTGGCTGCCTCGGTGGCCCACTGGCTGCGCAGTCGATGAGCCGCTTCGCCAAGGTCGCCCACCGATGAAAAATGCCCCCCACGCTACCCTTGCTTTTCAACTTGGGGCGGCCCTGCGATGAAAAACACCATCCGCGAACTGCGCGCCCAGCGCGGCTGGAGCCAAGCTGCGCTGGCGGACCTGCTGGGCGTGTCGCGCCAGACCGTGAACGCGATCGAGACGGGCCGCTACGACCCCAGCCTGCCGCTGGCCTTTGCCATCGCCCGGGTGTTCGAGACCCGGATCGAGGCGATCTTCCAGGAGGGTTGAGCGCAGCGCTCAGGCCACGATCATGACCAGCAGCACCAGGCCCAGCAGGGCCAGGTAGGCCTTGGCATGCAGGGCATCGGGAATGCGGCCGATCAGCGGTGCCGCCAGCCTGATGCCCGTCCACGATCCGACCGTCAGCAGGGCAAAGGCCTGCAGGTCCACATAGCCCACATGCCAGGGGCCCAGCCCCGCGCCCTGCGATGCCAGCATGTAGGCAGCGGTGCCCGCCACGGCCATGGGCAGGGACAGCGGGCTGGCCATGGCCGTGGCGGCCGCCATGCTGGCTCCGCGCCGGCGCATCAGCGGCACGGTCATCACGCTGCCGCCCACCCCCAGGAAGGCCGCGATCGCACCAATGGCCAGGCCCGCCGTGGCCGCCGCCCGCCGGCCCATGGGCTGCATGCCGACGGCGGTGCCGTGCACGAAGCCTGGGCGCAGCAGCGCGTCGGCGATGGTCAGGGCCAGGTAGGCGATGAAGGCCCAGCGCACCCATTCCCCGCTGATCCAGGTGGCGGCCGCCGCGCCCGCCACGGCGCCGGCCGCAATGAAGCCGGCCAGCGGTCGCACCTGCTCCCAGGGCAGGGCGCCCGCGCGGTGCTGGCGCAGCGTGGCCATGGAGGCGCCGAAAATCATCACGCAGGTGGAGGTGGCCACGGCAATGTGCATGGCCGCCTGGCCCACGGCGGAGTCCGCACCGTGGATGGAGGTCAGCAGCGCATAAAGCAGCGGAACGGCCACGAAGCCGCCGCCAAAGCCGAAGAGCACGGTGGTCACGCCGGCAAGCACACCGAAAGCCAGCAGCAGGAGAGGGAACACAGACAGTCCTTTGGAAAAAACGAACAAGGACTGAACCTTAGGATGCTGCGGTTTGGCCTGCTTTCGCGGATAGGTCAATAATCCTCGAATTCCTGCCAAAGCCTGTTGGCTGTTTTCCGGACATTCCCATGCTCAACATCCCACTGCATTCCGTGGACGCCGTGGCGCGCGATGTGCTGGCCATCGGCACCGACTACACGCCTGGCACGCTGCTGCCCACGCACAGCCACCGGCGTGCCCAGTTTCTCTACGGGATGAGCGGGCTGATGGAAGTGGAAACCGACGACGGGGCCTGGACCATCCCGCCCTACAGCGGCGTGTGGATTCCGGCCAGCAAGCCGCACAGCGTGCGCATGCAGGGCGTGAGCACGCGCAGCCTGTACATCGAACCGGCTGCTGCGCCCCGCCCGGGTGTGCATTGCGAGGCCCTGGTCGTCACCCCGCTGCTGCACCAGCTGCTGCTGTCCTGCGCCGACCTGCCGGCGCTGTACGACGAAGCGGGCCGCGACGGCGCCCTGGTCACGCTGGTGCTGCACGAGCTGGCCTCGGCCCGCAGCCTGCCGCTGTTCGCGCCCATTCCCCGCGACGAAAAGCTGGCCGCCCTGTGCAAGCAGTTCCTGGCCCAACCCAGCATCCGCGCCACACCTCAGGACTGGGCACAGGCGCTGAACAAGAGCCTGCGCACCTTCAGCCGGTTTTTCCAGCAGCACACAGGCATGGCCTTTGGCGCCTGGCGCCAGCAGGCCTGCCTGCTGGCAGCGGTGTCCCGGCTGTCTGCGGGCGCATCGGTCACGCAGGTGGCGCTGGACCTGGGCTATGACAGCCCCAGCGCGTTTTCCACCATGTTTCGCAAGGCGCTGGGCCGGGTGCCTTCGGAGCTGGTGAGCCGGGTCTAGGGGGGAACGCTGGCCTGGGCTGCCGTCTCCCGCGTCATGGCCCAGAACACCAGGGCCGCCAAGCTGAACGCCGCCCCCGCAACGCAGACGCCGTGCCAGCCAAACCGCGCGTAGGCGTTGGTGGCAATCAGCGCCCCCAGCCCGCTGCCCACGGCATAGAACAGCATGTACAGGCCCACCAGCCGGCTGTGCGCCTGCGGGTTGCTGCGAAAGATAAGGCTCTGGTTGGTCACATGCAGGGCCTGGCCGCCCAGGTCCAGCAGCACGATGCCGGCGACCAGCGCCCACAGCGATTGCTCCAGCAGCGCAATCGGCGCCCAGGCCAGCAGCAGTATCGCCAGCGCGCCCAGGCTGGTGCGCTGCGCGAAACCCTGGTCGGCCCAGTGCCCGGCACGGGCTGCTGCCAGTGCGCCCACCACGCCGGCCAGGCCAAAGGCGCCGATGGCCGTGAGCGACAGGCTGTAGGGCGGTGCGCTCAGCGGCAGGACCAGGGCGCTCCAGAAAATGTTGAAGGTGGCAAACATCAGCAGGGCCAGCATGCCGCGTGTGCGCAGCATGCGGTCCTGGCGCAGCAGCTGGAGCATGGAGGCGAGCAGCTGCGTGTAGCTGGGTGCATGCAAGGGCACCGCCAGCCGGGGCAGTTGCCTCCACAGGAGCCAAGCCAGGACCAGCATCAACAGGGCCGAGCAGGCATAGACGCCACGCCAGCCAGCCAGGTCACCCACGGCGCCGGCAAACACGCGCGCCAAAAGCAGGCCGATGAAAACACCGCCCTGGGCTGCGCCCACCACGCGCCCGCGCTCATGCGCCTGGCTGGCGCTGGCCGCATAGGCGATCAGCCCCTGCGTCATGGCCGTGCCCAGCAGGCCCACGGCCAGCATGCCCGCCAGCAGCAGAACGGCCGAACGCGCGGTGCTGACTGCCGCCAGGGCCAGCACCAGGCCCAGCAACTGCAAAAGCATGAGCCGCCGCCGCTCCAGCCGGTCGCCCAGCGGCACCAGCAGCACCAGCGCCAGCGCGCAGCCGGCCTGCGTGGCGGTGACCACGCCGCCCACGGCCGCATGGCTGATGCCGAAGTCGGCCGCCAGCGCCTCCAGCAGCGGCTGGGCGTAGTAGACATTCGCCACGCTCAGGCCGCTGGCAGCGGCGAACAACAGCACCAGGCTGCGCGGCATGCGGACCGTGTCCGGGGCAGGGAAGGCGTTCATTGGTTGAATCCAGTTGCAAAACAAAACTAGTTGGATGCTAGTTGAACCAGTTTTGAAATGCAACCAAAATAGCGCCATGAAAGAAGACCCCCGACCTGACGCACCGCAGCCCTGTCCGGTGGCCCGCTCCCTGGATGTGATCGGCGACCGCTGGTCGCTGCTCATCGTGCGCGATGCCTTCGACGGCATCAGCCGTTTTGGCGATTTCCAGCGCAGCCTGGGTGCGGCCCGCAATATCCTGGCCGACCGGCTGCGGCGGCTGGTGGAGGCCGGCATCCTCGAAACCCGACCGGCCGCAGAAGGCTCGGCCTACCTGGAATACGTGCTCACGGCCCAGGGCCTTGAGCTGTTCCCGGTGATCGTGGCGTTGCGGCAATGGGGCGAAGGCCATCTGTTCGCGCCGGGCGAGGCGCATTCGCTGCTGCTGGACCGCCAGACCGGCCAGCCTGTCGCGCCGATGCTGCCGCGCGGTGGTGATGGCCGGGCCTTGCTGCCGGGCCAGACCGTGGTTCAGAAAATCGATTGATGGATGTCCATGCTCTCTGCCTTCGTATCACTCATCTACGTACAGATTTCTCCCGAGCGCCTGACGCTGAAGGATCCGAAGACCGGGCAGACCTTGTCGGAGGTTCCCGAGCTGGCCCTGAGTCCGCCGCCCCGGCGCCGGATTCTCGCGGCCGGCCCGCAGGCCAGGCTCGCGGCTGCATCGGAGCCTGCCGAAGTCGTCAATCCCTTCGCCCACCCGCGTTCGCTGATATCGGACTTCATCCTGGCCGAGCAGCTTCTGAAGTACCAGCTCAGGCGCATGCATCGGCGTGCCTGGCTGGCGGCCTCCCCGCACATCGTCATCCATCCGCTCGGCGACCCCGAGGGCGGATTCACCCAGGTGGAACTGAGGGCCTTGCGCGAGCTGGCCAACGCGGCCGGCGCCTCGAAGGTGAATGTCTGGACAGGCCGGCCCTTGACAGACGAGGAATTGCTGACGCGCAAGCCCCCTGCGCAGGGCGGTGTCTGGGAGTGAGGCTTTGCTCTTCGCCATGAAAAAAGCGCCCGTCACAACGGGCGCTTTGTCTGGGTCAGCGCAAGGGCCGGTAACGGGCCATCAGAACCGCGCCGTCATCCCCACGAAGTAGGTACGGCCGCCGTTGTCATAGTTGGCGCCGATGGTGCGGGTTTCCTTGTCGGCCAGGTTGATGATGCCGGCGCGCAGGGTCAGGGTGTCGGTCACGTTGTAGTTCATGGACACGTCAAAGGTCGTATAGGCCTTGGCGAAGGTGGTGGCCGTGCCCGTGGTCACGACTTCCTTGCCCACGTGGCGGGCGCTGAACATGGCGGACCAGCCCTGGCGGATCTGCCACTGCAGCGACGAGTAGATGGACAGCTCGGGTACGGCCAGCAGCGAGGCGCCCGTGCTCAGGTTCTTGGACTCGAACATCTTGGTGATGTTGGTGTTCCAGGTCAGGCCCTTGGCCAGGGGAACGTTCACGAAGCCTTCCAGGCCGCGCGTGCGGGCACGCTGGGCGTTGGCCATGCGGGTCCACCAGAAGCCGTTGTAGAAACCCAGCGGCTGGTAGTCGATCTTGTTCTTGAAGTTGGTGTGGAAGTAGGTGGCGCCCAGGGCCCAGCCATTGCGGTCCCAGCTCGTGCCCAGCTCGAAGTTGGTGCTGGTCTCGGGCTGCAGGTCGGGGTTGCCGGCCATGTAGCAGCCGCGCGTGCCGTCGGCATTCACGCTGGTGTTGGTCCAGCCCATGCCGGCCAGGCTGCGGCAGCCGTTGCCCCCGGATTGCGTGGCGGCGCTGGCCGAGTTTTCCTTCAGGTTGGGCGCACGGAAGCCGCGCGAGACGCCGCCGCGAACCGTCCACTCCGAGGCCGGGTGGTAGACCAGGTAGGCGCGCGGGCTCCAGTTGTTGCCGTATTTCTGGTGGTGGTCCATGCGCAGGCCCAGCGTCAGCGCCAGGTTCTCGCGCAGGAAGATCTGGTCCTCGCCGAACAGCGCCCAGGTGGTGGCGCTCAGGCCCGAGCCCGAGACCGGGTGCCCCGCGTAGTCGATGGGAGCCAGGCCGATGGTGTCGCGGTTGTCCAGCGACTCGCGGCGCCACTGCATGCCCAGCGTCATGGCCTGGTCCAGGCCCCACAGCTTCAACGGCTTGTCGATGCGGCCGTCCAGCGTGGTTTCCTTGGAGTTGTTGCCGATGGTGTCGCCCTTGTCCTCGTACTTGTTGTGCACGAGGTTGAGCTTGGAGGTCAGGTCGCCCCAGCGGCCGTCATGGCTGAGGCCGAACTTGGTCTGCTCCAGCTTGCTCAGGCCCCAGGGATAGACCACCTGGTCGCCCGACGCCGTGCGCGCGTCGGAGCCCGTGGCGCGCTGGATGCCTTGCGCGGCCTCGATGCCGATCACCTGGTCGGGCGTGAGCTGCCAGTTGAGCAGGGCGTTGAGGTTTTGCTTGCGCGAGCCGGCCGTGGACTGGTAGGTGCCCGGGAAGCCGCCCGTGCTCTCGTCGGCTGCGCGGTCCGTGTAGTTGCCGCCCAGGCGCAGGCCGAACTTGTCGGACAGCGGGCCGCTGATGTTGAAGCCCAGCTGGCGCGTGTCGCCGCGGTCGCCGTCGGAGGGCTTGCTGTAGTTCAGCGTGGTCGAGCCGCTCCAGCGCTTGCCGATCTTGCGCGTGATGATGTTGATCACGCCGCCCATGGCGTCGGAGCCGTACAGCGAGGACATGGGGCCGCGCACCACCTCGATGCGCTCGATCATCTCGGGCGAGATCCAGTCCAGATCCTGCGAGCCCAGGTCGTCGCGGTAGTTGATGCCGGCCGAGTTGCCCTGGCGCTTGCCGTCCACCAGGATCAGCGTGTACTTCTCGGGCAGGCCGCGCAGCTTGATCTTGGACTGGGCGCCCGTGCCGGACAGGCCGCCGGTCACGCCGGGAATGGTGGACAGCAGCTCGCCGATGCTGGTGACGGGCTTGCGCTCGATGTCCTCGCGGGTGATCACGCTGATGCTGGCCGGCGCTTCCTTGATGTCCACGGCCGTGCCCGAGGCGGTCACCACCACGGTGGACAGGGACGTGTCGGCCTTGTTGTCGGCTGACTGGGCATGGGCCATGGCTGTGCATGCCAGGGCGGCGCAAAGAGGAAGCGGGCGGAGCACCGAGATTCTGACCATCTTTGTAAAGTTCCGGTTTGGTTAAAAATCAAGGTGCGAATGATAACGATTTGTATCCACATCTTTTTGTCGGCGTAAAGACAGTTGTTTTTTTGTTCACTCGTTATCTAACTGCTGGACAGGCCAAAGATGCTGTGCACAAGTTTGGTGCGCAGCAAGAGGGGCAGCGGAGGCGCTGAGGGAGGCGCTGAAGGGGGTGCGCAGAGGGAGCGCGGGCGCCAAAGGCCTCCTGCAATGGCCGCCCCCATGCGCAGGGGGGGCGGCCGGGAGAGGGTCAGCGCGGTTCGGCTGCCGTGCCTGCAAGGGCGGTGGAACGCTCCGCCGACTGGCGCGATGCCTGGCGGCGCACGAACTGGTAGGCGATGGCCAGCAGGGCAAACCAGGCCGGCGTCACCACCAGCGCCTGGCGCGTGTCGGCCTGCAGGGTGAGCAGGCCCAGGATGGCGGCAAAGAACACCAGGCAGGCCCAGCACATGGCCACGCCGCCGGGCATCTTGTAGCGCGAAGCCTCATGCAGAGCCGCGCGCTGGCGCCGGTAGGCCATGTACGACAGCAGGATCAGCGACCACACGAACATGAACAGAATGGCCGATACCGTGGTCACCAACGTGAAGGCTTCCACCAGATCGGGCACCACCCACATCAGAAACGCGCCGGCCAGCAGGCAGGTGCAGGAAAACAGCAGCCCGCGCGAGGGCACGCTGCTGCGCGACAGCCGGTGGAAGGCCCGGGGCGCATCGCCCTTGAGCGCCAGGCCGTAGAGCATGCGGCTGGTGGAGAACACGCCGCTGTTGGCCGACGAGGCGGCCGAGGTCAGCACCACGAAATTGATCACGCCTGCGGCGGCCGGCAGGCCCGCCAGCACGAACAGCTCCACGAACGGGCTCTTGCCGGGCACCACGTCGCGCCAGGGGGTGACGGCCATGATGGCGATCAGGGCCAGCACGTAGAACACGATGATGCGCACGGGAATCGAATTGATGGCGCGCGGCAGCGTGCGCTCGGGGTCCTTGGCCTCGGCCGCCGTGGTGCCCACCAGCTCGATGCCCACGAAGGCGAACACCGCGATCTGGAAGCCCGCGAAGAAGCCCATCATCCCGTTGGGGAACATGCCGCCGTCATTCCAGAGGTTGGACAGGCTGGCCGTGCGGCCCGCAGGCGAGACGAAGGCGGCACCCACCATGTACAGCCCCGTGCCCACCAGGGCCACGATGGCCACGATCTTGATCATGGCGAACCAGAACTCGATCTCGCCGAACAGCTTCACCGTCAGCAGGTTCAGGCCCAGCAGCAGGCCCACGCAGGCGATGGCCGGTGCCCACTGCGGCAGGTCGGGGAACCAGAACTGCGAGTAGGCCGATATGGCAATCACATCGGCAATGCCCGTGACGATCCAGCAGAACCAGTACGTCCAGCCCGTGAAGAAGCCGGCCCAGGGGCCGAGCAGGTCGGACGAGAAGTCGATGAAGGAGCGGTACTGCAGGTTGGACAGCAGCAGCTCGCCCATGGCCCGCATCACGAAGAACAGCATCACGCCGATGATGGTGTAGACAAAGATGATGGACGGGCCGGCCAGGCTGATGGTCTTGCCCGAGCCCATGAACAGGCCCGTGCCGATGGCCCCGCCGATGGCGATGAGCTGGATATGGCGGTTGGTGAGATTGCGCTGCAGGTCGTCTTGACCGTGCAGGCCCTGGCCGGTTGGCGGGGCCTTGTGTGTCATCAGAGAACTCCGGGGAAGACTGGCAAAGCGATGGCAGAAAGGGGGAAATCCGCCTGCCGCGGCCGTGTTTTCAGTCTCTGCATGGAGTCCATGCCTGGAAATGCGGCAGCGCAGCAAAACGGAACGAAGGCCGCGAGGATACCCGAACCTCGCCCTCGCATCGGCCCTGCCGCGCGGCCGCGCTCCGGTGAATGGAGCGGGCTTGATATGGGTGGATCAGCCGCGTTGAGCAGCGATCAGTCGCACTTAACCGTGCTTGGCCGCGCTCAGCCGCGCGCCAGGCGCTTGGCATTGGCCACCGCCGTGCGGTGCACGGGGGCCAGGCCCTTGCCCACCACGCCCCACATGGCGTTTTGCCATTGCGAGGCCTGCGATGCCAGGGCTCCGCCGTTCCAGGTGGAGGTGCTCCAGGGGGTCCAGCACATGCGCATCCAGGCCTGCATCAAGGCCTGGCTGGCAACCATGGACTGCATGCCCATCGCCGTCCAGGATTGCTGGAAGGCTGTCTGTTTCTCGGACACCATGCGTGTGAATTCACGCCGGTCCCGCGCGGAGGGATTGGCGCCTGCCATGGCCATGCGGGTGAGGCGATGGGCCACGACCTGGGGCGCTGCGACGGCCAGGTCGGTGGCCTGGCGGGCGACCAGGGCGGCCCGGGGATTTTTGCGATTTGCCATGTGCACTCCTGAAGCTGGGTTCACTTTATCCAGATGGATGCCCGCCCGCGTAGGCCGATGACGCAATGCAGCAAAAACGGATTTATCGCGGCTGGGCCTGTGGCGCTGACGCGGCTGCGTCCTGCACGGCAGGGGATACCAGGGCACGCCACCAGCGCTCGCCTGCATGGGGGGCATCCAGGTCCACGCGCTCGCCCATCATGGGGGTGGCCACGGCAATGCCGTGCTCGGCACCCAGGGCCAGCACGCGCTCGAAGGGGTCCCACCAGGCATGCATGGCCAGGCTGAAGGTGCCGTTGTGAATGGGCAGCAGCCAGCGTCCGCCCAGGTCGCGATGGGCCTGCACGGTCTGGGCTGGGTGCATGTGCACATAGGGCCAGTGCGGGTCGTAGGCGCCGGTTTCCATCAGCGTGAGGTCGAAGGGACCGAAGCGCCGGCCGATTTCCGCAAAGCCGTCGAAATAGCCGCCGTCGCCGCTGAAGAAGACGCGCAGCGTGTCGGCGCTTTCCAGGTCCTCGATGACCCAGGACGCCCACAGCGTGCGGTTGCCGTCGCGCAGGCCCCGGCCCGAGAAATGCTGGGCCGGCGTGGCCGTGAAGCGCAGGCCGTCCACCTGCACGTCCTGCCACCAGTCGAACTGGCGCACCTTCTCGGGGGCCACGCCCCAGTCCATGAGCCGGTCGCCCACGCCCAGCGTGCACAGGAAGAAGTCGACCCGGGGCGCCAGGGCGCGGATGGTGGCACGGTCCAGATGGTCGTAGTGGTCGTGCGAGAGCACCACGCCGCGCAGCGCAGGCAGTTCATGCAGGGCGATGGGCGGCGCATGAAAGCGCTTGGGGCCGATGAAGGAGAAGGGCGAGGCGCGCTCGGCAAACACCGGGTCGGTGATCCACCAGCCGCCGCGCAGTTTCATCAGCAGCGTGGAGTGGCCCAGGCGGTACAGGCTGCGCTCGGGCGCGGCGGCCAGGTCGGCCGGGGTGAGCCGCTGCACGGGCAGGGGCGCGGCAGGCTCGGTGTCCTTGGGCTTGTTGAAGAAGAAGTCCCACATCACCTTGGCGTCGGGCTGGGGCGCGTTGGCGGGGCGGGGATGGACGTTGCGAAAGCGCCCGCCCACCGACTGGGGTGATTGGGCGTAGTCGGCAATCGGGGCGCGGAAGATGCGGGGTGTTTTCACGGTGCTCCGTCGGTGTTCAGGCCGCCGCCATCATGGAACCGGTGGCGCAGCCCTGTCGAGATGGTGGTCTTGGCGGCCCGATTCAAGGCGCCTTGCGTGTCGTCATGTAAACAAAAAAGGAGCTGCCCCTGCAGGCAGCTCCTTGTCGTGATGGCCGCAAGCTGGGCCTCAATGGGCGCCGGCCGCCTCGGCACCGCCGGCATGGCCTGCGGGCCGCCGCGTCATCCAGATCAGCACGATCAGCACCAGGAACAGCACGGACGACGCCAGGAAGATGTCGTCCGCCGCCAGCGTATAGGCCTGCTGGTCGATGAGCCGGTTGATCTGGGCCAGCGCCTGCGCCTGGCTCAGACCTGCGGCCTGCAGCCCCTGCAGGGTGACGCCGAACACGCCCTGGCCCTGGATCAGCCCTTCGGTCAGATGGGCGTGGTGCAGCGCGGCGCGGTTTTCCCAGAGCGTGGTGGCGATGGAGGTGCCCATGGCACCCGCCGTGATGCGCACGAAGTTGCTCAGGCCGGCGGCGGCCGGGATACGGTCCGGCGAGATGCCCGACAGCGTGATCGTCGTCAGCGGGATGAAGAAGAACGCCATGGCCCCGCCCTGGACCAGCGTGGGCACCAGGATGTGCATGAAGTCCGTCTCCACCGTGAAGCGCGAGCGCATCCACAGCACCAGGGCGAACACGACGAAGGCGCCCGTGGCCATCTTGCGCGGGTCCCACTGCGTGACCTTGCGGCCCACCAGCGGCGTCAGGATGATGGCGAAGATGCCCACCGGCGCCAGCGCCATGCCGGCCGTGGTGGAGGTATAGCCCATCCACTGCTGCAGCCACAGCGGCAGCAGCACCACGTTGCCGAAGAACAGGCCGTAGGCAATCGACAGCGCCACCGAGCCCGCCGCGAAATTGCGGCGCATGAACAGGCGCAGGTCCACCACCGGGTGCGCATCCGTCAGCTCCCAGACCAGGAAGACCACGAAGCTCACGATGGCCAGCACGCACAGCGTGACGATCTCGCCCGAGGCGAACCAGTCCAGCTCCTTGCCCTTGTCCAGCATCAGCTGCAGCGCGCCCACCCACAGCACCAGCAGGGCCAGGCCCACGGAGTCGATGGGCAGCTTGCGCGTGGGGGTCTCGCGGCTGCGGTAGATGCTCCAGGTCATCAGGGCCGACAGCAGGCCCACGGGCACGTTGATGTAGAAGATCCAGGGCCAGGAGATGTTGTCCGTGATCCAGCCCCCCAGCAGCGGGCCGACCACGGGCGCCACCAGGGTGGTCATCCCCCAAAGCGCCAGCGCCACACCGGCCTTGGCCGGCGGGTAGCTGGACAGCAGCAGTGTCTGCGACAGCGGGATCATGGGCCCGGCGACCAGCCCCTGGAGCACGCGGAACAGCACCAGCATCTCCAGCGACGAGGCAAAGCCGCACAGCCAGGAGGTCAGCACGAACAGCAGCACGCTCATGGTGAACAGGCGCACGGCGCCGAAGCGCTGCGTGAGCCAGCCCGTGAGCGGCACCGAGATGGCATTGGCCACGCCAAAGCTGGTGATCACCCATGTGCCCTGGCTGGGGCTGACGCCCACGTCGCCCGAGATCGCCGGAATGGCGACGTTGGCAATGGACGAGTCCAGCACGTTCATGAAGGTGGCCAGCGACAGGGCCAGCGTGCCCAGGGCCAGCTGGGCGCCCTTGAGCGGTGCGGGCCGTGCGGGCATGGCAGGCGGTGCCGAGGGTGGCGCGGCAGGCGGCACGGTCGGCCCACCCGGCTGCGCCGGCTCCGGCACGGCGGTGGTAGAGGAAGTCATAGGCAGTCCGCGTAGGTTCTGGGAAGGCGGGGAAGCAATGCCTGCTTACTTGGACTGCGTGGCCTGCGCGTCAACCGGCGCGGAGGCCACTGCGGCTGGCGCCTTGCCCTGTGACCTGTCTTGCGCATCGGCCATGGCGACGGGCGGCAGCTCGGGCAACTGCTTGAGCGGCGCCACGTTCTGGCCTGCCACGATGTGGGCAATGCGTTCCTCCGCCTGGGGCAATGCCATGTCGTAGATGGAGGTCTGGGCCACGGGGGCATTGCGCGTGGCGGTTGCCAGTACTTCGCCCTGCTGGTCGCGCACGTCCACCTTGGCCTCCATCGACAGGCCCACGCGCAGCGGGTGCTGGGCCAGGTCTTCCGGCGACAGGGCAATGCGCACGGGCACGCGCTGCACCACCTTGATCCAGTTGCCGGTGGCGTTTTGCGCGGGCAGCAGCGAGAAGGCCGCGCCGGTTCCTGCGCCCATGCCCACCACGGTGCCGTGGTAGCTGATCTTGTCGCCGTACACATCGGCCGTCAGCTCGGTCTTCTGGCCTATGCGCAGCTGGGCCAGTTGGCTTTCCTTGAAGTTGGCATCCACCCAGAGGTTGTGCAGGCCCACCACCGTCATCAGCGGCGCGCCCGAGGCCACGCGCTGGCCCAGTTGCACGCCGCGCTTGGCCACATAGCCTTCCACGGGAGAGACCAGGCGCGTGCGCTGCAGCGCCAGATAGGCCTCGCGCACCTTGGCGGAAGCGGCGATCACGCTGGGGTGCTCTTCGGCACTGCTGCCCTTGGTCTGGGCTTCGGCAGCGGTCAGCTGCGCCTTGGCGGCGCGCACGGCGGCTTCTGCTGCAGAGGCGGCATTGCCTGCCGTGCGGGCCAGGGACTGGGCGTGGTCGAACTCTTCCTTGCCCACGGCGCCCGTGGCCAGCAACGGGCGGCGGCGGTCCACGTCCTCGCGGGCGCGGGCAGCGTCGGCCTGCAGCCGGGCCAGATCGGCCTCGCGCTGGGCCACCTGGGCGACCAGGGGGGCATTGTTGGCGTACAGCGTGCGCACCTGGCGCACGGTCTGGGCCAGTTGGGACTCGGCCTGGGACAGGGCGACCAGGGCATCGGCCGAGTCCAGCTGCACCAGCAGCTGGCCGGGCTTGACGTAGTCGGTGTCGTCGGCGCCGATGCTGATCACCGTGCCGCCGATCTGCGGCGTGATCTGCACCACGTTGCCCGCCACATAGGCGTTGTCCGTGGTCTGGTAGTTGCGGGCCACCATCCAGTGCCAGCCGCCCCAGGCGACGGCGGCCACCGCAACGGCGGCGGCGATGAGGGTCAGGCCCTTGCGGCGGCCCTGCGGATTGGCCACGGGCGAGGCTGCGGCCGGTGCGGCGGCAGGGCTGGATGCTTGCTTGTTGGTGTCAGTCATGGTGTACGGCGCTTTGTTATCTGTGAATGTGGTTTTGCGGCCGGGGCAGGGAGCTGGCGGTCTGTCACGCTGGCTGGCGGTCTGCCCGGTGGAGGGTCAAGAGTGCGGTGGATTCCTGTGCGGGTTGCGATCTCAGTGCTGGCTGACCTGCACGGCAGCCGTGCCATCGGTCCAGCCGCCGCCCAGCGCTTTCATCAGCGACACGCGCGTGTCCAGCGCGCGGGCGCGCAGGTCCACGTCCAGGCGGCGCTGGGTGATCACCTGGGTTTCGGTGTTCAGCACCGTCACCTGGCTGGCCAGGCCGGCCTTGTAGCGCTGCACGGCAAAGTCGTAGGCGCGTTCGGCCTTCTCCAGCGACTCGGCCTGCAGCTGCTGTTGGCGCACCAGCGATTGCACGGAAGTGATGGCGTCGCCCGCTTCCTTGACCGCATCGAGCACCACGCCGTTGTACTGGGCAATGGCGGTATCCAGATCGGCCTGCGTGCCGCGCAACTGGGCGCGCAGGCGCTTGCCGTCGAACAAGGGCAGGCGCAGCGCGGGCGTCACGCCCATCTGGCGCGAGCTGCCCTTGAACAGGTTGTCCAGCCCGACGGCATTGAGGCCGATGAAGGCCGTGAGATTGATATCGGGGTAGAAATCCGCCCGCGCGCTCTCTATGCCCTGCGTTGCGGACTCCACGCGCCAGCGCGCGGCCACCACATCGGGGCGGCGGCCCAGCAGGTCTGCGCCCAACTGGCCGGGCATGGCCTGGATCTGCAGCGCGGCCAGACGGGGCGCCAGCTGCAGCTGCGCCTCGGGCGCCTGGCCGCAGAGCACGGCGATGGTGCGGCGCGCCAGCGTGATCTGCTCGTCCAGCATCTCGATCTGGGTGCCGGCATCGGGCAGGCCGGCCTGGGCCTGGGTCAGCTCCACCTGGCTGTCCAGCCCGGCGCGCGTGCGCTGCTGACTCAGGTCCAGCAGCGACTGGCGCTGGGTCAGCGTACGGCCAGCCACATCCTTTTGGGCAATCAGGCGAGCCAGCGCCACATAGCTGCGCGCCACCTGGGCGGCGAGCTGGTTGGCGGCGGCGGCGCTGTCGGCCTGGGCGGCACGGGCCTGGCCCAGGGCGGCCTGCAGGTCGGCGGCATGGCGGCCAAAGAAATCCGGCGTCCAGCTCAGGCCGGCCTGCAGGTTGCCGGTGTTGTAGGTATGGCCGGCAATGGGTGCGGGCACCAGGCCGTTGGCGCTGTAGTGCTGGCGCGTGGCGTCGACGCCGAGCGTGCCGCGCACATCGGTGGCCGTGCTGGTGGCCGTGGCCAGGGCGGCCGCCTTGTCGAAGCGGGCGCGGCTCATGGCCAGGCTGGGGCTGCCCTGCAGCGCCTGGGCGATCAGCGCATCCAGCTGGGCATCGCCCAGGGACTTCCACCAATCGGCGGCGGGCAGGCTGGTATTGGCGGCTGTCTCGGACTGGGCCGTCAGACCCAGTTCGGCGGCGCCCAGCCGGGCCAGCGGCTCATGGGCCGGGCCCTGGGAAGCACAACCGGCCAGGGCCAGCGCGGCGCACAGGGTGGCCGCTGCGGCGGCCACGCGGCGGGGCGCGGCGGACACGGAAACAAAGGATTTGGGCATGGTGGTCTGCCTGTTGGGGGTCAAGAATCAGGAAATCGGAAACCGGGGCGGAAAAGGGGGCTGGCGCTGTCAGGCCGCGGGCGTGGCAGGCGCAGGGGCCGGCGGCGCAGCCTCCGGCGCGCGCATCGCATCGCCGTTGGCCAGCAGGCGGCGCAGCATGTCCAGCAACTGGCGCGACTCGTCATGGCTGAAGCCGGCCATATGGGCATTCATGACGCTGGACAGCACCTGCGGCACCTTGGCCGCCATGGCACGGCCTTCATCGGTCAGCACCAGCTTGACCACGCGGCGGTCCACCGTGGAGCGCTCGCGCCGCAGCATGCCCTTGGATTCGAGCCGGTCCAGCGCCCGCGTGATGGAGGCCGGATCCAGCCCCAGGTCACGCGCCATGCCGGCATTCGTGGCGTCGCTGCACAGCAGCAGCTTGTACAGCGGCAGCCACTGCACATAGGTCAGCTCATGCTCGGCCAACTGCGCATCGGCCTGCTGGAGGATGGAGCTGAGCACCTTGCGCATGAGGAACCCCACGCTCTCGAAGGGCGTGTAGCTGCCTGGGCTGTAGAAGTCCGAGGGCTGCAGGCCGTTGGGCAGGGGAGGCTGGGTCATGGTGTCTGCGGGTGAAATAATTGACTGCGCAATGATTGTTGCGGCAATTATTGCAGAAACACCTGTTGACCGTGTGACGCGAGGGTGCCGGGGACGGGATCAGGGTTATCCAGACCCGCCGGTGGCTTTCAGCTCCTCAGATCCGCCACCGGCCGCCTTCAAGCTCACTTGTCCTGGGCCACCGCATGTCCCTTCTCCAGCCTTGCCACGGCCTCGCGGTAGGCGGGGCTGGCGCGCAGTTGCTGGTAACGCTCCAGGCCGCGCTGGTATTCGGTGGAGCGGACATCGATCTCGCGGTCCGAGACATAGGTGAGTCCGGCGCGGTGCCACATTTCCAGGTCGGCCAGCACCTGGGCGCGGCTGAGGTCGGTGGGGGCAGCAGTGGAGGAGGGCGTGGCGTCCTGGGCGAGTGCCGTGCCGGCCAGGCCCAGGCTGAGGGCGGTCAGGGTGATGAAGCGGGTGAAGTGGGAAGTGCGCATGGGGAACCTTTCAGGTGAAGCGAAGTGATGAGGGCTTCATGGTCCCGCCGCCGCCCTGGCCGGCACAGCCGTTTGCGACGCACTGCAGCATGGCGGGAGCCAATGGCTGTTGGGTTTCGTGAAATGTCAGGAGGGCAGGCGCGGCCATCCGAGGAGCGCCGCCAGCCATGGAAATGGGTTGAGCGGCGCTTGTGCAGCGCTTGTGCGGCAGATTATTTCCAGTTGCTCGAATAAATCGGCATAAACGTCCGTGAAATGGCTGATGGAAGCATGAATCGGCAGCAAATTCCAGCGCCGCAGGCCGACAATCGCCGCTCTCCATGTCTTCATCCATTCCACTTTCCCCCGCTGCCGTTTCGGCAGATTCCGTCTCCTGCAGTTCCGAGGCCTTTCGCGGCTTCAGGGATGCGATTCCCGTGATGCTGGGCTTCGTGCCCTTTGCCCTGGTGCTGGGCGCGCAGGCCGTGCAAAAGGGGCTTGCACCGCTGGAAGTTCCTCTCATGACCGGGATGAACTTCGGCGGCGGCTCGGAGTTCACGGCCATACGGCTGTGGACCTCGCCGCCGCATGTGCTGCTGATCGTCGCCATGTCCTTCCTGGTCAATTGCCGGCACATCCTGATGGGTGCGGCGCTGGCGCCCTATCTGCGCCATCTGCCCAGGCGCCGGGCGCTGCCGGCCCTGTTCTTCATGTGTGACGAAAGCTGGGCGCTGGCCCTCGCAGACGCGCAGCGCAGTGCCGCCCGGCGCGTGAGCCTGCCTTACTACATGGGCGTGTCGGCGGGCCTGTACATGGCCTGGGTGTCGTGCACGGCGGCCGGTGCCTTTCTGGGGCCGCGCATTGGCGACCTGGAGCAGTACGGCTTCGACATGGCGTTCACCGCCGTGTTTCTGGTGCTGCTGCGCGGCATGTGGAAGGGCGTCAGGCCTTGCCGGCCCTGGCTGGTGAGCCTGCTGACGGCGGCCCTGGTCTACAAGCTGGTGCCTGGCGCCTGGTATGTGGCGGCCGGCGCCGTCTCTGGCCTGGTCTGCGCGGCCTTGCTGGCGCCCAGGAGCTGAGCGATGGAAGCCACAACCTTGCTGACGCTGGTGCTCATGGCCTGCAGCACGTATTTCACGCGGGTGATCGGCTACCTGCTGCTGCGCGGGCGCACGCTGAGCCCGCGCATGCAGTACGTGATGGAAAGCCTGCCGGGCTGCGTGCTGATCTCGGTGATCGCCCCGGCGTTTGTGTCCGAGCGGCCGGCCGATCTGCTGGCCCTGGTGGTGACGATGGTGGCGGCGAGCCGGCTGCCCATTCTGCCGACGGTGCTGATCGGCATTGCATCGGCGGCAGCGCTGCGGCATGTGCTGGGGTGATTGCGGGCGGGTCAGCGGTGTTTTTGGCCTTCAGTTCGTGCGCCGGTGGTCGATGTACGGGGCATGCAAGTCTCATCCTCCACATCGGCTTCCGCCTCGGGAGCCGCTTCATCCTCCGGCGGCAATGACATCGTTGCGTTGCAGCGCAAGCTCAAGGAGCTGCAGCAGGCGCTCAAGGAAGTGTCTTCCGAGAACATCGACGCCAAGGCCAAGCAGACGAAGGCCAAGCTGCTGCAGTCGCAGATCATGATGGTGCAAAGCCAGATCGAGGCGCTCATGCGCGCCAGGCAGCAGGCCCAGATCGACAAGCAGCGCGAGCAGCAGCAGGCGGCCGAAGCCAAGTCGCCGTCCCAGCCGAAGAGCAACAAGGCGCCCGGACTGGGTGGCGTGGTCGACGTCTACGTCTGAGTGGAAATGGCTCGTGCTTTCACGGGCCATTTTTTGATGATATTAATGTAACTTACATGAATGGATTGGCCGTGCCTTGGATGGGTTGGCCTGGCAACGGGGTTGAGGGCAGGGGCTGGGCATCCTCACTGTGGCGGGCGTCTTTACACATCTCGCGGAACTTATTGAGTTTTGTCTCTCAAGAAATCGGCCAGCGCTACCGATAAGGCAGCTAATGTGACTGCCTGGATGCGATAGCGATGGCCTATACCGACGGCAGCACTGGGCCAGAGGTTCTGCGATGAAAAAACTCAGCGATGTGCGTATCGGTACCCGGCTTACAGCCGTCTTTCTTGTCCTGCTGGTCTGCCTGATGGCCGTAGGGGGCGTCGGCGCAAGGGCGCTGGGCCATGTGTTTTCGGGCACGGAGACCCTGTACCAGGACCGTGTGGTTCCACTCAAGCAGCTCAAGCAGATTGCGGATGCCTATGCCGTCAACGTCATAGACACGGTCAATAAAGCCAATGCGGGCCTGATCACGGCGCAGGAGGCATCGGCCAGCATCTCGGGCACGCTGCCCGCGATCGAGGCCGCCTGGCGCAGCTACTCGTCCACCCAGCTCACAGCGCAGGAGGCCGTGCTGGCCAAGCAGGCCCAGGCACTGTTCGCGCCGGCCAACCAGAGCATCGACAAACTGCTGCAGCGCCTCAAGCAGCTGGACGGCAAGAAAGCCGGCAGCCTGGATGAGTTCGACGGCGCGCTGTATGCCAGCATCGACCCCATCAGCGCCAAGATCGGCGAGCTGGTTGAGCTGCAGCTCAAGACGTCGGAGGATGTCTATGGGGACTCCAGGGAGGTTTTTGCACGGTCGCAGATGCTGATCTACGGTTTTGTGGCGGCGGCCGTCATCCTGGCCGTGGCCCTGGGCTACATGGTCACGCGCTCCATCACGGTGCCGTTGAAGTCGGCCGTGGAAGTGGCCCGGCACATCGAGCAGGGCGACCTGGCTTCGGAAATCCAGGCCACTGGGCGTGACGAGGTCGGCGACCTGCTGCGCTCCATGAGCGCCATGCGCGAGTCGCTGGCAAACATCGTGGGCGATGTGCGGCGCGGCGTGGAGTCGGTGACCACGGCCTCCAGCCAGATCGCTGCCGGCAACCAGGATTTGAGCAGCCGCACCGAGCACCAGGCCTCCAGCCTGCAGGAAACGGCGGCGTCCATGGAGCAGCTGGCCGGCAACGTGGGCCAGAGTTCCGAGAACGCGCGGCAGGCCAGCGCCCTGGCCGTGCGTGCCAAGGAGGTGGCCGGCGTGGGCGGCGGCGCGGTCGCCAGGGTCATCGGCACCATGGACGAAATCTCGGC
Source organism: Delftia acidovorans NBRC 14950 (assembly GCF_001598795.1). Taxonomy (GTDB): domain Bacteria; phylum Pseudomonadota; class Gammaproteobacteria; order Burkholderiales; family Burkholderiaceae_C; genus Comamonas; species Comamonas acidovorans. The sequence continues at coordinate 27,425 of NZ_BCZP01000025.1, read as the reverse complement.
CAGCAGTGGAAAGATTGCCGAGATCACGGGCGTGATCGACTCCATTGCCTTCCAGACCAATATCCTGGCGCTCAATGCAGCGGTGGAGGCCGCGCGGGCTGGCGAGCAGGGCAGGGGCTTTGCCGTGGTGGCCGGGGAAGTGCGCTCCCTGGCCCAGCGCAGCGCCGCAGCGGCGCGGGAGATCAAGGCACTGATCACGGCATCCACCGACAAGGTGCGAACAGGCGGAAACCAGGTCCGGGAAGCAGGCAAGGCCATGGATGCCATTGAAGCCCAGGTGAGCGAGGTGGCGTCGCTGATCGAGGCCATCTCCGCCTCCAGCGTGGAGCAGAGCGGTGGCCTGGGGCAGATCACCCAGGCCGTCTCCCAGATGGACCAGGTCACGCAACAGAATGCCGCCTTGGTGGAAGAGTCGGCAGCCGCTGCAGCCAGCCTGGAACGGCAGGCGCGGGTGCTGGCACAGGCGGTGGCCACGTTCCAGATCAGCTCGGTGAAGGAGATCGGCATGGCGAGCCCTGGCCTGACACTGGCAGCTGCTTGACGCAGACCCAGGAAGAGCGTGCGCAGTGCGCTCTTCCTTTCTTTTGATCAATTCAATGTAACTTACATGAATTGAATCCATATCAAGAATAAAAAAAGCCGCCGTTTTGAGCGGCGGCTGCTTATCAGGAACAGGGGGTCAACCCGCGCTGTTGCGGCCTTGCCAGCGCTCGGCAGGCTTGCTGTACATGGCGGCGATCTGCGACTCGAACCGCGTCATGAGGTTGTTGCGCTTGAGCTTGAGAGTAGGCGTCATCAGCCCGTTTTCTATGGTCCAGGGCTCCAGCTCCAGATGCACGGCGCGTGGCACGGCATAGCGGGCAAAGCTGGCCACCTGCTTTTCGATGCGTGCCAGTGCCTCGCGTTCGGCGGCGGAGTGATTCAGGCTCTTGGGGTCTTCGGGATCCAGGCCCAGGCGCTGGGCCATGGCCTGCCATTCGCCGCGTTCGATCACGGCCACGGCGGCGATGAAAGGGCGGTCTTCGCCCACGACAAAGACCTGGGTGAAGAACGGGTCGCCGGTAATGGCCAGCTCCAGGTCAGCCGGCGGAATCTTTTCGCCGGTGGAGGTTACGATGATTTCCTTGATGCGTCCCTGTATGCGCACGCGCCCGTCCTCGATCACCGCCTGGTCGCCCGTGCGCAGCCAGCCGTCGTCGGTGAAGGTCTTGGCGGTGTCTTCGGGGCGCTCCCAATAGCCGCGCATCACGCAGGGGCCACGCACCTGCAGCTCCCGGTTCTCGCCAATCCGCACCTCCACGCCGGGCAAGGCGTGGCCCACGGTGGCGGGGTGGTTGTCCTCCAGCGTGTTGGCACAGACCACGGGCGAGGTCTCGGTCATTCCGTAGCCCTGGATCAGCGGCAGGCCCAGGCCGAGAAAACAGCGCGCAATCGTCGGCGACAGCGGCGCGCCGCCACTGACGGCCACGCGCACGCGGCCACCGAACTGGGCCAGCAGCGGCTTGGCCACCAGGTGGTTGAGCACCGGCCAGGGCAGCCATTGCATCCAGACCGGCACTTCGGGCTGGGGCGCTTGCGCATCGGCAATGCCTTGTGTTTCACAAAAGCGCTGCCAGCCCCTGGCCTGGGCCAGCTCGAACAGCTGGGCCTTGAGCGGTGCACGGGCCAGCGTCTCCATGACCTTGGCGTGCACGCGCTCGTAAATGCGTGGCACGGACACCAGCACCGTGGGGCGCTGGGTCTTGAGATCCTCGGCCAGCTGGGCCACAGAACGCGCATAGGCCACGCAGGCGCCCACGGCCAGCGCCAGGTAGTAGCCAGCCGTGCGCTCGAAGGTGTGCGACAGCGGCAGGAAGGAGAGGAAAACATCATCGCTGCGCGGCTGCAGCCGCTGCATCACCGCCTGCACGTTGGAGACCACGTTGCGGTGCGTGAGCATCACGCCCTTGGGCTTGCCCGTGGTGCCCGAGGTGTAGACCACGGCGGCCAGGTCCTCGGCAGAGGGAGGCGGGGGCAGGGGGACTGCGCCGCCTTCAGCGAGCCATTGGGCCAGCGGCTGCACGGGGATCTGGCGCAGGGCCTCCAGTGCGGCGGCATCGCCTTCGGTTTCAGGCTCTGCGGCCCGGGAAGCCGGCTTGGCCGATGCCACGACCACCTTGCGCAGCGCAGGCAGGGCCTGGCCCGTGGCGCAGATCTTGTCCCAGGTGGATTGCTGTGCCACGAACAGCATGGACACCTGGGCGTTGGCCAGGATGTAGGCAATGCTGCCCGCGTTGTCTATGGCGTGCAGCGGCACGGGCACATGGCCGCAGCGCAGGCTGGCCAGGTCGATGGACATGGCGTCCAGACCGTTGGGCAGCAGGATGGCGATGCGCGATCCTGCCGGCAACTCCTGCGCGGCCAGCGCCTGCGCCCAGAGGGCCACGCGCTCGCCGGCCTGTGCCCAGTTCAGCGTCTTCCAGCTGCGCGCATCCTCGTCATAGGCCCGGTAGGCCTCGCCTGCGGGCGTTTGCCGCACGCGCAGGGCCAGCATTTCCACCAGGGTGGAGGCCGTGGCCATGCTGGCATCGGCTGGCAGGCTCATGGCCAGGGAAGGGGCGCGGGCTGGGTCTTGGATGCTCATGCGAGGAGGGTGCAGGCCGAAGTGTATGTAGCCGCTGATGATAGCCGGGGCTTTCCGCAGGCCCTGGCGTCAGCATCGGACATGAGAGGGTGCGGCGCACGCGTTTATGCTGCACTGCAGCGTTTTCGTGTGTCCACTCTGAAACCAACCAGGAGCCGCATGTCTGCCTACGTCGCCACCGTTGCACATCGGGCCCGATTCCAGACGGAGCGGCCGCCTGCGCGTCATGGCCGCGCCAGATGGTGCCGGCTGTGCAAGAGCGCCGAACGGCAGGCTTCAGGACGCCGCAGCCAGGCCGTTCTGGAAATGCTGACGCATGGCCTGGGCCGCTGCAGCGCCATCGCGGCGCAGCAGGGCCTGCATGACGGTCTCGTGCTCGGCCAGCGAATCCTCGATGCGGCCCTGCTTGAACAGCGACTTGTGGCGGTTGAGCTTCATCACCTTGCGCAGATCGGCAACCAGCTGGTTGCGCCAGCGGTTGTCGGCAATCTGCAGCAGCTGCATGTGAAAGCTTTCGTTGAGTTCGAAGAAGCGGTCTGCATCGCGCGTCTGCGCCTTGAGTTCCTCGTGGGTCTGCTGCAGGGCGGCAAGCTCTTCGTCGCTGCCCGATTCGGCCACCACCTGAACGGCATCGGATTCCAGCAGGCTCAGCAGGTGATAGACATCGGCAATGTCCTTGGACGACACCTCGGTCACATAGGCGCCACGGCGCACCTTCATGGTGACCAGGCCCTCGGCGGCCAGCACCTTCAGGGCCTCGCGCAGCGGGGTGCGGCTGATGCCGTATTCCTCGGCAATCTTCAGTTCGTCGATCCAGTCACCGGGCGCCAGCTCGTGCTCGAAGATGCGCAGGCGCAGCTTCTCTGCAACCTGTTCGTAGAGAGCGCGGGGAGTGAGGGTGTTTGTCGACATGTGGCCCGGATTGTATCGGCAAAGATATTTTGAATGAATAATTATGAATGATGTAAACTGCGGCAGCTCTGGGGCATGCCCTCAAGGGCACCTGTCATTCACGAGCCTGAGAACATGAGACAAGACCATCCGACAGCGCAGAACGGCCAGGAATTCGCAACTGCCGACCTGCAGAAATGGGCCCAGGCGGCCGCCAAGGCCGCTCCCGGGGGCGACATCCAGGCACTGCACTGGACCACGCCCGACGGTATCGACGTCAAGCCGCTGTACACGGCGGCAGACACGGCCAACCTGCCCCATACGGATAGCCTGCCAGGCTTCGAGCCCTACATCCGCGGCCCGCAGGCCACCATGTACGCGGGCCGGCCCTGGACCATTCGCCAGTACGCGGGCTTTTCCACGGCCGAGGAGTCCAACGCCTTCTACCGCAAGGCGCTGGCCGCCGGCGGGCAGGGCGTGTCGGTGGCCTTCGACTTGGCCACGCACCGCGGCTACGACAGCGACCATCCGCGTGTGACGGGCGACGTGGGCAAGGCCGGCGTGGCCATCGATTCGGTCGAGGACATGAAGGTGCTGTTCGACCAGATCCCGCTGGACAAGATCAGCGTGTCCATGACCATGAACGGCGCCGTGCTGCCCGTGCTGGCCGGCTACGTGGTGGCGGCCGAGGAGCAGGGCGTGGCCCAGGACCAGCTGTCGGGGACCATACAGAACGACATCCTCAAGGAGTTCATGGTCCGCAACACCTATATCTACCCGCCCCAGCCGTCGATGCGCATCATCGGCGACATCATCGAGTACACGAGCAAGAACATGCCCAAGTTCAACTCGATCTCGATCTCGGGCTACCACATGCAGGAGGCGGGCGCCAACCAGGCGCTGGAACTGGCCTTCACGCTGGCCGACGGCAAGGAGTACGTCAAGACCGCCACGGCCAAGGGCATGGATGTGGACGATTTCGCGGGCCGGCTGTCCTTCTTCTGGGCCATCGGCATGAATTTCTACCTGGAAATCGCCAAGATGCGCGCGGCCCGCCTGCTGTGGTGCCGCATCATGAAGGGCTTCGGCGCCAAGAAGGCCAAGAGCCTGATGCTGCGCACGCACTGCCAGACCTCCGGCTGGTCGCTGACCGAGCAGGACCCCTACAACAACGTGGTGCGCACCACCATCGAGGCCATGGCCGCCGTGTTCGGCGGCACGCAGAGCCTGCACACCAACAGCTTTGACGAAGCCATCGCGCTGCCCACCGAGTTCTCGGCCCGCATTGCGCGCAACACGCAGCTGATCATCCAGGAAGAGACCCACATCACCAATGTGATCGACCCCTGGGCCGGCAGCTACATGATGGAGAAGCTGACCCAGGACATGGCCGACGCCGCCTGGAAGATCATCGAGGAGGTCGAGGCCATGGGCGGCATGACCGCCGCCGTGGATTCGGGCTGGGCCAAGCTCAAGATCGAGGCCGCCGCCGCCGAGAAGCAGGCGCGCATCGACTCGGGCAAGGATGTCATCGTTGGCGTCAACAAGTACAAGCTGGCCAAGGAAGATGCCATCGACATCCTCGAGGTGGACAACGTCAAGGTGCGCGACAGCCAGATCGCACGCCTGAACCAGATCAAGGCCAGCCGCGATGCAGCCAAGGTCGAGGCCGCCCTTCAGGCGCTGACCCAGGCCGCCGAGAGCGGCGAGGGCAACCTGCTGGACCTGGCCATCCAGGCCGTGCGCCTGCGCGCCACGGTGGGCGAGGTCTCGGATTCGCTGGAGAAGGTTTTCGGGCGCCACCGCGCCGATACGCAGAAGGTGACCGGCGTGTATGCAGCAGCCTACGACTCGGCCGAGGGCTGGGAAAAGCTCAAGGGCGAGATCGACGCATCGTCCGAGCAGCTGGGCCGACGCCCGCGCGTGATGATCGCCAAGCTCGGCCAGGACGGCCATGACCGCGGCGCCAAGGTGGTGGCCACGGCCTTTGCCGACCTGGGCTTCGACGTGGACATGGGACCGCTGTTCCAGACACCCGAGGAATGCGCGCGCCAGGCCATCGAGAACGACGTGCACGCCGTGGGCGTGTCCACGCTGGCGGCCGGCCACAAGACCCTGGTGCCGGCCATCATCGAGGAACTGCGCCGCCAGGGCGCGGACGACATCATCGTCTTCGTGGGCGGCGTGATTCCCGCGCAGGACTACGACTTCCTCTACAACGCCGGCGTCAAGGGCGTCTACGGCCCGGGCACCCCCATACCGGCCAGCGCCAAGGATGTGCTCGAACAGATCCGCCAGGCCAACAGCCTCTGAGCCCGCCGCAGTGACTCCCGAGCAAATGCAAGACGGCATCCTGAACGGCAACCCCGCCGTTCAGCGCCGGGCCATGGCCAAGGCCATCACCCTGCTGGAATCCACGCGCGCCGACCACCGTGCGGCGGCCGATGTGCTGCTCACGGCCCTGCTGCCGCATACGGGCGGGTCTTTCCGCCTGGGCATCAGCGGCGTGCCGGGCGTGGGCAAGAGCACCTTCATCGAAACGCTGGGCCTGTTCCTCATCGCACGCGGCCTCCGGGTAGCGGTGCTGGCCATCGACCCCTCATCCACCGTGTCGGGCGGCTCCATCCTCGGCGACAAGACGCGCATGGAGCAGTTGTCCGTCCACCTGGACGCCTACATCCGCCCCAGCCCCAGCAGCGGCACCCTGGGCGGCGTGGCCGAGAAAACCCGCGAGGCCATGCTGGTCTGCGAGGCGGCTGGCTACGATGTGGTCATCGTCGAGACCGTGGGCGTGGGCCAGAGCGAGATCGCCGTGCAGGGCATGTGCGACATGTTCTGCCTGCTGCAACTGCCCAATGCGGGCGATGACTTGCAGGCCATCAAAAAGGGCGTGATGGAGCTGGCCGACCTGGTCGTCATCAACAAGGCCGACATCGATCCCCATGCCGCCACGCGCGCGCAGGCCCAGATCACCTCCAGCCTGCGCCTGCTGGGCATGCACGGCAACCCCGAGCACGCCCACCACGACGAGCGCCTGTGGCAGCCCAGGGTCATCACCATCAGCGCGCTCAAGCAAGAGGGCGTTGACGGCTTCTGGAGCGCGGTGGAGGAATTTCGCCGTCTGCAGCAGGCCAACGGGCGCCTGGCGCTGCGCCGCGAACGCCAGGCCCTGTCCTGGATGTGGGAGCGCATCGACTCCGGCCTCAAGCAGGCCTTCCGGCAGCATCCGCAGGTGCGGGCGCTGCTGCCCCAACTGCAGGCCGACGTGGCAGCAGGGCGGATCGCGGCCAGCACGGCCGCCAGAAACCTGCTGCAGGCGCAGGCCGGGCCCGCGATGGCGCCATCTTCAGCGCCGGCGACAGCACCCGCCGCAGCGCCGCAGTGACAGCAGACAAGACAACACCAGCAACCCGTATCGTTAGACGTTAGAGGAATCGCAGCATGCAAGACATCCTGGATCAACTGGAGACAAAGCGCGAACAGGCCCGCCTGGGTGGCGGCCAAAAGCGCATAGACGCACAGCACAAGAAGGGCAAGCTCACGGCGCGAGAGCGCATCGAGCTGCTGCTGGACGACGGCACCTTCGAGGAATGGGACATGTTCGTCGAGCACCGCTGCACCGACTTCGGCATGGAAAACAGCAAGATCCCCGGCGACGGCGTGGTCACCGGCTACGGCATGATCAACGGCCGCCTGGTCTTCGTGTTCAGCCAGGACTTCACCGTCTTCGGCGGCGCGCTGTCCGAGACCCATGCCGAGAAGATCTGCAAGATCATGGACCAGGCCATGAAGGTCGGCGCCCCCGTGATCGGCCTCAACGACTCGGGCGGCGCCCGCATCCAGGAAGGCGTGGCCTCCCTGGGCGGCTATGCCGACGTGTTCCAGAAGAACGTGCTGGCCAGCGGCGTGGTGCCGCAGATCTCCATGATCATGGGCCCCTGCGCGGGCGGCGCCGTGTATTCGCCGGCCATGACGGACTTCATTTTCATGGTCAAGGACAGCAGCTACATGTTCGTCACCGGCCCCGAAGTGGTGAAGACCGTGACGCACGAGGAGGTCACGGCCGAGGAGCTGGGCGGCGCCATCACCCACACCACGCGCAGCGGCGTGGCCGATATGGCCTTCGACAACGATGTGGAGGCGCTGATGATGCTGCGCCGCCTCTACAACTACCTGCCGCTGAACAACCGCGAGAAAGCGCCCGTGCGCTACACCTCGGACCCCGTGGACCGCGCCGACAGGTCGCTGGACACCCTGGTGCCCGACAACGCCAACAAGCCCTACGACATGAAGGAGCTGATCCTCAAGACCGTGGACGACGGCGACTTCTTCGAGCTGCAGCCCGACTACGCCAGGAACATCATCACCGGCTTTGCGCGCATGGACGGCCAGACCGTGGGCATCGTCGCCAACCAGCCCCTGGTGCTGGCCGGCTGCCTGGACATCAAGAGCTCCATCAAGGCGGCGCGCTTCGTGCGTTTCTGCGATGCTTTCAACATCCCCGTGGTCACCTTCGTGGACGTGCCCGGCTTCATGCCAGGCACCAGCCAGGAGTACGGCGGCATCATCAAGCACGGCGCCAAGCTGCTGTACGCCTATGCCGAGGCCACGGTGCCGAAAATCACCGTCATCACGCGCAAGGCCTACGGCGGCGCCTATGACGTGATGGCCTCCAAGCACCTGCGCGGCGACGTCAACCTGGCCTGGCCCCATGCCGAGATCGCCGTGATGGGCGCCAAGGGCGCCGTGGAGATCATCTTCCGCGAGGACAAGAACGACCCTGCCAAGCTGGCCGCGCGCGAGGCCGAGTACAAGGCCCGCTTCGCCAACCCCTTCGTGGCAGGCGCGCGCGGCTTCATCGACGATGTGATCCAGCCGCATGAGACGCGCAAGCGCATCTGCCGCTCGCTGCAGATGCTCAAGAACAAGCAGCTGGAAAATCCGTGGCGCAAGCATGGAAACATCCCCTTGTGAAGCACCCCCTGAGCGGCTCCGCCGCTTCCCCCTCTCTAACTCGCTTCGCGAGGGAGGGGGACGACACCCTCGGTGCGGGGCGGCCCTTCCTCGGTGTCCCTCGCTTTGGTCGCGCCGGTTACTGACAGTGCTGGCGAAGCGCAAAACAGGGACAGCGAAGCTGACGACAGCTCCGGTTCCCATGATTTAGTTCCAAGAATGGGCTAAGAAGATGTTCAAGAAGATCCTGATTGCCAACCGCGGCGAGATTGCCTGCCGCGTTATCGCCACCGCCCGCAAGATGGGCATACAGACCGTGGCGGTGTACTCCGATGCGGACCGCGAGGCACGCCACGTCAAGCTGGCCGACGAGGCCGTGCACATCGGCGCCGCGCCCAGCCGCGAGTCCTACCTGCAGGCCGACCGCATCATTGCCGCCTGCAAGCAGACCGGCGCCCAGGCCGTGCACCCGGGCTACGGCTTCCTGTCCGAGAACGAGGCCTTCGCCCGGCGCGTGGAGGAAGAGGGCATCACCTTCATCGGCCCCAAGCACGCGGCCATTGCGGCCATGGGCGACAAGATCGCCTCCAAGAAGCTGGCCGACAAGGCCGGCGTGAGCACCATCCCCGGCTACAACGACCCCATTGCCGGCCCCGAGGCCGCCGTGGAAATCGCCAAGGGCATCGGCTACCCCGTGATGATCAAAGCCAGCGCCGGCGGCGGCGGCAAGGGCCTGCGCGTGGCCTACAACGACAAGGAAGCCTTCGAGGGCTTTGCCAGCTGCCAGAACGAGGCACGCAACAGCTTTGGCGACGATCGCATCTTCATCGAGAAATTCGTGCAGGAGCCGCGCCACATCGAGATCCAGGTGCTGGGCGACGGCCACGGCAACGTGATCTACCTGAACGAGCGCGAATGCTCCATCCAGCGCCGACACCAGAAGGTGATCGAAGAGGCGCCGTCCCCCTTCATCAGCGACGCCACACGCCGCGCCATGGGAGAGCAGGCCGTGGCCCTGGCCAAGGCCGTGGGCTACCAGAGCGCGGGCACGGTGGAATTCGTGGTTGGCAAGGACCAGGATTTCTACTTCCTGGAGATGAACACCCGCCTGCAGGTGGAGCACCCGGTGACCGAGTGCATCACCGGCCTGGATCTGGTCGAGCAGATGATCCGCGTAGCCGCTGGCGAGAAGCTGGCCATCGCGCAGGAAGACGTCAAGCGCAATGGCTGGGCCATCGAGTGCCGCATCAACGCCGAGGACCCGTTCCGCAACTTCCTGCCGTCCACCGGCCGCCTGGTGCGCTTTTCGCCGCCCGAGCAGACCATGTGGCAGGCCGACACCGGCCACCTGCACGGCGTGCGCGTGGATACGGGCGTGTATGAAGGCGGCGAAATTCCGATGTTCTACGACTCGATGATCGCCAAGCTCATCGTGCACGGCAGCGACCGCAACGACGCCATCGCCAAGATGCGCGAGGCGCTCAACGCCTTCGTGATCCGGGGCATCAGCTCCAACATCCCGTTCCAGGCCGCGCTGCTGGCCCATCCCAAGTTCAAGAGCGGCGACTTCAACACCGGCTTCATCGCCGAGCACTACTCCCACGGCTTCCACGCCGAGGACGTGCCCCACGGCGACCCGGACTTCCTGGTCGCCCTGGCCGGCCACATGAACCGCCGCTACCGCGCGCGCGCCGCCACCATCAGCGGCCAGATGCGGGGGCACGAGCTCAAGGTCTCGGCCGACTACTGCGTGGTCGTGCTGGGCGCCGAAGGCCAGCACCAGTACCGCGCCGTGCAGGTCTCGGACTTCGACGCCGAAAGCCGCGCCAGCACCGTCACGGTGGATGGCAAGCCCTACACCTTCCGCAGCGAGACCCCCATGCGTGCCATGTGCGTGCAGGGCAGCTGCAACGGCAAGCCCTTCACGGCCCAGGTCGAGCGCGGCACGGCCAGGAACCCGCTGGCCCTGCGCGTCATCCACAACGGCACGCAGATCGACGCCCTGGTGCTCTCGCCGCGCGGCGGCGAACTGCACCGCCTCATGCCCTACAAGGCGCCGCCGGACCTGTCCAGGTTCCTGCTGTCGCCCATGCCGGGCCTGCTGGTGGACGTGGCCGTGCAGCCGGGCCAGAAGGTGCAGGCCGGTGAGAAGCTGGCGGTGATCGAGGCGATGAAGATGGAGAACATCCTGTTCGCCTCGCAGGACGGCGTGGTCGGCAAGATCAGCGCCAGCAAGGGCGATTCGCTGGCCGTGGACGATGTGATCCTGGAATTCGAGTGATTTCTGCGCCGCGGGGCGGGGCCGTGGCATGCATGAAGCATGTCGCCGGCCGCCCGGCGTTGCTGTTCCGACTCAGGTGCAATAAATTTTTGCTAAATCCGAGGCGCTCGCTTTAGAATTTGTAAAAATATGTGTCACTCTCCAGGACCGGCATGAACCTCAATTCCAAGGCAGCTCAAAGAGAGATCGACGAGCGCACCAACCTCACCAGCAACAACAAGTTCGAGCTGCTGCTGTTCCGGCTGGGCAGCGACTCCGGCCTGGGCCAGTCCGAGCTGTTCGGGATCAATGTGTTCAAGGTCCGCGAAATCGTGGCCATGCCGCACATCACGCCCATCGCGGGGGGCACGGCCCATTCGCTGGGTGTGGCAAACCTGCGCGGGCAGGTGATCCCGGTGCTGAATCTTCCCGCCATCATGGGCTGCAAGCCTCAGACCGGCCTGAACATCATGCTGGTCACCGAATATGCGCGCACCACCCAGGCATTCGCTGTGGAGTCCGTCGAGGACATCGTGCGCCTGGATTGGAAGCAGGTGCTGTCGGCCGAGGCCAGCGGCACCGGCGGCAAGCTGGTCACCAGCATCGCCCGCCTGGATGGCGACACCGACAACTCGCGCCTGGCCCAGGTGCTGGATGTGGAGGCCATCCTGCAATTGGTGTCTCCCACCGACGCCCAGGAAATCACGCCGGAAAAAGTGGGCGCCAGGCTCAAACTCAAGCCCGGCGCCATCGTGCTGGCCGCCGATGATTCCTTCGTGGCGCGCTCGCTGATCGAGAAGGAGCTCAAGGTCCTGCAGGCACCGTATGAAATGCTCAAGTCCGGCAAGGAGGCCTGGGACCGCCTCAACGCCATCGCCGACAGCGCCCAGGCAGAGGGCCTGACTGTGGCCGACAAGGTCGCCCTGGTGCTGACCGACCTGGAGATGCCCGAGATGGACGGCTTCACGCTCACCCGCCACATCAAGCAGGACGCGCGCTTCCATTCCATTCCCGTGCTCATCCATTCCTCGCTGTCCGGATCGGCCAACGAAGACCATGTGCGCAGCGTTGGCGCGGACGGCTACGTGGCCAAGTTCGCGGCAGAGGATCTGGCCGAGACCCTGCGCCGCCTGCTGCCGGGCTGATGGCCACGGAGGAGGGCGCACAAAGCCCTCTTCGCTTCAACTGCTCTGCCGCACCACCAGTTCGTAGCCCAGATCCACGCTGGGCGGCTCCACAGCGTCGCCACGCATCAGCTGCAGCAGCATGCGCGCACCTTCGGTGCCGATATGGCCGCGCGGCGTGCGGATGGTGGTCAGCGGCGGCACCATCTGGTCGCTGCCGGGCAGGTCGTTGAAGCCTGCGATGGCGATCTGCTCGGGCACGCGTATCCCCCGGCGCAGAGCCTCCAGCAGCGCACCCTGGGCAATGTCGTCGTTGCAGAAGAACAGGGCATCGACGGCAGGGTCCAGGCGCAGGGCCGCGTCCAGCAGCTCGGCGCCCAGCGCCATCGACGTGGGGCGGGGCCAGAGCAGTTCCAGGGCGGGGTCATGCAGGCCCGCCGCCTGCAGGGCATGGCGGTAGCCCGCGGCGCGCTGCATCACGCGGGCATCGAGCTGGCCTGCGCAAAAGGCAATGCGCCTGTGTCCGCGCTCCATCAAGTGCCGCGTGATGGCGGCTCCGGCCTCGGCCTGCGAAAAGCCCACGCTGGGCGCACCAGGCTCGCCGCCCAGTTCCATCAGGTGCACGCAGGGGACCTTGCTGGCCTGTACCAGTTCACGCGCAGCGGGGCTGCGGTCAAAACCCGTGAGCAGCAGGCCGGCCGGGCGCATGGGCAGGTAGGTGCGCAGCAGCTGTTCTTCTTCGGCCCGGTCGTAGTGGGTCACGCCGATCAGCGCGTGGTAGCCCGCGGAGAACAGCACCTTGTGAACCGCCTCGATCAGGTCCACGAACAGGGTGTTGGACAGCATGGGCACCAGCACCAGCACCTGGGCGCTTTTCTGCGAGGCCAGGGCGCGTGCGGCGGGGTCGGGCACGTAGCCCATCTGCGCGGCGGCCGTGCGGATTTTCTCGACCAGGGCCGGGTCCACGCGGCGCTCGCCGCGCAGGGCGCGCGAGACCGTCATGGGGCTGACGCCAGCGGCCTGTGCCACATCGCTGAGCGTGATGCGCCCGCTGGCCCGCGAGGAGCGTGCGCGGCCCGTGGCGGGCAGGGCCGGGCCGGAAACATCGGCGGAGGGCGATTCTGGGGAGGCAGGCGGAATCTGACGGGCCAAGGGATTGTCCTAGGTCGGGGGCGGGAGGGTTGAAGATTATGATAGCGCTATCCCAATCATTCGAAGGCCCTTGCTCCTGCGTGTAAACCCGGACGAAGGCCTCTGAAGCACAACGAAATCCAAGGCAGACCCTGGTCTGCCAATTTTTGCAAGAACATGGATAGCGCTATCCCAACAATCACCGCGACCGCCCCCGCAGACACCCGCCCACGGGCGCTGGTCGTCATGGGCGTTTCCGGCTGCGGCAAGTCCAGCGTGGGACAGGCCCTGGCCGATGCCCTGGGCTGGACCCTGCACGAGGGCGATGCCCACCATGCCGAGGAAAGCATCCGCAAGATGCAGGCCGGCATCCCCCTGACCGACGACGACCGCAGCGGCTGGCTGGACCGGCTGGCCCAGCTGCTGGCCCAGGCCATGCCGGGGCAGGGCGTGGTGCTGACCTGCTCGGCCCTCAAGCGCAAGTACCGCGACCGGCTGCGTGCCGCCGGCCCGGCCGGTGCCGTGGGCTTCGTGTTCCTGGACCTGAACTACGAGACGGCGCTGCAGCGCGTGCAGGAGCGCGCCGGCCACTTCTTCTCGCCCGAGCTGGTGGCCAACCAGTTCGCCACGCTGGAACGCCCTGATGGCGAGTGCGCCGTGCTGTCCGTGGACGCCACGCTGCCGCTGACCGACATCGTGCACCGCGCCCAAAGCTGGCAGCTCCTGCCCGCGGCGCAGGCCGACACCTTCTCCCAAAACCCATAACGCCAGGAGACAAGCCCCATGCAATCCGATTCCACCGCAGTCCGGCCCAAGCCGCGCCTGCAGCACTTTGCCGAGGTGCTGATGGTGCTGGCCCTGGCCGGCATGGTCATTGCCGTGTTCATCAACGTGGTGCTGCGCTATGTGTTCCATACCAGCATCGTTTCCTATGAGGAAATCTCGCGCCTGCTCTTCGTCTGGCTGGTGGCCATTGGCGCCATCGTGGCCGCTTTCGAGGGCAGCCACCTGGGCTTCGACCTCGTGACTTCCCGCGTGGGGCCTGGCGCACGCAAGGCGCTGTTCTGGGTGTCGCAGGCACTGATCCTGGTCTGCATGGGCCTGCTGCTGTGGGGCTCCTGGGCCCAGGTGGAGGCCGGACTGAACAGCTATAGCACGGTGCTGGGCTACCCGCTGGCCCTGGGCGCTGCGGCCACCCTGGTGCTGGCCGTGGGCCTGCTGGTGGTGACGCTGCGCGACCTGCGCCGTGGCGCGCCGGCTGAAAACCATGCCGAAACGACGGTCGAGTAAGGAGTACGCACCATGGTTGTGACCCTGATCTTTCTGGCCGTGCTGATTGGCGGCATGGTGATCGGCATGCCCATCGCCCAGGCGCTGGTGTTGACCGGCGTGGCGCTGATGTGGCACCTGGACTTCTTCGACTCGCAGCTGCTTGCGCAGAACCTGCAGGCCGGCTTCGACAACTTCCCGCTGCTGGCCGTGCCCTTCTTCATCCTGGCCGGCGAGCTGATGAACGCGGGTGGCCTGTCGCGCCGCATCATCGACCTGGCACGTGCCTATGTGGGCCATATCCGTGGCGGCCTGGGCTATGTGGCCATTGGCGCGGCGGTGCTGCTGGCGTCCATGAGCGGCTCGGCCATTGCCGATACCGCCGCCCTGGCCACCATCCTGCTGCCCATGATGCGCGACCAGAAGTATCCCGACAGCTACAGCGCGGGCCTGCTGGCCTCAGGCGGCATCATTGCGCCCATCATTCCGCCGTCCATGCCCTTCGTCATCTACGGCGTGACGACCAACACCTCGATCAGCAAGCTGTTCCTGTCGGGCGTGGTGCCGGGCCTGATCATGGGCGTGTTCCTGATCTTTGCCTGGTGGTCCATCGCCCGCAAGTACGACCTGTCGCGCGGCGAGCGCATGGCCTGGGGCCCGCGCCTGAAGGCGCTGGCCAAGAGCTTCTGGGCCATGATGATGCCGGTCATCATCCTGGGCGGCCTCAAGGGCGGCGTGTTCACGCCCACCGAGGCGGCCGTGGTCGCAGCCGTCTATGCGCTGTTCGTGTCCATGGTGATCTACCGCGAGATGACATGGAGCCGTCTGTACGCCGTGTTCCTGGCCGCCGCCAAGACCACGGCCGTGGTCATGTTCCTGTGCGGCGCCGCCACGGTGACGGCCTACATGATCACCCTGGCCGACCTGCCCAACATGCTGGCCGACAGCTTCTCGGGCCTGCTGGGCAGTCCCGTGCTGTTCATGGCCACGATGATGCTGTTCCTGCTGGTGGTGGGCACGGCCATGGACCTGACGCCAACCATCCTGATCTTCGGCCCCGTGTGCGCGCCGCTGGCCGTCAAGGCCGGCATCGATCCCATCTACTTCGGCTTCATGTTCATCTACGTGGGCTGCATCGGCCTGATCACGCCGCCCGTGGGAACGGTGCAGAACGTGGTCGCCGGGGTGGGCCGGCTGCGCATGGAGACCGTGATCAAGGGCACGAACCCGTTCCTGATGGTCTATGTGCTGCTTGCCGTGCTTTTCGTGATTTTTCCGCAAATCATCCTGGCCCCTCTGCGCTGGATGCATTGATCCCTCACTACAACCCAAGGAGATGAACATGCGTATTCCCTTTGCACTCGCCGGCCTGATGGCCGCCGTCACCACGCTGGCCGCCACGGGCCAGGCCATGGCCCAGGACTTCAAGCCGCGCATCGTGCGCTTCGGCTATGGCCTGGTCGATGAGTCCAACCAGGGCCGCGCGGCGCGCTTCTTTGCCAAGGAGGTCGAGAAGGCCACGGGCGGCAAGATGAAGGTGCGTGCCATCGGCAATGCCTCGCTGGGCTCGGACACGCAGATGCAGCAGGCGCTGATCGGCGGCGCACAGGAAATGATGGTCGGCTCCACCGCCACCCTGGTGGGCCTGTCGCCCGAGATGGCCGTCTGGGACACCCCCTTCCTGTTCAGCAATGTCAAGGAAGCCGACGCCGTGCTGGACGGCCCCGTGGGCGAGAAGGTCAAGGCCACGCTGGAGCCCAAGGGCATGGTGGGCCTGGTCTATTGGGAAAACGGTTTCCGCAACCTCACCAACAACAAGCGCCCCATCGCCAAGATGGAAGACCTGGCCGACGTGAAGCTGCGCGTGATGCAGAACAACGTCTTCCTGGACAGTTTCAAGGCCCTGGGCGCCAATGCCGTGCCGCTGCCGTTCTCCGAGCTGTTCACGGCGCTGGAGACCCGTGCCGTCGATGGCCAGGAAAACCCCTTCAACACCGTGCTGTCCAGCAAGTTCTATGAAGTGCAGAAGTACCTCACGGTGTCCAACCACGTCTACAGCCCCTGGATCGTCACCGTCAGCAAGAAGTGGTGGGACACGCTGAGCCCGGCCGAGAAGAAGGTGCTGCAGGATGCCGCCGTCAAGAGCCGCGAGTTCGAACGCAAGGACACGCGCGAGGAAGCCGCCAAGGCCCTGGCCGACATCAAGGCCAAGGGCATGCAGGTCAACGAGCTGCCCGCCGCAGAAGCCAGCCGCATGCGCGACAAGCTCGCGGCGGTGAATGCCGGCATTGCCAAGACCGTGGGCCAAGGCACATGGGACGAGGTGCAGGCCGCCGTCAAGCAGGCGCGCACAGTGAAGTAAGCTTCGGAGCAGGGCCGGACGCACCTGGGAGGGATGCCCCGGCCGACATTTCCCATAAAGACAACGCGACAGAGAGAAAACGCGCGCCAGCGCATCCGCAGGAACCCCGCATGAGCACCATCCACCCCATCGTCGAGCAGGTCACGCGCCGCATCCGCGAGCGCAGTGCCCAATCACGCGCCGCCTACCTGGAGCAGGTGGACGCCATGGCCGCGCGCCCGCCCGGCGCCCAGTCCATGGGCTGCGCCAATGTGGCCCATGCCTTTGCGGGCATTCCAGGCGGCGACCGCATACGCATCGTGGAAGAGAAGGCGCCCAACGTCGCCATCGTCACCGCGTACAACGACGTGCTCTCGGCCCATGCGCCGCTGGCACGCTATCCCGACATCCTCAAGGACGAGGCGCGCAAGCTCGGCGCCACGGCGCAGGTCGCCGGCGGCGTGCCGGCCATGTGCGACGGCGTGACCCAGGGCGCGCCCGGCATGGAACTGAGCCTGTTCAGCCGGGACGCCATTGCCATGGGCACGGCCATCGCGCTGTCGCATGACGTGTTCGACGCCGCGCTGATGCTGGGCATTTGCGACAAGATCGTGCCGGGCCTGCTGATCGGCGCCCTGCATTTCGGCCATCTGCCCACGGTGTTCGTGCCGGCCGGCCCCATGACCTCGGGCCTGTCCAATGGCGAAAAGGCCAAGGTGCGCGAGCAGGCCGCGCAGGGCCTGGTGGGCCGCAAGGAGCTGCTGGCCGCCGAAACGGCTGCCTACCACGGCGAAGGCACCTGCACCTTCTACGGCACGGCCAACAGCAACCAGATGCTGCTGGAGGCCATGGGATTGCATGTGCCGGGCACGGCCTTCATCAACCCGGCCGAAGGCGAACGCGAACTGCTCACGCGCGAGGCCATGCGCAGCGTGCTGGCCATCACCAAGAACCGCCGCTTCGCACCCATTGGCCATGTGGTGGACGAGCGCTGCATCGTCAACGCCATGGTGGCCCTGCTGGCCACGGGCGGATCGACCAACCACCTGATCCATTGGGTGGCCGTGGCACGTGCGGCAGGCATCGTCATCGACTGGAATGATTTTTCGGAACTCTCGGGCGTGGTGCCGCTGCTGGCCCGCGTCTATCCCAACGGCAGCGCCGACGTGAACCAGTTCCAGGCCGCAGGCGGGCCGGGCTATGTGATCGGCCAGTTGCTGAAGGCCGGCCTCATGCATGGCGATGTGCTCACCGTGCGGCCCGAGGGCCTGCAGGAATTTGCGCGCATTCCCGCCGTGGAAGACGGCCATCTCGTCTGGCACGAGGCCGAAGTCTCCGGCGACCTGTCCGTGCTGCGCCCGGCCGATGCGCCTTTCAGCGCCACGGGCGGGCTCAAGCTGCTGTCCGGCAACCTGGGGCGCAGCGTGATCAAGGTCAGCGCCGTGCCCGAGGACCGCCATGTGGTCGAGGCGCCCGCGCGCATCTTCGACTCGCAGGAAGCGCTGCAGCAGGCCTTCAAGGCCGGCGAGCTGGACCGCGATGTCATCTGCGTGGTGCGCTGGCAGGGTCCGCGCGCCAACGGCATGCCCGAGCTGCACAAGCTCACCCCACCGCTGGCCGTGCTGCAGGGCAAGGGCTACAAGGTGGCCCTGGTCACGGACGGCCGCATGAGCGGCGCCTCGGGCAAGGTGCCCGCCGCCATCCATGTCTCGCCCGAGGCCTGCGTGGGCGGACCGCTGGCGCGCCTGCAAGACGGCGACCTGGTACGCCTGGACGCCGTGGCCGGCACCCTGGCCGTGCTGGTCGATGACACCGAATGGCAGCAGCGGCCCCTGGCCACCATGCCGCAGGCATTGCGCCAGGCCAACGGCCGGGGTTTTGGCCGCGAACTGTTTGCCGGATTCCGGCGCCACGCGCTCAGCGCAGAAGAGGGAGCTTGCACATGGATCAACGACTGACGGCACTGGCCATCATGCAGGACGCGCCGGTCATCCCGGTCATCGTCCTGAACAACGTCGCACATGCCGTGCCCATGGCCCAGGCCCTGGTCGCGGGCGGCATCCGCGTACTGGAAGTCACGCTGCGCACGCCCGAGGGCCTGGCCAGCATCGAAGCCATCGCACGTGCCGTGCCCGAGGCCATCGTGGGCGCCGGTACCGTGCGCAGCGCCGCCGATGCCCGTGCCGCCGCCAGCGCTGGTGCGCGCTTTGCCGTGAGCCCTGGCTACACCAGCGCACTGGGCCAGGCCTGCCAGGCCCTGCAGCTGCCGCTGCTGCCCGGCGTGGCCACCAGCGGCGAAATCATGGCCGCCCAGGACGACGGCTTCAACGAGCTGAAATTCTTCCCCGCCGTACAGGCGGGCGGCACGGCCATGCTCAAAGCCTGGCAAGGCCCCTTCGGCGACGTGCGGTTCTGCCCCACGGGCGGCGTGTCTGCGGACAATGCGGCGCAATTCCTGGCGCTGTCCAACGTGGTCTGCGTGGGTGGCTCCTGGCTGGTGCCTGCCGATGCGCTGGAGCAGGGTGACTGGAAGCGGATCACCGCACTGGCCGGCGCAGCCAAAAGCCTGCGCAGCGCCTGAGTCGCCATTGCCCCGGAACCAGCGGCCCCCAAGGGGCCGCTTTTGTTTGTCTGGGCCATCGATTGGGGATGGGGACTTGAATCCATTGAAAATTATGCGTATTGCGGCAATGTTTGCGCAAAATGCAAAGTCAAGGTGCGAGGAAAGGAGTAATTGATTTCATAACACAACGTTACAATCATTGCTTATCCTTCAAACAGCCTTTTGATAAGACAATATCAATAGGCTGTCTTGAAACACTCGCATATGCACAAGAATAATTGCCGCCTGAAGTTTCCGCCGCAATCATTCTTTACCGACCAAGAAAAATGCAATTGTCGTTGCAGGGCCTGAGAATAAAAATTGGCACTGGCGCCTCGCGGCGCCAGTGCCAATTTTTATTGGTCGAGTATCGAGACATGATCGAAGAGATCAGTAGGGCCACCAGGGAGCAAAGCCAGGGCATCGATCAGATCAATGATGCGATCATCCAGCTGGACCAGGTCACCCAGCAAAATGCCGCTCTGGTGGAAGAGTCGGCAGCGGCAGCCGGAAGTCTCAGCCAGCAGGCGCAGGCCCTGGTTTCGGCAGTTTCCATTTTCAAGCTGGACCCCGCGGAAAAGGAGGCCCCTGTCTTGAGGAAAATCCCCTCACCCATGAGGCCGCTGAGTCTTTCCGCGTCCTGACGGAAATTCAGACCAGTGCGTCACAGCCAACGGGAAACGTTTCTCCTGGCAGGCTTGCCTGCCGGGAGAACGGTGCCTGTTCGCTGGTACTTTGACCAGATGAGCGTTGAATGATGCATGCAGAGAGAAGACCTCCAAGCTGGCAGCCCAGGCGCTGGTATGCCTGTATTTTCATCGCATGTTTGGTGATCATTGGCGTTGCGGGCGTTTCTCTGATCTCCAGCTACGAGACATCGCTGCATGAAGAGAAATCGAATCTCCTGCATGCGCTCTCTGCCTCTGCCGCTGAAACCAACAAGATCATTCTTGCCACCTCTTTGGCGGTAGAGAGAACAGAACAACTTTTGCTGGCACCGGGCCGCCAAGGCGAAATCACGGCAGACCCTGATGCCAGCACCGATATCCGCAATGCCTTGATCCAGGAGGTGGCGGCGCTGCCCGGCGTCATCAGCATGAGCGTGCTTGATCGACATGGGAAATGGTCCATTTCCTCACGTTTCAGCAAGCTGCCGCTGTCTCCCGACAACCCCGAGCGCCCCATCTGGAATGCAGCGCTGCAGACAAAGCCTGGCGGCTTCTTCTTGCTGGATTCAAGCAGATCGCCGGTCTTCGATATACCGTCCCTGGTGCTGGGGCGTCCGGTACGTGACTCCAGTGGGGCGCTGACTGGCATTGTGGTGGCCTTCATTTCCGTGGATTCCATTCGCCAAGCATTCGGTTCACTGCTGCTGGATGGCCATCAGGTCATGGTCAGCCTGCCAAACGGCAAAGACCTGGTCAGAATCCCCCAGGAGCATCCGCACATTCTGGACGGAATGGATTCCGGGCTTGCAAAAATGATGGCGGCAGGCGAGGGCATATTGGACGCTGACGATGGCTTAGGACACCCCTGGATCGTCGCCATGCACCGCTCCAGCCAAGGCGGCATGGATCTCGCCTATGCCACGCTGGCCGCCAAGGCAAAGCTCGCGGCTCCATGGTGGAGGTTTGGCAAAACCATCATGGCATGGGCGGCCATCAGCCTGGTTTCATTTTTATTACTGGCGCAATTGTGGATGCGTGAGCGCAGAAGATCCTATTTCGAGGCGAGGGATCTGGTACAGGTGCATTCACAGCTGAGGCACCATCTTTTCCATGACCCTGCTTCCGAATTGCTCAATTCAACCGGATTTGAGCAACTTCTGAACAGAACGCAAGCACAGCGGCGTCCTGTTGCCATCCATGTCATCGGTATCGAGCATTTGCAAGTGCTGGCAGATACGCTGGTTCCTGGAATGGACAACCCACTGATCTCGCAACTGTCAAAACAATTGCGCTCCTGTATTGGACAGAATGACGTAGCCGCCCGCCTTGCCATCGAGGAGTTCTGTGTCGCCCAATATGAAGGGAACCCCGATTCCATGGCGAAAACACTCTCCATCCGACTGGGTAAAAAGCGCTACATGCTGGGTGAGCGCAGCATTTTGCTGTCTGTCTGCGTAGGGACGGCGGTCTGCAAGAACACCGAGGACTGGAATCAGCTGCTGCGCGACGGGCGCGCGGCAATGGAGCGGGCGCGATCCCAGGGACGTGGGCGATTCGTGAAATTCGAGCCTTCCGCCGATGGCCCCATGCAGGAGCAACTGCTGCTGGAGCAGGATTTCCGGTCCGCCATCGGAACAAGCCAGTTGTTCATGGCGTACCAGCCGATCTGCCATGTGGCCACGGGAAAAATATCGGGGTTCGAGTCGCTGATGCGCTGGAACAGCCCGGCCAGAGGGTCTGTCCCGCCAGGAGTCTTTATTGCCATGGCAGAGCGGCGCGGCCTGCTGCTTCCCATCGACCAAATGGTGGAGCGCTCCCCGCTGCTGGTTGCCAACGGATGGCCGTCCGATATCTCGGTGTCCATCAACTGCCCGGCCTTTGAATTTCTCGATCCAGGCATGGCGGTGCAATTGAAGGAGCATCTGGACCGCGCCGGCCTGAACCCCGAGCGCTGCTACATCGAGGTGACGGAATCGGCCCTGCTTCAAGATGATGAGCAGGTGCTGTCCGTCATGCGGCAAGTCAAGGCACTGGGTGTGAATCTCGCCATCGATGACTTTGGCTCCGGCCATGCCAGTCTTTCCTACCTGCACCGCTTTCCCTTCAACCTGATCAAGATCGATCGCAGCTTCATACAGGCCATGGACAAGGACGCCGGGGCTGCCGCGATTGTCGAGGCCACCCTGGCACTGAGCCGCAGATTGGGCCTTGAAGTCGTCGCGGAAGGCGTGGAAACCACGGAGCAGTTTCTGTACCTGCAGCAACTCGGGTGCACGTATGTCCAGGGATTCCTGATCGCCCGCCCGATGAACGAGGAGCATGTCCTGCCGTTCCTGGAGAGCTTCAGCCTCAGCGACGTGCTGGAGTGTCCCGCACAGGCCTGAGCACAGTTGCTGCACTGGGGCACAATCGCGCCCTCAGCAGACGCCGCCTGCGCAAGAGTGCCTTGCCGCCATGATGAAGATCGACTCCACCACCGTGCAGCTTGTGCTTGCGATTGCCGAGGAGGGCAGCATTTCGCGCGCGGCCGACAGGCTGCAACTGGCGGTGGCAGCGGCCTCGCGGCGGCTCAGTGACCTGGAGCAGCAACTGGGCGCCAGGCTGTTCAAGCGGCAGCCCCATGGAGTACGCGCCACCGAGCCTGGCCTCAAGCTGCTGGCCCATATCCGCCAGATAGGCAACCTGGTGGAGCGGCTGGAAGCCGACGCCCAGGCGCTGGGCCGCGGGCGCGACGGCCGCATCATCATCGGCGCCCCCAAATCCGCCATCCTGCAGTTCCTGGCTGCCGACATCGCCGTCACCCAGCGGCGCTATCCCCACATCACGCTGCAGGTGATGGAGGAGAACAGCCGCATCGTCCAGCAACTGCTGCGCGACAAGGTCATCGACATCGGCATCTTCGAGAAGACCAGCGGCTTCGTGGATCTGCCACGCTCCGACTACCGCAAGGACAGCCTGGTGCTGGTCTACAGCCGCAGGCATTTCAGCTTTGCCGTCGAGCCGGTGGTGCTGGATCAGTTGCTGGACTGCCCCATCGTCAGCCTGGGCCGGGGCTCGGCCATCCTGGCCGCTTTGCGCCGCGCCCACCGCAGCCGGGGCAGGGTGTTTCGCAACGATTTCGCCGTCAGCGGCTTCGACACCATGCTGGCCCTGGTGCGCGAAGGATTGGGCGTGGGACTGATGCCACCCGGTGTGCTGCGCAGCTTCCACCCTGAGCCCGACCTGGGTTGGGCCACCCTGGAAGGCGACTGGCACGAGCGCAGCTACGTGCTGTCCTTCATCGAAGGCCAAGCCCAGGAACAGGCGCTGCGCAACGTCGTCGCCGCCCTGCTGCAGGGTGAGCGCGCGATCTGACCCTTCTGGTTTCGCAGATTGCGAAACCAGGCATGCGGCACACAGGCTTGCCGCGATATCGGCGCCCGGCGACAGTGACTGCACAACAACGATGTGCAGGAGACAGACATGAAACGCCGCGACTTCATCGCGGCCGGCGCCACCGCGCTGGCCGCACCCTGGGCAGGGGCCGCGCCCCCGGCCCCCGAACTGCCCAAGGGGCCCGTCAAGATCCTGGTTGGCTGGGCACCGGGCGGCGGCACCGATGTGTTCGCGCGCATCGTGGGCCAAAAGCTGTCCGAGATCTGGGGCCGGCCCGTGATCGTGGAGAACAAGCCCGGCGCCACGGGCTCGCTGGCGGCCGAATACTTTGCCAAGACCCGCTTCACAGAAGGCATCAACCTGCTGATGGCCCATGTGAACACGCACGCCATCTCGCCGCAGATCTTCAGATCCATCACCTATGACCCGCTCAAGGACTACGCGCCCATTGCCCTGATCGGCGCAACGCCCCACATCCTGGTGACCAGCAGCAGGAACGGCCATGCCTCGGTGCAGGAGGTGGTGGAGCTGTGCCGCAAAAGCCCCGGCAAGGTCAGCTTCGGCTCTTCGGGCACAGGCTCGGTGCAGCACCTTGCGGCCGAGATGTTCAACATGGCGGCAGGTGTCAAGAGCATCCACGTTCCCTACAAAGGATCCGGTCCCATGCAGACCGACCTGATCGGCGGTCAGATCGACTTCAGCTTCGACACCATGACGGCCGCCACTGCCCAGGTCCGCGCAGGAAAAATGCTGGGCATCGCCCAGACCCGCGTGAACCGTGCCAAGGGATTCCCGGCCATGCCCACCATGGACGAGCAGGGCTTCAAGGGCTTTGACGCATCGAGCTGGTACGGCGTCGTCGGCCCGCGCGACATGTCCAGGGAACTGGCCCAGCGCATCAATGCCGACATCAACCGCGTGCTGGCCATGCCCGACGTGGTCAGCCGCTTCGACGGATACGGCGTGGAGGACGGTGGCGGCTCCGTGGACAAGTTCGCGGCCTTCATGGCTGCCGAATACAAGAAGTGGGGCGACGTGGTGCGCGCCGCAAAAATCACCGAAGAAAGCTGAGGACCCGGCATGAGCAATCCCCAATCCAACCCGCTGCAACTGCCCCTGCAAGGCATCCGCGTGCTCGACGTCAGCCAGGTCATGGCCGGCCCATTTGCCTGCATGCTGCTGGCCGACCTCGGCGCCGATGTCATCAAGGTCGAGCCTCCGGGCACCGGCGACCAGACGCGCGGCGCCATGGGCTTCAAGATGAAGGGCCCGGACAGCATGGGCTTTCTGAACATGAACCGCAACAAGCGGTCGCTGACGCTGGACCTCAAGAGCGAGGAGGGGCGTGAGGCCTTCTACCAATTGGCTACGACAGCCGATGTCATCGTCGAGAATTACCGGCCAGGCGTGGTCCAGCGCCTGAAGATCGACTACGAAAGCATTCGCCGCATCAACCCGCGCATCGTCTATGTCAGCATCTCGGGCTTCGGCCAAAGCGGCCCCTGGGCCCAGCGGCCGGGGTTCGACCTCATGGCCCAGGCCATGTCGGGCGTGATGAGCGTCACCGGCTACAAGGGAGAGAAACCCGTCAAGGCCGGCGTGCCCGTGGCCGACATCGGTTGCGCACTGTTCGCCACCTACGGACTGCTGGCCGCCTACATCGGCGCGCAGAAGACAGGGCAGGGCCAGCACATAGACGCCTCGCTGTTCGACTCGGCCATGGCTTTCTCGATCTGGGACATGTCCGAATACTGGGGCACCGGCGTGCCGCCCGCGCCGCTGGGCACCAGCAACAAGATGAGCGCCCCCTACCAGGCCGTGAAGGCGCGCGACGGCTATTTCGTCATGGGCGCCACCAATCAGAAACTCTGGGCCAGGCTGTGCGCGCTGATCGAGCGCCCGGACCTGGTGGAACATCCGGACTACGCCACCGTGGCGCTGCGCCTCAAGCACCGGGAGGCATTGATAGAGGCACTGGAAGCGGAGTTTGCCCACCACGACAGCGCCGACTGGGTGGACCGCATGCTGGAGGCAGGCATTCCCGCAGGCCCGCTGCTCACCTATCCGCAGGCCTTCGAGGGGGAACACGGCCAGCACCGCGGCATGTGCATGGAGATCGACCATCCCATCGAAGGCAAGGTCAAGAACATCGGCTTTCCCGTCAAGATGCTCGGCACGCCCCAGCAGGTGCGCCGCCATCCGCCGCTGCTGGGCGAGCACAACGCAGAAATCATGGCCGAACTCCAGGCACTGAAGGCCGCCGCATGAGCACGGCCCTGCATGAATCCGTGGCGCTGACCCTTCACGCCGGGGGCGCGGCCGAGATCCTCATCGACCGCCCCGAACGCCACAACGCCATGACACTGCCCATGTACGAGGCACTGCTCACAGCCCTGGAGCGCTGCCAGGCCGACCCGGCCATCCGCTGCGTGATGCTGCGCGGCGCGGGCGGCAAATCCTTCATCTCGGGCACCGACATTGCCTACTTCAAGGACTTCTGTGACGGCCAGCAAGGCATTGCCTACGAAGCATTCGTGGAGCGCGTGATCGATGCCGTGGAGCGCATCGCCGTGCCCACCATCGCCGTCATCGACGGCTGGGCCGTGGGCGGCGGCCTGGCCCTGGCCACGGCATGCGACTTTCGCATCTGCAGCACCGGCTCGCGCTTCGGTGCGCCGATTGCCAAGACGCTGTCCAACACGCTGTCATCACGCAACATCGCGCGCCTGGTGGCCAGCCTGGGCGTGCCGCGCGTCAAGCGCATGCTGCTGCTGGCGGACTACCTCTCAGCCGAGCAGGCCGAGGCCTGCGGGTTCGTGCATGCGGTGGTGCCGGCAGATCAATTGCAAGCCCAGGCACAGGCGCTGGCCGAGCAGCTCATGGCCTTGTCGGCAACCACCCAGTCAGCGGTCAAGGAAAGCCTGAGGCGCATCGTCGTGGAGCAGCGGCTGGATGATGAGGATCTGGTGTCGGCGGTTTATGGGAGTGGGGAGTTTCGGGCGGGGGTGGCGCGGTTTATGGGGTGATGGTGCAACACCGAGTGTGATCCCGCTCGGGTCATTCAGCTGGAAGTTGCCGGTACTGTTGGCGTTCAGGGCCAGCTTGGGGATGCGGAGGGCCGGCCTGCAACTCGCGGTCGCCCGAGACGGCCAGGCCGTTGGCTCCCGCGATGCGCCACCACAGGCTGCTGTCGCCCAGCACGTTGCGGGCGATGGTTTTGAGGGTTTCACCGCCGACCACGGTGTAGTTCATGGCGCTGAAGTTGGTGTAGCGCAGCTTCAAGGCAGAGGCGTTCAGGTGGAATTCGACGGTGTTGACGTATTTGGGTACTTCGCCGTTCTGGGGGCGATTTTCTATGCGGCCACCCTTGTCCGAGGCCGAGCCGGCGCTCTGGTTGACGTAGAGCGCATTGCCCTGGGCATCATTGACGAAGGCCCGGTTGTAGCGGGTGTCGTAGACCTCCCCTTTCTGCTCGATGTTGCTGATGAAGCCGTTGGCGTCGCGCCACGTGTTGGTGGTGGCCGTGCGGCCGCCCTGGGTGGTGGTGGACTCGGTCTGCTGGTAACTGCCGTTGAACTGGTACTTGTAGGTGGTGCGCGTGGCATCACCGGTGTTGCCATTCGTGGTCTGCACTTGCCCGCGCAGGTTGCCAGCGGCGTCGTAGCCCAGGCTGGGGTCGGTGGTGCCGGGGGCGCCATGGTAGGCGACGTCGGTGTGCTGGATCCTGGACTGGTTGTCAGCGCGGCGCATGACGACGCGGGTGTCCTGCACGCGGCCCAGGGTGTCGTACTGGTTGTAGCGGTGTTCGGCTTCGCCGGTGCTGCTCAGCGTCTTGGCATAGACCTGGCGGCCGGCTCCGTCGTAGAGGACCTGGCCGGACTGCGTGGCCTTGCCCGACTGGCTGATGCTGAAGCTGTCCAGCCGGTGCAGGTCGTCGTAGACGTAGTTGTTGACCGTTTCCTGGGCGGCCTTGCCAGAGGTCTGTTCACTGGAAATGTCGCTGGTGCGGTTGCCGGCCAGGTCGTAGGCGTAGTTGTGCTTGAGGGTGGTGGAGGTGATTTGCTCAAGTCCTACCTTCTGGATCTGCCATTCGAAGCTGACAGTCTGCCGGTTCATGGCGTCGTATGCATAGGTCGTTACGCTGGCATTGTCCACCTGGTCGTACCAGCCAGGCGATTGCCACCATTT
>NZ_BCZP01000024.1 GCF_001598795.1 Delftia acidovorans NBRC 14950 | reverse complement strand
GGGCATTCGGGTCGCCTTCTTTGATCTGACCTTTCTTGGCGAATCAAGAAAGGGCAGTCGGCTGCCGGGCCGAAACCCGGCCTCGAAAAACAACCACCCGGCAGGGCCAAAAACCAGAAACCCCGGTCAATCCAACCGGGGTTTTCTCTCTCGGCCACCCCCAACAGCCCTGCGTAAGCTGCCACGGCTACCCTGAATCGCCAGAGCGTCATCCATCACAACGAACACAAGCAGCCATGACCACTACACCCCCCACCTTCGCCCCCATGCCCACCGCAGAAGGCTACTTCGGCCCCTACGGCGGCCAGTTGGTCCCGCCCCACCTCAAGCAGGCCATGGACGACATCAACACCGCCTACGCCGAAATCACCAAACGCCAAGACTTCCAGCAGGAACTGGCCCAGCTCTTCGCCGACTACGTGGGCCGCCCCAGCCCCATCTTCCACGCGCGGCGCCTGTCGGAGCAGCTCGGCGGCGCACAGATCCACCTCAAGCGCGAAGACCTCAACCACACCGGCGCCCACAAGATCAACCACTGCCTGGGCGAGGCCCTGCTGGCCAAGTTCATGGGCAAGAAAAAGGTCATCGCAGAAACCGGCGCCGGCCAGCACGGCGTGGCCCTGGCCACGGCCTGCGCGCTGGTGGGCATTCCCTGCGAGATCCACATGGGCCAGGTGGACATCGAGAAGGAACACCCCAACGTCACCAAGATGCGCATCCTGGGCTGCAAGCTCGTGCCCGTCACACGCGGCGCGGCCACGCTCAAGGAAGCCGTGGACAGCGCCTTCGAGGAATACCTCACCAACCCCACCGACTACATCTACGCCATCGGCTCCGTGGTCGGCCCCCACCCGTTCCCGATGATGGTGCGCGACTTCCAGAGCATCATCGGCCGCGAGGCGCGCGAGCAATTCCAGACCAAACACGGCAAGCTGCCCGACCACGTGGCCGCCTGCGTGGGCGGCGGCTCCAACGCCATGGGCATCTTCACGGCCTTCCTGGGCGACGCCTCGGTCAAGCTCGTCGGCGTGGAGCCCTCGGGCGAAGGCACGGACAAGCCCGGCCGCCACGCAGCCACCCTCAGCATGGGCAAGCCCGGCGAAATCCACGGCATGAAGTGCTACGTGCTGGAAAACGCAGACGGCACGCCGGCTGCCGTGCACAGCATTGCCTCGGGCCTGGACTATCCGGGCGTGGGCCCGCAGCACAGCTACCTCAAGGACCTGGGCCGCGTGCAGTACGAATCCGTCACCGACAAGGAATGCCTGGACGCCTTCATGCAGCTGTCGCGCGTGGAAGGCATCATCCCCGCCCTGGAAAGCGCCCACGCCGTGGCCTGGGCCATGCGCGTGGCGCCCGGCCTGCCCAAGGACCAGCACATCCTCATCAACCTCTCGGGCCGTGGCGACAAGGACGCCGACTACGTGGCCAAGGTGCTGGGCCTCTGAACGCAGAGCTTGCGCTGAATCAAACCGCAGCACGCCGGAGGGGGCAAAGGGCGCCCTCTCCGACAACCGCTCTCCGGGACGGTGGAGACAATGGCCCCGACCGTTGTCTTGTCCAACCCCATTCCCGGAAGGAGCCATACCCATGAAGCCTGCCCCGTTCGCACGCACCGCCGCCCTCTCCATCGCCCTGGCCCTGACCTGCGCCACCGCCGCCCTGCCCGCCGCAGCCAAATCGGTGGCCGAATGGCAGACCATCACCAGCCAGGCCAAGATCCCGCTGGAGCAGGCCATCACCCGCGCCACCCAGGCCGTGCCCGGCAAGGCCATCGAAGCCCAGCTGGACGACGGCGATGGCATGGGCCCGCGCTACGAAATCGAAGTCATCACCCCGGCCGGCGACAGCGTGGAAGTCTGGGTCAACGCCATCACCGGCCAGGCCGCCCAGCACAAGAACGACGGCGCCGCCAAGCGCAAGGACCGCCAGCGCCTGGAAAAGGCCAAATCCACCATTGAGCAAGCCATCCAGGCCGCCACCCGCCACACCCCGGGCACACCCGTCAGCGCGGAATTGGACTCCCACTGGGGCCAGACCAGCTACCAGGTCGAAGTGCTGCAGGCCAACGGCACGCTCATGGAAGTCAAGATCGACGCCGTGGGCGGCGAAGTCATCCGGGCCAAGAAAGACTGACCCACGGCCCCCACCCGGCAGCGCGCTTCAGCATGGGGCGCGCTTTTTTTCGCGCATTTTTTGCCTCGCTCCCGCCATGCCCGCAGGCCATCCGCACCTGCTGCGCCCTTCAGGCCAACGCTACCGACACCCCCTCATCCGCAAACCGCTTCGCGGCCCTGAGCAGATAGCTCACGGCATAAAGAATGGGGTCGTCGGCCTCATCGCCATTGAGATGCTCCACCACCTCAATGGCATAGCCCAAGTTCACCGCCGTGTCGTGCAGCAGGCCCACCAGTTCCCTGTCTTCCGGCTCCAGCGACTGCGCCTGAGCGGCCTTCACGTAGTAGATGCGCAGCAGATCGCGACACACGCAATTGATGGCCGTGACCTTGTGGCGAGCGAGCAGGTCCAGCACATCCAGCGCGGCGCCCATGTGCAGGACGGCGTCTATGGCGAGGTCTTCGAGTTTGGGTGGGGGTGTGGTGGCGGGAGTGAGCTGAGGCATTGAAGTCCTGTCGAGAAGTATCGGTCCCAGAGCCACTGCACGCAGTGGAAGCGGGAGAACCGGACAACAAAGCTTCCGGCTTTGCTAAGTCTCTGTCTGCCACCTATAGTTGGAATTTCGTAAAGCTGCAGGGTCCCTCCGAAGAGAGATTTCTGAAAAGTCCTGGCGTACGAGCAGTCTTCAGTATCTGCGACGTATGGAGGCGTTGCACCGAGGAATCTGGAAGGGTAGAGACAGAGTTGACAACAACTTAACCCTATGTACGCCATAGTGCGCTGGGCGGTTCACCAATTGAATTTAGTCGCAAGGAAAATACACTACAAACAGGTACGGGCGACGACGCAAATCGAATAACTAGATCTACTGAATGAGCAAAGTTAAGGTTTTAATGAGACTGGCCGCAGGATCGCCACTTCTATAGGAAAACGTAAAAATCGAATTGCAGAAACCAAGGTACACTTATCCATGAATTGCTGCTCACACTGTTTTCCACAAGACACCCTTGCAAAGATTTTCAAGTTAAACTAAGGCAAGTCAAATTTTTATTTGAAATTTTCAATAAAATGATTAAAAGCTATCACACAAAAGAAAAGTCATTCAATATATTACCTTCAGGATATGGGCTTTTCTCTGGATCAAATGCATTTACGATAATAGTTGGAAAAAACGGCACAGGGAAAAGCAGACTGCTTAGAAGTATGGTCCTTGGTTTGCTATCAAAGTTCAGTTCACCAATCACTCTTGACAGAGAAGACAAGCTACTGGAACTAAATTCCACTAGAGGCACACTAGACCACAACAATCTTCCTCAAAAAATAATATGCGTCTCCACCAGTCCATTTGACAAATTCCCAATATTAAGCGAACAACATGCATCTAATCCTTATATTTACCTTGGATTAAAAGGCATTTCCAGCAACAATCCAAGCACCAGCTATATGGCAAAAATAATAGCTGAATTGGTCAAATCAATAATCAAACCCAAAGGCAACGCCCTTGAAATAGTAAGAGTGCTAAATTATCTCGGTTATGCCGGAAAAATCGAGTGTACCTTCTCTACATATATTGCATCAAAAACTCGAAAAACAATTAAAGATATTAAAGATAGCGGCAATTTTTCCATCAAAGATGGAATCGGAATAAAAGACAACACTCCATTTAACTCGCTTATTTTAATAAATGACTATATTTTCCCCAATGCAGCAAACAATGACGACAAAGAAATATCACTCAACTACCTTACAAAATTATCAGAAAATAAAACTAAACCAAGAATTGATCTAACAATAGATGAATTTGGAGTAACCTTTAAGGGAGATGCCTCTACCAGAGAAGCTTTGGCATTGATTGCAACAGGTCATGCCAAGCTTCGCAGTGTCAAGCTGGAGAAAATTGATACTGGCAAGTTAAACATAACAGATGCCAGCTCCGGAGAGCAATCGGTTGTAATGAGTATGCTGGGGATAGCAAGCCAGATAGAAAATAACTCACTGATTTGCATAGATGAGCCAGAAATCTGTTTGCATCCTGAGTGGCAAGAACGCTACATCCATCTTCTCTTAGAGACATTTGAAAAATATCGCGGATGTCAATTCATAATTGCCACACACTCCCCTCAATTAATTGCAGAGCTTTCTCAAGCAAATTGCTTTGTTATGAGCATGGAAGATGGCAAGGCAAATAAAGCACTGGATTTTTCAAATCGCTCTATAGATTTTCAACTGGCCAATGTATTTAAGACCCCAGGAAGAAGAAACGAATACCTCAACAGAATTGCAGTTAATTTATTCATTAGAATTTCCAAAAATAAAAACTTCGATATTGAAGATGAAAATGAAATGAGAATACTGAACGAAGTATTTGGGAAAATTAACTCAGACGATCCACTAAAGGAATTAATTTCGGCATTGCAGCTTATTTGGAGAAAATATGGCCGAAATCAATGACCCAATAAAGTACACATCAGATCAACTAAAAATAATAAAAGACAAACTTAACGACCCAAATTTCAACCATAATTGTTGGTCTTCCGAAGATTTGGAGCATCTCAGAAAATCTGTCAGAGATTATTATAGAATCAAACAAAATGGGAAATGCGCTTATTGCCAAAATAATATTTCTTTGGAATCTGCCGCAAACTGTCAAGTCGAACATATTGTGCCAAAGTCAAGAGTATTGAAGTTCATTTTTGAACCAAAAAATCTATGTGTAATATGCGCAGATTGCAACCAAATAAAAAGGAGTAAAGAAATTTTAGGAAAAGAAGAAGATACCACGGCAAACAAAAAACCTCTGCGATACCCAAAATCTAGCAATTCTTTTTTAATAGTACATCCTCATTTCGATACATATAACGAGCACATTGAGAAATTTGGACAATACTTTTTCGATATTACTGCAAAAGGGCACTTTACAATTGGGGTATGCGTCTTAAATCGTCGGCTTAGGGAGTTTGGTTGGGAAGAACAGATAATTGATGAGAATATTATAGAGAGTCTTATGAGAAATTACATGGAAAATCCAGATAAAGTGCAACGAGATAGGGCACTCAGATCTTTAATCGGCTATGTCACTAGATATAATTAACTCGCATATTATCTTTATTGAAACGGTTTCTGCAGAATTCCCAACTTTTTGCGACACAAAGGCTTGGAGTGGAGACTGGTTACGCGGACACAGGCTGAGGCACCAGCTTGCCTATCATTGCGCAAGGAGGCGGCAAACGATATTAGGGTTGATGCTACAACGCCGAGCATCCCTACAATGCCCTAAACTATATTACTCCAAACGCGCTGAAGCTGAAAATCTGACTTACCTCAACCGAGTTTCCTTACAAAATAACTCGCTCGGAAAACCCGAGTAGTTATTGTGCACCGCTCTGCCTTAGAAAGGCATGCTGTTAACGCGACTGCTCGTACTGAGTGTATCCCTAACATTTTTTATTTTTAGCACAAGGAGAGTTCAGTGAACAAGAGCATTTTTTTAAGCCACACGTACACCGACAAGACATTCGTCCGTAAGTTAGCAGCTGATCTTGAGGCCCACGGTATCAGGTATTGGCTCGATGAAGCCGAAATCAAAGTAGGTGAATCTCTCATTGAAAAAATACGCCAAGGTTTGGATGAAGTAGATTACGTCGCTGCAGTTCTATCCCCCAATTCAATTGCATCTCCATGGGTCCAGCGCGAATTAGATGTTGCAATGAATCAAGAAATTTCCGGACGAAAAATCAAGGTGCTTCCTCTGATCTATCGGAAGTGCGACCTCCCTGGTTTTTTGCTTGGGAAATTTTACGCTGACTTCACCAATGATTCAGAATATCACTTGGGACTGAAACGACTTGTAGAAAGTATTGGCATTGTATTCAACAAGTCAATTCTTGATACAAGTCACACGGGAGCCACATTGGGCGAGGCGCTTGACCGTGCTACCACCTTCAATCTGCCTATTCTTTTTAGACCATTCCATAGACCTTTTCAGTACATGGGAATGAAAATCGAAGAGGCTCTTGAGGCGGTTGGTGGTGACCTTAACGAGGCAGGCAACATCATCGTAGAAAATGATGAATGCAGAATGTTCTTAGAGCGGGAGGGTAGCTATGTTAGCTTCATTGAAATTGATCTCAAGCGTACTGCGCCCTTCAATCAAAACCAAAAGTTCGATCCAGAGCCAATACTGGGTGCACTAAGCATCAACCCCAGCGAACTGGATCTAGTCCGAATACAGACACACTGCCACACCTACTATGATCACAAGAAAAAGTTAAAGGTAAATGTTATGTGCGTGCATGATGGTGGGCCTATAACTGTTTCCTTCAGTTCAAAATATTATGGCATGTAATGAGGAAAAACATCGCGCTTGTATATTCCCATGTCTCGCTCTAAATTACATAAACCCTTACTGGCAACAATGCCGTCTATACCAGACCCTCCGGAACCTGAGTTGGGCGATGATCGATTCTCTAGGAAATTTAAAAACTGGCGTGAGTGGAGAAATACAGTCGATTTTTTGACCAATCTTCATATTGGCGTTGACGACTCTCAGGTTTTCTGCAGCCCGCAAGACCCCCCTGATGTTTTTTACCAAGATGCAGCTTTCGAGGTTAAGGAGATCATGGACGAAGGGCGCCGCAGACACGAAGAGGCTAAGCAGGCTCGCAATAACTCTCTACACGGCAATGGAAAATCATACATAAAATCAAGATTTGCGATTGACTTATTCCCCGCAGACGCAGCTCAGCTAGTCTTGAAGCATTTAAATTCCATTAATAGCCGTTATTTACCCGGCATGAAGGAAAGAACAGATATATTATTCTACATAAATAAAATAAATCACTGGTTCGATGATGGTCCTGTACCTAGCAACGAGTTATTTGAGCCTTACGGTTGGCGTTCAGTCTCTGCGGTAATCTTCAACAACGTGAGCATTGTTTTTCAGACTAGCAATAGTGCTCCACAGTTTCTTCGAGATAACCTTGGAAAGGCCCGACTTAGGAGCGAACCTATTTAAATATTCTGGTGCCCGCGACTAGTGATGGTCCTCCGAAAGCTCGGAAACGCTGCCCCGTGCAGACGCACCGCACTCAGGTGTACGGTCCCAAGAC
Source organism: Delftia acidovorans NBRC 14950 (assembly GCF_001598795.1). Lineage (GTDB taxonomy): Bacteria > Pseudomonadota > Gammaproteobacteria > Burkholderiales > Burkholderiaceae_C > Comamonas > Comamonas acidovorans. The sequence goes on along the minus strand of NZ_BCZP01000024.1, from coordinate 79,583 downwards.
GTCATGCCGCATTCTTCAGCCCGGAACAGAAGAAAGCCCTATGCCAATCCGCCTGCATGGTTGCCCCCACACAACGCTGCGCATTCCCTAAGAACGCAGGCAGTCGAGCGGCACCCATCGGTCTTTGCCCAGGCTCTACAGCGTCAACCCTGTATACCGCCCCTGCCGCCCCGCCGTATAACGTCTCGACACGCTTTAGGGCTGCAAGGTGGCTGCGCACCTCCGAGATCCTTGAAACACTCTGCGCCAGGCGCCGAAGAGCGAGGCTGTTCGTTGCCACGACCCGGCCGCTGCCTGGAAACCTCACAACACAGGCTGCAGCCTCCACGCTGCAGCCGCCCGACCGCGCGCCCGCAGATTCCTTGCCTGCCTGCGCAGAACCCGGCCACCTCGGCCACGGACCGAAGAGCACACAGATCCCCCCGCCCTGACCTCCTCCCTTGCAGCAGCGCTGCTGGTGGCCTGCGGGGGCCGTGGGGGCGATTCGACAACCTGATCGCCAACCAGCCGCAGCTACTCGACAAGGTGAGCAGCGCCATGACGCCCTTCTACAACGCCACGGCCGAACTCGGCGTGGCCGACAAGGTCACGGCCTTCACCGCGTCGGACTTCGGCCGCACGCTGACTTCCAACGGCGACGGCTCGGACCATGGCTGGGGCAGCCACCACTTCGTCGTGGGCGGCGCGGTGCGTGGCGCGTCCTTCTATGGCGCGCCACCGCCCATCAGCGTGGGCAACGGCAGCGGCAGCGAAGACCAGTGGCATGTCGGCCAGGGGCGCCTGTTGCCCAGCACTGCCGTGGACCAGTACGCCGCCACCCTGGCGCGCTGGTTCGGCGTGGCGAATACCGAGCTGGCGGGGGTGCTGCCGCATATCGGCAACTTCGGCGGCTCGGCCTATCCCATCGATCTGGGGTTCATGGGCTGAAGCCGTGGGCGCCAGGCCTGCACGGCCGATTCGAATCAGCCTCTGGGTGGCCCTGAGGGCGCCTTTGAAGATTCCGAATTTTCAGGGATCGGGATTGCGAAGACGATGGGGCCACTCAGTTCAAGTGGAGACAAAAATGCGATTCGAATTCCGCCCAATTGCCACCCCAATTGCCACGCTGGCACGGCATGGCTTGTTCATCGCAGCGGCCCTGTCCGGCGCGCTGGCGCAGGCGGCACCGTTGCCGTTTGACATGGCCACCACGTCCGAGCAGCGGTTTCAACTGGCCCTGGAGGCGCAGACTGCGGGTGACTACGCCACCATGCTCGCGTTGCTGCGCCAGGCGGCCCGGGATGGCGAGCCACAAGCCCAGGAAACACTGGCATGGATTCTTCTGGCAGGCCCAACCCTGTATGGCACCGCGGTGAAAGCGGATCGCTGTGAAGCAGTGCACTGGCTGCGGCAAGCCGTGGCAAAAGGGAATCAAACGGCCAAAAGCCAGTTGGATTTCCTGAACCGCCTGCGCAATGCGCCGAGTGGCAAGATGGCGTGCGCATCCGAGTGGGAAGGGTGACATGCGCAAAATCCTTTTCGGATCGCAGCGCCATCCTCAAGAATGCGCTGCGGGTGCAACGCCACTGGGACCACGCCTGGAGCCCTGACCACCGCACCACGGACTTGTGCCTGTCCTCGCCCTGCCCTCACCCCGCATTCATCCCGCATTCACCCCGCATCCACCAGCGCCTTCGCAAACGCCCCTTCTCCCGCCACAGTCAACACCAGTTTTTGTGTCGCCCGAGTCGCAGCCACATAGAACAGTTTGGCCTCGTCCGCCGCATCTTCGCCTTCACGCGGCATCTGCCCCACTCCTGCAACGGCCACGACCGGGAACTCCAATCCCTTGCTGGCGTGCATTGTCATCACTTTGATGGTGTCGGCCAGCGGATCGAAGTCACCTGAGCGATGTCGCACGCGATGCGGCAGTTTTCGGCGGCCAAGTGCCATGGCGCACTGGTTCATGGAGTCGTGATCGCGGCACAGGATGGCCATGTCACCCCAGGCGTGGCCTTCCTGATGCGCCGCAGCCAGCAGCTCGGCGATCTTGGCGGGCTCGTCCCGCAAGCTCGGCAGGCGCACGATCAGCGGCTCCTGCCCTTCGCGGCCGCAGCTGATGGGTTGCACCAGCGGAACACCGTCATCATCCTGGGCATTGGGTTGCAGGAACTCGGCGGCGACGCGGTTGGCGATTTGCAGAATCTGCCTGGTGTTGCGGTAGTTGATCTTGAGAATGGTTGTGCGCCCTGAGGCCTGGATTCCCACGCTTTTGAAGCTGAACCCACGCGCCTTGCTCTTGCCATAGATGTTCTGGGCGCTGTCGTACAGGATCAACAGGCTGTTGGTCTCAGGGTCCACCATCTGGGTGACGAGCTTGAGCCATTCAGGCTGAAAGTCGTGCCCCTCGTCGACCATCACGGCCTGGTACTGCCCGGACGGAATCTGTTGCCGGTCCAAGCCGCGAATCACAAACTCCACCATCTGATCAAACATGCCTGGGCCCTGAGCGGGTAGCGTCTGACCATAGGCCACCAATTGCTGGCGACACCACTTGTGGAAGTTGCGGGCGTGCACCCGATCGGCCAGGCCCTTGGCCGCAAACCAGGCATTGAGCTTCACTGCCAAGGGCTCGTTGTAGCAGAGCACGAGGATGGGCTTGGTCGAAGCGGTCTTGGCCAGGTGTTCCGCACGATAGCCAAGAATCATGGTCTTGCCTGAGCCGGCAACTCCGTGGATCACGCGATGCCCATCGCCCAGGCTGCGCGCGAGTTGCTCCTGCTGCAAGTCCATGACGCGCATGATGTCCGGCAGCTCGTCCGCGTCTTCCGGCAGAAGGCTGCCTTGCACCGGAACACGCACCTGCGGGAACATGATCCACCGCGTGCGCTCGAGCTGCGGCACCGACATGGCTTTGCCGAAAGCGTGGGGGAACATGTTCCACAGGCGCTGCTGGAAAGCCTCGGCATCAACGGATTCCAGCATCTCGTCCTTGCAGATGACGAGATGCGCATCAATCGTCTGGTCCAGTGCAGACTCTTCAAACTGCTTGCGCGTGATGTTGGTGAACACCACGCCGCTGCCCCAGGGAAATGCCAGCTTTCCCTGATGAGGGCCTTCGCCGTGAATGAGTTGCTGATCTCGCTCCAGCGCATTGACCACTTGAATGGCGCAGTGTCGCGCCTGAGCTGCCGGATTGATGACGACCTTGGGTCTTCCATCCACGATGAGCGTCCAGGCCTGTTTGGTCGCCTCTTGAACCGTCTCGAGCCGCCAATCCTTGGTCTCAAGAATCAGAACGCCCCTGCGTGGATGAATGACGACGAAGTCAGGATGCGTCTGCTTGGGACCGATGGGTACGTCATACCAAAGCATGTAATCGTCTTCGAGCTTTTGCTCCAAACGCTCGGCCAGCCGTCGCTCGCCAGGCGTCATGCGCCCAACGCACGCCCCCATCGCAGGAATCAGTACCGCCACTTTCTTCTCCTCCACAGAGCGGCTGAGGATACCGCACGCGCCATCTCTTCAGGAATTCGATGACTGGCCAATCCCAAGCCATCGAAAATCCGGAATTGAATTCTGAACGGCTCTCTGTTGAATTTCCTCGACTCGCGGGGAAAACAGCATGGAATTTGAAGGCGCTTCTGAAATGGCCAGCAGATGGGGATTTGATTGTGGGAGTGATCGGCTCGGACGTATGCCTGTCATCTACGCACTCAACGACTACCGCTTTGGGCAATGCCGGAACACTGCCGAAGGTCGAAAGGACCAGTCATTGCGGCAAGCCCACACTTGCGCCGCAACGGCGGCGCCGTGCCAGAGGAAGCGGCATCAGCGTTGCGGCCCGTCGCAGCGCCTTCGCGCTGGACGAACCGCCCTGGATCGCCGTGGCCCCGTTGTCTTGCCTATGCCATGCAGTCGCAGTCGTAGTCCAGTCGTTCAGGGAGCGCCGTATTCGCTCAGCTTCTTGCTGAACCCAAAGGTCCACAGTCGCTGCGTGCGATCGTTGACGTCATTGGTGGTAAAGCGCAGGCTCGCCGCGCCCTTGGCGCATTGGCCGTCGTTCACGATCTTGCCTTCGGCGTCCACCATGCATTTGGTGACGTCCGAGCCTTCGATTGCCTTGCCGCTGGCGTCCAGCACGGCCAGCGAAACACCGAAGTCGGTGTCGTTGGTCAGCGCCAGCGTGTAGTCATCGACCAGTGCCAGGCCTTCGGCCTTCTCGGCCACCCAGCCGGTGGCGTTCAGGTTGAAGAGCCGGGTCTTCTTGAGCGTCACGACCTTGGAATAGTCCGAGCCATTGACCGGCTTGCCAGTCAGGCTGCTCTTTTCCAGGTCGGAGCCCAGCGCGGTGATGTCGGTGGCGTTGGCCGGAAACTCGATCAGAACCAGATCGTTGAAGACTTTCTTGTCCTTGCCCGTGCCTTGCTCGATGGCGATGAATTTCCCCTTGCCCAGTGAGACCACATCACCCAGCTTGGCATTGCCGGTCTTGCCTTGGTTGTACCAGCGGCTGTCCACGGGCAAGGCAAACAGGCGGGTTTTCTCGGTGGTCGGGTCAAACTCCACCCAGCGCACAAAGCGAGCGTAGTCGCGCACGTTCTCCGACTTGCCTGTGGCGTCGGCAACGGCAGTGGTGGTGTAGTCGGCCTTGCCGTCGTCCAGGGGGCTTTGCAGGAAACCGTGCAGCTTGCCGCTGGCCACATCAATGCTCAGCCCCTCCATGCCACGGTTGGCGCGGCGCTTGGCGAGAATGGCCGGCAGATCGGCCGCGCCAGTGCCGGGCCCGTATTTCTTCTGGATGATGCCGGTGGCCGGGTCGATCTTCACGATGAAGGGTCCGTATTCGTCGGACACCCACAGCACATTGCGTGCGGCATCCACCACCACGGATTCTGTGTCCAGGCCGAATTCGCTGTAGCCCTTGGCCTTGCCGGGATAGGTGAAGGAGTCGTCCAGGACTTGCTCGCCCGTGTTGCCTGTGATGCCCCGTGGCTGCACGCGGCCGTTGGCATTCTGTGTGGCGCTGAATCTGAGCGGCAGGGTGGAGACGAGCCTGGCTCCGTCCTTTCCGAGGGCGATCACGCCGATGGACGGAGTGAAGTTGGGCGAGGGAAACACCGTGGAACTGGCGAAGCCCGCGGGATTGGAGCCGTCGGTGATCTGCGTGACCGGGCCGGTGGTCGCGTTCGGGCCGCGATCGGTGATGGCGTAGAACTCCAGCGTGCCGTCGGCACGCCTGCCCTTCAAGGCCAGGCCCGAACCGTAGGCTGGCAGAAATCCCTTGGGGAAATCGGCCTTGGTAGCGGGGTGTTGGCCTTCGTAGGGGAAATAGAACCTGTCGTCGAACTGGACGTCCTGGTGCGTGACGGTGGCGCGGATGCTGCCGACGCCGGTGGTCTGCGTCACCGTCTCGGAGCCGGCGACCTGGAGCGGGCGGGTGTCGGCGCAGGCGCTCAGCAAGGCAGCCGCGGCGGCGATCACTGCCATCAGGCAGGAAGAAGAAGTGGGGGGGCGCATGGCGAGTAGGTCTTGAGAAGAAGAGGCAAGCCTGATAAGCAGATAGGCAGATCGGCAGGCCCTGCGTGGCAAGGGCCTGCCCCACCTTGAAGGCTTCGTTTCTGGAAAAGGCGCTGTGCCGCTCAGAACGAGTGGCTGATGCCCAGATCCACACCGGTCGAGCCGGCGTTGGCCACACCCGCAGGGCCGCCGATCAGGCCGACGCTGGCGCCGTTCTTGTTGTTGACACGCGCCAGCCCTGCGTACAGAGAGGTGCGCTTGGAGAAGTCGTAGACATATCCGATCGAATACTTGTCGGCCTTGCCGCCGCTGCGCGTGAGGGCAGAGGCGTTGCCGCTGAACTTGGCGCTGGCGTACTTGACGCGCAAGCTGCCTGGCCCCATGGGGATGGTTGCGCCCAGGTAGAAACCGTCCACCTTCCCGGAGGTTGCGCCGTTGACGGGCTCCCACTTCAGGCTGTTGTATCCGCCATTAAGCAGGAAACTGCCGAAGTTGTACGAGGCGCCCAGCACCAGGTCTTCGAGATCGCTGGTTGCAGCGATGGCGCTGGGCGAAGCCACGGCTGCGGTGCCGTCGATCCTGCCGTAGCCGATACCCACGTTCAGCGGGCCAGAGCGATAGCCCAGGTTGCCGCCTATGTACCTGCGGGCCTTGCTTGCGCCAGAGCCGGAGGCGTTCTCGTCGCCAAAGGAAACCGAGAACTGGCCATAGACACCGCCCAAGTCGCTCGGCAGGAAGTAGCCCACGGCGTTGCTGATGCGCGTGCGGTCGACCACGCCGCTTTGGCTGGCGGCGTTGTAGGCAGTCTGGCGGATCGTCTGGAACAGATTGGCCTGCACGCCGGTGGTGGTGTCGGGGCCCGCGAAAGCGGTGAAGATGTTGTAGCTGGGGGTGTAGTCGCGACCCAGCCGGATCTCGCCCCAGGAATTGTTGCTCAGCCCGATCGTGGAGCGGCGCTCGAAGCCAAGGGAGCCGCTGCTGCCGCCAGTGCCGACATCGGGGTTGAGGCCGCCTTCAAGCCAGAGCTGAGCTCTGTTGCCGCCGCCGAGGTCCTCCGTGCCACGCAATCCAAGCAGACTGGTCTTGCCTTGGCTGGAGTTCAGCGCATTGAGCCTGTTGCTGCCGGACTTGGCAATGGTGACGCCGACGTCCACCACACCAAAAATGGTGACGGAAGATTGTGCCAAGGCCAGGCTGGAAGAAGAGGCGAAGAATGTGCCCATCGCGAGTCCCAGAATGCGCGAGCACGTTTTTTGATTTTTCATTGGCGAGATACGAACTGAACTTATTAATGAGAATGACGGTAGCCTCCTGCCACCGCTGCGGGAACTCTAGGCAACACATAAGTATTCTTCGTGACAGCTGTGCTGTGTGACATGAAAGTCACAGCAGCGGCGGTGCCTGCGGCACGTTTCCTGCAGGGAAGCCCTCTCGCCGCCCCCCCTTCAGCCATGGCCTGCACGACGGGGCAGATCATTCATTGCCGATTTGTTTGATTCATATTCGAGAAATTGGCGGAAATATGCATCCTTTGCCATTTTCTCAATAAGGTTCTCGACTTCCATATTTTCAATGGCGCATTTCGAGCGTTCGTCGACCGATTCATCGGTCATTGGGGACCCAAATTCAGCCCATTGCACGGCCAATTCAACCCAATAGTCCCTGGGAGGCCGAAAGCTCACAAGAATTGCCGCACCGAGGACTACAGCCTCAACATCGGTCGCACCAGCAGTCACAGCTATGATCCCCAGGCAGCATCACCGTCCCCGCCAGCGGCGAGTTGCCCCCTCTCCTCCACCCAACGCCCCGCCCCATTCCCCCATGATCCAAGCGTCTGACGAGATTGCCCTGCTTCGGGCTGAAAACGCCCGGCTGCGGGCGCAGCTGGCGATTGCCACGGCGGGCCATGCCAGCGCCGTGCAGGGCGCGGGCACCAGCGATAAGGACCCCTTCGATGCGCAGGTGGCAGACCAAAAGACGCTGTTTTCGGATTTCATTGAGCATCTGCCGATAGGCCTGTGCCTGGTGAGCAAGGGCGGCAAGGTGCTGATGTCCAACCCGGCCTACCGCCATTTCCTGCCGGAGACCCCCATCCCTTCGCTGCTGTCGGCCGAGGAAGACCGGGGGCGCTGGCGCAGTTGGGACAAGGATGGCAAGCCCGTCCCCCGCGACCAGTTTGTGGCTGCCCGCGCGTTCCGCGGGGAGCTGGTGGTGCCGGGTGTTGACTGCGTCTATGACACGCCCCAGGGGCTCGAAGTATGGACGCGCGTGTTCGGGGTGCCGCTGCGCAATGCAGACAAGGAAGTCGTGGCCACGGCCATCGCCATTCTGGACATCGATGCGGAACGGCGGGCGCTGGACATGTTGCGCCAGAGCGAGGAACGGCTGGATGCGCTGGTGCGGTCCTCGTCGGAGGTGCGCTACTCCATCAGTGCGGACTGGAGCGAGCTGCACCAGCTGGCAGGCGGCGGGTTCATCCCTGACACGCAGGCGTCCAACACGAACTGGCTGGAAGACTACATCCCCCCGGAGGACCGCGACCTGGTGCGCGCGGAGATCGCGCGGGCCATACGCACGAAGACCGACTATGTGATCGAGCACCGGGTGAACCGGGTCGATGGCAGCGTGGGCTGGGCGTTCTCGCGCGCCGTGCCGCTGTTCGATGCCGCAGGCGCCATCACCGGCTGGCTGGGAGCGGCCTCCGACATTACCGAGCGCAAGCAGGCCCAGGCCGCGCTGGAGCGCTTGAATGCCACGCTGGAGGAACAGGTGGCAGAGCGCACGGCCGACCGCAACGCGCTGTGGCAGCTGTCATCCGACATCATGATGCGCTGCACGTTCGAGGGCATCATCACTGCGGTCAACCCGGCCTGGACCGAGGTATTGGGCTGGCGTGAAGACGAGCTGCTGGGCACAACGCTTTTTCATCTCATCCATCCGGAGGATCTGGCGCGCACCATCCAGGACACGCAGGAGCTGGCCACAGGCATGGCGCATGCCAGGTTTGACAACCGGTATCGCCATCGGGACGGTAGCTACCGCTGGATCTCCTGGTCCACGCGTTCGGCGGCAGGCCGCATCAACGCCGTGGGCCGCGACATCACCTCCGAAATGGCCAAGGCCGAAGCGCTGGCCAAGGCGCAGGAGCAACTGCGCCAGTCGCAGAAGATGGAGGCGGTGGGCCAGTTGACGGGCGGCCTTGCGCACGACTTCAACAACCTGCTGGCGGCCGTCATGGGCAATCTGGAGCTGCTGCAGCGGATGCTGGCGCGCGGCCAGGTGGACAACCTCACGCGCTTCATCCATGGAGCGCAGGGGGCGGTGCGGCGCGCCGCCACGCTCACGCAGCGGCTGCTTGCGTTCTCGCGCCGGCAGATCCTGGACTCCAAGCCCACCGATATGGCCGCGCTCCTGGCCGATTGGGAGGACCTGCTGCGAAGGACGGTGGGCGCCAGCGTGGACATAGACATCGTGCCGGCAGCCCATCTGTGGCATGTGCAAATCGATGGAACGCAGCTGGAGAACGCCATCCTGAACCTGTGCATCAACGCCCGCGATGCCATGCCAGAAGGCGGCCGGCTGACCATCAGGACAGCCAACATCGAGCTTGAAGAGGCGGCAGCCCGGGAGTGGGACCTTCCGCCGGGCGGCTATGTGTCGCTGTGCGTCACCGACACGGGTACCGGCATGTCGGAGCAGACCATTGCGCGCGCCTTCGAGCCGTTCTACACCACCAAGCCGGTGGGCCATGGAACAGGGTTGGGGCTGTCGATGATCTACGGTTTCGCACGGCAATCGGGAGGAGCGGTCAGGATCTTCTCCAAGCCGGGCCAGGGCACCACGGTCTGCCTGTATCTGCCCAGGTGCGACGCCGCGCCCGTTGCAGAACGCGCGGTCGATGCGGCAAGGCAGGTGGTGGTTCCTGCCCAAAGGACCTTGCTGGTCGTGGATGACGAAGCCCCGATCCGCCATCTCATCGACGAGGCGCTTGTCGACCTGGGCTACACGGTGCTTGCCGTGGCCGATGCAGCCGCCGCGCTGCAGGTACTGCGCGCCGGAACCCGGGTGGACATGCTGATCACGGACATGAGGCTGCGCGGCGGAATGAACGGCAAGCAGCTTGCCGACGAGGCGCGCCTGGCCCGTTCCGACCTGCCGGTGCTCTTCATCACCGGGTTCACCGAGGCATCTCCGCTCAGCCAGGAAAACCTGCACCCCGGTACGCAGCTTCTGACCAAGCCGTTCACATTGGATGCGCTGGCGCTCAAGGTGGCGGAGATTCTGGGCAGTACAGACGCTGTGCCATCGGACTGAGTTGCGCGGCTGGCGCCGTGGTGACCCGCAGATTCCGGGCGCCTGTCTCGCAGCTCAAACCCTGCCATATCGCATCTCCCTCGGCCCTCGTAGTGGCTATGTGGGCAGACTCGATCGCCGACGACAAAGGGGCACTGCCAAAGCGGCAAGAGCACTCGGATGCACGGCACCAGGAACTTACGGATTCATCAAGCCTGCGAATCAGCGCAAGCCTTGCTCATCAGGCCATCCGAATGCGTGTGTTTAGACCGTTGATCGTCAATTCACGTCAATTCCTAGGAAGTATCTTATTTTTCAGAACAAACAGAAAACGACAGCAGTCTGCACTTGATCTGAAAATGCGAAAGAACTTAGACTAATAGCGCCACTCACTGCCATATGGCAGCAAAGGCTTATTAACATTTCAGCACAGAGGGAACTATGCTAAGTAAAATTCTCACCGGATCCATACTTGTTCTCGGATCAATATCTGCAATGGCTCAAGATTTTTTGATAGGGAATGAGGAAATTGAAAAGAACGGCATGCCAATGGTCGCCAGAAGTATTTCTGGCAGCATGGCTGGAATGAATGGTACTGTGACCATAAATCTAGTCAAGCTATCAAATGGATCGTATCTCTACGAAACCACCAATCAAAATGATGAAGCAATTGAATTCAACAAGAGGTTGTGTGAAATATACGGAGACAAAAATCCAGAATCTCCTGGAAAAATGGTAATTGGTAGCGATGAAAGGAATATTCCCCTTCATTGTGAACCGGCTTCCCTTCAAAAGGAAATGTCATTTAAGCAACATTCCAACTACTATTACATGCCTGGTGGCCAATGGGACTACAGACCTGTTCTATCTCTAAGCTACGACCCTTACCCACGTGCTGGTTCATATACAAGAGTATCTGCAAGTGCAGGAGTTGACTTTTCTGTCGCGAGAGGTGGCGATCTTTCACTCGCCGTTGGAGTTCGAGGAATTCCAAATTGCTATAACAATGGTTTCACCATGGCTGGTAGCATTCCAGTAGCAAATTTGCAAGTCGCAGTTCTGTGCTACATGTACCCCCATTTGGCCGGCACAGGGGGAAAGGCCGTTTCTGCTCGAGCAGTTTCGGAAAGCAAATACTCGGCCAGTGAGAATGGGATAATGGAAATCTATTGAAGCAATAATAAACCAAGTGTATGACACCAGGAAGCCATGGTGCCTTCTTCAGCCTAAAACAGAAGAAAGTACCATGGCAACCCGTCTTTGATGATGGTGCCCGCACAACGCCGCACATCCGCGCATAATTCCAGCCAGTATCCGGCCATCAACGGCTTTGGCCAATTACTTCACAGGCCGCTGATATGAAAAAACCATGTCAAGATGCAGTTTTTTGCGCAGTTTGTTGGCTGGCGCATTCTTGCTGATCACCGCATGCGGGGACGCAAAAAACGCAACCGCTTGCGAAAACCATGACCTTAATCTGGTTCGAACGAATGTACTGAAAAAACTGAAAGAGAAGTTTCCTCAGTACGCATTCGATATCACCAAGGTGACGTTTTCTCCAGGAGAAAAAGTGCCTTTTTGGTACGTGGAGGCCATCACCCAATCGAATGGTAAGGAGCTGGTGGTTTTCGCCATGCACTACTGCGAAGGGTCTGTAGAGGTGACAGCCCTCAACCCCTACCACCCTTGACGGCGGTGGATGCCATCGCCCTCACCCTCTCAATGAAAGCCTGCAGCACCGCCGCAGGCTGGTCCGCCCGCCAGGCCATGACAGCGGGCGTCATGGCCTGCTGCGGACCGCGCAGCGGCACGAACACCACGCCGTTCATTCCCACGCGCTGCATGCAGCTGGGCACCAGGGCCACGCCCTGTTCTGCCGAGACCAGGGCCATGACGGTGAGCCACTGGCGCGCCGCGTGGCGTGTGTGGGGGTGGATGCCGGCCTGCTGCAGGCAGGCGATGACGTTGTCGTAGTTGGCCGGAGCCACTTCGCGGGCGAACATGACGAAGGTGTCGCGGGCCAGTTCGCGCAGGTCGATGGCGGGCTGCTGCGCCAGCGCATGCGTGGCGGGCAGGCAGCAGACAAAGGGTTCCTCGCCGATCGACAGGGTCTGCAGGCCGTCTGGCGGGGTGCCTATGTTGAGAAAGCCGCAGTCGATCTGGCCGCTGGCAATGGCCTGCAGTTGCTCGCGCGTGGACATTTCATGCAGGCAGACTTCGACCAGGGGGCGTTCTGCGCGGAAGGCGCGGCAGAAGTCGGGCACCTGGCGGTAGACCATGGAGCCGGTGATGCCCACGTCCAGCCGGCCCTGCATGCCTTCGGCCACGCCACGCACCACGTCAGCCGCATGCTGCAGCTGGGCGAGCACCTTGCGTGCCTCGACCAGAAAGGCCTCGCCCGCAGGGGTGAGGCGCACGTTCTTGGCGTCGCGGTCCATGAGGCTGGCCCCCAGGTCCTGCTCCAGGGTCTTGAGCGCCATGCTCAGCGGCGGCTGGGTGATGCACAGGCGCTGGGCCGCGCGGCCGAAGTGGCGTTCCTCGGCCAGGGCGACGAAATAGCGCAGCAGGTGGGTCTTCATGAGAGGCGGCGGATGAGGAGCAAGCGAGATGGCATCTTGCACCATGGCTACCTCTGAAATACAGATTGATAAATCATGGGACTTCAGATGGTTCGCAGCCACAAAACCCGCGCACCTCAACTTTGAGACACCGAGGAAGGGCCGCCCCGCACCGAGGGTGTCGTCCCCCTCCGCGCAGCGAGAAGGGGGAAGGCGCGAAGCGACTCAGGGGGTCAATACGATTTAGGCAAGCCCAATACCTTTTCGGCGATGAAGCACATGATCAATTGCGGGCTGACGGGCGCCAGGCGCGGGATCCAGGATTCGCGCATGTAGCGCTCCACGTGGTATTCCTTGGCGTAGCCCATGCCGCCGTGCGTGAAGATGGCGGTTTCGCAGGCCTTGGCGCAGGCTTCGGCCGCCAGGTATTTGGCGGCGTTGGCCTCGGCGCCGCAGGGCAGGCCCCTGTCGTAGAGGAAGGCGGCCTTTTGCACCATGAGGTGGGCCGCCTCAAGCCCCATCCAGGCCTGGGCGAGCGGGTGCTGTATGCCCTGGTTCTGGCCGATGGGGCGGTCGAAGACCACGCGCTCCTTGGCGTACTGGGTGGCTCGCGCCAGGGCTGCGCGGCCCAGGCCCACGGCCTCGGCGGCGATGAGGATGCGCTCGGGGTTGAGGCCGTGCAGGATGTACGAAAAGCCCTTGCCCTCTTCGCCGATGCGGTCCTCGGCGGGGATGCGCAGGCCGTCGATGAACAGCTGGTTGGTGTCCACGCATTTGCGGCCCAGCTTGTCGATCTCGCGCACCTCGATGCGTTCGCGGTCCAGGTCGGTGTAGAACAGGCTCAGGCCTTCCGTGCCCTTGCACTCTTCCACGGGCTTGGTGCGCACCAGCAGCAGGATCTTGTTGGCGACCTGGGCGGTGGAGATGAAGACTTTCTGGCCATGGACCACGTAGACGTCGCCATCGCGCACGGCGCGGGTCTGCAGCTTGAGGGTGTTGAGGCCCGCATTGGGCTCGGTGACTCCGAAGCACGCCTTGTCCGTGCCCGCGATCAGCGGGGGCAGCCAGCGGCGCTTTTGCTCGTCCGTGCCGAAGACGACGACGGGGTGCAGGCCGAAGATGTTCATGTGCACGGCCGAGGCGCCAGACAGGCCCGCGCCCGTGGCCGAGATGGTGTGCATCATCAGCGCCGCTTCGCTGATGCCCAGGCCGGCGCCGCCAAACTCTTCGGGCATGGCAATGCCCAGCCAGCCCGCGTCGGCCAGGGCCTTGTGGAAGTCGTGCGGGAAGCCGCCTTCATGGTCCTTGTGCAGCCAGTAGTCGGCATCGAAGGGTGCGCAGGCGCGCTCGACGGCGTCGCGTATCTGTTCCTGTTCTTCGTTCCACAGAAAGTCCATGGTGTGTTCTCCGTTGCTTGTTGCTGTTCGCTTGTTGTGTCTGTGGGGTGACGGCGCTCAGGCTGCCGGCCGGCGCACGCGCTCGGGGTTCTCTGCGTAAGGCGGGCTGTAGAAGACCAGCAGGCGCACGGGCTCGGCGCTGGTCACGCGGAAGATGTGCATGCAGTCCTCGGGGAAGAAGCAGGTGTCGCCGGGCTGCATGGCAAAGCGTTCCTTGCCGTCCGGGGTGTCGATTTCCACCTCGGCCGTGCCGGCCAGCAGGTAGCAGGCCTGCTCCATGCCGGGGTGGGCATGGGGCAGCGCGCCGCCGCCCTGCTCCAGCGTGCCCAGTACCAGCTCCATGTGGCGCGCACCCACGTTGGCGGCGCTGACCAGGCGCCGGTTGACGGTGCCGTGGTGGTTGGCGGGGCTGTAGCCGGGCACGTCTTGTTCGCGGATCAGGTAGCGGGGCATGGGCGGTTTCCTTCTGTTTGTGCCTGTGCTTGTGTTTGTGGTGGGGCGTCTTGCAGCGCGGCAGCCTGGCTGCAGGCGCGGCTGGCCTGCAGGGCGGCCAGTTCGGCCTCGGTCAGGCCCGCGTCGCGCAGCACCTGCAGGGTGTGTTCGCCCAGGCGCGGCGCGGGGGCGGCGCGTTCTGCGGGCGGCGTGGCGCTCCAGCGCGTGGGGCTGGCCGTGGTGCGCAACCGGCCTTCGCTGGGGTGGTCTATCTCGTGCACGAAGCCGGTGGCCTGGTGCTGGGGGTCGGCGATCAGATCCTCGGGCGAGGCCATGGGCATGTTGGGCACGTCGGCCGCGTCCAGCAGCGTGCGCCATTCGGCGGTGGTGCGCCCGGCCATCAGCCGCGAGACTTCGGCATAGACGGCATCGATGTGCAGCGCGCGCTGGCTGTGGGTGGCGAAGATGGGCTCGGCCATGCGCTCGGGCTGGCCTATGGCGTTGAAGAAGCTGTGCCAGTGCTTGTCGTTGTAGATGAGAACGCACAGGTGGCCGTCGCTGGTGCGATAGGGCCTGCGGTGGGCCGTGAGCAGGCGCGCATAGCCGGGGCCGCCCAGCTGCGGCTCGAACGACAGGCCCGCCATGTGGTCGCCCAGGATGAACTGGGTCATGGCCTCGAACATGGGCACGACCACGGCCTGGCCCCTGCCGGTCTTCTCGCGCGCATAGAGGGCGGCCGTGACGGCGTAGACGGCGTGCAGGCCGGTGACGCGGTCGCCCAGGGTCATGGGGGCATAGGCCGGCTCGCCGCCGCCGTATTGCTGCGCCAGCCAGGGCACGCCGGTGGCGCCCTGGATGAGGTCGTCATAGGCGGGCCGGGCCGCATGGGGGCCGCGCTGGTCGAAGCCGCAGCAGCTCACGTGGATGATGCGCGGGTTGCGCGCCGCCAAGTCCTCGTAGGCCAGGCCCAGACGTGCCATGGCCTGGGGCCGCACGTTGCTGACCAGCACGTCGCAGCCTTCGGCCAGGCGCAGTAGGGCCTCGCGCGCGGCGCCCTGCTTGAGGTCCAGCACCACGGAGCGCTTGCCCTGGTTGGCCTGCAGGAAGATGTGGCCCATGGCGGGGTTGCGCATGGGGCCGACGTGGCGCATGTTGTCGCCCTCGGGCGATTCGACCTTGATCACCTCGGCCCCCAGGCCCGCAAGGATCTGGGTGGCAAAGGGGCCCATGACCACCGAGGTCATGTCCAGCACCTTCACTCCGGCAAGAGGGCCTTGCTGTCCCTGCTGCCCCTGCTGCGCTTCTTGCATGCCGGTCTCCCTCACTGCGTCTCGATGCCGGCCTGCTTGACCAGTTGCCCCCAGCGGGCCATCTGGTCCTTCACATAGGTGGCGAACTCGGCGGGCGTGGCCGTGGGCCAGACCTCGAAGCCGACCTGGGCCAATTGCTCCTGCACGGCCTTGTCCTTGAGGATCGCCTGCAGCTCGGTGTTCAGCCGCTCGGTGATCTCGGCCGGCATGCCGGCCGGGCCGAAGATGCCGTTCCACGAGGTGATGTCGAAGCCCGGCAGCGTCTTGCCGATGGCCGGCACATTGGGCAGCAGGGTGGAGCCCTTGGCCGCCGTGACGGCCAGGGTGCGAACGCGGTCGGTCTTGATCGTGCCCCAGGCCGAGCCCAGGTCGGCCACGTAGACCTGGATCTGGTTGCCCATGAGGTCGGTCAGCGCCTGGGGGCTGGACTTGTAGGGCACCGAGGTGATCTGGGCGTGCGTGACGTACTTGAAGGTCTCCGAGGCCACCAGCGAGGTGCTGTTGGGCGTGCCGTAGGACAGGCGGTCGGGATTGGCCTTGGCGTAGTCGATGAGTTCCTGCACGGTCTTGGCGGGAACGGAGGGGTGGACCAGCAGCGCGAACGGCAGCTCGCCCACGCGCGCCACGGGCGTGAAATCCTTGACGGGGTCGTACTTCAGGCCCTTGACCAGCCAGGGGTTGGCCGAGTGCGAGGTGTTGGTGGTCATGAACAGCGTGTAGCCGTCCGGCTTGGCCTTGGCCACATGGTTGGCGGCAATCTGGGCATTGGCGCCGGCCTTGTTGTCCACGATCACGGGCTGCTTGAGCCGCTCGCCCAGCCGGGTAGCCACCAGGCGCGCCACGGCGTCCGTGCCGCTGCCGGCCGCGAACGGCACGACCAGGGTGATGGGATTGGAGGGGTAACCCCCCTGCGCCAACACGGAGGGCGCGGCCACGGCCGCAATGGTGCTGATAGCGCCAAGGGCCAGGGCCCTGCGCAACGGGGAATGCTTCATTTGCTTGTCTCCTGTTTCCTATCCTGTTTCCTATGGAAGGCGGCGCTGTGTGTCCAGCGCTCGCCGCCATGGTGCGGGTGTCAATGATTCAAGTCCAATTCTTTAAAACCAATCAAGGATTCGATTTATGAATCATTGAATCCCGCCTCAGCCTCCAGGTCCCGCCTCTTGCACACGGACTGCATCGGTGCGAGGCTGGCAGCCTTGCACGACACCACGCCAAGGAGTTCCGCATGTCACACACCGTCCACACCATCCGGCTGCACCGCGTCCTCAAGGCGCCGCCTCAGCGCGTGTACCAGGCCTTCACCACGGCCGCTGCCCTGGCCAAATGGCTGCCGCCCCACGGCTACATCTGCGAGGTGCCCGAGTTCGACGCCCGGGTCGGCGGGCGCTACCGCATGGCCTTCGTCAATCTGTCCACGGGCGGGCGCAGCGGCTTCGGCGGGGAGTTCCTGGACCTGGAACCTGGCCGGCTGGTACGCCATACCGACCGCTTCGACGACCCGCAACTGCCTGGCGAGATGATCACCACCATCACGCTGCGCGAGGTGTTCTGCGGCACTGAAATGGATGTGACCCAGGAAGGCGTGCCCGCCGTCATTCCCGCCGAGGCCTGTCACCTGGGCTGGCAGGAGTCTCTGCAGTTGCTGACCCTGCTGGTGGAGGCCAGCGTGCCGGGCTGAGACCCTGCACAAGCCCCTGCTGTCACACAGCTGCGGTTGATGGATTGCGGTGCTTCGGAGGACAATGGCAGTATTGCCCGCCAACGCCCGGAGGTCCGCCATGGCCACCCCCTTTGCACTGACCGCTCAAGCCATCGATGTCCTGCCGTTTGGTGCGCGGCTGGCGGGCGCCCGGACCTGCGCCCTGTTCAAGTCCCAGGACATGGAGGTCATCCGCGTGGTGCTGCGCGCCAGCCAGTCGCTGCCGCCGCACAAGGTGCCGGGCAGCGTCAGCCTGCACTGCCTGGAAGGCGAGCTGGAGGTGATGCTCGGCGAAAGCCGCCAGTCCCTGCAGGCCGGCCAGCTGATGCACCTGCCGGCCAACATGGCGCATGCGGTACGCGCCATCGAAGACACCTCCGCTCTGGTCACCATCGTTCTGTGCAGCTGAACGGCTGACGCGGAACATGCAGCCTCGCGCGCGGCCTGCCCGCGTGCGAATGGTTGTGCCTGCGCCTCATTTGCGATTCATTCTCATTACCAAATCTATAATCACGCCTTTCTCGTTAGCTCACGCCATGGACGCAGCCGCCGCCGGCCCTTCGCAATGCATGACGAGCCCCGTGATTGCATTCGTTGAATGGACGCTCCATGGACGCGCAGATTTCCCAGTCCGCCAAGGCGGCAACCAGCGTGGAAAGCCTGTACCACAGCCACCAGAACTGGCTGCAGGGCTGGTTGCGGCGCCGGTTGGGCGACTCCTTCGACGCGGCCGACATGGCGCAGGACGTGTTCATGCGCCTGCTCACCCGCCAACCCGGCCCTGACGCAACCGGCCTGCGCCAGCCCCGCGCCTACCTGAGCACCATTGCCCATGGCCTGCTGGTGGACCACTGGCGCCGCCGCGAGCTGGAACGTGCCTGGCTGGAGACCCTGGCCCTCATGCCCGAGGCGCAGGCCCCTTCGCCGGAAAGCCGGCTGATCTTCCTGGAAACCCTGGTCGCCATAGACCGCATGCTGGATGCCTTGAAGCCCCGGGTGCGCAGCGCCTTTCTGTGGGCGCAGTTGGAAGGACTCACCTGCCCGCAGATCGCCGAACGACTGGGCGTGTCCCTGGCCACGGCCGAGCGCTACATTGCCACGGCCCTGCGCCACTGCTACGCACTGCGCTTCGGGGCATGAGCAGCGATCTTTCGCCCGGCCTGATCGACGAAGCCATCCAGTGGTCCGTACGGCTGGACTTCAACACGCCCAGCCCCGCCACACGGCAGGCCTTCGAGCAATGGCTGCATGCGCAGCCCGCCCACGCCCTGGCCTGGGATCGGGTGCAATCACTGAGGACCGACTTTGGCCGCATGCCGCAACGCCTGGCACTGGACACGCTGGATGCAGCGCAGCGCATGCGCCAGTCCCGCAGCGTCTCGCGCCGCCGCGCCCTCAAGCTGCTGTCCTTGTCCGGAATCGCCACGGCAACGGGCTGGATGGCCTACAGCCACACGCCTTGGCAGCGCCTGCTGGCCAGCGCCAGCACCTCGGTGGGCGAGCAGCGCACCGTCAGGCTGGACGATGGCAGCACCATCGTGCTCAACACGGACACGGCCATCCGCACGGAGCTGGACCCGCAGCAGCGCCTGGTGGTGCTCAGCCGTGGGGAAATCCTGGTGACCACGGGCGCCGACGAGACTGCACCCGGCCACCGGCCCTTCAGGGTGCGCACGCCGTTTGGCGATCTGCAGGCCCTGGGCACGCGCTTTGTGGTCAGGCTGCACAAGCATCGGGCCCTTGTCAGCGTGCAGGAAGGCGCCGTACGGCTGACGCCTGCAAAGGCCGCCGACAGCGCCGCACGGCAAACGGCGATGCCCGGCTCGCCGTGGTGGCTGTCGGCCGATGCCAGTACCCCGGCACCTCACCCGGACTTTGGTGCGGACGACTGGGCAGATGGCGTGATGGCAGGCCGGGCCATCCGCCTGGGTGACCTTCTGGCGGAACTGGGGCGCTACCGCCATGGGCACATCAGTTGCGATGATCGCGTGGCAGGCCTGCGCCTGTCGGGCACCTTCCATGTGCGCCAGACCGAGCAGGTGCTGCAGCTCATCGCGCAGACGCAGCCCGTGAGCATCAGCCGGCGCACGCGCTGGTGGGTTCATGTGGGGCCGGCATCCGGCCAGTGATTTCCACTTTTTTTCAGAAAAAGTGAGGGGATCCGGATTTTTGTACGGCCTGGGAATGAGTCCTTCAATCCTTTCCCGTATTCCATCCAGGAGAACCCAGCATGTCCCGTCATCACCCGCCCAGGCCCGGTAGCCAACCGCAGTGGCGTCCCCGCCCGCTTGTCACCCTTGTGCAAGCCGCCGTCATCGGCATGGCGATGTCGACCCTGGCGCCTGCAGGCGCAGCATGGGCGCAGACGGCCACAGGCCAGGCCGGAGCGCTCACGCGCGATTTCAGCATTGCAGCAGGTCCGCTCGATGCGGCACTGGATCGCTTCTCCCGCGCAGCGGGCGTCAGCCTGTCCTATGACCCGGCACTGGTGGCGGGCCTGCGCACGGGCGGGCTGACCGGCAGCCACGGCGTGTCTGCCGGGTTGCAGCAACTGCTGGCGGGCAGCGGCGTGGCAGCCGTGCAGCAGCCTGGCGGAGGCTTTTCACTGAAGGCTGCCGCGCCCTTGCCTGCTGCGGCAGGCCCCACCCCACCGTCTTCCGCCAGCACGCTGCAAACCGTCAATGTGACGGCCGATGCGGAGCGCAGCAGCGCCACGGAAGGCACGGGCTCATACACCACGCCCAGCATGGCCAGCGCCACGGGGCTGAACCTGTCGCAGCGCCAGACGCCGCAGTCCGTGAGCGTGGTGACGCGCCAGCAAATGGATGACTTCCACCTGAGCACCCTGCAGGACATTGCCAAGGTCACGCCCGGGCTGTACGCCAAGAATCCGGCCGTGACCGATTCGGAGTCCACCTTCTACGCGCGCGGATTTGCGCTGGAGCATGTGAATGTGGACGGCCTGCCGCTGGACGTGACGGGCTTCAATTCGCGCAATGTCTCGGCCGACCTGCTGATGTATGACCGCGTGGAGGTGGTGCGCGGCGCCACGGGCCTGATGGATGGCGTGGGCGCGCCTTCGGGCTCGGTCAACCTGGTGCGCAAGCGCCCTACGGCCCAGCCGCTGCTCAATGCCACGCTGGGCCTGGGCAGCTGGAACAACCGCCAGGCCTCGCTGGACGCAAGCCGTGCGCTCAATGCCAGCGGCAGCGTGCGCGCTCGCGTGGTGGGCGGCTGGCGCGACAGCGACAGCTTTGTCGATGTCACCAACACCCGCAATGCCAGCCTGTACGGCATCGTGGAAGCGGACCTCACGCCCGACTCCACGCTGGGCCTGGGCGCCTACCGCCAGCGCACGCGCACCAAGGGCGTGTTCACGGGCCTGCCCACCCTGCCCGATGGCGGCCACATGGACCTGCCGCACTCCACCTTCCTCAACAACGCGGAGTCTTTCCAGAACCGCGACAACGATGGCGTGTTCGTTGATCTGGAGCAGCGCCTGCGCAACGGCTGGACGGTCAAGCTGGGCATCAACCATGTCGAGGCCGATTCCGACATCCGAAATACCACCAACAGCCGCTTCGCGGGATCGACCACACAGCTGGAGCAGTCCGAGACGGGCTGGCGCTACGGCACACGCCAGACCGTGGCCGACCTGCGCGCCCGGGGCCCGGTCAAGTGGTTCGGGCGCACGCACGAGATCGCCGTGGGCGCCAGCTACCGCAATGACAGCTCGCGTGCGGCCGAGACCTGGGGGTCGTCGGCCTCGCGCATCGTCGACATTGCGAACTGGAATCCCTACTCCGCGCCCTGGACCGGCTCAGTGCCTGCCAATGGCGACCTGTGGGGCCGCAAGACGCGCGAAAAAGCCATCTACGCCAGCGGCAACTTCAGCCTGGCCGATCCGCTGCACCTGATTCTGGGCGGGCGTCTGGGCTGGTACGAGCAGGACACGACGGGCTGGTACACCGGCACGCCCAACTGGAAGCGCAGCCTGGACGAGAGTGCCAAGTTCGTTCCCTATGCGGGCCTGGTCTATGACGTGGATGACAGGCATTCGGTCTATGCCAGCCTGACACAGAGCTACCAGCCCCAAAGCTCGATGGACGTGCGGGGCAACACCCTGGACCCGATGACAGGCACCAACTACGAGCTGGGCGCCAAGGGCGAGTACTTTGAAGGGCGACTCCATGCCAGCGCCTCGGTGTTCCGCATCACGCAACGCAACCGTGCCGTGCGTGACGATGCCAATTGCCCCACCAGCGGCGCCATCAGTTGCTTTCGCGCGGCGGGCGAGATCCAAAGCGATGGCCTGGAGTTGCAGCTGTCCGGACTGCTGCAGCCCGGCTGGCAGGTTTCGGCCGGCTACACCTATGTGCGGGCGCGCTACACCAAGGACCGGATTGCCACCAACATCGGCCAGCGCGTGAGCACCGACGAGCCCCAGCACCTGCTCAAGCTCTACACCAGCTATCGCCTGCCCGGCGAGTACGGGCGCTGGAGCCTGTACGGATCGCTGCATGCGCAAAGCAAGATGTTCCGCCGCGAAACCGGCTTCGAGACCACGCAGCGCAGCTACGCCCTGCTGGGCCTGGGCGTGGGCTACCAGGTCAATGCCAATGCCCATGTGCAGCTGAGCGTGGACAACCTGCTGGACCGCCGCTACTACCAGGATCTTGGCTATTCATGGTCGGGGGGCCTGGCGCGCTACGGGGCACCGCGCTCGGTGGCCGTGACGCTCAGCTACAGGCTCTGAGGCCGCGCCTCAACGCACGGGCAGGAACTGCATGAAGGGCCCCGCCACCAGCCCCTGCCCGTAGCCGATGAAGGAGCGCCTGTAGCGCTCGGTGGTGTAGTTGGCGATCAGGTCCAGCCGGCCGATGATCTTGCCCATCTCGCGCTCGAAGCTCAGGTTGCGCGCGTCGTCGCCCAGGTGGTTGGACAGCAGCAGCGGCCCGCCTGCGGCATTGCGCCGTGAGTTGAGTATCCAGTTGGCCACTTCCACGTTGCGTGCGGCGTTGTAGATCAGCTGCGGGTCCAGCCCATGGACCAGGGTGAAGCTGGTGCGCCCGCCGTGGGCGGTGATGATGGTGTCGGCCAGCGCATGGACGAAGGCGGCCACGCGGTCGCCCTTGAAGTCGGGCTGCAGCGCCAGCGAGAGTGCGGCCACGTCCTGGGCACCGTGCAGGTCGGCCCAGGGCTGGCGCTCGGTGATGGCAATGCGCACGTAGGCGGATGCGGCCTCGCGGCTTTCGGCGGTTTTCTTCCATTCGGCCGGGTTGCGCAGGTAGAGCTTGTCCATGATGCGCATCAGGCTGTCCAGGTTCTCCTTCATGGCCAGCGTGGCCATGCGGTTGCTGTCGGACTGCACGATTTCGCTGGGCTCGAACGAGGCACCCTCCACCTTGCCGCGCGGCGCGGGCGTGTCGGCACAGCCCGCTGTCAGCAGCAGCGCCAGCACCGGCGCCAGGCGGCGCGCCGCGCCGCCTCCCGGTCGGGGCCGGCTGTCGTTCACCCCGGCTCTGCGGCCGGCCTCCCCTGGCAAGACAAGCTCAATAGTCATCCCGGAACGATAGCAGCGCGCTACCGGGGCGCCGAGGCCCGATGCCATGTCTTACATGCCCTGGCGCCGGCAGCGTCAACCTCCCGTCAGGCAGCGTTGCTGCACCATCCAGTCATCCACTCATCCACCACCGCCCCGGTGCTGCGCCAGCAGGTGGCCGAGGATCTTCCAGGTCTGGGGCTGCTCCACCATGGGCACGGGAATGCGCAGCATGCTGCCCGCGGCCTGCCTGGGCGAAAACAGCAGGCCCGGTGCCAGCAGCAGGCCCTGCGGCGCGGCATGGCGTGCCAGCACCTCCGAGTCCACGCCGCAATCCACCCAGGCGAACATGCCGGCCTGCGGTTCGTGCGGGGCGCGGCAGTCCAGGGCTTCGAGCATGCGCAGGCAGCGGTTGCGCGCGCGGTCCACGCGCTCGCGCAGGCGGTCCACATGTTTGCGGTACTGGCCATCGGCCAGCACGCGGTGCACCACCTGCTCGCCCGGCAGCGCCGTGGTCAGCCCGCCCAGCAGCTTGAGGTCGGTCAGCCGCCGTATCAGGTCGGTGTGTGCCGCGACATAGCCCACGCGCAGGCTGCCGGCCAGGGTCTTGGAGTAGCCGCCCACCAGGAGCACGCGCTGCAGCCGGTCCATGGCGGCCAGGCGCACGGGCACGCCGGGCAGGAAGTCGGAGTAGGTGTCGTCCTCGGCCAGGTAGAAGTCGTGGCGCTCGGCAATGCGCAGCACCTCGTGGGCCACGCCGGCCGACAGGGTCTGGCCAGTGGGGTTGTGCACGGCCGTGTTCAGGATGAAAAGCCGGGGCTGGTGCTGGCGGGCCAGCCGCTCCAGCGCCTCCACATCGGGGCCGCCGGGCAGGCGGGGCACGCCGACCACGTTCACGCCCAGGGCGTTGAGCCGGCCGAAGATGAGGAACCAGCCGGGGTCTTCCACCAGCACCGTATCGCCGGGCCGCACCAGGCTGCGCACGATCAGGTCCAGGCCCTGGGTGACGCCGGCCACGGTCATCAGGTGGGCCTCGGGGTGGGCGGGCACGTCCTGGGCCTGCAGCACCGAGGCGATCTGCTGGCGCAGCGGCAGGTAGCCCTGGGGCACGCCGTAGGTCAGCAGGCTGGTGCCCGTACTGCGGCCCACGGCGCGCAGGGCCGAGGCCAGCATCTCCTGGTCCAGCCATTCCGGCGGCAGCATGCCCGCGCCACCCGAGTGCTCCATGCCCTCGCGGAACATGCTGCGCAGCAAAAAGGCGGTATCGAAGGCCGCGCCCTGCTCCAGCGTAGGCAGGGCATCGCTGGCCCGGGGCGCCGCCTGGGCCGCGCGCCGGGCGCTGACGAAGACGCCCGAGCCGCGCCGCGAATGCACCAGGCCCTGGGCGGCCAGCCGGTCATAGGCCTGCACCACGGTGTCGCGGCTCACGGCCGCCTCTTGCGCCAGCGCACGCACGGAAGGCAGGCGCGATCCCGCGCGCAGGCCGTGGTGGCGGATCAGGCCGCCGTAGTGGTCCACCAGTTGGTCCACCAGCGAGAGGTCGGAGGACCGCAGCGGACGCCAGGGCGCAGCGGCCTGGAAAGCCGTATCGGAGGATGCGCGCGGTGCCTGCGGTGTATTTGGCGTGGCGGCGGGATCAAGTGTCAGGGTCATGATGGCAGGCCAGTTGGCAAATTGTTCTGGCAAAGTGTACTGCTACTGTACCGATAACTGCCACCAACTGCGATTAGCATGGCCTGACGGCGCCGCGGCCTGCGGCATGCGCAGACAGGGCGCCGGATTCCCTGTCATGCCTGTTGCCACCATGCCCTTCGATACCGCCCAAACCTCGTTCCTGCTGCCGCTGGCCATGTTCTCCTTCGTCAGCTCCGTCACGCCCGGCCCCAACAATGTGATGCTGACGGCCTCGGGCGCCAGCTTCGGCTACCGCCGCACGGTGCCCCACATGCTGGGCATCACCATGGGCGTGGTGGTCATGGTGCTGCTGGTGGGCGCGGGCCTGGGCGCGGTGTTCGAGCGGCTGCCGGTGATCTACACCGCGCTCAAGTACCTGGGCGCGGCCTACCTGGTCTGGCTGGCCTGGAAGATCGCGGGCAGCGGCGGCATTGACGGCGGCAACGCGGGTGCCCGGCCCTTCGGGTTCTGGCAGGCGGCGGCCTTCCAGTGGGTCAACCCCAAGGCCTGGATCATGGCCATCGGCGTGATTGCCACCTACACGCCGCGCGAGGATTTCTTCATCAACCTGGTGCTGGCCGCGCTGGTGCTGGGCATCGTGAACTATCCCAGCGTCAGCGTCTGGACGCTGTTCGGCAGCGCCGTGGGGCGCGCGCTGCGCTCGCCGCAGGCACTGCGCCGCTTCAACTGGGGCATGGCGGCCCTGCTGCTGCTGTCGCTGTACCCGGTGCTGGCAGATTCACACGCCTGATTCAAACGCCTGATCCACGCGGCTGCTTCATGCGGCCGATGCCGCATCCAGCGCCAGTATCTGCTGCGCCAGCGCGGCGATGCCGGCCTCGCTGAGGTCGTCGGCCTGCACCCTGCGGCGCGTGCTCCACTGCGTGAAATGCCGCTCCTGCGAGCGCTCGTAGTGCGGGTCGTAGTGCTGGGCCATGAGCTCGGAGAACAGCGGCGAGAGACTGCGCTCATGCGCCCAGCCCTGCCAGCGCGAGATGGTCTCCTTGCCCTGCAGCTCCTTGAGCCAGCCCAGCTTGTCGGCCAGCATCTGCGGATCGTCGCCCAGGTAGGAGTAGTCGCGCAGCAGGTAGGCCAGGCGCGCCTCGGGCGTGGCATCGAGCGCAATCACGGGCGACTGGCGCATGTGCTCGACCAGCACCAGCGGCAGGGACACGCGGCCGATCTTGGCGCTCTCGCCTTCCACGTACACGGTGCGCGACGGATCGAAACTCTCCAGCTGCTGGGCCAGCAGCGTCTCGAAGTATTTCTGGCTGGGCTGCTCCACCCCAGGCAGGTTGCCCAGCAACGAGCCCTTGTGGCTGGCATAGCCCTCCAGGTCCAGCACCTGCTCGCCGGCCTCGGCCAGGGCATGCAGCACCCGGGTCTTGGCGCTGCCGGTGGCGCCGCACAGCACCTGCAGGCGCAGCTGGGGCACCAGGCGGTCGATCAGCTCGATCACATGGCCGCGATAGGACTTGTAGCCGTTGGCCAGTTGCTGCGCATCCCAGCCGACCAGGCGCAGCCAGGTGACCATGGAGCCGCTGCGCAGGCCGCCGCGCCAGCAGTAGACCAGCGGCTTCCAGTTGGCGGGCTTGTCGGCGAAGGTTTCCTGCAGATGGCGCGCCAGATTGGCCGAGACCATGGCCGCGCCCAGGCGCTTGGCCTCGAAGGGGCTGACCTGCTTGTAGATGGTGCCGATCCGGGCGCGCTCCTCGTTGTCGAGCACGGGGCAGTTGATGGCGCCGGGAATGTGGTCCTGCGCGAATTCGGCAGGCGAGCGGGCGTCGATCAGGGTGTCGAACTGGTGGCGGTCGGCGATGCGGATGGGCTGGCGGTGGGACACGGGCAAACGGTGATCTGGCGATCATGCGGGAGGCAGAAACAACCGGCGCCATGGCCTCGGGGGCTCATGGGCCGGCACCGGAACCAGGAAAGTGGATCGAGCCTCGACACGCACCGGCCCGCCCCGCTTCGCGCCCTGCTTGCGCGAGCCGGGCATGCGGCCGACCTTGGAAGCGGGGATTCTCGCACGCCCGACGTGCCCGCGCTCGGCTGTCAGGGCAAGGCTGTCAACGCAAGGCAGCGGCGATCAGGCCCTGCACGGCGGCCACGCGCTGCACCTGTTGGGGGCTGTCGTAGTTGCCCATGAAGACGGCATACACCAGCGAATGCTGGGGCACGACCACCAGCCGCTGGCCGCCCAGGCCGATGGCCATGTAGTACGCCAGGCCGGCGCGGGTCTGCCCCACGTACCAGTGGTGGCCGTAGCGCAGGCCGGGCCAGGCGTCCACGCGCGGCTGAATGGATTGCACAATCCAATACCGGGGCACCAGCGCCCGGCCTTGCCTTCCACCCGGCCACTCGCCCTGCTGCAGCACCAGCTGGCCAATACGGGCCAAGTCCCGCGCCCGCAGGCGCAGGCCGGAGGCGGCGGCCGCCTCGCCGTTGGTGCCAGGCGTCCACTCGGCCTGGTCGATGCCCAGCGGAGCAAACAGCTTGTGCCGCGCATAGTCCAGCAGGGGCATGCCGCTGCCCTGCGCGATCAGATGGCCCAGCAGGGCCGTCGCCCCGCCGCTGTAGCACCAGCGTTCGCCGGGCGGGGCGACGATGGGCTGCTCCAGCACGTAGCGGTAGCGGTCGCTGCTGCGCTCCATGACGATTTCGCTGTTGCGCGGGTCGGAATACGGAAGGTCCTCGTCCCATTGCAGGCCCATGGTCATGCCCAGGGCATGGGAGACCAGGATGGCGCGCCGGCCCTCATCGGCCGCCAGATCGCCGTAGGCGGGAAACGCCTGTACCAGGGGCGTGTCCAGCGCGGGCACCTTGCCCTCGGCCAGGGCCATGCCGTACAGCAGGCCGACGACGCTCTTGCTGACCGAGCGCACATCGTGCAGGGAGTCGGCGTTGAAGGCCACCTTGCCCAGCGGCTCGCCCCAGCGCTCGTCCTCGCCCTCGAAATAGCGCTCCAGCGCCAGCCGGCCGTGGCGCATCACGACGACGGCGTGCAGGTTCGCCAGTTCTCCGCTCTGCACGCCCTGGTCCAGGCGTTCGCCCAGGTCTTCGGCCAGGCCGGTGCCGGAGGAAGAGGCACCGCCCTGCCCCACGCTGGCACAGGCCGTGCAGCCCAGCGCCGCCAGGGCTGCGCCTGTCTGCAGCCATCTGCGTCTGTCGGTGCGAAAGCCGTTGTTTGTCATGTCCCTCTCCCTTAGTTACCTACTTACGTACTTACTGCTTGGGCGAAGACCCGCTGCCGCGCGGATGGATCAGCATGCGGTCGCCGCGTATTTCCACATCGAACTGGCGCAGGAAGTTCTGGCCCAGCAGCGCATCCCTGTCCGTGCTGCCGGTATAGCCCGTGCCCACGCGCAGGCCGCTGACCACCAGGGAGGCCACGCGCACCTGCTCGGCCACCACCATGCGGCCGTCGCGCTCGCCATTGGCGGTGCGAAAGCGCACGGGCTCGCCGCCGTCCAGGCCTGCGCGCTCGGCCAGCGGCTCGGTCACGCCGACCATGCTGGCGCCCGTGTCCACCAGGAACATGACGGGCTGCCCGTTGACGGCCCCTTCCACGCGGAAATGCCCGTCGCGGTCACGCGCAATGGCCACGGTGCCATCGGCCTGGACCTTGACGCCGGCCGGCTTCAGGTACATCTGCATGGCCCAGTACAGCACGCCCATGACCAGCAGCCAGAACAGCAGAAAACCCAGCATGCCGCGCCGGGCGACGGACTGGACGCTGGGCTCGGCGGCCGGGGCGGCCGGGGCGGAGGAAGCGGACGGATCGGACGGAGGCGGCGTGGATTTGAGGCGCATGGCAATGCAGACGGGATCGACGATGGCAGCACCGTGGCTGCACGGCGGCAGTCGCCCATTCTGCCTGCGGCCCTGCCCCGTCACGGGCAAGCCAATAGCCGCTACAGTGGGCGCCTTCATCACAGCCTGCTCCTGCCATGACCACGACCGCGCAGCCGCCCTTTGTCCTCCACTACATCTTCGACCCGCTGTGCGGCTGGTGCTATGCCGCCGCGCCCCTGGTCAAGGCCGCGCGCAGCGTGCCCGGCGTCACGCTGCAGTGGCATGGCGGCGGCATGCTCACGGGCGCCCACACCCGCACCATCACGGCCGACTGGCGCGGCCACGTGATGCCGCACGACCAGCGCATTGCCGAGATGACGGGCCAGCCCTTCGGCACGGCCTACTTCGACGGCCTGCTCAACGACCTGGGCGCCGTGCTGGACTCCGAACCGCCCACCACGGCCCTGCTGGCCGCCGAGGAACTGGCGGGCCGGGGCCTGGACATGCTGGCGCGCCAGCAGCAGGCCCACTACGTGGAAGGCCGCCGCATCAGCGATCCGGCCGTGCTGCTGGAACTGGCCCGGGACCTGGGCCTGGACGTGGCGGCCTTCACCGACGCCTTCCAGCGCCTTTCGGGCGCCGCCACCCAGGCCCATATCGCCCAGGCGCGCGAATGGCTGGAGCTGGCCCAGGGCCAGGGTTTCCCGACCTTCGCGCTGGAGTTCGACCACCCCGAGGCCGAGCAGCCGGGCCAGCGCGCCATACAGCGCATCGACATCGGTCCCTGGCTGGGAGATGCCGATGGCTGGGCGCAGCAACTGGGCCAGTGGGTGCAACAGGTGGCGGCCATCACCGCCGGCGAGCAGACCGCGCCCCAAGGCGAGGATTGCGGGCCCGATGGCTGTGCGCTGCCCAAGAGCTGATCCCTCAACGACCAGCAAAGAAAAAACCGCGCCTGGCGCGGTTTTTTCATGGAGCACGGGCGCCCGTCAATCCATCTTGGAGATCATCACCTCGCCAAAGCCGGAGCACGACACCTGGGTGGCGCCGTCCATCAGGCGGGCGAAGTCGTAGGTCACCTGCTTGCTCTGGATGGCCTTTTCCAGCGCGCTGATGACCAGGTCGGCCGCCTCGCGCCAGCCCATGTGGCGCAGCATCATCTCGGCCGAGAGGATTTCGGAACCCGGGTTCACATAGTCCTTGCCCGCGTACTTGGGGGCCGTGCCGTGCGTGGCCTCGAAGCAGGCCACGGAGTCGGACATGTTGGCGCCGGGCGCAATCCCGATGCCGCCGACCTGGGCCGCCAGCGCGTCCGAGATGTAGTCGCCGTTGAGGTTGAGCGTGGCCACCACCGAGTACTCGGCCGGGCGCAGCAGGATCTGCTGCAGGAAGGCGTCGGCAATGGAGTCCTTGATGACGATGTCGCGGCCCGTGCGAGGGTTCTTGAACTTGAGCCAGGGTCCGCCGTCGATGGGCTGGGCGCCGAACTCGCGCGCGGCCAGCGCGTAGCCCCAGTCGCGGAAGCCCCCTTCGGTGAACTTCATGATGTTGCCCTTGTGGACCAGGGTCACGCTGGGCTTGTCGTTGTCGATGGCGTACTGGATGGCCTTGCGCACCAGCCGCTCCGTGCCCTCGATGGACACGGGCTTGACGCCGATGCCCGAGGTCTCGGGGAAGCGGATCTTCTTGACGCCCATCTCCTTGACCAGGAAGTCGATGAGCTTCTTGGCGTTGTCGCTGCGCGCCTCGTACTCGATGCCCGCGTAGATGTCCTCGGAGTTCTCGCGGAAGATGACCATGTTGGTCTTCTCGGGCTCCTTCAGCGGCGAAGGCACGCCCTTGAAATACTGCACGGGGCGCAGGCAGACGTAGAGGTCCAGCTCCTGGCGCAGCGCCACGTTCAGCGAGCGGATGCCGCCGCCCACGGGCGTGGTCAGCGGGCCCTTGATGGAGACCACGTACTCGCGCAGGGCCTGCATGGTTTCCTCGGGCAGCCAGACATCGGGGCCGTAGATGCGCGTGGATTTCTCGCCTGCGAAAACCTCCATCCACTGGATCTTGCGCTTACCGCCATAGGCCCTGGCCACGGCGGCATCCACCACCTTGATCATCACGGGCGTGATGTCCACGCCGGTGCCGTCGCCTTCAATGAAAGGAATGATGGGCTGGTCTGGCACGTTCAACGACATGTCGGCGTTGACAGTGATCTTCTGGCCCTCGGCCGGCACCTGGATGTGCTGGAAGCGGTTCATGGGGACGGGTCTCCGTTGGCTGGTGCACGAGGCAAGAGTGAATGCCCGGATCGGGCACGAATTTAGTGCAGAAAATTCTAACGACAATCGGGCCGCCCTCCTGTCAACGGCGATACAGTAAACGCGTTGAGCATGTGCGGTGCATCAAGAATTTCGCACCGTTGTCTGATTCAACTTGGCTTCTACCGCTTTTCTAGGAAATGGCATATATGAAAAAACTCCTCGCTGTCCTGATCGCCGGTTCGTTTGCCGCAGGCGCCTTCGCACAGGCCGCCGCAGCACCCGAAGCGCCGATGTCGGCTCCCACGGCCGCTTCCGCAGCTGCTCCCGCTCACACAGCCAAGAAGGCCAAGGTCGCCAAGAGCGGCAAGCACTCCGGCAAGAAGCACGCCAAGCGCTCCACGAAGAAGGCACACAAGGCCGTGGCCTGATCCATGCCGCGGGATGCCAGCCGGCATCCCCTCAAAAAAGCCCGCAAGTCAGCAATGCACTGCGGGCTTTTTGCCGCCCGCCCGGCCATGATGGCCCGGCCAGGCCGATTTTTGCGTCCGGCCACGCGCCCCCTGCGACAGAATGTGCAAGATGACGAAGCCTTCGACACCCCTCACATCCCTTTCCCGCCGCGCGCTGCAGCGGTTGCTCATGGCCGCCTGCCTGGCCGGCGCCGCCGTATCGGCAGGCGCACAGCCCCAGGGCAGCCCCCAGATGAATCTGCGCCGCGTGGAGTTGACGGCCGGGTTCCACCGCATCGATGCCCAGGTGGCCGCCTCGGACCGCGAGCGCGCCATCGGCCTGATGTTCCGCCAGGACATGCCCGCGCAGGAGGGCATGATCTTCGTCTTCGAGGTGCCCGCCGTGCAGTGCTTCTGGATGCGCAACACCCTGCTGCCGCTGACCGCCGCCTTCGTGGCCGATGACGGCACCATCGTGAACCTGGCCGACATGAAGCCCATGACCGAGGACTCGCACTGCTCGGCCAAGCCCGTGCGCTATGTGCTGGAGATGAACCAGGGCTGGTTCGCCAAGCGCGGCCTGAAGGCTGGCGTCAAGCTGGGCGGCAGTCTGTTCACACCGACGCCAGCCCCCAAGCCATAATCACGCCCCATGCAAGCGCTTCGCTCCTCGTTCTGGCTCACCCGGCTGATATTGGCCTGGTTTGCCGTGACGCTGGGCGTTGCCGTGGCCTCACCCCTGGTCCATCCCCAGGGATTCGAGCTGGTCTGCACGGCCAGCGGCGACGTCAAGCTGGTGGCGCTGGGCGAAAGCGCAGCCCCGGGCATGGGCCACCACCAGCTTGACTGCCCCATGTGCCTGCCCGCTGGCGCACCGCCGCCGGCGCTGCCGCAGATGGCCGTGCCCCACCAGCAACCGCTGGCCCACGCGCTGCTGCCGCTGGTGGCGGCGCACATTGCCTCCGTCACACGTGCGCCGCTGCCGGCGCGCGGCCCTCCCCCGCTGACTGCCGTGTTCTCTTGAATCGCCGCCGGGCCTGCTGATGCGCGCCCGGCCCGCCTGTGCCGCATGCGCGGTGCAAGACCCGGAGTCAGTTCGTGAATTCTTCCCCTTTCCCCGCGATGGCGGCGCCGGTGCGCGCATCCACGCACGCCTTTCGTCTCCATCCCCTGGCCACGGCGCTGTGCTGCGCGCTGGGCGCCGCATGGGCACCTGCTGCGCACGCGCAGACCCTGGCCGAGGCGGCACTGCCCGCCGTCGAAGTCTCCGACCAGGCCACGGCCGACGCCAACGGACTGCTGCCGCTGAACAAGACCGTGGGCACGGCCAGCCGCCTGGGCCTGACGGCGCGGGAAACACCGGCCTCGGTGCACATCGTGGACCGCGCCGCCATCGAGGCGCGCGGCGCCCAGGACACGCAGGAGATCCTGCGCTCCATTCCGGGCGTCACGGCCTACAGCCCGCCCGGCAACATCGGCATCAGCTACCGGGGCTTCGGCACGGGGTCGGTCAGCCAGCTGTTCAACGGCATCAATCTGCAGTACTCCATTGCGGCCCGGCCCGTGGACAGCTGGATCTACGACCGGGTGGAGGCCATTGGCGGCGCTTCCGGCTTTCTCTACGGCGCAGGCGGCGTGGGCGGCACGCTGAACTACATCACCAAGCTGGCCCAGCGCGACAGCTTCACCGAAGGCCAGCTGCGCCTGGGCAGCTATGGGCTGAAAGAAGCCTCCGTCGGGCTGAACCGCCGCCTGGGCGATGCCACCGACAGCCAGGGCACGACCCATTACCTGCGCCTGGACCTCAACCACCGCGATGCCGGCAGCTGGGTGGGCGGCACGCAGTCGCGCTCCACGCAGCTGGCGGCCTCGCTGCTGTCCGACCTGGGTGGCGGCCTGACGCACACCCTGGCCTACGAAGCCCAGCATGAGCGCGTGGACCGCCCCTACTGGGGCACGCCGCTGCTCAACCCGCTGCGCGGCCAGGCGCGCATTGACGAGGCCACCCTCGGCAAGAACTACAACAGCGCCGACGGCCTGTATGCCCAGCGCGTGCAGTGGCTGCGCTCCATCACCGAATGGCGGGCCAGCGACCGGCTCAAGCTGAGCAACACCTTCTACGCCTATGACGCGCTGCGCGACTACCGCAACGTGGAGACCTACCGCTTCACGCCCGACAACAGCGCGGTGGTGCGCTCGGCTGCGCTGCTGCAGCGCCATGACCAGCGCATGGTGGGCGATCGCATCGAAGGCAGCTACCTGGGCGAGCTGGCCGGCCGGCGCAGCGAATGGGCCTTTGGGCTGGATGTGAGCGTGAACCGGCAGACACGCTTTCCGAACAGCCTGTCTGGCACGGTGAGCACGGTCAATCCCTACGATTTCACGACAGAGAACTTCTACGACATTCCCGGCATGGCACCCGGCTTCAGGCCCGACCGCGACAACAAGGTCACCACCACCGCCCTGTACCTGGAAAACCGCACGGCCCTCACCCCGGCCCTGCACCTACTGACCGCCCTGCGCCATGAACGCATCGACGTGGACCTGACCAACCGGCGCGATGTAACGCCCGCGCTGCCCGCCAGCTACAGCCGCAGCTATAGCCCGACGACCGGGCGCGTGGGCCTGGTCTGGGATGCCACGCCCGAGGCCAATCTCTACGCCCAGTTCTCCACGGCGGCCGATCCGCCGTCGGGCATGCTGATGGGCGCCTCATTTGCCGACGCCATCAACAACACCGGGCTGACCACGGGCCGCCAGGTGGAGGCCGGCAGCAAGCTGTCGTTCTGGCAGGGCAAGGGAACGGCGGCGCTGGCGGTCTATCACATCACGCGCCGCAACATCTCCACCCAGGACCCGCAGGACAGCACGCGCACTGTGCTGGTGGGCCAGCAGTCCTCGCGCGGGGTGGAGCTGTCCATGGGCCTGGCGCCCACGCCGCGCTGGTCGGTCCAGGGCAACTGGAGCCATGTGGACGCGCGCTATGACAACTACCAGCAAGGCGGCGTGTCCCTGGCGGGCAAGCGGCCCACGAATACGCCCGCCAGCGTGCTCAACCTCTGGACCAGCTACCGCATCACGCCGGCCCTGGAGGTCAACGCCGGGCTGCGCCGCGTGGGAGGCATCTATGCCGATGCGGCCAACACCCTGTCCTGGCCTGCCTACACGCTGCTGGACCTGGGCCTGAGCTACCGCATCGACCCGCGCATGACCGTGGTTGCACGGCTGCGCAATGCCACGGACCGCGTCTACGCCGCCAGCCTGACCAGCACCATGGCCTACCTGGGGGCGCCGCGCACGGCCGATATCACGCTGCGCGTGGCGTTCTGAGAGAGGGCCGCGCCATGCGCCTTCACCTCAAACGCTGGCTGTTCCTGCTGCACCGCTGGCTGGGCATTGCCGTGTGCCTGTTCTTTGCGCTGTGGTTTGTCTCGGGCATGGTGATGATGTACGTGGG
The DNA here is from genome assembly GCF_001598795.1 of Delftia acidovorans NBRC 14950. Taxonomy (GTDB): domain Bacteria; phylum Pseudomonadota; class Gammaproteobacteria; order Burkholderiales; family Burkholderiaceae_C; genus Comamonas; species Comamonas acidovorans. The sequence continues at coordinate 45,220 of NZ_BCZP01000024.1, read as the reverse complement.
CTACCCCAAGCTCACCGAAGCCGAACGGCTGCGCCACCTGCCCCCGCTCGATGGCAACGCCGCCCTGCTCGCGCCCGCCGAGGCGCTGCATGCGGCCGGCATCGACGGCCCGCTCAAGGATCTGCGCCTGCATGCCGGCAGCGCCGGCCGTGCCAGCTACCTGGCCACGCCCGAGGGGCGGCGCCAGCCCGTGGCCATTGATGCGGCCAGCGGCCAGGTGCTGCCCGCCACCAGTGAGGCGCAGGCCCTGGCCAGTGCCCGCGCCTTCGCGGAGGACGGCACGGGCCTGCACTACCTGGGCACGGTGGATGAGGATGCCTTCAGCCACTCGCGCGCGCTGGACATCCACCGCCCCCTGCACCGCGTGCAGATGGACGATGCCCAGGGCACGCTGCTCTACATCTCCGGCCGCACGGCCGAGGTGGTGCGCGATGCCACGCGCACCGAGCGCGGCTGGAACTACCTGGGCGCCTGGCTGCACTGGCTGTACATGTTCCGGGGCAATGCCTTTGACGGCGCCTGGGCCGACATCGTCAACGTGCTGTCGCTGTTCGGCATTGCCGTGGCCATCACCGGCACCGTGGTCGGGGTGATGCGCTGGCGGTTCAGGCAGCCCTACCGCAGCGGCCGGCGCACGCCCTACCCGGGCCGCGCCATGCGCTGGCACCATGTGGCGGGCCTGCTGTTCGCGCTGACCACGCTGGCCTGGATCTTCAGCGGCCTGATGTCCATGAACCCCTGGCGTCTGTTCGACACAGGCACGCCGCCACTGCACATGGCCCGGTGGCAGCAGGGCCCGCTGCGCCTGACAGGGGGCGACGCCACGCCGCAGTCGCTGATTGCCGCAGCGGGCGGACCCGTGCGCGAACTGCGCTGGCTGCGCACCGCAGGCCGCACCGAGGTGCTGGCCCAGCCCGCAGCCGGCACGCCCCTGGTGCTGGACAGCGCCAGCGCAGCGCCCGCAGCCCATTCGCGCGAGGCCCTGCTGGACCGCGCGGCCGTGCTGATCGACGCACCCGTGCTGCGCAGCGAATGGCTGACCGCGCACGACCTGTACTGGTACGAGCGCGCCGAGCACACCATGATGGGCGGCCATGACAAGCCCCTGCCCGTGCTGCGCGTGGTCTTTGGCGATGCCGCGGCCAGCTGGGTGCACATCGACCCGCACACGGGCCAGGTGCTGGGCCGGCTGGACGGCACGCAGCGCCTCAAGCGCTGGCTGTTCGCCATGCTGCACAGCTGGGACTGGCTGCCGCTGCTGCAGCGCCGGCCGCTGTGGGATGGGCTGCTGCTGGCCTTCAGCCTGGGCGGCCTGCTGATGAGCGCCACGGGCGTGCTCATAGGCGTGCGCAGGCTGCGCCGCAAGCGCAGCCATCGCGCACAGGCCACTGCTTGCCTGGAGGCGCAGCCACATGGTTAGCCACCATACTGTATGCTTGCCACATGCAACTCGAACAGAAATACCAGGCCCTGCTGGCCGAGGCCGAGCGCCGCAAGCTGGACGACGTGGACAGCATGCGGCTGTGCTTCCAGACCCTGTCCCTGGCTGCGCGCATCGACCGTGACTGCGCCGCGCTGCTGGCGCCCCATGGCCTGTCCGAAGGGCGCTTCGTGCTGTTGTTCCTGCTGGAATCCGCCAGCGAAGGGCTGGCGCCCAACCACCTGGCAGAGCAGGCCGGCATCACCCGCGCCACCGTGACCGGCCTGCTGGACGGCCTGGAACGCGAGGCCCTGGCCGAGCGCCTGCCCGACCCGGCCGACCGCCGAGCGCTGCGCGTGCAGCTCACCGCCAAGGGCCGCCAGCTGGCGCGCAAGCTGTTTGCCCGGCACAGCCAATGGATCGCCGGCCTGTTTTCCAACCTGTCGCCCGCCGAACGCGGCCAGTTGGGAAAGCTGCTGGCCAAGGCCGCCGCAGGCGTGGAGGCCAGCGCATGACGGCGCCCGCCCCCCGCCGCAAGGGCGCCAACCGCACAGTCGATATCACTCCCGAACTGCTGCAGGCCCTGTCCCTGGGCGAGATCGAGACCGCCACGCTGACCGAAAGCCTGGCCGTGGACCAGGCCCGGCTGCTGCAGGCCGTCTTTCCTGACGCGTGGCCGCAACTGGAGGACACGGCGCAGGCGCTGGGCCAGCTTGGCATTCTCAAGCGCATGGAGTGCATTGGCGGCCTGCTGTGGCAGACACTGGGCCAGGCCGGCTGGCAGCGCTGCCTCACGCACCGCTCTGACACGGTGCGCGGCTGGGCCTGCTTCATGGCCGGCGCGCAGCCGGGCCTGACCCTGAGCCAGCGCCTGGAGCTGGTGCAGCCGCTGGCCGATGACCCGCATTTCGGCGTGCGCGAATGGTCGTGGATGGGCGTGCGCCCGCATCTGGCCAGCGATCTGCCGCAGGCCGTGGCCGAGTTGTCTCGGTGGACAAGGCGGCCCTCCGACCGCCTGCGCCGCTTCGCCAGCGAGGCCCTGCGGCCGCGCGGCGTCTGGTGCAGCCATATCGCGGCGCTCAAGCAGCAGCCGGAGATCGCCCTGCCCCTTTTGCAGCGGCTGCGCGCCGATGCCTCGCCCTATGTGCAGGACTCGGTGGCCAACTGGCTCAACGACGCGGCCAAGAGCCGGCCCGACTGGGTGCGCGCCCTGTGCGCGCAATGGCTCGAGGAATCGCCCGTGCCCGCCACGCGCCGCATCTGCGAGCGTGCGCAGCGCAGCCTCAAGGAGAGCTAGCCTCCTGCCGGCCCGCCAGCCGTTCGCAGTCGGGCTTGATGCAGCGCCCGTAGAGGATGTGGGAGTGCTCCACGATGGCAAAGCCATGCGAGCGCGCCAGCAGCTTCTGGCGCTGCTCGATCACGGCATCGTGGAACTCCTGCACCAGGCCGCAGCGCGTGCAGATCAGGTGGTCATGGTGCTCGCCGTCGTCGAGTTCATAGACCGCCTTGCCCGCCGCAAAGCGCTGCTGGCGCAGCATGCCGGCCTGCTCCAGCTGCGCCAGCACGCGGTAGACCGTGGCCAGGCTGGTGCCCCGGCCCTGGTCATGCAGCTGGCGGTAGACCTCCTCCGCCGCCAAATGCCGCTGGTCCCCGTGGCGAAAGATGTCCAGTACCCACAGTCGCGCCAGCGTGGCCTTCAGCCCCAGGTTCTTGAGGTCAGCGGAATCGGACATGCAGCCCTTTCTTGTCTCAGTGATTCACGCCAATGCGCGCTACCAACCGTCCACGGTCCACGAGACTGGCGCACCCCAGCTCAGGGACACCGAGGAAGGGCCTATGCCGGCCGCGCCGCCCCGCACCGAGGGTGTCGTCCCCCTCCCGCGCAGCGAGATAGGGGGAAGCGGCGTAGCCGCTCAGGGGGTGCTTTGTTCTAGAACTCATTGTGGATGGCCTTGTAGCCGCGCACCAATTCGTTGTTGGTGCGGACCACGTCCTCGGAGAAATCGCTGGCGTCGGCGGGCACCTGGGCCAGCGTGGACAGGTCGGTCTCCGGGCCTATGCGCGCAGTGGACGGCACATAAAAGCCTGGCGGCAGGTGGCATCCATCGACCACGGCGTTGTAGCGCACCACGCAGCCGTCATCGACCACGCAGTTGAACAGCACGCTGTTGAAGCCGATGAACACGCCATTGCCCACGGTGCAGGGCCCGTGGACGATGGCGCGATGGGCGATCGAGGTGTGCTGCCCCACGCTGACGCGCGCGCCGGACTTGGAGTGGATCACCACCCCGTCCTGGATGTTGGAGTGGGCACCGATCACGATGGGGTCGATGTGGCCGTCCGCATCCATCTCGTCGGCACGGATCACCGCATAGGGGCCGATGAAGACGTTCTCTTCCACGACCACCAGTCCGCACAGGATGGCCGTGGGGTCCACGAAGGCGCTGGCATGGATGCGCGGCAGGTCGCCGCGCGGGTTCTTGCGGATCATCCCTTGCGCCTGTTCTTTGCGCCGCCCTGGCGGGCCTTGAAGCGCGGGTTGCTCTTGCAGATGACGTAGATGCGGCCGCGACGGCACACCACCTGGCAGTCTCGATGGCGCAGCTTGGCTTCCTTGAGGGACGAGAGAACTTGCATGGGAAAACTCCTTGGGTTGTAGAGAAACGGGTGCCGGCTCGCCGGTCATGCCCAGGCCACGGCGTCGTGCGGATGCAGGCTCTCCATGTGGCGCACATGCACGCGCGGCCGGGCGTAGCTGCCTTCCAGCGCGGCCTGTATGCGGCGCGCCGCATCCTCGACAAACATCAGGTTGCGGCCGTTGAGCGCGGCAAAGGCCTGCTCGTCGGCGCGCTTGACCGCGGTCTGCACGGGCGTGCCCAGCGCCTGCTCCACGCGGGCGATCAGGGGCAGGATGCCCAGGTCGGGCGCATCACAGGCCAGGTCCACGCTGACCTGGGCCTCGCTGCGCTGGCTGTGTGCCGTGGCCAGAGTGCCATGCCGGCGCAGCCAGGAAGCCACCTGGTCCGGCTCCACCAGCGGCTCGCCCGCAAAGGCCTGCAAAAAGCCCTGCTCCAGCAACTGGCGCGACAGTGCCGCCGAGCAGGGGCAGGTCGAGGAATAGCCCACGCTCACCTGCAGCCGCAGCTGGAACACGCCCTGCGCCAGCGTGGCGTCCAGGCGCACGGGATAGGACTTCCAGCCCGACAGATCGTGGGTGACCAGGGCCGGCCGCTGGGTCAGCAGGTCCAGCGACAGGCGCAGCCGGGCGCTGCGGCTTTGGCAGTCGAGGTGGCTGTCGATCATGGCCTGCAGCGCGTGGCGCAGCGCCAGGGCAGACAGCGCGGACTCCTCGGCCAGGCTGTCCAGTTGCCGGTACAGCCGGGACATGTGTATGCCCTTGACATGGGCCGCAGGAAGATCGACCTGCACATCGGCACGCGCATGCAGCTCGCGCCAGTAGCCGGGCTCGGCCACGGTCACGGGCAGGTCTATGCCCTGCATGCCCACCCATTGCAGCGGGCTGAGGCTGGGAGCGGGATCGGTCAGGGAAACATCGGGAAGAGGTGCAGGCATTCGGGACTCCAGTGGCCACGCCGACCCAGGCCGGCGCGGTATTCGTTCAATTCCAGTCGGGAAACGGGTTGTCCCATTGCGCCCAGGCCTGTGGGCCCAGGGCCATTTCTGCATCGGTCAGCAGGCACTCGTCCAGGCGGGCGCGCAGCGCGTCCTCGTCCATGCCCATGCCGATCAGCACCAGTTCCTGGCGCGCGTCGCCCACGCCATCGACCCATTTGTCCAGGATGCGCTCCACGCTTTCGGGGTCGCGCGGCCAGCGCTCGGCCTCCACGGCGGCCCACCAGTGGCCGGCCGGCCCATGGCGGGCCACGGCGCCAGCCTGCGACCAGGAACCGGCCAGCGCCGGATGGCTGGCCAGCCAGAAAAACCCCTTGGAGCGCACCACTCCCGGCCATTCGCTTTGCACCAGGCCAAAGAAGCGCCGGGGATGAAAGGGGCGGCGGGCGCGGTAGACAAAGCTGGCAACGCCATAGGCCTCGGTCTCGGGCTGGTGCGTGCCACGCAATTGCTGCAGCCAGCCCGGCGCCCTGGAGGCCTCCTCGAAATCGAACAGCCCGGTATCGAGCACGCGATCCAGCGGCAGTTGGCCGAAGGAGGCGATCTCCAGCCTGGCACGCGGGTTGAGCCCGCGCAGGATGGCCATCAGCCGCGTGCAGTCCTCCTCGGTGACCAGGTCGATCTTGTTGAGCACGATCACATCGCAGAACTCCACCTGCTCGATCAGCAGATCGACCACGGTGCGGCGGTCCTCCTCGCCCAGCGATTCGCCGCGCGAGCGCAGGCTGTCGCGCGAGCCATAGTCGTGCAGGAAGTTGAAGGCATCGACCACGGTCACCATGGTGTCCAGCCGCGCCACATCGCCCAGGCTGCGTCCGTCCTCGCCCGCGAAGGTGAAGGTCTCGGCCACCGGCAGCGGCTCGGAGATGCCCGTGGACTCGATGACCAGCTGGTCGAAACGGCCCTCGCCCGCCAGCCGCGCCACCTCCAGCAGCAGATCCTCGCGCAGCGTGCAGCAGATGCAGCCATTGCTCATCTCCACCAGCTTTTCGTCGGTGCGCGACAGGTCGGCCCCGCCATCGCGCACCAGGGCCGCGTCGATGTTGACCTCGGACATGTCATTGACGATGACGGCCACGCGCCGCCCTTCGCGGTTGTGCAGGATGTGGTTGAGCAAGGTGGTCTTGCCCGCGCCCAGAAAGCCCGACAGCACGGTCACAGGCAATCGGGCATGCGGCGGCTGAACCGGCGCTACGGTATGCATCATGGAATCTCTCGAACAGGGACAGGGATCGCGCGGCGGGCACTGCGGCCGCATGCGCAGGGAGGGGTCTCAGGCGGGGAGCGCGGTGCAGGCGGAGCACTTGCCATGCAGCTCGATGTTTGAATGGGCCAGCGCAAAGGCATTGCCATGCGCCCAGCTGCCCAGGCAGCGGTTGAGCGCGTCGTCCACGAACTCATCGACCTGGCCGCAGCTGTCGCAGATCGCAAAGGCCGAGAAATCATGGCTGCCCTCGTCCGGATGCGAGCAGCAGACATAGGCATTCAGCGACTCCAGGCGATGGACCACGCCCTGCTCGGCCAGCTTGTCCAGCGCGCGGTAGACCTGGGTAGGGGCCGTCAAACCGTGGTCCCGCAACTGGTCGAGCAGCGCGTAGGCCGTCAGCGGCGCGCCGGCCTGGCGCAGCGTGTCGAGCACGCGTTGTTGCTTGGTGGTCAGGGAGTGGGACATGGTGGTTTCCTGGTCAAAAAGGGCGGGCAGCGACCTTGCCCTGCATCAAAACAGTTACGTTATAACATAACAAAATCGGCGGCCACGCACTGTTTTACAATTAAAAAGAATATTAAGTTGCGCCTAAATACACAACAGGTTATAGTCAGCTCCGTTGTTGAGGCCAAGCGCTTAAGCCGCCCACTTCCCTTCCCTGCACAACGGCTGTCCGCCGCTCCCCGCAGGATGTCTCTTGCGACCTTTGTCGCACAGTTGGTCTGTAGAGCTGCAGCCAACCGAGTTCCCAGATGCTCACGCAGGCCTGTTCAAGCCTGCGAACCTGACTGAACCACATTTCAAACACCGGCATTCCCATGGGCAAGTACGTCGTCTCGCCCTCGACACACCCGACCGACTGCGGCCGCTTCCGCGCCTCCTTCGCGGTCCATCGCTCCCAAGGCAACGGCAGCTACTGCCGCGTATTCCGTTTCGACAAGGCGTTCGCCTCCCGCGAAGCAGCACGGCTGTTTGCCGTCACTCAGGGCTGGCTTCAGACCTGCATGCAGCATCCGCCTGCGTGCTGACGGCCTGCCTGCCCGGCTGCCTGTCGCCCTCCCACCCATTCACCGCCGCGGATTGCACAGTCCGCCGCATGCATGCCAACGGTGCGCCCTTTTGCGCACATCCAATCGAAGAGGTTTTCCTATGACCACCAAAATCTACGTGGGCAATCTGCCCTACTCCGTGACCGACTCCAGCCTGGAAAGCAACTTTGCCGAGTTCGGCAACGTGGCCTCCGCCAAGGTCATGATGGACCGCGAAACCGGCCGCTCCAAGGGCTTCGGCTTTGTGGAAATGGCTTCTGCCGAAGTCGCCCAAGCCGCCATCACCGGCCTGCACGGCATGTCCGTGGACGGACGCTCGATCGTCGTGAACCTGGCCCGTCCCCGTGAAGAAGGCCGCAGCTCCGGTGGCTACAGCCCGCAGGGTTACGCCGGCAAGCGTTCGGACGTCGGCTACGGCAATGGCGGCCACGGCGGCGGTCGCTACTGATCACGGCGCAGCTTCCAAAAACCGGCTCTCTGGGCCGGTTTTTTTTCGCCTGCGGTTTTCTTTCCCGCCGTTGCAGGCATGAAAAAACCGGCCGCCCTTGCGGGTCGGCCGGTCATGGCTGAAGCCTGCCGGGGCCAGGCCCCGGCACAGTGGCTTACAGCAGCGCGTCGATGGCTGCGTTGAACGTGGCGCTGGGGCGCATCACGGCATCCATCTTGGCCACGTCGGGCATGTAGTAGCCGCCGATGTCCACGGCCTTGCCCTGCACGGCGCGCAGCTCTTCGATGATCTTGGACTCGTTGTCAGCCAGTTGCTTGGCCAGCGAAGCGAACTTGGAGGCCAGTTCGGCATCTTCCGTCTGCGCCGCCAGGGCCTGTGCCCAGTACAGGGCGATGTAGAACTGGCTGCCACGGTTGTCCAGCTCGCCGGTGCGGCGCGAAGGCGACTTGTCTTCGTCCAGCAGCTTGCCCGTGGCTTCATCCAGGGTCTTGGCCAGCAGCTTGGCGCGGGCGTTGTCGTTCTTGATGCCCAGGTCTTCCAGCGACACGGCCAGTGCCAGGAACTCGCCCAGCGAATCCCAGCGCAGGTGGTTTTCCTCCACCAGCTGCTGCACGTGCTTGGGAGCCGAGCCGCCAGCACCCGTTTCGTACATGCCGCCGCCGGCCATCAGGGGCACGATGGACAGCATCTTGGCCGAGGTGCCCAGTTCCATGATGGGGAACAGGTCGGTCAGGTAGTCGCGCAGGATGTTGCCCGTCACCGAGATGGTGTCCAGGCCGCGGGCCACGCGCTCCAGCGTGTAGCGCATGGCGCGGACCTGAGACAGGATGTGGATTTCCAGGCCCGTGGTGTCGTAGTCCTTGAGGTAGGTGTTGACCTTCTTGATCAGCTCGGCCTCGTGCGGACGATAGGGGTCCAGCCAGAACACGGCAGGCATGCCGGAGTTGCGGGCACGCGTGACGGCCAGCTTGACCCAGTCGCGGATGGGAGCGTCCTTGACCTGGCACATGCGCCAGATGTCGCCCTGCTCCACGTTCTGGCTCATCAGCACTTCGCCGGTGGCCAGATCGACGATGTTGGCAACGCCGTCTTCCTCGATCTCGAAGGTCTTGTCGTGCGAGCCGTACTCTTCGGCCTTTTGCGCCATCAGGCCCACGTTGGGCACGGTGCCCATGGTCTTGGGGTCGAAGTTGCCGTGCCACTTGCAGAAGTTGATCATCTCCTGGTAGATGCGGGCAAAGGTGGACTCAGGCATCACGGCCTTGCAGTCGTAGGGCTTGCCGTCGGCACCCCACATCTTGCCGCCCTGGCGGATCATGGCGGGCATGGACGCATCGACGATCACGTCGTTGGGCGAGTGGAAGTTGGTGATGCCCTTGGCCGAGTCCACCATGGCCAGCGCGGGACGGTGTTCCTGGCAGGCGTGCAGGTCACGGATGATCTCTTCGCGCAGCGAGGCGGGCAGCGTCTCGATCTTCTCGTACAGCGTGGACATGCCGTTGTTGACGTTCACGCCCAGCTCGTCGAACAGCTTGCCGTGCTTCTCGAAGGCTTCCTTGTAGTAGATCCTCACGCAGTGGCCGAACACGATGGGGTGCGAGACCTTCATCATCGTGGCCTTGACGTGCAGCGAGAACAGGATGCCGGCGTCGCGGCAGTCGTCCAGTTCCTTTTCGTAGAAGTCGCACAGCGCCTTCTTGCTCATGAACATGGAGTCGATGATCTCGCCGGCCTTCAGTGCCACCTTGGACTTGAGCACCACGGTCTTGCCGCTCTTGGTGGTCAGCTCCATCTTGACGTCGCGTGCGGCGTCCAGCGTGATCGACTTTTCGCCGTGGTAGAAGTCGCCGTGCTCCATGTGCGAGACATGGGTTTGCGACCACTGCTTCCACTCGCCCATGGAGTGGGGGTGCTTCTTGGCGTAGTTCTTGACGGCGGCAGGAGCGCGGCGGTCGGAGTTGCCCTCGCGCAGCACGGGGTTCACGGCCGAGCCCAGGCACTTGCCGTAGCGTGCCTTGATGTCCTTTTCCTGGTCGTTGGTCGGATTCTCGGGGTAGTCGGGCAGTGCGTAGCCCTTGCCCTGCAGCTCCTTGATGGCAGCCGTCAGCTGGGCCACGGAGGCGCTGATGTTGGGCAGCTTGATGATGTTGACATCGGGCTCCAGCGTCTTCTTGCCGAGCTCGGACAAGGTGTGGGCCACGCGCTGGTCTTCGGCCAGGAATTCGGAGAACTCACCCAGGATGCGGTGGGCCACGGAGATGTCGGCGGTCTCGACATTCACGCCGACGGGTGCGGCAAAGGCGCGCACCACAGGCAGGAAGGCACTGGTGGCAAGGCGCGGAGCCTCATCGGTCAGGGTGTAGATGATGGTGGGTTGCTGCGTGCTCATCTCTTGTCTCAGGTAGTGAAAAGGTAGGGGTCGCGCCGCAGGCCGTCGAACCGGGCATCCGCTAGGGGAAACGGGGCCGGTGCAGCCTGAGGCAGTAGGACCGTCACGCAATGCCCCGTCGCGCCAGCATGCTGCCCCGGCGTTTTCTGCAATGCGATCCCACAATACAAAATTCTAAGCGGAACCCGCCACATTTTTTAAGTCTTGTAGAAGACTTAGGGTTTTACAGCGGCATTCAGGACCTGTTTTCACAGGGAAACGGCTTGCAGCCCCCGCGTTTTCTACCATGCAAAAAATGCTGTAGCGTGACGGACACGCAAGCGGAGCAGACCCCCGGGTCAAACCCAGAGCCGATACATCCAGAACGATTCATCGTGCTCGAAGCGCCGCGCAAACTCCCCCGGCGAAAACCCCGTGATCTGGCGCACGGCGCGGCACATATGGGCCTGGTCGGAGAAGCCCTCGTCCAGCGCCAGCGCGGCCCAGTCCAGCGCCTGTCCCTGTTCATGGCGGCGCCGCGCCGCATGGAACAGGCTTTCCGTGCGCACCATGCCCTGCCACTGCCGCAGGGAGCGTCCGCTGAACTGCTTGATGCGCCGCTCCACCTGGCGCGCGCCCAGCGTTCTTTGCCATTGCAGCGCCTGCATCCCCAGCCAGGCCACCCAGTGGCGCCCATGCTCGCGCAATGAGGGCAGCACCTGCAGGGCGCTCCCCCGGACCTCGCGCCAGCGCGGCGCCAGGTGGCGCTGCAACGCGTCCAGGGTGCCGGCATCGTCCTGCGCATGCAGCAGGGCCTGGCACAGCGCGGACCAGGACGGCCCCAGCACCCCGGCTGCCGCGACAAAGCCATCCTGCGCCTGCAGCACGCCGGAGCCGAACAGCTGCAGCGCGGCATCCAGGTGCAGGCAGACCATGCCGCCACGGCCCGGCCCGCTGGCCCAGCTCGCCGTGGGCGCTGTCTGGCTGCCCGAAAGCATGACGGATGCCTCAAAGGGCTCGCAGCCCTGCACGCCCACCAGGCCTGCGGCCATGTCCTGGTACCAGGACAGGCAGACCATGGGGGTGGCGGGAAAATGCGACAGCCGCTGCGCATCGTCCAGGACCACGCCCCGCGTATCGCGGCAGACGACGGCCACCACCGCACCATGCAGCCCTGCCGGCGCGGGATACAGCATGGAGTGCGGCTGCCGCCCCTGGCCTGCCCAGCGCGCGGCCCTGGCATGCAGGGGCGGACAGGCAGCAAAGGCACTGGACGTACAGGCTTCGATTGCGGCTTCGGCTTCGGGCATCACGACGGCATCCATGGAGGCGCAGTGTAGGCCTTGCCGCCCGCCGATCCCGTGACGCTTTCGTTCAAGACCACGGGCGGCGTGACCAGCGAGCATGGGAACATGAACCGCCCGAATCCCACGCAAGATACCTGCACACCGGCGCCGTCGAACGCAGCCTCCTGCCCCTTTGCCACGCAAGCGCGGCAATCCGCGCAACCTGCGCAACCCGAGCAATCCGAGCAATCCGAGCAGATGGCCTCCACGGCCTGGCCACCCGGCCCGGCACCGGGGCTCATGGGCTGGGGCCTGCTGCGCCGCATGTCGCGCGACCTGCTGGGTACGCTGGCGCAGTGGCGCGGCGAGCACGGGGATGCCATCCATCTGCGCATCTGGCCAGAGCACCAGGTCGTCGTCACGGATCCCGAACTGGTGCGCGAGCTGCTGGTCGGCCAGCACGATGCGCTGGTGCGCTGGGAGCACGGCATCTCGGTCTTTGCCCAACTGCACGGCCACAGCGTGCTGGTCAGCGAAGGCCAGCGCTGGCGCAGCAAGCGGCAGGCCCTGTTGCCGGCCTTCTCCCCCAAAGCCGTGCAGGCCCAGATACCGGCCCTGGCCGCAGCCGCGCAGGCCGCGCTGCAGGCCTGGCCGCAGCAGTCCGAGGACTTTCCCATGGAACAGGCGCTGACCGCCCTGGCCATGGATGTGATCATGCGGCTGATGTTCTCCGGCGCCATCGGCGAGGATGCGCGCTCCGCGGAGCAGGCCATCCGCGAAGTCAGCCATGCCGCCAACAGCGAGTTCTACTGGCCCCTGCGCTGGCCCGATGCCATGCCCTGGAAGCGCCGCAAGCGCCGGGCGCTTGCCTGGCTGCGCAGCTTCATCGACCGGCAGGTCCGGCTCCGGCTGGCGCAGGCCGATGCAGACTGGCCCGAGGATCTGCTCAGCCGCCTGCTGCGCCTGCACCGGGGCGACGCCCAGACCTGGACACTGCAGGCCGTGCGCGATGAGTGCATGACGGCCTTTCTGGCAGGTCACGAAACCGTGGCCAGCAGCCTGACCTGGTGGTCCTGGTGCATGGCCACCCATCCCGAGGCGCAGCAGCAGGTGGCCGACGAGATCCAGGAACAGCTGCAGGGCCGCACGCCCACGGCGCAGGACCTGCCGGCGCTGCGCCAGTTGGGCTGGAGCCTTCAAGAAGCCATGCGCCTGTACCCGGCCGCGCCGGTGCTCATCAGCCGGCGTTGCACACGGCCTGTGCAGCTGGGTCCGTGGCGCCTGCCCGCGCGAACCCTGTTCATGATTGCGCCCGGCCTCATGCAACGCGATGCGCGCTGGTTCCCGCAACCCGATGCCTTTCAGCCGCAGCGTTTCGCCGATGCCGACAAGGACGGCGCCCCTGCCGCGCCGCGCGGCAGCTGGATGCCCTTTGGCACCGGCCCGCGCGTATGCCTGGGCCAGCACCTGGCTAGCACGGAGATGACGGTGGTGGCGGCCATGGTGCTGCAGCGTCTGCGGCTGAGCGTGCCCGAAGGTGCCGGCGCCCCCCGCCCTGTGCTGCAGGTCACGCTGCGGCCATCCACGCCCTTGAGACTGCGGCTGCAGTCGCGCAGCGGCGCACAGGCCGGGTAAACATGGGGATAACGTGGCGATATATTGCGCCAAATCATCCACAAAGCACGCCAATTACGCCAAATTGTCACCCATCCGCATTTATTCTGTCTTTTTGACTAGAACTACTGGACTGGAGACGATTTGAGTACCCTGGCAATCGTGATTTCACTGGCGGGACTGATGTTCCTGGCCTACCGAGGCATCTCCGTGCTGCTGCTGGCCCCCCTGATGGCCGCCGTGGCCGTGCTGCTGTCCGGCGACCTGGGCCACATGCTGCCGCTGTACACCAGCACCTTCATGGGCGCCCTGGGCAACTACATGCTGCAGTTCTTCCCCGTGTTCCTGCTGGGCGCGCTGTTCGGCCAGTTGATGGCGGACTCGGGCGCGGCCACCGCGATATCGCACTGGATCATGCGCGTGCTGGGCGAGAAGCACGCCATCCTCACGGTGGTGCTGGCCTGCGCCGTGCTCACCTATGGCGGCGTGTCGCTGTTCGTGGTGGCCTTTGCCATCTATCCGATTGCCAAGTCTCTGTTCCGCGCGGCCCATGTGCCCAAGCGGCTGATACCGCCCACCATCGCGCTGGGCTCGTTCACCTTCACCATGACGGCGCTGCCGGGCACGCCGTCCATCCAGAACGCCATTCCCATTCCCTACTACGGCACCAATGTGTTCGCGGCGCCGGGCCTGGGCATCATCGGCGGCATGACCATGCTGGCCCTGGGCCTGTGGTGGCTGCAGTCGCGCGCGGCCAAGGCGCGCGTGGCCGGCGAAGGCTACGGCGACCATGACGACGCCGTCGAGCAGGGGCTGCATGAAGAAAGCGATCCCGCCCTGCACAGCCGCCGGGACCTGCCGCTGCTGCTGGCCCTGCTGCCGCTGGTACTGGTGATCGCAGTCAATGCGCTGCTGACCTACGGTGTGTTCCCGCAGATGGATTTCGGCTTTCTGAAGGAACGCTTTCCTGCCGTGGACCCGGCCAAGCAGACGGGCCTGTGGGCGCTGATCATGGCCCTGGCCGTGGCCTGCGCCGCACTGGTGCTGCTGGGCCTGGGCCGCTGGCGTAATCTCAAGGAGTCGGTGAACAAGGGCGTGCTGGGCTCCATGCTGCCCATCTTCAACACGGCCTCGGAGGTGGGCTACGGCGCGGTCATCGCGGGGCTGGCGGGCTTTGCCATCATCCGCGAGGCCGTGCTCAACGTGGCGCCACACAACCCGCTGATCTCCGAGGCCGTGGCCATGAACGTGCTGGCGGGCATCACGGGGTCGTCGTCGGGCGGCCTGTCGATTGCACTGTCCACGCTGGGCAAGGACTACCTGGCCATGGCCGCCCAGTTGGGCATCAGCCCCGAGCTGCTGCACCGCGTGGCGGTGATGGCGGCCGGCTGCTTCGACACCCTGCCGCACAGCGGCGCCATCATCACGCTGCTGTCCATCTGCGGCCTCACGCACCGCCAGTCATACGGCAACATCGCCATCATGACCATTGGCGCGCCACTGCTGGCCCTGGTGCTGGTGATCACGCTCGGCACCATGTTCGGGTCCTTCTGAGGGACCAGGGCGCAGAGCGCGCGCGGAAAATACCACGGCCTCGCGCCCGCCACAACCGGCATATGACGTATATGCGCGGAGCGGGTGCATGGCAACAATGCATGCACGGCGATAAGGCATCGCCCCGATTCATTCCCGCATTACCGACAAGACGACATCCGCTGCCAAAGCTGCCAGCGCAGATGTCGGGCAACAAGGCCCGAACCGCTCCATGACCCGGAGCGGTTCGGGCCTTTTTTTGTTGGCCGGGAATCGAGGGGGCTGTGATGCCGCGCGCCGCCCCCTCAACCCCTTCAGGAGTAGCAGCATGAGACACGGAGATATTTCCAGCAGCAACGATTGCGTCGGCGTGGCGGTGGTCAACTACAAGATGCCGCGCCTGCACACCAAGGCCGAGGTGCTGGACAACTGCCGCAAGATCGCGGACATGCTGGTGGGCATGAAGCGCGGCCTGCCGGGCATGGACCTGGTGATCTTTCCCGAGTACTCCACGCACGGCATCATGTACGACGCCAAGGAGATGTACGACACGGCCAGCGCCATCCCGGGCGAAGAGACCGAAATCTTCGCCGACGCCTGCCGCAGGGCCAACGTCTGGGGCGTGTTCTCGCTGACGGGCGAGCGCCATGAGGAGCATCCCAACAAGGCGCCCTACAACACCCTGATCCTCATGAACAACCAGGGCGAGATCGTGCAGAAGTACCGCAAGATCATGCCCTGGGTACCCATCGAGGGCTGGTACCCCGGCGACTGCACCTATGTGAGCGAGGGCCCCAAGGGCCTGAAGATCAGCCTCATCATCTGCGACGACGGCAACTACCCCGAGATCTGGCGCGACTGCGCCATGCGTGGCGCCGAGCTCGTCGTGCGCTGCCAGGGCTACATGTACCCGGCCAAGGAGCAGCAGATCATGGTCTCCAAGGCCATGGCCTTCATGAACAACTGCTACGTGGCCGTGGCCAATGCGGCGGGCTTCGATGGCGTGTACTCGTACTTCGGGCACTCAGCCATCATCGGCTTCGACGGCCGCACCCTGGGCGAGACCGGCGAGGAGGAAATGGGCATCCAGTACGCCGAGTTGTCCAAGCACCTGATCCGCGATGCGCGCAAGAACGGCCAGTCTCAGAACCATCTGTTCAAGCTGGTGCACCGGGGCTACACCGGCACCATCAACTCCGGCGACGGGGACAAGGGCGTGGCCGCCTGCCCCTACAACTTCTACAGCCAGTGGGTCAACGATCCCGAGGGCACGCGCGAGATGGTGGAGTCCTTCACACGCACCACCGTAGGCACGCCCGAATGCCCCATCGAAGGCATTCCGCACGAGGCGCCCAAGCACCGCTGACAGCGTCCTGCCTCCGAGCCTGCAGGCCTGGGGCAGGCCCGCCCATGAACACGGAAAGGTGAAGAGTGAAGATGAGCACGACAACAACCACAGGCCCGCTGCACGCTCCTGCCAACCAGGCCGCCGACCCGCTGGCGGCCTACCGCATCGAGGAAGAGCCCTTCTACCGCCCCTCGGGCCGCGAAGTGCAGCTGTACCGCCAGGCTTACCAGCACCGCATGCCGCTCATCCTCAAGGGCCCCACGGGCTGCGGCAAGACGCGCTTTGTGGAGTACATGGCCTGGGCGCTCAAGCGCCCCCTGGTCACGCTGGCCTGCAACGAGGACATGACGGCCTCCGACCTGGTGGGCCGCTACCTGCTGGATGCCGACGGCACGGCCTGGCACGACGGCCCGCTGACCCTGGCCGTGCGCCACGGCGGCATCTGCTACCTGGACGAAGTGGTGGAGGCCCGCCAGGACACCACGGTCGTCATCCACCCGCTGACCGATGCGCGCCGCGCCCTGCCGCTGGACAAGAAGGGCGAGGTGGTCCACGCGCACCCCGACTTCCAACTGGTGATTTCCTACAACCCCGGCTACCAGAGCAGCGCCAAGGACATGAAGCCATCGACCCGCCAGCGCTTCGCGGCGCTGGACTTCGACTACCCGGCGCCCGAGATCGAGGCGGACATCGTGGCCCACGAGACCGGCATTGCCCCGGCCACCGCTCGCAGCCTGGTCAGCCTGGCGCGCAGCACGCGCGAACTGCGCCACCGGGGCCTGGACGAAGGCGCCTCCACCCGCATGCTGATCTACGCAGGCCTGCTGATGCGCGACGGCATGCCGGTGCACGACAGCTGCGACATGACCATCACCAGCGCCCTGACCGACGACCCCGACACGGCCGCCGCGCTGCGCCAGCTGGTCGAAGCAGAGTTCGGCGCCTGAGGGCCGCGCGCCATGGCCATCGTCTCCGTTGCCTTGCCCGAAGAGTCCCGCCTGCTGCACACGCTGGGCCTGCTGGCCAGCGGCCTGGCACGCCAGCCTGTCGCCGTGCAGGCGCTGGCCAGGATGCCGGCCAGTGCCCCGGCGCCGGGCCAGGCCCACGCCCTGCCACCGCGCGCCGTGCTGATCAGCCAACCTGCCCGGCTGCTGGTTCCCGCCAACTTGCCCATGCAGGCACACCTGCACGCAGCCACGATGGCCCATGCCGCAGCCCATCTGCGCTTTTCGCCCGCCCGCCAGGACAGCAGCGCCCTCAAGCCCATGGGCCAGGCCGTGGTGGGCGCACTGGAAGATGCGCGCGTGGAACGGCTGCTGTGCCTGCAGCACCCCGGCGTGCGCCGCTGGTTCGAGGCCTGCATCGCCCCCGAGCCCGACCCATCCGACCTGGGCTTTGCCGCCTTCATGGCCCGGCTGGACCGCATGCTGCTGTGGCCAGAGCGCATGGACGGCAACCACTGGATCCACAAGGCCCGTGACCTGTTCGAGAACACCGCCACGCGCCACGGGCTGGAGGACTACGCCGCATTCCGGGCCATTGCGTCCATCCTGGCCAACGACCTGGGCCAGATGCGCGTGCGCATGGACCCGCAGCACCATGCCGTGCCCAGCATCTACCGTGATGACAACAGCTATCTCTGGCAGCATCCGGAGCCGCCTCAGGGCGAGGAAGACACACTCGCGCTGCAGCAGACCGCTGCGCGTGCAGCTCCGCCTCCATCGGCCGGCGCAGGA
The DNA here is from genome assembly GCF_001598795.1 of Delftia acidovorans NBRC 14950. Lineage (GTDB taxonomy): Bacteria > Pseudomonadota > Gammaproteobacteria > Burkholderiales > Burkholderiaceae_C > Comamonas > Comamonas acidovorans. The sequence goes on along the minus strand of NZ_BCZP01000024.1, from coordinate 27,578 downwards.
CAGCAGTCCGATGCACAGGAAGGCCAGTCGCTGGACCCAGGCCTGGAACTGTCGCGCCACAGCTATCCCGAATGGGATCGCAGGTCGGAGCGCCTGAAGACGGACTGGTGCACCGTCATCGACACCCTGCCCGCATGGCAGGCCGAGGCTTTGGCCGGGAAAGGCTCCCAGGCCGGCAGACAGACACTGCCGCCCCTGCCGCTGCCGCCCGCACGCCAGCTGGACCGGCGCCAGCGCCTGCGCCGCCAGTGGGAAGGCGATGACCTGGACTTCAATGCCGCCATCGAGGTCCAGGTGGACCGCCGCCTGAACCTGCGACCGGAACCTCGCCTTTTCATGCGTGCCGGCAAAGGCCCGCGCCCCACCAGCGTGCTCGTGCTGATGGACGCTTCCGAATCGGTCAACACGCCCGGCCCCCACGGCGCCAGCCTGCTGGAGCTGGAGAAACAGGCGGCCCTCATGCTGGCCGAATCGCGCGCAGGCCACAGGACCGGCGTGGACCGCCTGGCCATCCACGCCTTCTCGTCCAACACGCGCACCGAAGTCCGCTACCTGCGCCTGCTGGACTTCGGCCAACCCTTTGCCGCAGCAGCGGCCACCCGGTTGCAGGCACTGCAGGGCCGCCATTCCACCCGCCTGGGCGCAGCCCTGCGCCACGCCAGCAGCCTGCTGGCAGCCGAGCCTGCTGGCCAGCGCCATCTGCTGGTGATCACCGACGGAGCACCCGCCGACATCGACGTGCATGACGATCGCTACCTGATCGAAGACGCGCGCCACGCCGTGCAGCAGGCCCGCGCCGCAGGCATACGCATCAGTTGCCTGGCCGTGGACAGCCAGGCAGACGGCTATGTGCGCCATATCTTTGGCGGGCGCAACTACGGCATTGCCGACGACGCGCGGCATCTGCCAAGGCGGCTGTCCCAGATGGGCGCAAGGCTCGCAGCCGGCCGCTGACCACGGCAAGCGCCACGGAAATCTCGATTAACCTGAAGCCTGCAAAGAACGCAAGCCAGTACCTGGCACAGAAGGAACCCATGAACGACCCCGTCAGAGTCGGCATTCTTTACTCGGCCACCGGCACCACATCGACCATCGGCCAGTCCCAGCTGCAGGGCGCGCAGCTGGCCATCGACGAAATCAACGAGGCGGGCGGCCTGCTGGGGCGTGAACTGGTCGCAGTGCGCTACGACCCGGCCTCCACGCCGGCCCGCTATGCGGCCCTGGCCGAGCAGCTCATCGTGCGCGACGGCATCAACGTCATCTTCGGCTGCTACATGTCCAGCAGCCGCAAGGCCGTCATCCCCATCGTCGAGAAATGGAACAAGCTGCTGTTCTATCCCACGCTCTACGAAGGCTTCGAGTTCTCGGGCAATGTCATCTACACGGGCGCCGCGCCCAACCAGAACAGCGTGCAACTGGCCGACTACATGACCAGCAGCTTCGGCGCACGGGTCTACCTCATCGGCTCGGACTACATCTATCCCTACGAGTCCAACCGCATCATGGGTGAGCTGGTCATGCAGCACCCGGGCAGCGACAAGCTCGGTGAACACTACCTGCCGCTGGACGCCACCGAGCGCGACTACGCGGCCATCATGCAGGACATCCGCGTCAGGCAGCCGGACTTCATCTTCTCCACCGTGGTCGGCGATTCCACGGCCAGCCTCTACCGCGCCTATGCCGATGCGGGTTTCAGCCCGCAGACCATGCCGATTGCCAGCCTCACCACCTCCGAGGCCGAGATCGCCCAGATGGGGGCCGACGTGGCCAGCGGACATTTCACGGCCGCGCCCTACTTCCAGTCCATCGATTCGCCCGCCAACGCGCGCTGCCTGGCCCGGCTGCGCCAGCGCCTGGGGGACGACTGCCGGCCCAACCTGTGCTGGGAGGCCGCCTACTTTCAGATGCACCTGTTCGCCAACGCCTTCCGCCAGGCCGGCAGTGATCGAATAGGCGAGCTGCTGCCCCATCTGCTGGGCAGCGAATTCGACGCGCCCCAGGGCCGCATCCGGCTGGACCCCGACAACCACCACACCTGGCTGCACCCGCGCGTGGGCCGCGCCAATGCCCAGGGCGGCTTCACCATCGTGCGCCAGGCCACTCGGGCCGTCTCGCCCGACCCCTACCTGGTCACCCACTCCCTGGGCGACTGGACCGCCAGCCTCGGTGCCCTGGAGAACTGAGCGTGGATGCCGCCCCGAACAAGGACGCCGGCAGCGCTGCCACAGGCCGGCCGCTGCTGGAAAGAAAACCGCTGCTGCGTGCCACCTCGCCCCAACTGAAGGAACTGCGCCAGCTGCGCATTGCCGTCGTCCACCCCGACGACGCGGACGGCCGCCTGCTGGCCCAGCAGCTGCAGCGCATAGGCTGCCAGGTCCAGGCCATCTGGCCGCCCCAGCCCAGCCTGCCCGAGGGCACGGACGTGGTCTTCCTGGCCGTGCGCCCCGATCACCTGCAGTTGAACTACGCCTGGACCCAGGGCGAGGGAGAGAGCCCGCCCACCGCCATCGCCGTGGTCAACTACGAGAACCCCACCATCGTCTCCGCCGTGCTGGAACTGCAGGTGCAAGCCATCCTGCCCTCGCCCATACGCTCTTTCGGCCTGCTGTCCACATTGGTGCTGGCGCGCAGAAACCACAAGGAATCACGCCAGCAGCAGCAGCGCATCGCCAAGCTCCAGGCCAAGCTGCTGGGCCAGCGCCGCGTAGCCGAAGCCAAGGCCATCCTCATGCAAACCCACCAGATCAACGAAGACCAGGCCTACGACATGATCCGCGCCCAGGCCATGAGCCGGCGCAGCTCGGTGGAGGAGATTGCCCAAGCCATCGTGCATGCGAGCGAAATACTGTCGCTGGGCAAGGGCGTGGGCCAGTGAAGGGGCCGGGCAGAAACAACGCGGACGAGTGAGGCGCTATTGGCACATCGTCAATGCTTCGGCTGACGGTTCAGAAACACCGAGTATTGATGCCGTCAAGGGCGCCGCAGGCCCGTTGACTGCGCCAAGGACAAGGATGACCGGCAAGTGCTTCATTGCCTTGCAAAGGCATAGGCCCAAGCGGCCGGGATGACACAATAGCCTGATCACATCTGAGACCGTGAGAGAGCAATGACAGATCCGAAAAAGTTGCAAGAAGACAGAGAATCGGAAAGCAACATGCCCAAAAATCATCTTGGGCAAAGCCCCACTACTCCTGCTGATCTCAGCTTACAGGCCGCAGGCCTGAGTGGATCCATCGCAGGACGTGATCACAAAGCCCTGGACAGGATGAGAGCGGCCTTGAATGCAAGCATCTCTGCCTTGTCGCCTGAAGAAATTCTCGGGAATGAAACTACCCAATCGCCACAGAGCCTTCCGGAACCTGACCTCCGATTGACAACATCAAACTCAAAAGGCTCATCGCAATCGCCATCACCGCCTAAAGATATCAATCTATTCCAGCAGCAGGCTTCAGGTCGTTTTGAATATGGTTCGTTTCTCCACTCCTACCCGCATGGAGTAGAAACTCCCACCCAAATATCAAACCATTCCTATATCGCATCAAAAAACTCAAAGCCCGCCAGCCATGCAAACAATAAGACCCGGGAAACCCATGTTTCACCGAGGATTCCCCTCATCGAGTTCAACGGGAAAATCAGCAAATCCAAACCAACCACATCAAACCCCAAGATTAATATCAAGGACTCAGAAACTCCCATCTCCAAAAATACAAAAGGTAACGAGACAAAAACTCAAAAAACACCAGACAGCCCCGCCAAAAAAAGTACTCCAATTCAACCCATACTGCTCAAAGTACGACCCAGCGGGGGAGACCCCCCACCCCGCCAACAAATAACAGGATCGACGCCGTTCAGCCACATGCTGGAGGGGCGGCGAAGGGAACAGGAAGAGCGCGAAGACAAAAGAGCCGAGTACGCCAGGCGCAGCGCGATAGCTTCGGAAGCTGCACTGCGGGCAGAACGAAATCGCGCGCTGGAAGCGCAAAAAGAAGCCGCCTTCTACCGTAATGAGGCCGCCCGCGCACAGGACGAGGCAATGCTCGCTCGCAAAGGCATGTGGCTGGGACTGATGGTGGCCTTGGCTTGTGTGTGCACTGCCATCCTTGCTTACTTGATAACCGCGCCGCACACCTGTTGAGCGGCTTTGCACCATGACCCAATCCGGCCAGCCCCGGACAGGCCACGGCTGCTGCACCCATCGCTAAGTTGCGCTCCTAACTGTGCTTCGGGCTGTCTTCATATGCTCACCTATCGGGGTAGACCTCTGCCTAGCTCAGAAGCCTTTGAGCAGAAGGACACATCGAATCACTTTCGAATATCCCCTACCTATGGGATCGCGTCCAACAGATTAAAAGTCCGATCCACCGAAATATGCATAAGAGAGAAAGATTTTACAATCAACAAACTGCAGCGATAGCCACGCCTCTAGTATTTTCGAAATCATGCATTTGCCCTCGACTTCTACCTACTTTGGACAGATTTTTGTCAAAGTGGATGGTCTGGTTGGTAGTCTTGCACTCAGCGTTGGAAAGCTCTTCTGCAAGCCCTCGGTAGAAATGTATAGACCCGAACCCGGGACACATCTATTTCACCACTTCATCTTTCCTCAGATACCCGCAGGCCATTTCCTCTCTCTGGCATTTTTTTATCAAAAATACTATTCCTTAGGCCACAAATCCACACAACAAAAAATAAAGCGAGATATACATCTCGCTTTATGAAAATCCAAATATGCTAATCGCTTAATTTTTCCGCGATTAGAGCAGCACCGCTACCTGACTGCAAAGTCACCACCCCAAGCATATCAAAGAATTGAACCCTCAGTGTATCGCCGGCAGCCAAAGCCAAAATTGATTCACCATCGAACCTTGAAACGCTGATCGTTGTATTCTCTGTAAGCGCCGCAACTGGCGTACCATTCAACAAAACCCTTGCTGAAACAAGCATATTGGCATTAGTTTTAATAGAATATTTAACCCTATACCTGCCACTCGAAGGGACAGTAAACATCGTATTTAAACCATTAACCATGAATCCAGAGAGATTCTGCGACTGAGGCAATGGAATATCGGTCCCACCGAGAACCACAGCTATTACGGCACCGCTTGTATTGTGAGCAGCCATTGAGGTGGCAGTAGTTCCTCCAGCCCCTGCTGGTCCGGTGGGGCCTGTGGGACCAGACAAGCCAATATCACCCTGCGCCCCCGTCGGACCTTGAAGGCCCGTGGCACCAATGGGGCCTTGAGCGCCTGTCTGGCCCGCTGGGCCTTGAACGCCAGTCGGACCTGTGGGTCCCGCCGGGCCTGCCTGGCCGGTCGCGCCGGTCGCGCCTGCCGGCCCTGTTGCACCGGTCGCTCCGGTTGCTCCCGTCGGACCCGGGTTCCCCACAATCGCGCCTGCTGCGCACTTGCCCAGTCGCCCCGTCGCGTCGTCATAGCAGGCCACGCTGCCAGCCTCCGTTGTATTGGACAGGTTGGGCAGATATACATCGCCTGTTTCCATTACCCGGAACCGCTCTGCATTGCCTGCATTGTTCTTGATGACGAATCCACCATTGGCCGGCGGTGTGATGGTGATGTCGGCGCCGCCAGGAGCCGCCATCGAAGCACCACTCAAAACAATGGCTACGGCAAAGGAAACAGAGCGCAGCGTAAATTTCATGGTTTTCATGGTCGTGAATGTTGTGTCATCGGCGTTGCGGAGCGCCGGCCAACGCCGGCTTGGTTTTGCCGCCATATCCTTCACATAGAACCGCGGGCTCATTCAAGCCCATCAACGGGACGGGAGTAGAGCCACGAGCAGCTTTCAGCAAGCTGCTCATACAGCTGCGTACTACTGGAAGACCAGCGGGGACGTGATCGTCGCCGGTAGCCCCACAAGTGCGGGGGTGATGGTCTGCAACTGCCAGGCATGCTGGGTGCTGCTGGAGGGTCCGCAGGCCGGATTGTCGATGCCAGTGATGCCGCTCATGGCCGCAGACAGCACGGTTCCATTGGACTGCGGTGCAGAAGCCGGAACCATGAACGATGCCAGCGAACCGGACCACACCAGCGTCTTCGCATAGATAGATGCGGGTGTGGAGTTCCCCGAATTGAGGAAGGCTGTACCTGAGCAGAGATTGCCGCCACTGCCTTGGTAGTAGATTTGGCCGTTGGGGACTGTGCCGTCCCACGACATCACAAGCAAATGTCCTGTACTGGTCACGATCGTGATGCTGCTGCGAGTTGCGCTCAAGACCTTTCCAAGAACGTTGTTGGCACCGTCCACCAATTGCACCCCGCCGCTGCCAGCAGGACCCGTCGCGCCGGTGGCGCCAGTGGGACCGGGAATTCCCTGAATACCTTGATTGCCTTGAGCGCCCTGTGCCCCTTGGGACCCCGTGGGGCCAACCGGCCCAACGCCTCCAGTCGAACCCGGAGCGCCCTGCACGCCTTGGATTCCTTGAAGGCCCTGCGCCCCGGTGGATCCGGTGGGGCCGGTCGCTCCGGTTGCACCCGTCGCACCTGTGGGGCCTGTCGCACCGGTGGCTCCTGGTATGCCGGCGCCAGTGGGGCCGGCAGGGCCGACTGCCCCTGTAACCCCCGTAGGACCCATGGGACCTGCCACGCCGGTCGCTCCAGGCGTACCTGCGCCGGTAGGCCCGGTAGGACCGACAGCTCCTGCAGCTCCCGCAGGACCAGTGGCCCCCGTCGCTCCTGCGCCCACGCCTGCCGCGCAGGGCATGAGCTGCCCAGCGCCGTCATGGCAAGTCACATGGGTGCCGGAGGCCGATGTTGACGGCAGCGCAGGGAGCAGAACCTGGCCGGTGTCCTGGACGCGCAGGCGTTCCTGCCCAGCCTGGTTCTTGATCACAAACCCGCCACCGGCAGGAGGCGTGAGAGTGATGTCAGCCGCCAAGGCGCCCGCCGCATGCAGCGCTGCAACGGAGGAGAGAGTGAGGATCAGCCAGGGAGACGCAGCAGTTGGTTTTTTTCGCATGATTCAGGAAATCGCAAAGGTTCAAAAAGATGTCTTGCAGATTGCGCGTGCATCGCGCCGTGGAGCCGACGACCGCTTGCGCTGCACCCAAACAGCGATGGACATCAGCAGGGAAAGAAGCATCAGCCCGTACTCGCTCAAGGTCGGAATGGCGGCTGTGGAAACCGGCGCGCCGATCTGCACATTCGCTGGCACGGTGGCATTGCCACGCACTACCGTCGCTCCAGGGCCAAGGTTGATGACGGCCGTGCCGCTGGCCGCCTGCAGTACCACCGGCTGGCCAGGCACGCCCTCAATGGTCAGAGTGCCGAGCACGGTAATGTTGGCCCCGACGGGAAGAACGAAAGTGCGCCCACTCGTGCTCTTGATGGTCAGGTTCTGCACCACGAGTGTTCCGCTCAGCTGGCTCGTGTTGCCTGGGTCGCACCCATCGCGCAGCTCTATCGTGTTGTTCCCTGCATTCAGCGACCCATTGATGTGCAGGTCACCGCCCACGGACAGCGTTCCGCCGCTGCTGGTGATGGCTGCCGTGCTTCCAAAGGTTGCTGAAGAATCCACAGTCAGCGCCCCCCCGAGATCCAGGGTCCCTTGCATGTCCAACGAGGAGCAGGACAGGTCAACAGAACCGCCAGGGGGAACGACCAAGGAACTACCTGGAGGGTAGGACCACTGAGCTGCGGCGTTGGAGCACAGTAAAAGCGCAACACCTGCTGCGCTCAGCCAGCGGGAAATTGAAAAATTCATCAGGGGAGGCTCCGGTAAGGCCGAGACCCACCTGACGTGGATCCGACTCAAAAAAGTATCAAACATTGTCAACTGAAACAAAACGCACTTCATTAAAGAAACTTATCAAGAAGTCGGTTGCATTTAGCATGCAAACTATCACTTCTGTTTTTACAAACACGTTTTGCACTTCTTGGTTCAGGAGGCGTACCGTCGCAGCGGCGGTGGCCGCGGGCCCGGCAGGCATGCTGGTGTCCGGCTTTGCCCTTGGTGGTGCAAGAGGTGTCCGTATCGTCGTCGCCCTCTTCCTGGATATCGATGGCACCACAACTCACGCCATGGGCTGATTTTGAAAACTCATTATCAAATAAATGAATGGTTTCCAAACTCTGTCAATTTTTGTCTCGCCTGCACAAAAGAATAATCATCAACATAGAATCTGGTTGCGCTCAAAAACACAATGAGCCCCAATGATAAAATCCCCAACTGAAAGAGACATATGATGATTGAAGGCGGATGGTGGAAAGCCTACACAAAAAATGGCAGGTATGTAGGCCATATCGAAGGAGACGAATTCATCATGGGCGCCACCAGGATCTTATATCGAGTGAGCGACAACAAGCTCTATTCAACAGAAGCGCCTCCATCACATATAGCAGATATATTGAAAAATCAAGCAGTCGCGTTGAATGGCGAAATTCTGCTGAAGTTCTTCAAGGCAAAGAAACCCTGATAAATGGACTTATTTGCGTCAACATTTCGTAACAAGGACAGTTTCCACATCGGAGCATCCAGACCAATCTTCGATATTCCCCTTTAGCCCAGGAATTCATAGGATTCAATAAAGACGTTTTATGAGAAAAACCCGCATCATGCGGCCACCGTCATGGCACGAACCGGCAACTTGCGTCCAAGATGAACACGTAGTTGTATTCTGTGAATCAACTCCTCAGTCAAAACCCGACCTGCAGTGAGTAAAACCAAACCCTCTCCAGACATAAAATCCTGGGCCAAGACCATTCCAGGCTTGAGATCTGAACAGCGAATATAAAATGGTGCAGGATCAACAGCGGGCGTTGCCTGCAGCAGAATCTGCAAGAATGCATCGACTACCTCAGGGTCGAATTGCGTACCCCTGCCATGGGATATTATGGTTCTTGCCTCTGCCGGAGTGAGAGATTTACCGTTCAAATGTCCTATTGTCAGGTCATCATAACAATCTGCGACTGCGATTATTCGCGCACCTACTGGAATATTTCCCCCTTTCAGCCCATCCGGGTAACCTGCGCCATCGAAACGTTCATGATGGCCTCTGACCAAAGTGGCAACCCCATGTGCGTCATCTATTGACAGGAGCAGTTGTTCTCCCAAGCTGGAGTGGGTTCGATATTTCTCCAGCTCTTCATGGCTTAAGCTGGTCACTGATTTATTCAACAACCCGTCGGGCAGCGTTATGTGTGCAATATCATGAATCAACGCAGCGACAAAGGCATTTTGCTGCTCACCTTCGTCAAGCTGCATGATATTTGCCGTTCGCCGAGTCAGGTCGGCCACGCGTCGAGAATGGCCGGCAAGCGCCCCTCCTCGCCACTCCAGAAGATTCGAGAACATCCGGATTGTCGCCACGAAACTCCTCTTGAGCTTTCTATGTGCTTCCAGAAGCTCGTCGTCATGCTCGTGCGCAGCATTCTCCAGCTTCGAACTGAGTTCACTCAACTCTTTCACCAGCGTCCGATTTCTCTGTTCGAGGCGAATATTTTCGTGGCGTGAAATCCTTTGCTCATTCAACTGTTCAATAGTCGCCAAAAATTGATCGCTATCCCATGGGCTGATAATATGACGGCACAATCCCAATAAACGCCCAATACCTCCCCTAGCGTTCCCTCTCCCGCCTTCATCCAAAATAATCACGGAAATATTGCACGATTGGACAATCAATTCTTCCATCCACCTTCCGTCGTCCACGTCAAGCAGCCGCGTGTTGCATATAAGCAAATCAACATGCTTCCTTTCGAGCAAATTCTGCACATCAGATTCGCTCGCCACCCAACTCAGTTCATACCCGGCTTGCTCAAGCAATAGGTTTAACCCTGAAAAATCCTCCATCCCAGGGTCCGCCAGCAATGCTTGCAAGCGCGATTGGGGCGAGAATGAGTCTTGTTTCCTCATGTCATTCATTCAATTTGCCTCAACTGGTTAAATACATGATGCAATGCTCAAAGCACATGTAGAACTTGCCACAAAATGCATCCGGAAAAATAGAATTTTTTCAACAATCCGCAATGACTGAAGATCAAATTTATCTAACGCACTTCTTTTTTCCAAAACTCAAACTATCCAGAAGCAAGCTGGACGCGATATGTGAGTAATGTGCATGCTGGAGTTTGATGCTGGAATGCCTCCGGCTTTTGCAAGCACCACTATGCTTGCGTGCCAGGCATGCAAGGCCTGCAACTCAGGCTCACGTATTCGAAGATCCGCGCCGGTCTCGCGGCCGATCAGGTGCTGCCCTGTAACCGCACCTGTAACCGCACCTGCAGCCGCCTCGCTACTCGCCTTGGTGGCCGGGATAGGCAGACTGCTGGCTGCCTTGACAGTCCCGGTCTGCATCAACACCTTCCTGCTGGCTACCCGAGCAGCCGCCACGGTGCTCTTCCATTGGCCTTCGTCGCGCCACTCATGGGCCTGGCCGCTTGAAGCCGGGCCAGGCCGGAGGCCGGCCGGCGCGAAGTCCACCTTTTGCTACGACCCCACTCAGTCACGTTTTCGGCCGCGCTGACATAATTCCGCGGCAGCTCCCCACTGAGACCTTCTTGTGCAGAGCCCGGCCTGAAGCACGCCCCTGCTGCAGCTCGTACCCCCGCCGGTGCAACCATTCGCTGGTCAGAACCTTTCGACTTGCGTGCAGTGATGGCTCCTATTGCACGCCACAAGCCCAATCTGTAGCACCCAGAGCTGGAACAATAGGAAAAGCGGGGTTCCACGGCGTAAAACCAAGAGCAGCCGCCAGAGCAAAAAACCCAATCAGATCAATGAAAAACGTAGAAAATCAAGCACCTGCCAGCATGTGGCGCATGTCCGTTGCGCCCATGATGGACTGGATTGATATTTGAAGAAAATCATTATCTGACAGCAACTTAGAGGAATACCCCCGACCCTCCGTAGCAACTTTGCAGCATCGCTGGCTCAGTTGTGCTTCTAATGGTGCGTAGATCCGGGTGTCTGCATGTACCGACCGGTGATGGAGGCCCTACCAAGCCCGGAAGCCTTTGAACAGAAAGGCGCATAGACCCGTCTGGGAATACAACCTGCCCAGGGAGCCGCAACCAACGGATTAAAAGTCCGATCCACCGAAATAGGCATGAGAGAAAACACCTTTCCGATTAACAACTTGCAGCGATAGCCACGCTTCCGGTGTTTTCGAAATCTTGCCTTTTTCACCCTATTGCTGCGTATTCTGGACAGTTTTTGGTCATAGCACAGGGGCCGAGACTCACACCGTCCGTCATGCGGCCGTTTAAGCTGCTGGAACACGCCTAACAGTCTCTACGAGGCTGGCGTCCTAGCTCTGGGAGCAGCAGCGAGCCTCGAAGATCGGCCAGGAGCAGTCATTGAGCATCCACTCAGGATGCCTGCTACAGGCGCAATCAAATTCACTCCCCACCGGTAGGCTGATTATTAGCTGCAATTATCGCCAGCTATTCGTCGGTTGCAATTGGCGCAACCGCACAACATCCAAACAAGCAGCGCCTCCGAAATCGAAGGCTGCTCGGTCATAATGGGTCACTTTAGGTCAACGGTCTTCCTCATAAAGCTTCCATTGAGCAGGTTGTCAACGTCCAATCCATTCTCGACAAGGAGATTCTGGATGTGCGGCAGAGACAAGTCCTTGAGATTGAGGCGCTGAAATGACTGGAAAAACTTCTTCACAGCCTTCACAAACGTCTTCAACTCCTTCTCTCGCATCACCTTTACGTCTACCAAGAAGTTGGCAGCACTCTGTACCTGGTACGCGGGGTGCACCTCAATGTGGATGGCAGTGCATCCCTCGTAGTGTTTCCGGAACCATGCCGCGGAACGGTTCATCTGCTCGGCCTCAGTCTTATTGATCTCCGACCTGCTCAGATCGACCTCGTTCTTGCATTCCCAGACGATATAGTTAGCGTCATCCAGCGCCCAAAGGTTGTCTGGACCCTCCTTCCATTCCTTGTCGGGCCGCTCGCCAGCAAAGCCCAGCGCCCGGCTCAGCTCATCAAGCGCCTGTTCAAACTTGTCCGCCTTCACGCCGAATACAAGACGTCCGAGAATGTCCGCCAACGCAATGTCAAGTTCGGCGTAATCGTTGTGGTTGCGAATCCATTGGGCTATTCGCTCAACGCGTCCCTGACTCACCACTGAAAGTTTCGTGACCTTCAGACCTTGTGGTGGCTTCATCACTATGCGATTGGCTCCGTGCGCAGCCAATTGCAGGCGCTTGAACTCTGCCCGATCGAGCGGATAGCTGTATCGCGCCATGGTTTGGAGATACCATCCACGATCAGGCGCATCGAAATTTTGTTCGTCCATCAACTTCTGAATGCGCTGCACCGCACCACTGTAGTCTCCAGCCATAAACAGCTCTTCAGCCTCAAGCTCAGCAGCGTATATACCGAGCAGCCGCTTATTGGCGCCTCTCAGTTCAACCTTCTCCATGTACTCGGCATAGAACGCCTTCCAGCCCTCATCCCGACCCAAGCACTGACGGATGAGGCCGAAGAACGCCGTCTCAGCATCGGCTCCATTGGCAATATCATCTTTCGCGAACCCAGCCACCTCAATGCCGATCTCGATCTGTGTCGCCATCTGGGACGATAGGTAGCTTCGCGAATGCTGGTCTCGGAGCGCCCGAGTGAGATCAGCGCCGATTCCAAGAATCACAGAATAGTCTTTCTCGCCTCGCACGCTTCGCCCCATGCCCTGCTCAATGTTTCGAACCAGACGCATTAGGGTAGTGTCGCTCGCCGGGCGGCAGTCCTCTTGATAAAGATCTATCAGACTCTCGGAGTAGGGCTTTCCATCGATCACCAAAATTCGGCAGGCATCGTCTGGCAAATCAATGCCGTCGTAGCGATTGACCAGCACCAGCGTCTGCTCGTAGTTTCCCTTACGCAATGCGTTAATGTCCGTCCACACAGTTTCCGTTTTTGCCACCTTTGCACCGTAGGTCTCCCAATCAGCTGTGTTCTTGAAAGAGGTCGCGAGGCTCACAACGCCATAGTGGCGACGCGCATCCTTGGGAGCGAATTTAGCGACGATCGCTTCACGATCCAACAGCGGATTGATGACAGAAGGCAGCAGCACCATCTTCTCGCCGGACCAACTTTCTTGAGAGTAAAGAAGTGGAGCAACGATCGTCGATGGCTGCAGCCGAAGCCCTTTGATCAGGAATGCATCGTCAGTCACCGTGGCAGACATGAAAATCCGATGCTCCGCCTTCCAGTAGCTTCCGAAAGATTGAAGCGGTGCGATATGCGGCTCAATCTCGATCGAGGTTCCGGACACAACGCACTGACAGTGTGCGAGCATATTGCGCAAGAGCGGCCATGCGAATTTGACGCTCCTTCGGTCAGATGCTGCCGACAGGATCGCTGCAACGTCGGACTCGCGATCACGCCAGACCCAATAGGGAACCGGCAGCAGCGCATCTTGTTTCCCATTACAGATGTCAGCGTAAGTACCAACGCCTTGTAGTTCAAGCTCGGCAGCGAACAAGGTTCGGAGCGCTTGGTACGCTGGTTCACTGGTATCGATACGGATCTTGCATTGATCACGGATCGTATCTGCGCACGCGTGAGCATCGTCCATCAGGAGAGTCCCGACAGAAACTGAGTTGCGTTCAAGGCCAAATTTCGTCAAGCCGTTGAAGAGTTTTTGCACCGATGTCACAAGGATCTGCTCGCTTGTGAGGAACGCCTCGGGCAGATCAGGTTCTGCTTGGCACGTTGCAATTCCGAACTGACGCGCTTGCTCACAGGTCTGTTCAATGAGGTAGTTGTTCGGGCAAAGGTAGACGGACGGACCTTTTCCTTCGTTCAGGCGGGCCTGCAGCATCAGAAGCCCAACCAGCGTCTTGCCTTGGCCGGTGTGCAGCTTGACGATGACGTCGCGCTGATTGCGACCGGTCGCATTCCACTCTCGAAATATCGCATCCTGAGAAGGACGAAGTGGACCCTTGTCGCTGGCCCGATCAAGACCTTTATATAGCTCAATGGGGTCCGATACTTTTGAGACCTTCTTGCTTGCAAGCTTTTTACTGAAATCAACCATAAGACGCCTTCTCCCTTTAATGTGTGCAATTTTAGAGCAAGCTGCCGCCCTCTAACAAATTCACATAGATTTTTACAGCCCAGTTTGATGCACTCGTGATTCTCCGATTGGAGAGTACCAGGAATCTTCCCTTCGAGAGAAGGTACATCCTAATCTATTGATCGGAGAGATCTCGACGACAAACTAGATCCACGTCGACACGAATCCTTGACTGGCACCTCTGGAACCTGTTGCGCCTTCATCCCTTGTCCGAGCGTGTTGGCGACCGTAATGCGGTATCTGGCGTCAGTTCAGCCGGAGCAGGCAACGGTGGTTTCCCCTGCAAAGTAGACCCTACACGAAGGCACCCAAAAGACCACAATAGGACGGCAGCAGTTGCACACCAGAAGAACCGTACCCTTTTCATCATCGCCCCCCGAAATTGCCAAGCACATCCTCAACCCCCTGGTTCAACTGCCGCATTGAGAGTTCAATCTCCTGATTGATCGACTTGACCAACTCGCGCTTGTTCGGATCGTCGCTGGCATGCACGCGGCGCCGCGCCTTCACCAGGTTGGAAATGTGCTTGTCCACCAGGGATGCGGCACCGTCCAGTTGAGCCAGTGGCACGTCCAGCAACACAGCATCGGCCTCCTCCCCGCGCTCCACGCGCCCCTTGGCCTCGGCCATACTGACGTTGATGCGCTTGACGTTCTCGTAGTAGCCAGCGCTCTGCCCGTTCACACCGCGCGAGTTGCCATAGACCCGGCCGACCAGGACGAGCTGGTGCGCGGCCAACTCCTCCCCCGTCCAGGCCGCTGTTGCCATGCTGGCGACCTTGGACGCTTCGCGGCCCACGCCCCCGGTGATCTGCCCGAACAGGTACTCGATGGCCTCGGGCGTGGGGCTGAACTCGCCCGGTCGCCACTCGTTGCCGCCGCTGATAGCGTTCACAGTCCTGGCCATCACCCTGTAGGGAGCTGGAGCCGCATCCTTGGCCCGAGCATCGCCAGGCTTAGGGTCCTTGGAGCTGCGGTCTTCACGGTAGATCTCTCGGCCCGTCCAGTCCTGGTTTTGCCACAGCGCCACTGTGGGATCGAGCCAGGTGGGGGACACCAACTGCCCCAGGTTTGAAGAGCCGCCCAGCGGGTTGTAGGCATCCATGGCCAGCACGGCCATGTCCAGGACGTGACCCATTCGGCTCTTTGTCGGGTCGTCGTGCACGGCCATCTCCACGATGGTGCGGCCGATGTTGGGGAACACATGGAACCCCAGCGGCAGCGGGGTGGCCACATAGTCCTGCCGGCCCAGCGGAATGATGATGGACCGCTCTTTCACAAAGCCCGGGATCTTCTTCCACTCGTCGTCTGCACCATCCCCGCCGCCCATCATCAGGTAGCCGGCCATGGCCGACACCATGCCCAGGGCCACCCCGCCCATCATGATCTTGCGGCCGGCCGGCCCCGCCAGCGTCTCCAGCATGCGCTTGTTGCCCTGGATTGCCGCATTCAGAAAAGCGAAGTGCGCGCCGGCCACGGGCATATTCCGGCCCTTACGGTTGAAGTTCACCGTGATGTTCTTGGCGATGCTCGCGGCCTCCTGGCGGCTAATGCCCTGGTCCAGCGCAGCCTTGTAGACGCCGAGGCGCGTGGTTGCTTCCAGGGTTTCATTGAAGTCCGACAGCCAGGCCAGCAGCGCCCGGCCGCTGCCGACCACCTTGCCCTCGCCCACCTGGTCCAGCGCCTTCTGCAGCTTCTTGGCCCGGTCCTGGGGATCGGCGTGCAGGTCACGGTAGCCCGTGGTGCCGCCGTCCAGCTGCAGCTGCTCCCACAGCTTGGCCCATTCGCTCGTGCCGATGCCCTCCTCTCGACGCTCGCGGCGCAGATCCTTGTAGATCGCGCGCGTGTTGCGCCGGATGTTGCGGAAGACCTCTGCCTGTTTGCCGGCCAAGGGGGTAGTGGACAGCTGCAGCATGGCGCCCTGCAGGTCGCGCGCCAGGTTCATGACGCCGAACACCGGGTTGTACTGAGTGTTGACGGATGCGAACCAGCGCGTGATCCAGGCCGCGCCCCGCGTGAACCTGTCCAGCTCCATGGCGTCCATGTTCTTCATGGCCATGGCCAGGCGCACGGCCTTCTCGTTGCGCTCGTTGAACACGATGTACTGGTCTTTGCCGCCGATCCGCACCGACACGACATTGGCGCGCAGCTTCGCCGCGTGGTCCACCATTGTGCGCACCAGGCCGGTATCAGGGTCCAGCGCCTTTTTCTTGGGCAGTTCCAGGCTCCACAGATCTTTGTCCGGGTTCTGGGCGGCCAGCAGGTACAGGCGCTTGACCACGTTGTTCTTTTCGCCGCGCGTCAATGCCGCCTCTCGCTGCATGACGATGTGGCTCAGGATGTTGGTCACGCGCTCGTTTGAGCCCGTGCGCTTCTTGGCCGCATCGCCCTTGGTGCTGAATCCCTGGCCAATGGGGTGAGCCTTGCTCTCCGGGTGGGCTTCGTCACGGTGCAGGGGCACGTAGTGCCGGTAGGTTTTGCGCCAGGCCGTCAGCGTGGCCTGGTCCATGAGGCCGTAGCTCTCCAGTGTCTGCAGCGTGCCTTCGTTCATCCGGTCCACACGCGCAGCCAGCTCGTCCAGCACCTGGCGCTGCTCCGGGCTGTAGCTGGCCATCACCGCCGCTGCCTCGGCATCGCTCATGCCCGACAGGGACAGGCGCTCGTCCTCGGTGCCTGTGAAGGCCTCCGCGCCGTCCCAGCGGTCCTGGTCGATGAGGGCCTGCCCCAGCGCCTTCTGCACCGGGCCGGTGGCCATGCCCCGGGCCTGAGCGCGCTGCAGCTGGCGGCGCAGATCTTCCACGGTCTTGGCGGCGCCATCGCGCTGCGCCTGCAGCTGCTGGGCGCCAGGGTTGCGCTCGGCCATGACGCGGTTGGCTTCGGGCGCGTGCCGGGCGTGCAGGAAGCGCTCCAGCTCCTCGATGGCCACGCCCGTGGCGTTCAGGCGCCGTAGCAGCGGCTGCACTTCGTCGCGCAGGAAGTTTGCCGTGCGCTTGGCCACGCGCTTGTGGTACAGCTCCTCGCCCCTGTACGCGTCGTTCGTCTCGCTGACGGTGCCGTTCAGGGCCTTGATATGTTCCTGGATGCGCTTGAGGTCAATGAACTTGTCCTGCCAAGCGTAGAGGAAGTCATCGACGGAGCGGTAGCCGGTGAGGTCCGCCACCTTGTCCTGCAGGCGGCCCAGCAGGCCCTTTGAGGGTGCCGGCGTGGCCGCGCCGGCAGCGGGGCCGCGGCTGTAGAAAACGCGCAGCTTGGGACTGGGGTCGCCTAGAACTTGTGCGTGCCGCTCAGCAAACCTTCCCAGTACAGCGCCTCGTCCCCGTCGATTGCCTTCACCCGAGCTGCCCTCTCCGCGTAGAAGGGAACGCCAGACAGCCGCTCGCGCAACTGTTCGCCAGCCAGCTTCCGCGTCTCCTGGCGCGCTTGCATCCATTCGACGTCTTCTTTCGATGGATTGTCCAACCAAGCCAGCCAATTGCTGTCTTGATAGTTGCTGCCCGGAATCGGATAGTCGGAAAGTGCCTCGTTCGGCATCGTATGCAATCTGATTGGATGAAGGAAATGCATTATCCATTCCCTCCAAGCTCGCCGCAATCATGCGCTCCACATTGCCCACGTCATCCCCATAGACCCATCGCAGGCCCGGCACACCATGGCCGCCGCGCACCTGGTCGGGATGCGGCGCCAGGTGGCGCGTGGTGCCGAACTTCAAGGCGCTGGACAGCATCTGCTCCAGCCGGCGGCGCAGCGCGGTCTTGCTCAGGCCGTGCGGGTCGCCGATGAAAATGCTGTCTGTGTTGTGGGCAAAGGTCGAGGCGATGCTGTAGGCCATTGCACCGGCATCGCCCTGGTCCAGCCGGGACACGTCCAGCCATACGTCGGGCGTGGGCGGCACGTCCTCGGGGTTCACACCGGGCCGGCCGGTCACGGCCTCCATGCCCTCGGCGGTGTAGAGCATGTCGTAGACCTGCTCGCCGCCATACGGGTTGGGCTGGCGCACCGACAGGATGGCCTTCTTGCCACCCGGCATGGTCAGCGTGTACTCCTGGCGCCCTGCAATGCTGATGGGCTTGCTCACCTGAATTTCGGGGTTGTGCTCCTTTGCGATGGCAGCCAGGTCCTTCTGTTGCGACTTCGGGAACGTGAACAGGTCGTCCAGCTCGGACAGTTCCTGCAGCGCGCGACGGCCCGCACCGCTGTCCAGGCTGAACGCAGGTTTTGCTGCCGGCGCGGAAGCGGCAGCCAGAGCGCCACGCTCCACCCAGCGGCGCGCCGGCAGGATGAAGTCGCGGATGATCTCCGCGTCCGTCATGGCCAGGTCGCGCAGCGCGGGCACATGGGCGCGCAGCCAGGCGCGGATGGCTGCCACGGCGCGGCGCACGAATCCCAGATGCGGCTGCATCTCGGCCATCTCGGCCAGCACCTCCTCGGCCGCGTAGCGCCGGCCCACCAGGTCGTCCAGCTCGCCATACTCCTGCAGCTTGGCGCGCACCTCGCGCGGGCGGGCCACGATGATCTGGTCCAGCACCGCGTCCAGCTTCTCGCCAAAGGCACCACGCAGCCCGTGGTGGCCCAGCGCCTCGTGGAAGAGCACGCGGGTCGCTTCCTCTGGCGTGGCCAGCTGGCTCGCCACCAGGTAGACCTCGCCATCGAAGTAGAAGCCCTTGGGCACTCCCTCTGCACCCTCGGCCGCCTGCAGCCGCTCCGTGTCGCGCGCTTCCTGGGGCACGCGCGGGTCTTGCAGGTCGAACACCACGTTGATGCGCGGCGCGTTGGCCCAGGCCTTGCGCACCTCGTCCACGACTTTCTGCGCGCGCGCCATGGGCGCCTGCTGGGCTCCACGTCCACCGGCAGGCGCCGTGCTGCCGGCAATGCGCAGCAGCTCCTGCGCCAGGTCGGCCGTCATGGCCGGCGCCACGGCGCTCTCACCGCGCCGGAATCCCACGCCCTCGCGCGCCAGGTGCTTGGCCCGGATGAAATACCCGCCGTCCTTCTTGAAGGTGTATGGGTCGTAGAGCATGGCCGTGTCCCGGTCCACGCCCTGCATGACGATGCCCTGCAGCGGCTTGCCGCCCTTGGTCGTGTGCGGCACCAGCGGGCGCCCGTCGCGCTGCAGCTGGCCACTCAGGGAGCCGGGCTCCCCCGTAGCCAGCTGGGCCGGCGCGGGCTGGGCCTGTGGGGTGGCCGTGCTGGGCACCGTGGCCGGCTGGGCGCCTACAGGCGCTGGTCCAGCAGCTGCAGCGGCCTGCCGAGGCTTGGTGCGTGTGGGCAGGTCCAGGTGTTCCAGCCGCTCGAAAAGCTCCTCCACGCTGCTCGCGTCGGTCAGGTCGATCTGCCGATGCGCGCGGGCCGGCTGCTCGCCCTTGGCCAGGTGCGCGGCCTCGCCCGCGCTGGGCGCAACCGCCGGACCTACTGCGCGTTCTGCGCTGCGTTCATTGCTGCTATCGCTTCGGTTTCGAGCCGCTGCGCGTGCTGCACGAGTGATCGCTGCAAGCTGGCCAGTTGTGACTGGTCGAGCCGGTATTCCAGTGCGGCCAGCTCCAGACACTCCCTGACCGTTGTCAGTTCCGGCAAGCAGCTGCGAAGCTGCGGTTGGCCTTTCGCCTCGATGAATGCGCTGATCGCTTCGTTTTCCATAAACAGCGGCATCACCAGCCGAAAAGCCAGCGTCGTCGGAGTGTCCAGCCCCATCGCCTCGGCCGGCTTGTCCAGGTGCTTGTCGATCAGCGCTGGCAGAGTCTCGGGTGTCGCGCTGAACAGTTCGCGCATCGAGGGAAGCATCGGAGGGAGCACCGGCTGACTCCGGGCGATTTCGTTCCAGATGGGCAGCGGAGCCTGATACATGGGAGGTGTCCTTTCCGTTGGAGGTATTTTCGGGGAATGCGGCATGCTTGTCGCGCATTTCCTCGATGTAGCGCACAACATACGGCTTCATTCGTACGGCCGCCTCGGCGCCGAACTTGTCTACGACCATGCGCACCACGGCCCGCATGGCATCGCGCAGGTCAGTGCCGGCGACCTGCAGGTTGGCCACGGCCTGGGCAAACAGCGGCTTGGCCTTGGCGTATGTCTGCTCATCGAAGGACAGGCCTGAGCCGAGCTTGCCCGCGCCGCCGAACAGCTCGCCCAGCCCATCGATGGCGGCGGCCAGGCCCGCGCCGGCATTCTTGGCTGCGCTGGCCAGTGCCTCACCGGCGCCGCGCTCGGGCTGCGCCTGAGCGACCGGGCCGGCCTTCAATGCACGGGTATCGGGCTGCGTGCCGTGGGTGCGCTCGCGCAGACCTGGCACATCCACCCATGAATTGCCTTCCTTTTCCACGGGACGCACGGTGACGCTCCAGCGGCCATCCGCATCGGGTGCCGTGTACGAGACAACGCGATCGTGGCTGCCGTCTTGGCTTCGGACGATGTTGTCCGGCGTGAAATAGGCCGCCCGCGCGGCTTCCTGTCCGGCGGCCTTCTGGGCGGCCTGGCCGCGCGGCTTGGGCTTGGCCGGGTCAGCCAGCTTGAGCAGACGCTGAATCGGGAACTGCAGGCGGTCCTGACCGTCCACCTTGATGTGCCCGGCCTTCACGCGCACGGCACCGGGGCCGCCCTCGAAGGTGTAGCCGCCATGGATGCCGGGGCGCACATCCCCGGGCGCCTTTGCGCCGAGCCAGCGCAGGTAGTCCTGGGCTGCAGCCTGGGCGGCCTCCTGCGTCAAGGCCTTGCCGTGCGGCACCGAGTCACCGGAGCGGGGCGAGGCCTGGCGCTCCGTGACCACCTCGTCCAGCACCTCGTCGAACATGGCCTCCAGATCGTGGCGCTGGGCCGGCTCGGCTTCGGCCGGCGCATCGAAGATGCCTTTCTGCCCGCTCAGCGAGTCGTTCGCATCCTGGCCCAGCTGGAAGTGCTCGGCGCTGGCAGTCTGGCGCTCGGCCACTTCCTTGCGCTCGCGCTCGGCCCGCGCGTCCGCATCTGCCTTGGCATCGTCGCGCGCACGGCGCTGCTCGGCCTCCTGCTGCTGGGCCTGCTGGGCTTGGATTTCTTCGGGGGTGTAGCTGGAAAGCTCCAGCGCGGGCGCTACGGCGCCGCTGTCGGCGTCGGCATCTTGCCCTGGGCGTTCTGCGCGATCTCCAGCAGCTGCTCGCCCTGCTCCGTCTGGCTCTTGTCGCTGTGCTTCTGGCCCTGCTGCATCAGCACGCTGCCCAGCAGCATCGCTGCCAGGGGGTTCTCGGCTGCCTTGCGGGGCTGGGGCTTGCTGGGAGTCGGTGCTTGTGTCATTGGTCTGTTGTCGCTTTGGGACGGGTTGGCCGCTCAGGGCAGCAAGGATTGCGGCAGGGCCTACCTGCTCGCCGAACATATCACCGCTGGCCGAGGTCGCTAAGGCAGCGCCCATGTATGCGCGCAGGGACTCCACCAGGCGGTCGCGGCCCACGGGCCGGGTCAGGTAATGGCCGCTGTACAGCAGGCGCAGCATGCCCACGGTCAGGGCATCGGGCACGTCGCCCGTCAGCATGTCCACCTGCTGCACAGCGTCGTGCAGGGCCGCGCGCTCGCGCCGGGCCTTCTGCACCAGGCGGATGGCCTGCAGCAGGTTCTCGGTCACGTCCACCTCGGCATTGATGGCGCCGCGCTCGGCCGCCAGGCGCAGGTTTGCCCATTCGCCAGCCACGGCTTTGAGGGATTCGCCAATGGCGCGGATGTCGTTGTCGGTGGAGCCGAACAGCGATTCAACCAGGTCGCCGTCGCCGTAGGCCTTGTGCACAAGGGCCGCCTGCAGGCGGGTGACGCCGGCCGGTGAGAGCGCGCCATTGGCGTCCACCATGCCGGCCACGTCCTGGCCCTGCTCCTGCAGCTTGCCGATGAAGGCGCGGGCAAAGTCGCGGTTTGCCGCACTGTCCAGGGCGCCGCTGTCGAACACTTCCAGCACGCCGCCGTCCACCAGTGCCGCATCGGTGGCGGCCTGCTCCGTGGCGGACAGGCCCAAGGCCTGGCTTTGGCTCTTGGCGCCCATGTTGACCTGGTTGTCCTTCTCGGAGTACAGGCGCACCAACACCGGGGCATGCATGCCGGCGATGGCGGCCGGGTCGATGCCGTGCATGTCGCTGTCGGCGGCCAGCTCCTGCCGGTAGGCGTCGGCCGTGCCGCGCTCGTAGGCAGCGCGCAGGCCTGCCACGCGGCCGTTGTTCAAGGCCTTGACCGTGCCCGGGTGCGCTGCGTCGAACAGCGGATTGACGGCGCCGTCCGCGAAGTTGGACGGCTGCACGTCGGCCGCCTCCATCACGCCATAGCGGAACGGCACGCGCTGGCCATCGCTCATCACGGCCACGTCGGCCCGACCCAGCGCCTGCACGGCGTCGGCCTGGTCGCCCACGGCGAACACCATGGGCGCGCCAGACTCTGGGCTGCGCGAGACGCCCAGCCGCAGGTAGTCGGGGTTCTGGGCCATGCCCTGCATCTGCACCACGCTGGCAGGCCGGCTGCGGTCGCGGTTCTGGATCTCCTGGGCCGGCGTGCCGGCGGCGCCCGTGCCCTCGGGGTTGGTGCCGGCGCGGCGCGTCTTCACTGCGGCCCATTCGTGCTGCAGCTGGTCCCAGATGGGCGTGCCCCGGCGCAGGGTGGCCACCTTCTCGCCGCGCTCGTGCACAAACTGGGGCCAGGTCTTGGACCGCACTGCACCCGGATCAAACGCCGGGGCCTGTTCGTCCGCAGCAGCTTCGGCGGCCACGGCCTGGGGCTCATCGCCCAGGGCTTCCAGCTCGGCCTCGCGCGCCGCGTCCTGCTCCAGGCGCTGGGCCAGTGCTGCACGCTCCTCCTGCTGCACCGGGTTCAGGCCCGTGGTGCTGTCGATCACCTCCAGCTCGGCCAGGCGCGTGGCAGCCGTGGTGCTGTCCATGGTTTCGGGCGTGCCATCGGGCTGCTGCACGCGCTGCTGTTCCGTCTGCGGCGCGGCCGGCGCCGAGACAGGCGCCGAGGCCTGGGCGTCTTGCACAGGCGCAGCTGCAGCGCCGTCACCTGGGTAAGCGTCTGCGGTCGTGGCCACGTCCGTGACCGTGTTGCCTTCGGCGTCCTTGTAGGTCACGTCGATGACCGTGCTGCGCCCGCCGGCATCCGCCTTGGCGCCCCGATCCTTCACGCCGGCCACCACGCCCCGGGCAGCACCTGGTGCTGATCCGCCCAGCGCGCCCAGCACGAAGTTGGCGGCCGAGTCCTCGCCGATTTCCTTGCCGTGGGCAACGCTCTTGGTGCCCAGGTCCGAGGCCACGCCTTCCATCAGCTCCTGCGTGCCCTCCTCCAGCGCCGAGATGCCCGCGCCGGCCGCAGTCTTGCCCAGCACCGAGCGGCCGGCCACGCGGGCCAGCAGCGGGTCGAGTCCGCCCGTCACCAGCTTGCCGGTGAAGCGGTCGCCGAACGTGGCCACCGCGCCCTGCAGCAGCGCCGAGGCATCCTCGGCCTTGGCGCTGGTGATCCGCCGCGCTTCGTCGGGCTGCGCGCCGGCATCGACCATGCGGCGATACAGCGGGCTGGTGTCCAGCAGCTGCTCGTGCGACTGCTTGGCGATGAACTCCCGCGCGTTCTCTACGCCCTCGCCCGCTGCCATGGCGCCGCCCACCGCGCCGGCCGCGCCCGGGCTGCGTGTGGCCAGCGCCGTGGCCACTACGGGGAACATGCTGCCGAACACGTCTGCGCCCTGCATCAGGAAGCCGCGCACAGACGGGTCTTTGCCGAAGTCGATCTCGCCCTTGAGCAGATTGCCCGTGATCTGGGAATTGGCCACCGCATGCTGCGTGGCTTGGCTGTTAGTGTCGTTGATGGCCTTCTGCGTATCGCGGCCCGCGCGTGCCAGCGCCTCCGCGCCCGGCAGGCGCACGCCAACGGCCGCGCGCTCGGCCTGCAGCTCGCGGCGGTCGAGCTGCTGCTGCGTCATCGGGCCGTTGATGGCCTCGTCTGTGTCAATGCTTGGGATGAAGGCGCCGCCGGGCATGACCGTGGCGGGGTCGCCGCCGGCGCCGCTGCGCACCGTGGCGCGGACGCCCGACTGGGCGGCCTCGGGCACGGCAGCCACGCCAGAGAGAGCGGCGCCGCCCGCGCGCTTGAACACGTCGGTGATGGCATCGGCCACATAGCCGCCAATGCCCTGTGGCTTGGGCTTTGGCACATCGATGGAGATACCGCCCAGCTCGAACAGGTCAACGTCGCCGGTCGGGGCCTGGGTTGCCGTCTTCGCCGTGGGATTGATACCGGCAATCTCGAACAGGTCAACGCCGCCATCGGCGGCGCTTTGGGTGGTCTGGGGCATGCATTACCTCGCGGATAGAACCCTGCTGAGGCTGTCAGGCTTGGTACGACCGCGGAGGAATCAAATTTGTCTATATCGTGCAATAAGTGAGGTTGCACACTCTCACTCACGGCCATTGAAGAATCGACAATTCGTTAGCTCACCACAATGCCAATAGACAGCATGCAAACAAATTAATTTTATATTTTTCATGTCAATCTATTGAGGACATTGCTCTTTGAGGCTAACATGCAGCCGTAGATCAGTTTTTCAATGAGTAAATCAACTATGCGCAATATATTTCTTGCATTAGGCCTTCTTATTTCAACAACATCTTATTCCCAAGAAAATGCGGTCACCGAGGGAAATCAGACCACATTTACAAAACATACTTCAAAGGAATCCGCATTAAAGGCGGCCGGCCTAGAGGAATATGCAACCAGCGATAATGACAACATAATAGCGGAATCAACTAAAAATTTGGAAAGCATAAAACAAGAATTAGGCAACGAATTTGGTGGTGCATGGATTGAATATGATGACAATAAACGCGCCACACTAGTCATTGGAGTTTCTGGAGAAGAAACAATATTTCGACAAAATAGCCAAAATCAAAATAAAAACCAGCGAATTGTTTTCAAGAAGGTTAATTATAATTTAGCCTATCTAAATTCTATAGAGACAAAAATCGCAGATATTTTCAGAGGAATTGAGCAAGGCGGCGAAGCAATTCTACTAAGCAGCGGCGTCTATGAAAAAGAAAATAAAGTATTTGTTCGCGGTCGCAAAGAGAACTATCAGTACATTACAGAAATAATTCAACGATCTGGCATTGACACATCAATAATTGTTTTTGAAGAACAAAATGGCCCGATTACTTTAATGGGAACCATATATTCTGGGACAAAAATAGGCGCAACATACGATGGCACCCAAAGCATGTATTTATGCACAACTGGATTTCATGTAGTGATTGACGACATATACCCAGGATCAATTACAGCAGCGCACTGTCTTGATTACGATAGATCAAGAAAATTTGTCCATTTCAACACAGGCAATAGCCCCGGATCTATAAAAGGCCCACTAATTGGTGAGTTTTTCGCAGATGGCTGGGAACACAAAATGGATGCCATTCTTTTTGGCAACACAAATTTCGTACATACTTTGCAGCGGCAAATAATTACGACCGGCAACAACCTTGCAAACGTCAAGCCACTGATAGTTCCAACACCATTTACAACTATCTGTACTTCCGGAGGAAGCAATGGCTGGCGATGCGGAACGTTAGTAACACCAAGCACCCGTCATACAATAAAAGGCCGTGAATTCTTCTTTGGCGAATTTTCAGCCTGCGGAGGCCCCGGCGATTCTGGAGGCCCTGTGGTTTCGAATGCCTTTAATGCTATCGGCATTTATGTTGGGTCACCCGGGGAACATCCCGACGGAACCTGTGGCGCAGTCTTCGGCGGAGGCCCGGCAGCAAAGTCAGTTTACCAACCACTTGGGCCATATTTGACTAAATACTATAATATAAAGCTTCTTACAAACTGATCTACGGAGCTTGTTTTCAGTCAACCTGAATCAGTCCGTGCGCGCGCAAGCGCTCGCGGACTTGCTCTTCCGTGATTCCATTTTTCTTGGCTGTGGCTGCTATAGCCTGAGGCGATATAGCCGCCCGCACTGCGGCAGCCCGGCGGACCTTCTCATTCCTGGTGTTTTTGACTTCTGTGACATTAAATTTCATGAGCCCCTCGTCTACGCTCCGGATATTCGGGTTGTCGGCCATGAACTCCTGGAAGCGCCGCTCCTTGTCCATGTCGCGCTTCACAGTGTCCTTTTCCCCCGGAAGACGGGCCGGGATCGTTTCACCAAATGCCTTCTGCACCTTCACCGGGTCGTAGTCGTATTTGGCCTTAGCGTTGTCGGCCCCTGGTGTCGGCACGATGCCCGCGCGCACGCCCCGGATCTTGGTTTCCGAGATGGATGGGTCAGCCTCCCTTGCGAGGGCCTCGCGGATGCTAGGCAGCTCTCGCTTCTGCTTTAGGCTCTCTGCTTTCTCCTGCATGTTGAGCCCGTGTGCTGCTGCAGCGCGGGCATCCGCGCCAGCTTGGCGCCGGTCGGCGTTGTCGGCGCGCCGTTCGCCACGGAGCTTCAAGTTGTTGGTGAACTGGTCCTGGCTGATCTGGTATGCGAATTTGTAGTCAGCGCTCTTGAGCAGCCCAGTGCGAAGTTCATCAATGGACCCCATAGTCATTGGCGGCAATTCGCTGCCGTCCGGCCGCACGCGCTGCGCCACGACCTTGCCATCCTTGCCCAGCTCCACCCCGGTGAGCTTGTCCCCGGTGGGCAGGAACTTGTTGTAGTAGTCCATAACTCCCGAGGCGTCACCAGCATCCAAACGGGCAATGGTCTTGGTAATGGCTGCCTCGCGTTCCTTGCTTTCAGTCTGCAGCTTGATGTTGGCCATGGCGTAGTGCTCTTTCATGGCGCTCTCTGCCTCTTTTGCAAACCCGGCGCCGGAATAGCGCGCGATTTTTTGCTGCATGTTGGCCAGATAGTCATCGGCCGTGGCTGCACGCTCCTTTCCGTCCTCACCACGCAGGGAATCCTTGAACGACTGTCCGATTTCCTTGTCCAGCGCCTCGATACCGTCCTCTCTGGCCCATTGCTTTTCCTCGCGGGCCTGGCGCCTTTCAGCATGCTGGCCTTGGCGGAACTGCTGACGCATCTGCAGGCCGCGCTCTGGGTCCGTGCGGCCGATCACGTCGGCCATGGCCAGCATGCGCGTGCTGTCCTGCTGCTCGCGGCTCATCGAGCCCTGCGTGCGCTCGCCCATGAAATCGGTCACGCCCTGCATGGCGATGGTCTTGGTGTCGCCGGCTTCATTGCTCGCGACATAGGCCTTCTGTGCGTCGTCAAAGTCGATCTTGTAGCCGTTGGCGGCCAAGCCTTCCAGCTCCTTGCCCTGATCGGCGGTGTAGCCCGTGGACTCCACGGCGGTGGCACTGGCAATGCCCTTCAACGCCTCTTTCTGCGCCGCCTGGTCGCGCGCATCGTTCATTTGCTGACCGGCGCGATAGGCATCAGCAATGCCCCTCGTAAATTGCTGGCCCTGTGCCAGGCCTGCAGCGAAACCACTTCCCAAATTCATTGTTCGCACTCCTTCAATTCGCTGTCCAACTCCTGCACCCGGCGCGCCAGTTCGGCGCGGATGGTCTGCAGACTCGCTCGGTACTGCCCCACCTTGTCGGGGTGCAGTTGCTTGAGATAGGCGA
>NZ_BCZP01000023.1 GCF_001598795.1 Delftia acidovorans NBRC 14950 | reverse complement strand
GGCATGTTTTGAACGGCGGGGCCCTGGTGCTGCTGGCGTCCACGGACGACCGGCCAGCCGACAACCTGCTGGCGCGCGTGCTGGTGTGGCGCGGCGCGCTGGCGCCTGGCGAGCTGGCTGATCGGGTGGATGCTGTGCTCAATGACGCAAAGGACTGGCTGCGCGACAGCGAGACCGTGGCGGCGGTGGCTGCAGTGCTGGGCCTGACGGGCGCGCAGGTGGACGCGCTGTTCGCCTGGGCGGCGGCGCAGCGCGCGTAGGCCCCCGTGTAGGGTTCGCCAGCGCGGCCCGGCCCCGGAATCATCGGGGCCATGAAAACTGAAACCCTCGAAGCCATTGGCGCAGCAGGAAACAAGGCGACGATCCTTGGTGGATCTGTCGCCGTGGCCGGCAAGATGTCTGCGGCAGACCTCGCAGCCTACGTCGGGGCTCTGGTGGCGATCATCGGCCTGTTGATCACCTGGTTCTATAAGCGTGAGGCCGATAAGCTCCGGCGCGCTGATGACGCCCGCAGGGAACGGGAGTTTCTGCGCAGGGACGCCGAGCGGCAACTGCGCATGGACCTAATGAGAGCTACAGGCGCGCCGGCGCAGCACTACGACACAGATTTGGGCGTGCTCGAGGTGGACGAATGAACGCCGGCCGCATTTCTGCCGCTGGCCTGAGCATCGGCGCCGCCATCTTGGCGTCTTGGATCGCTGCCGAGGGTTTCAGCTCCGCGCCCATCATCCCGGTGCGCGGCGACGTGCCCACCATCGGCCACGGCGCCACGCGCTACGAGGACGGCACGCGCGTGACCCTGGCCGACCCGCCCATCACACGCGAACGGGCGCGCGAGCTGGCCATCAACCTGCTGGAGCAGCAGTACGGCGCGTGCGTGCGTGATTCGCTGGGCGACACGCTGGTGCACCCGGCCGAGTTCGCCCAGGCTGTGGACTTCTCGGGCCAGTACGGCTGCGGGGCCTGGCGCGGCTCCTCGATGCTGACGCGCACGCGGGCTGGCGACTATGCCGGCGCCTGCAACGCTTACCTGGCATATCGCTTCATGACCAGCGCCCAGCCCCTGCAGGGATACAGCGCCTACCAGTGGGGCGCGGGCGGCCGCCCGAAGCGCTGGCGCTACGACTGCAGCACGCCTGGCAACAAGGTTTGCCGCGGCGTCTGGACCCGTCAACAGGCGCGACACGCCGCGTGTATGGAGGCCCAGCAATGAACCCGATCCTCTGGGCAATGTGGTGGTACTGGTGGAGGGGCGGGCGGTGATCGGCATCACTCCGAAACTGCTTGCGGCCGCTGTCCTCGCGCTGCTGGTGAGCCTGCTTGGCAACGTGCTGCTGACCAGGGCCTACCTGGGCCAGCGTGACGCCGCCGCAGCCGCGCGCGCCAGTGTGGGCGAGATGACCCAGCAGCGGGACGGCGCCCGCGACCTGGCCGCCGCCTGCAGCGATGCAGTCGATGACCTGCGCGATCTGGCCGACCGGCGCAAGCAGGAGGGCGAGGCCGCGCGAGCCCTCGCCGCCGCCCGTGCCCGGACGCACGAGCAGCGCGCCGATGAGATCCTGGCTGCGCCGCCGGCCGTGCCGGGCGATACCTGTGCGAGCGCCCAGCACCGGGTGGACAGCTGGCTGCAGGGGAGGGCGAAGCCCTGAAATTGACAAATTGCTCAATTCGTCAATTTGCAGGCCTGGCCTTGCTGCTGGGCCTGGCTGGCTGCCAAAGCGCGCCGGCCCGCATCGAGCTGCAGCGGGTGAACGTGCCTGTGCCAGTGGCATGCGATGAGCCGGTGCCCGAGCGCCCGGCCATGCCAACCGAACAGCTGCGGCCGGGCGCCACGGTGGACCAGTTCACCCAGGTCGCCCAGGCCGAGATCGAGCGGCGCGAGGCCTACGAGATCAAGCTGGCCGCAGCCCTGGCCAACTGCCGCCGCCCCATTTCCCCGAGCCTGCCGGCCGCAGGCGCCACCACAGAGAGCCACCCATGACACAACACACCTGCGGTAGCAATGGCTGCGGCCATGCCTCCGATTGCGCCGTGCACAACGAGCCCGCCATGCCGGCCGGGCCGTGCAACTGCGCCACCCGCGTGCCTGGCGCACTGGAGTCCAAGGCCTATGCCGATGGCACAACAGCCACCGGCCCAGGCCCTCTGCCCGAGCTCTCTCCGGCTGAGCAGTCCATCGAAGACCAGATCCAGGCCAAGGGTAAAACCGCGCCGCGCGTGACGCCGGATGACATCCAGCGGGAGATCGTGGAGGAGACCTACTTCACTGCTGCCGAAGGCCGGCATGGTCACTCGCACAAGAACCACGGTTTCGAGTACGCCGAGTCGGCCAATAGCCCCCTCAACTTGCTGACGTTCTGTGTTCTGGAGCTGCGCAACGGCTTCACGGTGACCGGCGAAAGCGCATGCGCCAGCCCCGAGAACTTCGACGCCGCCATCGGCCGCCGCATCGCGCGCGAGAACGCCGTGCAGAAGATCTGGCCGCTGCTGGGCTTCCGGCTGCGCGACAAGCTGGCGGGCATCAACGACCCCAGCAAGGCGGAGCAGGTCTTGGAGGAAGTGCTGTCTGTCGTGCAGCACTTCCTCCCGCCGGATGGCGGCACAGTCCATGAGGCGATGGACAAGATCATCGGGCTGGTGGACCCCTGGCCGTTGAGCAATCGCCCAGCTGGAGCCTAAGCCGCAGGCGCCGGGTCAGCCGGCGCTATCGAGACGACCGTGCCGTCGATGGCGACCATTTCGCCGCGTGTGCTCGGGTCCGCATCAAGCGGCACGCCCCACATCAGACCAGGGTGCGCTCCCTTGTGCATGATGTTGTCGAGGTGCCAAAGCTCCTCTGGCGGTAGCCGGAAACGTTGCGGGTACTTGTCGCTTCCGTGGGCCTTCCAATGTCCCATGAAGCCGGCGACGATGCGCTGATGGACGGTGTGCTTTGGGTTTGTGGGATCGATTGCCATGGCCGGCATTGTGCCGTGCTCAGCCTTCGGGGCAGCACTCCATGGCCCAGTCCAGCGCAGCCTCGGCCGTGTCGTGCGGCCCGTCGAATGCCTTGATGCCGCGCTCGTCATCCCAGAGGGCGCCGGTCCAGCGCCGTGCAGCAGGGAAGGGTAGGTGCCCATAGTCCACGATGACCGCATACCAGCCGGGCGTCGTGGGCGCGCTACGGTCAGGTGCGGAGAAGCCCGAAGAGGAGGCGTTGCTGCCGGTCGAGCAGCTGCAGGCGCTGCGTGCGGAAACCTGAAGCGACCCGAAGTCTCACCAAAAAGACAACCCACGACGGGGGCTTTTTGGTGTCCAGTTCGGCGTAGGTTTTGGCGTAGGTTTCCGGGAATTCTCGCTGTTTCCAGAGGAGGCTTACGTTCTGCCATTGAACGACGCCCGCTTCTTCTGGTGGATCAGCATCTTACGCGATGCCGGCATTTGACCCAATGCGGAGCGCTCCGCATTTTCAATGTCCTGTACTTGATGCCGCACCTGCATAAGCCTCTGCTTGGTCGCCTGAACCTTGGCGCCGCTGGCGCTTCGCTGTGCGCACCCGATGTATGCCCGCCTTGGATCTCTGCAAAGCGGGCCAAAGCCGCAAGCGGACCCCGCAAAAAAGAAGCCCGCCAGCGGTGCTGCGAGCTTGTGAATGCCTGCGAAGTGCAGGCACGGGGAAGAAAAAGTCCGGTGCCCATTTCGGGGCATGCCTATGAATTCCAGGAGGAGAACCATGAGTCAACCATAGGCCCGGCTGTTAACCGCATTTCAGCTCGTGACGGGGAACATCGGCCCTGCCAGCGTGGAGATGTACAGCGAGATGAGGGTCACGACGGACCAGAAAAATGTGAGGAAAATATGTCGCATCACAATCTCCTTCAAGTCATTGAACAAGTGCGCGAACCGCCCGAATGCAAGCCTTCGCAAAACGTCGGAAGGGGCTGCGAGATCTGGTGCTGCGCAACTGAATGAGCTGGTAGCTGCCCCTTACCGGAAAGGCATCCAGGAGACTCCGGTGGTAGCGGGCATCAGGGTCCGGATTGAAAGACTCACTCGGTACGACTTGACTCATGCTTATCTCCATCAGCAGGGCATTGCGGGTCTCGGGACAGACGCTATTTCAACTGCTTGTGAGGCTTCCCTGTGCGAGCCAAGTAAGGGTGCTCATGTAGGTCGAGCATGCTCCGTATGTATGAGTTCTTTCGACACGGTGTCCGCTTGGAGCTGCGGCCGTTGAAGGGCAAGCGTGTCGCGTTGCCTCTATCAGCGCGCCACGTCCGGCCAGCGTTCGTCCGTCATCAGGATGGATGAATTGCTGGGGTGCGGGCGCTGCGATCCGGCAACGAAAAGGGCCCGCAAGCGGCGAAGCTGCGGGCCCTGGAAGAAAAATGCCGATGCCGTGGTGGCGTGCCTGGGGAAGGGATTTGAGAGGGAGGGAGGAGAAAGCTCCCAGGCTCGGCGGAATCCGTTGCTGGCCAATATGCAGACCTTTTCTGAAGGAAAGCTTTACGTCGTGTAAAGAAGTTGCAGGTCTGCTGCGTGAAGGCACCCTGGATGGTCAAGTGCTGCGCGCTGATTTACCGCCGGAGGTCGCGCGGGATTTGGACGGAACACGCCAGTACGTTGTGGCCCTGATGGCCACCGAGGTGGAACTGCAGCAGGTTGACGGCGGGGCGTTAACGACTTGCTTGTGTTTCGTGCAGAGCGCTATCCCACTACTTGGCCGGATGGTCCTTGCGGTACAGCGTCCACTCTTCCATTTCCGTGCCGTTCGGCAGCACGCAGATGCCTTCCTGGCCCTGGGGCGTCTTCTCCATCCGGACTTGTCCGCCGATTTCACCGCAATAGACCGATGCGGGATTGGCCATGCCCACGGAGGGTGCCAGCTTCTGTTGGGCGCATGCGCTGAGCGCCAGGGCCACCAGCGCGATTCCTGAGAGTTCCAGTGCTTTGTTCATTGCGCCACTCTATACCTCTGGAGGTTGAGAGTGTTGTTGTGTCCGCAACCTTCGGTTTGCGATGCAAAGGTATGTCAGCGCGGCATTTTGTGCATAGAATGCTGACTCGCTAGCATACAACCCAAGAAAAGTCCATGACACCTGATTACAAGACGCTCCTGCAGCAAAAGGCAGAGATCGAAGCACGCATTGCCGAAGTCCTGAAAGCCGAAAAAGGCGGGGCCATCGCCAAGGTTCGCGAGCTCGTCCAGCAATTCCAATTGACCCAGGAAGATGTGTTCAGCACGGGCAAGCGCAAGTCGCCCGTCGGTGCAGGCGTGGCCAAGTACCGTGATCCGTCCACCGGCGCAACGTGGACCGGCCGGGGCAAGCCTCCTGCGTGGATCAAGGATGCAGTGGACCGCACTGCCTTCGAAATCTGACCAACAGCCCGCACTCGCGGGCTTTGTCTTTTCTGGCCACTTGCGCTCAGTGAGCCCACGGCAGTTCACAAGCGTCACCTTGCGCCAAGGCCGACGCCCTTGTCATGCTCTGCGCTGATTGCCTTAGCTGTGCTTGTCCGACAGGGCCGGTCCCGGGCGGCGACCATGCTTGAGGCCATGAACAAACCTACTCCCAACACCCCGGGCCAAGTGCCCACCTCGTCGTCCCGCAACCGGTTCGCTACCAAGCGAACCATGTACATCGTTGCCGCTATCGTGGCTGTGGCACTGGTGATCATGTTTGTGCCCTGGTAGGCGCGCATCGACGTCCCGCTCCCGCGCCCGCTCATGTCCGCAAGGGCATGAGAAAGCCCGCCATCTGGCGGGCTTTCGTTTTGGGGAATCGCTTGCCTCAGTGCGTGGGGTGCGCCGTGGGTGCTTGCGCCGGGGGGAGTTGGGCCAACTTCTGCGAGCAGTCGCTGCACACATGCCACGCGTGGAATTGGCGGGCTCCTGTGGCGGGTTTTTCCTGTTCGCACTGGAGGCAGAAGACGGCGGGGGCCAGGTCCATGAGCCGGATTGGCTCTCGGCCTTTCTTGGGACTACGCATAGCTCTCCTTCAAAGTGTTGCTCCTCGGTATCCATTGGGCGCCGGGTTGGGAAAGGCCGGTCGTCAGTGGGCGCGCCATGGCGCAGCAGAAGCCAGCGCCATTGAGGGTGCGTGCTCAACTTACAGCCAAGCCGTCTCACGGTTGTGACTTTCGCATGACCGTGTGGGGAACGCGCCGCAGTGGTTTGACAGTGCAATTTGCGCAGTCTTAGAATTTGTCTCTTCCATCCCTGCGACCGCTGCGAGCCTGACATGAACCTGTGACGCCTTCGGACCCTTGTCCGACCGATCCCCCGAAGCCCATTGCCGGCCCACGGCGGACGCCCGCGTCACCACCTTCATGCCCGTTGACTGCTCCGCGTTTTCTGAACGCAACCTCGCGTCGCCGTGCGGCCTCTTTTTGAAAGAGTGCCCATGACAGAACCCATCGACATCCTTGCCCACAACACCGCTGCCTGGAACCTGCAGGCAGCGAAAGACTGCGACTGGTCGCGCCCGGTCGACAGCGCTGAAATAGCCCGGGCCCGTGCCGGAAGCTGGCAGGCGCGGCTCACGCCCGGCCCCTTGCCAGCGGGCTGGCTGGATGATGTGCGCGGCCTGCGCATCCTCTGCCTTGCCGGCGGCGGCGGCCAGCAGGGGCCCATTCTTGCGGCGGCGGGCGCGCAGGTCACCGTGTTCGATGCCTCTGCCGGGCAGCTTGCGCAGGACCGGCATGTGGCGCAGCGCGAAGGCCTTGCGCTGACCTGCGTGCAGGGCGACATGCGTGATCTGGGCGTTTTTGCAGATGCCGGCTTCGATGTGGTCTTTCACCCCATCTCCAACCTCTACGTGCCTGATGTGCGGCCCGTATGGCGTGAATGCGCGCGGGTGCTCGCGAAGGGTGGGCGCCTTCTGTCCAGCTTCTGGAATCCGGTGGTCTTCGTGGAGGACCGCGATCCCGCGTTGCGCGAGCAAGGCCTCATGCGGCCTGCGCGGCGCCTTCCGTATTCCGATGTGGTGGATTTGCCGCCCGCAGCGATCGATGCCAAGCGGGAGCGCAATGAGGCGCTGGTGTTCGGGCATACGCTGGCCGATCAGATCGGCGGCCAGCTGGATGCGGGGTTGGTGCTGACGGGCTTTCATGAAGACTGGCAGCCCCATGCCCGTTTTGTGATCGAGAAGTTCGTGCCGACCTTCATTGCGACACGTTCGGTGAAACTCTGAAGGTGCTGCGGCCTGGCCTTGACGCCCTCAGGTCGGCCTTAGGTCGCCCTCAGGTGCGCAAGGCCGGTGTCCAGGTCTGTTGCTGGGCGGGTTCGGTCACGGGCTGCGCCGGCTTCGGCCGGGGAGCCGGGCCCTTGGCCTGGGACGATGGCTGGGCCTGCCGTGCTTGCTCGGTGCCGGATTTGGCCAGCAGCATCATCACGGCCATGCAGACCAGCGTCAGCATGAGCACCACGCAGATGGGGCCCAGATCCACGGAGGCGATGTCCAGCCCCTTCAGCGACTGCCAGCGTTCTGAGCGTACTTCCAGTGGTTCTTCGGGATCGGCCATGGCACCTCCACTGCGTTGAGTGTGGACACATGCTAGGCGTAAGTGAGCATGCAAACAATATGGGGACTTCGCCAGGATGTGAGGGTATACAGCAGCCCCGGCTCGGTTGGCTTCACGCTTGAAGGCTCTTTCCGCTGCTGCCGTGTGACAGCTACTTGACCCACATCAACTGCACCGCCACGGCCAGGGCGATGGCCAGCAGCGCCAGCAGCACGACCATTGCCACGATGGTGACCGCCCTGCGGCGCTTTGCCTTGCGTGGGTTGCGCAAACGGGGCGGGGTGGGAGGGGGCTGTGTGGCATCCAGCGCCGCAATTCTTGCCAGCCAGTCTTCGGCTGTGGGCAAGGTGGAGGTGGGCGATGCGCAGGGTGAGGCGGGTGGTGAGACGGGCTTGCCACGGTTCATGGCCCCAGCTCCTGACGCATCTCTTCAAGCACCTGCACGGCGCCCTGGATCATGGCCAGCCTGTGCTGCAGCGCAGCCTTTTGGGCCTGCAGCCGGTCCAGTTGCTCGGCAACCAGCGCCTCGTCGGCCCGCAGCTTCTTCAGCCGCTCCTGTATGGCCTCCATTTCCGGGGCGCTCATCTGCCAATCCTCCAGCATCGAAGGGCGCGGAGCGTGGTCCGGACCCTTCTCACAATTCACACGAATGCCGGCAATTATCTGTGCGTCTTAGTGATTGGCTATGAATGAATTGACATAGATTGTCATCGACCCGGCGCCCAGGAGCCGGAGTCTGCCGGCGCGATCAGAGCAGCCAGGTGCGGTTGGGCCGGTTGCCGTCGATCCCGACGATGCCCGCGTCCTGCAGAATCGGCAGGATGTAGGTGATCACCACGGCCGCGTTGTCGTTGGCCTGCTTGGCGGCAAAGCCCAGAAAGCCCGGCACGTCATAGCTGGATGCCACAACGCAGGGGCGCTCCAGGCCGTGATGGTCCTGGGCAAGATGTCGCAGCACGGCGCAGAAGGCTTCTCGCCGTATGCGCACCGTGTTGCCCTTGTTCGTTCGGACCTCCAGGCCGGTGGCATTGCGGCGGGTGACGGTGAAGGACGCGGTGCGACCCTTGTCCGGCGTCCTCAGGGGTTTGTCCTGGGCGATGCCTTCCCAGAAATCATTGAAGTCATTGTTCGAGAGCTCGCGCACAGAAGGTGGTCCATTGCCTGGCAGTTTTCATGGGCGTGGAGTCTCCCCGGCTTTGTGCGGTCGAAGATGAGCGAATCTGAGCAGTGCGGATCAATGTGCGAGAAATTTGAGGAAGATCCGGCCTTGCCGCGTTCTGACCTCGGTCCCTTCGATAAAGCCCATCAGTCTGGCCGAACCGTCCATGGAGTACAGCGCCGGTCCATCGATGCGGTAGATGAGCCTGGTCCCGCACCGGACGAATTCATCGCCTTCGACACGCCCGATTTCGTGTCCGTGCCCATCAAGCACAGTCCACGAGCCTCCTGCAATCATGGCCTCACCCGGCAGTTGCCGGTCCCCAAGTGAAACCACCAATCTAAGGAACGTGAGGTGTCTGAATCTGAGCGAATCTGAGCAGTCGTGTAAAGCTGGGCCGCCGACGCCTTGGGCAGGGTCCTGTGGAAATTCGTGTGCGCCAGGCCCAAGCCGCATCGCACCGGCCAAAAGAAGCTGGCTGCGATCTAGGGGCACTGCATGCGTGGGCGCTTGAGCGGTTCGCAGCCAAGTAGAATTGTTTCATATCAAAGACATGCTGCTCTGAAAGTTGCAGCGACCGGGCCCGCTTGGCGGGCCTTGTGCATGGGGCGCCGTCCCACTGCCTGTATCTGGGTGCATGTCCTGATTCTCTGTAGGCCCGGCCTGCGATCCAATCTCGCGCATGGGGCTGAGCCTTCTCGTCAAATTGCTCTCATTTATGAAGATCTGCTGTCGCCAACCGGATGCGCCTGCGGCATTGCCTTTCGGCTTGCCCGGGGGCCATGCCGTGTGGTGCACGCCGCGCTGCGGAGGGCGGGCGTGAGCGAACAGGCGCTGTACGATCTGGCCCCCGTTCTGGAGCTGATGCTGCTGGGCCTGTTGCTGGCGCTGGGCCCCCTGGCCTGGGTGTGGCTGCGCAATCGCAGCGGCGGCTCGCTCAAGCGGCTGCAGGCGCTGTCGGTGCTCACGCTGTTCCTGACCTTCGATCTAGTGCTGTTCGGCGCCTTCACCCGCCTGACCGATTCCGGCCTGGGCTGCCCCGATTGGCCGGGCTGCTATGGCAGCGCCAGCCCCATGGGCGCCCGCGCGCAGATTGCCGAGGCGCAGGCCGCCATGCCCACCGGGCCGGTGACGCATGGCAAGGCATGGATAGAGATGGTCCACCGCTATCTGGCCACCACCGTGGGCGTGCTCATCATCGCCATGACCATCATGGCCTGGCGGCGCGCGCGGCGCCTGGGCAGGGCGGGTGGCGCAGGGGCCGAGCGTACAGGGGCCGAGCGTACAGGGGCCGAGGGCACAGGCGGTGCCCTGAGTCCGTGGTGGCCCACGCTGGCGCTGTTCTGGGTCTGCCTGCAGGGTGCCTTTGGCGCCTGGACCGTGACCATGAAGCTTTTCCCGGCCATCGTGACCCTGCACCTGCTGGGCGGCACGGGGCTGCTGGCCTTGCTGTGCGTGCCCGCCGTGGGGTTGAGCCGTGCTGCGCGCCAGCAAAGGGCGACCGTGATTTCACCCGCGCTGCGCGCGGGGCTGTGGCTGGGCCTTGCGCTGCTGGTGCTGCAGGTGGCGCTGGGCGGCTGGGTCAGCACCAACTATGCGGTGCTGGCCTGCAGCAGTTTCCCGACCTGCCAGGGCAGTTGGTGGCCGGCCATGGATTTTTCGCAGGCGCTGCAGATCTGGCGTCCGCTGGGCCTGCTGCAGGACGGCAGCAACATCAGCTTTGCGGGCCTCACGGCCATCCACTATCTGCACCGCCTGGCGGCCTATGTGGTGGTGGCTGCGCTGGCCGGGCTGTGGTGGCGTTTGGGTGAAGTGCCCGCACTGGCGTCGCAGCGCCGCGTGCTGGGTGCGTTTTTGGTGCTGCAAGTGCTGACAGGCCTGTCGAACGTGGTGCTCGATTGGCCGCTGGTGGCCGCGGTGCTGCATACGGGCGGCGCAGCTGCGCTGGTGACCGTGATTGTTTGGTGCCTGGCGGCCAGCCGCCCGGGCGCACTGCGGGACGGTCTGCCGGTTGCCCGTGGAGAGATTGCATGAGTAAACAAGCTTCCCTGAGTGTCGAGCCCTCGCGCTGGACACAGTTCTATGCCCTGACCAAGCCGCGTGTGGTGCAGCTGATCGTGTTCTGCGCACTGATCGGCATGGTGCTGGCCGTGCCGGGCTGGCCCAACGCCGACCAGTGGCTGCACATGGCGCTGGCCTGCCTGGGCATCTGGCTGGTGGCGGGCGCGGCTGCCGCCTTCAACTGCCTGGTGGAGCGCCATATCGATGCGCGCATGAAGCGCACCTCCTGGCGGCCCACGGCGCGGGGCGAGCTGAGCAGCCAGCAGGCGCTGGCCTTCTCGGCCATCCTGTGCACGCTGGGCGCGCTGGTGCTGCTGCTGTGCACC
Source organism: Delftia acidovorans NBRC 14950 (assembly GCF_001598795.1). Classification (GTDB taxonomy): domain Bacteria; phylum Pseudomonadota; class Gammaproteobacteria; order Burkholderiales; family Burkholderiaceae_C; genus Comamonas; species Comamonas acidovorans. The sequence continues at coordinate 78,136 of NZ_BCZP01000023.1, read as the reverse complement.
AACCCGCTGACCATGTGGCTGACGCTGGCCACCTTCGTGGGCTATGCCGTGATCTACACGGTGATCCTCAAGCCCGCCACGCCGCAGAACATCGTGATCGGCGGCGCCTCCGGTGCCATGCCGCCCGTGTTGGGCTGGGCCGCGATGACGGGCCAGGTCGGTCCCGAGGCGCTGATCCTGTTCCTCATCATCTTCCTGTGGACGCCGCCCCATTTCTGGGCGCTGGCGCTGTACCGCGTGGAAGACTACCGCCAGTCCGGCCTGCCCATGCTGCCCGTGACGCATGGCAGCGAGTACACGCGGCTGCAGATCCTGCTGTACACGGTGATCCTGTTTGCGGCCTGCATGCTGCCCTTCATGTACGGCATGAGCTCCTGGCTGTACCTGGTGGTGGCCGTGGTGCTGAGCGTGTGCTTCTGTGCCTATGCCTTTGCACTGTGGCGCAATTACTCGGACCAGCTGTCGCGCAAGACCTTCCGCTTCTCGCTGATCCACCTGAGCGTGCTGTTCCTGGCGCTGCTGATCGATCACTACCTCTGGCTGGGCTGATGGCCTGAGGGCCATGGCCGCGCAATGAAAAACCGGGCCCTTGAGGCCCGGTTTGTCTTGGTGCCTGCCGCCTTACTTGATCTGCCGCTTCTCCAGCTTGCGCGCCAACGTGCGCCGGTGCATGCCCAGGCGGCGGGCGGCTTCGGAGATGTTGAAATCGCTCTCGGCCAGGGTTTCGTGGATGTGTTCCCACTCCAGCGTCTTGATGGAGGTGGGGTTGCGCGACAGTTCCACGTCGGTGCGGCCTTCGAGGCGGCCGAAGGCGGCCTCGATATCGTCGGTGTTGGAGGGCTTGGCCAGATAGTGGCATGCGCCTAGCTTGACCGCCTCCACCGCCGTAGCAATGCTGGCATAGCCTGTGAGCACGACGATCAGCGCCTCGGGGCTGTGCTGGTGCAGCATCTGGACGCAGCTCAGGCCCGACGCGTTGCCCGCCAGCTTGAGGTCCATGACGGCGTATTGCGGCGAGTGCGTCTGCAGCAGCTCGCGCACTTCCTCGGCGCTGGCGGCCTGCAGCACGCGGTAGCCGCGCCGCTCGAACGAGCGCGTCAGCGTGCGCGCAAAGGTCGCATCGTCTTCAACCAGCAGCAGGAGGCGGGAGCTGTCCATGGGCGATTCGGGTTCCTGTGGGCGCCGCTTCAGGCGCCGGGTTCAATGGCAATCGATGACAGGGGCAGGCGGATCTCCACCTCACTGCCCCGCGGCGGGGTGTTCCTCACCTGAACGCGTCCGCCCAGCGAGCGCGCCACGTTGAGCACCAGGAACAGGCCCAGCCCCCGGCCCGGGCGCTCCGTCTTGGTGGAGATATGGCGCTGGCCCAGCTGTTCCAGCACGGCGGGTGCAAAGCCCGGTCCCTTGTCGCGCACGGTGATGCACAGCATGCCGGTGCGCACGGCCAGGTGCAGCGCCACATGGCGGGGGGAGGCTTCGGCCGCATTGTCGAGCACATTGCAAACCATTTGCTGCAACGCGGTATCGGAAAGGATGGGGAAGTCCTCGTCGGCCTGGACATAGTCGAAATGCTCCACGGCGTGGCGTGACTGCCAGTGCGCGACCACGCCGTCCATGAAGGCGCGCAGCGTGGTGGCCTGTGGCGCATCGGCGCGGGTCTCGCCGGCCGACATGAGCACGCTGGAGACGATGGACTTGCAGCGCAGCAGCTGCTGCTGCATTTCCTGCAGGTCTGCCAGCAGGTCGGGGTCTTGCGTGATGGCGGGCATGCGCTGCCAGTCGCCCAGGATGACGGACATGGTGGACAGCGGCGTGCCCAGCTCGTGCGCCGCGCCCGTGGCCAGCAGGCCCATGCGCACGATGTGCTCCTCTTCGCTGGCACGCTGGCGCATGTTGGCCAGCCGTGCGTCACGCCGGCGCAGGTTGGAGACGATGCGGCGCAGGAAGACCGCCAGCAGCACCGTGGTCAGCCCGAAGCTGATCAGAATGCCGCTCACATACAGGCCGGGCAGCCCGTCCGGTCCCGCCGCGCCAATGGGCAGGGGCCAGTGCACGATGGCCAGCACCAGGGTGCACAGCGAGGTGCTGGCAACGATGATCCAGGCGTGCACGGGCCTGAGCAGCACGGCGCCCAGAATGCCCTGCAGCAGGAACAGATAGATGAAGGGATTGCTGGCGCCGCCGCTCAAATACAGCTGTATGGCCAGGGCGAGCACGTCGGCCAGCAGGGCCAGGAACAGGTTGCGCGCCGAGATCTGGCGGCGGTGGCTGCGGTACCAGTAGATGTAGCCAAGATTGGTGAAGACGCTGGCCAGCAGCACCAGGGCCATGGCCGGCAGCGGCAGGGTGATGCCGAAGCCGTAGTGCACCAGGGAGATGGTGATCACCTGCCCGACCACGGCAAACCAGCGCAGCTGTATCAGCAGCTGCATGTTCTGGCGTTCGGTGGTGCGCTCGACGCGGAACAGGGACTCTGAAGGCGAATTCACGCGGGCGATTGTGCGCTACCGCAGGCAGCCGTGGCGCGGCAGGGTCTTGTAGAGGACTGGCGTAAAAAAGGCCACCGATGTCATCGGTGGCCCTGTTGCCTGCAGCGACGGCTTTACGGCCTTACGGCTTTACGGCTTGCTGCTTGCCTGCCGGTCATTGCGCCTGACCAGCCAGGCCGCGCCGACCACCATCAGCGCCAGCCCGTACCAGGTCAGCGCATAGACCAGGTGGCTGTTGGGGAAGCGGATCACGGTCATGCCCGGGCGCGGCCAGGTGCCGTCTGCCACGGGCTGGCCCGGCAGGCCTGCGTCGATGAAGTAGGGGGCTGCATGGTCCAGGCCCTGGGCCTGTGCAATGGCCGCCACATCGCGCGAGAACCAGCGCTGCTGCGCGGGATCGTTCTCGCGCAGGAAGCCGCCGCGCGGCTCGCTGATGCGCAGCAGGCCGGCCACCGTCACCTGGTCCTGGGGGGCCTGTGCGGGCTGATCCTGCCAGCGCGCGCGCTGCGCTGTGGGAATGAAGCCCCGGTTCACCAGCACCTGGTTGCCGTCGTCCATCTGCAGCGGCGTCAGCACCCAGAAGCCGGCGCCCAATTCGGTCACGGCCTGGGTCAGCACGGTCTTGCCGGCCAGCCAGTGGCCGCTGGCCTGCACGGCGCGGTACTCGTGGTCGGCGGCCGTGATCTGCGGCCATTCGGCGGGCGGGGGCAGGGCAGCGGGTGCGGCGTGCACGCGCTGGTCCACGCGCTCTATCAAGTCCAGCTTCCAGGCACGGCGCTGGACCTGCCAGCTGCCCAGGAAGATGAAGCCCAAAAACAAGGCGATGCCCACCGAGATGAGCATCGCCTGAGCGAGTGGGCCACGCCGGCGCGATGCGCCGGCGTGGCTGGAGGGCCCGGAGTTTCCGGATGCGGTCAAGGTGTGACCGAGGCCGGAGCCGTCTGCGCGGCAGGGTCGGCCGGCATGGTGTGCTGGGGCATCATGTTGGTGTTCATGTGGAACATGACCCACAGGGTGCCCGCAATGCCGATGGCCACGAAGACCACGGTGAAGATGGTGGACAGCAGGGTCCAGCCGCCTTCGATCTTGCCGTTCATGTGCAGGAAGAAGACCATGTGGACCACGATCTGCACCACGGCGAAGCCGCCGAGCACCATCACGGCCGTTGCACGGTCCGAGATGACATTGCTCATCACCAGCCAGAACGGGATGGCCGTCAGGATGATCGAGAGCACGAAGCCCCACATATAGCCCGAGAACGTGCTGTGCGGGCCTGCGTCGTGGTGGTGATCGTCATGGCCGTGCTGGTCGTGGTGACCGTGGCCATGGCCGGCGTGGATGTCGTGTGCAGCCATTTACAGCACCCCCATCAGGTAAACAAAAGTGAAGACGCCGATCCAGACCACGTCCAAGAAGTGCCAGAACATCGACAGGCACATCAGGCGGCGGTTGTTCTCGTGCGTCAGGCCGTGCTTGTTGATCTGGATCATCAGCGTGACCAGCCAGATCAGGCCGAAGCTCACGTGCAGGCCGTGGGTGCCCACCAGGGTGAAGAACGAGGACAGGAAGGCGCTGCGCTGAGGGCCTGCGCCCTCGTGCAGCAGGTGGGAGAACTCATAGAGTTCCAGGCCCAGGAAGCACAGGCCGAACAGGCCGGTAATGGCCAGCCACAGCTGGGTGCCGCCCAGCTTGCCCTGCTGCTTTTGCAGCATGGCGAAGCCGAAGGTGATGGACGACAGCAGCAGGAAGGCCGTGTTCATCGCCACCAGGGGCAGGTCGAACAGCTGGGCGCCCGTGGGGCCTGCAGCGTAGTTGCGGCCCAGCACGCCATAGGTGGCGAACAGCGCTGCAAAGATCAGGCAGTCGCTCATCAGGTAGAGCCAGAAGCCCAGAGCGGTGCCGTTTTCGGGATGGGGCTCCTCGGCGAGGTGGTACTCGCGCGGGGCCAGGGCGGCAGCGCCGCCTGCGGTGTAACGGGTATCAGACATGACGTGCCAGCTGTTGTGTGCGCAGTTCTTCCGTGGCCGCGACTTCTGCGGCGGGGATGTAGTAGTCGCGCTTGTAGTTGAACGTGTGGATGATCGACGCCAGCACGGTGGCGGCGAACGACGCAATGGCCAGGGGCCACATGTGCCAGATCATCGCGAAGCCGAAGACCGTGGACAGCGCTGCGATCACGACGCCGGCGCCGGTGTTGGACGGCATGTGGACGGGCTTGAAGCCAGTCAGCGGACGCTGGTAGCCGTGCTTCTTCATGTCCCACCAGGCATCGATCTCATGCACCACGGGCGTGAAGGCGAAGTTGTACTGGGGAGGGGGCGAGGAGGTGGCCCACTCCAGCGTGCGGCCTTCCCATGGGTCGCCGGTCACGTCACGCAGCTGGTCGCGCTTGAAGTAGCTGACCACCAGCTGGATCAGGAAGCTGCCGATGCCCAGTGCCACCAGACCGGCGCCCAGGGCGGCGATCACGAACCAGATCTGCAGCGAGGGGTCCTCGAAGTGGTTGGCACGGCGTGTCACGCCCATCAGGCCCAGCACGTACAGCGGAGTGAAGGCGACCCAGAAGCCGACCAGCCAGAACCAGAACGAGCACTTGCCCCAGAACTCGTCGAGCTTGTAGCCGAAGGCCTTGGGGAACCAGAAGTTGATGCCGGCGAACACGCCGAACACCACGCCGCCGATGATCACGTTGTGGAAGTGGGCGATCAGGAACAGGCTGTTGTGCAGCACGAAGTCGGCCGGGGGAACGGCCAGCAGCACGCCGGTCATGCCGCCGATGGCGAAGGTGCACATGAAGCCCACGGTCCACAGCATCGGCACCGTGAAGCGGATGCGGCCGCGGTACATGGTGAACAGCCAGTTGAAGATCTTGGCGCCCGTCGGGATCGAGATGATCATCGTCGTGATGCCGAAGAAGGTGTTCACGCTGGCGCCGGAGCCCATGGTGAAGAAGTGGTGCAGCCAGACCAGGTAGGACAGGATGGTGATACACACCGTCGCGTACACCATGGAGGTGTAGCCGAACAGGCGCTTGCGGCTGAAGGTGGAGACGATCTCCGAGAAGATACCGAAGCAGGGCAGGATCAGGATGTAGACCTCGGGGTGGCCCCAGATCCAGATCAGGTTCACGTACAGCATGGGGTTGCCGCCCAGCTCGTTCGTGAAGAAGTTCGTGCCGACGTAGCGGTCCAGCGACATCAGCACCAGGGCTGCGGTCAGGATGGGGAACGAGGCCACGATCAGCGCGTTGGTGCACAGGGCGGTCCAGGTGAAGACGGGCATCTTCATCAGGTTCATGCCGGGTGCGCGCATCTTGATGATGGTCACGATCAGGTTGATGCCTGACAGCGTGGTGCCGACACCGGCCACCTGCAATCCCCAGATGTAGTAGTCAAGCCCGACCCCGGGGTTCTGCGCCCCCAGGTTGGACAGTGCCAGCCAGCCGGAGGTGGAGAACTCGCCCAGGAACAGCGAGATCATCACCAGCACGGCGCCGCCCGTGGTCATCCAGAAGCTGAAGTTGTTCAGGAACGGGAAGGACACGTCGCGGGCGCCGATCTGCAGCGGCACCAGATAGTTCATCAGGCCGGTCACGAAGGGCATGGCCACGAAGAAGATCATGATCACGCCGTGGGCCGTGAAGATCTGGTCGTAGTGGTGCGGAGGCAGGTAGCCCAGGTTGTCGCCGAAGGCCATGGCCTGCTGCAGGCGCATCATCAGCGCGTCGGCAAAGCCGCGCAGCAGCATGACCAGACCGAGGATCATGTACATGATGCCGATCTTCTTGTGGTCGATGCTGCACAGCCAGTCGCGCCACAGCGGGCCCCACAGGCGGAACTTGGTGAGCAGGCCCAGCACGGCAAGGCCGCCGAGCACCACGGCGATGAAGGTCGCCAGCACGATGGGCTCATGCGCCATCGGGATGGAGTCCCAAGTGATGCGTCCCAGCAGCCAGTGGGCCTGTGCCGGGGAGGTATGTTCAGACATATCGAGTCTCTTAGGTCGTGATGGGAGCGGGCGGCGGTCTGGCCGTCGTCCGCGTCCGCTAACTGCTTATTGCTGCGCAGCGGCTGCGGAGCCGTCGCGCTGGTCCAGGAAGGCCACGACGCGGTCGGCGTTTTGCACCGTGCACACATCCTGGGGCAGGTTCATGCCCACGGCCTTGAGATAGGCTTCGCCACCGGCAGCGTCGATGGCCATCATGTGATGCATGCACATCTTGCCTTCTTCGACACAGCGGTTGAGCACCTTGTCGTACAGGCCTTCGTCCACCGTGGCGAAGCGCTCGACCGGGTTGCGCTCGCTGGGCTTGACCAGGTTCAGGTAGGTATCGCGCGTCAGGGCCTTGCCTTCGGACTTGGCCTTGGCAACCCACTGATCGAACTCTTCGTTGCTCAGCCCATGGAACTTGAACGTCATGCCCGAGAAGCCGGCGCCGCTGTAGTGCGATGCCAGGCCGTGGAACACGCCGGGCTTGTTGATCACGGCGTTCAGCTCGGTCTGCATGCCGGGCATGGCATAGATCATGCCGGCCAGGTCAGGCACGTAGAAGGAGTTCATCGTCGAGGTGGCGGTCAGCTTGAAGTGGATGGGACGATCCACGGGAGCGGCCAGCTCGTTGACGGTGGCGATGCCTTTTTCAGGGATGAAGAACAGCCACTTCCAGTCCATGGCCACGACCTGCACCTCCAGCGGCTTGACATCGGTGCTCAGCGGCTTGGTGGCCGAGACGCGGTCCAGCGGACGGTAGGGGTCCAGCTTGTGGGTGCTGATCCAGGTGATGGCGCCCAGCGCGATGATGATCATCAGCGGCACGGACCAGATCACCAGCTCCAGCGTGGTGGAGTGGTGCCATTCGGGGTCGTAGTGGGCCTCGGTGTTCGACTGGCGGTATTTCCAGGCGAAAAGCAGCGTGAGGATGATCACCGGGATGATGATGATCAGCATCAGCAAGGTGGCCGTGACCACCAGGTTGCCCTGCTGCGCGGCGATGTCGCCGGCGGGGTTGAGCACGACGGCTTTGCTGCAGCCAGTGAGACTGGCTGTCAAAGCGGCCGCGGTGAGCCACGCAGGCCCACGGAGTTCCTTGATTTTTAGCATGCTAGGGGCGCAACAAGAGCGCGTTTACATAGAAACGCGGATTACAAGATCCGGGCAAATGTATTACGAAGTATAAATTTGTCCATTGGACATTTTGTCCAACGTCAAGGAGAACCCGGGAACTTTCTGCTACCTGGGCGGTTGCACGGCAGGTGCCTGGCGGTCCGGAGGCAGCATTTTCGCGTCGCGCGCAGCAGGACAAACACCGAGGCCGGTCGAGGTGGAAACCGCCTTGCGCCAGATCAAGCGAGGGCGTAGAACAGAGCTGTCAGTGAGACGAGACAAGGAGCATCCATCTATGAGCGGCCTCGACACAACTGCAAGCTTCCCCGGCGGAAGCTATGAGAGCAAAGAATCTCTGTCCCGCGCCGACACCCACGAAGATGTCACGCCCAACGAAATCGCCGTCGGCGTGATCATCGGGCGATCCTCGGAGTACTTCGACTTCTTCGTGTTCGGCATCGCCTGCGTGCTGGTCTTCCCGGCACTGCTGTTTCCCTACCTTTCCAAGCTCGACGGCACGCTGATGTCGTTCGCCATCTTCTCGCTGGCCTTCGTGGCCCGGCCGCTGGGCACGGCGCTGTCCATGGCCGTGCAGCGGCGCTGGGGGCGGGCGACCAAGCTGACGCTGGCGCTGTTTCTGCTGGGCGTGTGCACCGTGGGCATGGCCTTCCTGCCCAGCTACCAGCAGGCGGGGGTGAACGCCATCATCGTGCTGGCGCTGCTGCGCATAGGCCAGGGCATTGCGCTGGGCGGCTCGTGGGACGGCCTGCCGTCGCTGCTGGCCATGTCGGCGCCCAAGAACCGGCGGGGCTGGTATTCGATGATGGGCCAGTTGGGCGCGCCGCTGGGCTTCGTGCTCGCGGCAGGGCTGTTTGCCTTCATCTACGCCCATGTGGGAGCCGACGAGTTCCTCAGCTGGGGCTGGCGCTATCCCTTCTGCGTGGCCTTTGCCATCAACGTCGTGGCACTGTTTGCCCGGCTGCGCCTGGTCGTGGGGCAGTCCTACACCGAACTGCTGCAGCAGCGTGAGCTGGAGCCCATGGGCGTGCTGCCGCTGATGCGCGACGAGGGTCGCAACGTGGTGATCGGTGCGTTTGCCGCCCTGGCCAGCTTTGCGCTGTTCCACCTGGTGACCATCTTCCCGCTGTCCTGGATCTCGCTGTACTCGGACCAGTCGGTGACCCATGTGCTCGGGGTGCAGATCGTGGGCGCCTTCTGTGCGGCTGCCGCCATCATGGTCTCGGGCTGGCTGGCCGACCGCGTGGGGCGACGCAACACGCTGGGCACCATGGCCTGCCTGATCGGCATCTTCAGCTTCCTGGCGCCCTGGCTGCTGGGCAGCGGAACGATGGGGAACAACGTGTTCATCATCGTCGGCTTCATCCTGCTGGGCCTGTCCTATGGCCAGGCGGCCGGCACGGTGACGTCCAACTTCCCCTCACGCTATCGCTACACGGGTGCCGCGTTGTCCTCGGACATGGCCTGGCTGGTGGGCGCGGCATTCGCTCCGCTGGTGGCCCTGGGCGTGTCCTCGCGCTTCGGACTGGTGGCGCTGGGGATCTATCTGCTGTCGGGTGCGCTGTGCACGCTGGCGGCGCTGGGCATCAACCGCGCCATCGAGACGCGTGACTGAACGGGCCCTCGCAAGCCAAAGGCCGGCTCTGCCGGCCTTTTTCGTTGTGACTTCGCCTCAGGGGTTTTCACCGTAGCGCTGCTTGAAGTCGAATTCGAGCCTGTCGCAGTCCTGCACCGATTCAAACTGCTGCGTCTTGCGCTCGGCCTCTGGCCGCGCGGTTTCCTTGCGGCAGATCTTGATGGTTTCGCGCTCCACCCAGCGCGCCTCGCCTTCGGGCGTGGACAGCAACTGGCCAGCCAGCATGAGCACAGCGAAGAAGGCCACGGGCAGGCCGATGAGCCAGGGCACGATGCGGCTTTTTGGCGGCTTGGGCGATTTCGGCGGTGTTGGCGGTTTGGCCGAATCGGATCCGTTGGCGCTGGCAGCGGGGGCCGGTTCGCTGGAATGAGGCTCGGGTGTCTGTGGTTGCGCCATGGTGTGCTTGCTGTGGTTCCGGCTGGCGATTATCCAGGGCGCCCATCGCGCGCAGTCTGAGCGGGATCAGGGAACGGCGAGATCGCCTGTGCTAGCCATCTCCCTCATCTCCTGCACCAGCCATTTCTCCAGCGCAAGAATATCGGCCCTGCGGCCCGGATGGGGCGTCACCCACAGCTGCAGGCGCCGTGGACCGGCCAGCTGCGCGCCGCTGTTGCGCGCGCATGGCAGCGATCCGGCCAGCGACGGGCTGGAGATCGTGCTCAAGGGCGGGCAGATGGGAGGAGAGGCCTTCTTTGGCCACGTGCGTGATGGAGGCCAGGCAGGGCTCGCTGCCGCAACCATGGGGCAAACCTATAATGCGCGTTGGTCCCGACGGGACACCCTCCCGCCAGGGACAGCGCCCCGCGTGCGCGCTCCGAACTCCTAGACACCATGAGCACACCCACTTTCACCGTTGCCGACATTCGCAAGAGCTTTCTGGACTTTTTCGCATCCAAGGGCCACACCATCGTGGAGTCGAGCCCCCTGGTGCCCGGCAACGATCCGACGCTGATGTTCACCAACTCGGGCATGGTCCAGTTCAAGGACGTGTTCCTGGGCACCGACAAGCGCCCCTACAAGCGCGCCACCTCGGTGCAGACCTGCCTGCGCGCAGGCGGCAAGCACAACGATCTGGAAAACGTGGGCTACACGGCCCGCCACCACACCTTCTTCGAGATGCTGGGCAACTGGTCCTTCGGCGACTACTTCAAGCGCGAGTCGCTCAAGTGGGCCTGGGAGCTGCTGACCGAGGTCTACAAGCTGCCCAAGGAACGCCTGCTGGCCACGGTCTACGCCGAGGACGACGAGGCCTATGACATCTGGACCAAGGAAATCGGCCTGCCGCCCGAGCGCGTGATCCGCATCGGCGACAACAAGGGCGGCCGCTACAAGAGCGACAACTTCTGGATGATGGCCGACACCGGCCCCTGCGGCCCCTGCTCGGAAATCTTCTACGACCACGGCGCGCACGTGGCCGGCGGCCCTCCGGGCAGCCCTGACGAAGACGGCGACCGCTTCATCGAAATCTGGAACAACGTGTTCATGCAGTTCGACATGGACGAGCAGGGCAACGTCAAGCCACTGCCCGCGCCCTGCGTGGACACCGGCATGGGCCTGGAGCGCTTGGCCGCCATCCTGCAGCATGTGCACAGCAACTACGAGATCGACCTGTTCCAGGCGCTGATCAAGGCCGCTGCGCGCGAGACGCACATCGCTGACATCGAGACCCCCTCGCTCAAGGTGATCGCCGACCACATCCGCGCTACCGCCTTCCTGGTGGCCGATGGCGTGATCCCCTCCAACGAAGGCCGCGGCTACGTGCAGCGCCGCATCGTGCGCCGCGCCATCCGCCACGGCTACAAGCTGGGCCAGAAGACCCCGTTCTTCCACAAGCTGGTCAAGGATCTGGTGGCCGTGATGGGCGATGCCTATCCCAAGATCCGCGAGCAGGAAGCGCGCATCACCGAAGTGCTGCGGGTCGAGGAAGAGCGCTTCTTCGAGACCCTGGCCAACGGCATGGAAATCCTGGACGCGGCGCTGGCCGGTGGCGCCAAGGTGCTGCCCGGCGACGTGGCCTTCAAGCTGCACGACACCTACGGCTTCCCCCTGGACCTGACCAACGACGTCTGCCGCGAGCGCGGCCTGAGCGTGGACGAGGCGGGCTTCCAGACCGCCATGGAAGAGCAGAAGAACAAGGCCCGCGCAGCAGGCAAGTTCAAGATGGACCGCGCCCTGGAATACACGGGCGATGCCAATGCCTTCACGGGCTACCAGAAGCTGGCCGAGGCCGCCAAGGTGGTGGCACTGTATGCCGAAGGCAGCGCCGTGCAGGAACTCAAGGCCGGCCAGAGCGGCGTGGTCGTGCTCGACACCACGCCTTTCTACGCCGAGTCCGGCGGCCAGGTGGGCGACCAGGGTGTGATCAGCACCACGGGCGCACGCTTCGCGGTCGAGGACACGCTCAAGATCAAGGCCGATGTGTTCGGCCACCACGGCGTGCTGGAGTCCGGCAGCCTCAAGGTGGGCGATGCCGTGCAGGCCGAGGTGGACACGCAGCTGCGTGCGGCCACCATGCGCAACCACTCGGTCACGCACATCATGCACAAGGCCCTGCGCGAAGTGCTGGGCGATCACGTGCAGCAAAAGGGCTCGCTGGTCAACGCCGAGCGCACGCGCTTCGACTTTGCCCATAACCAGCCCGTGACCGCTGAAGAGATCCGCGAGATCGAACGCCGCGTGAACGCCGAGATCCTGGCCAACACGCCCACCGATGCGCGCGTGATGGACATCGAATCGGCCAAGGCCACGGGCGCCATGATGCTGTTCGGCGAGAAGTACGGCGACTCCGTGCGCGTGCTGGACATCGGCAGCAGCCGCGAGCTATGCGGCGGCACCCACGTGCAGCGCACCGGCGACATCGGCCTGTTCAAGGTGGTGGGCGAAGGCGGCGTGGCCGCTGGCGTGCGCCGCATCGAGGCGGTGACCGGCGAGAACGCGCTGGCCTACCTGCAATCGCTGGAATCCACGGTGGACCAGGCCGCCGCCGCGCTGAAGGCGCCGACAGCCGAGCTGAACACCCGCATCGGCGGTGCGCTGGAGCAGATCCGCGCGTTGGAGAAGGAAGTGGCTGCGCTCAAGGGCAAGCTCGCTTCCAGCCAGGGCGACGAGCTGGCCGGCCAGGCCGTGGACGTCAAGGGCATCAAGGTGCTGGCCGCCAGGCTCGAAGGCGCCGACGCCAAGACCCTGCGCGACACCATGGACAAGCTCAAGGACAAGCTGGGCGCCGCAGCCATCGTGCTGGCCGCCGTCGATGGCGACAAGGTGCAACTGGCCGCAGGCGTGACCAAGGCCGAGACCTCGCGCATCAAGGCTGGCGATCTGGTGAACTTCGTGGCCAGCCAGGTCGGCGGCAAGGGCGGCGGCAAGCCCGACATGGCCATGGCCGGCGGCACGGACGCTTCGGGCCTGCCCGCGGCGCTGGCCGGTGTGCAGGCCTGGGTGGCAGAGCGCGTCTGACCCAGCTGCGCGGCAGATGATTCCTGCTGCCCCTTCTTCGGGACGCCCCGGTGGACTCCACCGGGGCGTCTTGCCGTGGGCGCTGCGTATGACCTACATGGCCTGGGTGATGGGCGTGCTGGCGCAATCGGCCGCTGCCGCCGCGCAAAGCGTGGTCTTCATCAACCCCGGCCGCTCCGACGAGCGCTACTGGACCACGGTCAGCGAGGCCATGCAGGACGCGGCCAACAGCCTGGGCATGCAGCTGCAGGTCCGCTATGCCCAGCGCGACCACCTGCGCCCCATCGAGATTGCGCGCCAGATTGCCGCCTTGCCCAAGGCGCAGCGGCCCCGCTACGTGATGTTTACCAACGACTACAGCGTGGCGCCTGAAATCCTGCGCACGCTGGAGGCCGCAGGCATCGACAGCTTCATGGCCTTCAGCGGCGTGCCCGAGACATTGCGCGGCCAGACCGGCGTGGCGCGAGAGCGCTATCGGCACTGGCTGGGCAGCCTGGAGCCGGGCGCCGAAGAGGCCGGCTACCTGACCGCCAAGTCACTGTTCGCCGCTGCACGGGCGTCGGGCCAGGCGCGTGCGGCCGATGGCCGGCTGCACATGGTGGCCATTGCCGGGGACCGCTCCACGCCCTCCTCGGTGGAACGCAATGCCGGCATGCGCCGCGCGGCGGCCGAGGCCAGCGACGTGGTGCTGCAGCAGGAAGTCTTTGGCGAATGGCGCCGCGAACGCGCCGAGCAGCAGGCGGCCGTGCTGTTCCAGCGCTATCCCGAGGTTCGCCTGGTCTGGGCGGGCAACGACGAGATGGCCTTTGGCTCCATGCAGGCCTGGCGCGCGCGGGGCGGCTCGCCGGGGCGTGACGCCTTCTTCAGCGCCATCAATTCATCGGCGGCCGCCATGACGGCGCTGCGCACGGGCGAGCTGTCGGCACTGGCGGGCGGCCATTTCCTGACCGGCGCCTGGGCCCTGGTCATGCTCTACGACCATGCGCACGGCGCCGATTTCGCCTCCGAAGGGCTGGAGCAGGTGCGGCCCATGTTCACGCTGCTGGACAAGTCCCAGATCGACCGCTACGAGCACAGGATCAGTGCGCCGCTGGCCCCTCTGGACTTTCGCAGCTACAGCAAGCACCTCAATCCCCAGCTGCGGCGCTACGGATTCGAGCTCAAGCACCTGCTGCGCTGAGCGCCTTCCATGCCCCGCTTCCGTTCGATCGCCTCCCTGCTGATCCTGCGCATCATGCTGCTGGCCGTGGCCTGCATGCTGGTGTTTGGCGGCGCCCACGCCTGGTGGGAGTACCGCAAGGGGCAGCAGGAGTTTCGCCGCTCCATGGAGACGCTGGTGGCCAACAGCATGATCTCGCTGTCCGCCGCGCTGTGGGACATCGAGCCGGCCCTGGTGCGCGAGCAGGTGCAGTGGCTGGGCAAGCTGCCCCTGGTGGGCCATGTGCAGTTGCGCGTCACCTCCACGGGCGAGATGTACGAGGCGGGCGAGCCCAGGGATGGCCGCGCGCCTGCCGTGTCCATGCTCATTCCGGCACCGCGTCACAGCCAGTCCAGCCTGCCGCTGGGCGAACTGCAGGTCTGGGAGAACCGGGGCCACTACCTGGAGGTGCTGCGCGACTCCACGCTGCGCGTGCTGCTGGGCTATGCGCTGTTCACGGCCCTGGTCTGCCTGATGGTGGCCTGGGTGATGCGCAGGGAGCTGCGCCAGCCGCTGCAGCAGATTGCGGGCTTTGCGGCCAACCTCAAACCCAATGAGTTGTCGAGGCCCTTGGTGCTGGAGCGGGCGCGGCGCGGGCAGCGCGACGAGATCGACATGGTGGTGCAGGGCTTTGGCCAGTTGCAGCATGATCTGCGCGGCCACATCGAGCATCTGGACCTGCTGGTGGCCCAGCGCACGGCCCAGCTGGAGGAGCTGGTGGAGGAGGTCAAGCGCATGTCGCTGACCGATGCGCTGACCGGATGCCTCAACCGCCGTGCCATGGACGAGCGCCTGGCCTCCGAGGTCGCCCAGGGCCAGCGCCTGGGTGCGGCCCTGAGCGTGATGTTCGTGGACGTGGACCGCTTCAAGCAGGTCAATGACAGGCACGGCCATGCCGCAGGCGATGCCGTGCTGCGCGAGGTGGCACTGCGTTGCCGGCACGCACTGGAGCGGGAGCCTTCGGCGCAATGGATGGCGCGCTATGGCGGTGAGGAGTTCCTGATCGTGATGCCCGGTGTGGCTGCGGCCCAGGCCTGGGCGCTGGCCGGGCAGCTGCGCGAGGCCATACGCTCCACGCCCATACAGGTCCATGGCCTGGAGCTGTCGGCGACGGCCAGCTTTGGCGTGGCGCAACTGCAGGGTGCCGAGAGTGCGCAGGAACTGCTGCAGCGCGCCGATGCCATGCTCTACGAGGCCAAGCACGCCGGGCGCGACTGCGTGCGCGTGGCCGGCCTCGCCTGACGGCACGGCGCCAGGGCCGGCTCAGAACAGTTCGATGTCGTTGCTGTTCACCTGGGGTGCCAGCAGCCCCTGGTTGATCAGATCACCGTAGTACCAGGTCTGGTTGCGGCCATGCTCCTTGGCGTGGTAGAGGGCCTGGTCGGCATGGCCCAGCACCTCCACGGGTGCGCCCGTGCCCATGGCGGCAAAGCCCGTGCTCACGGTGATGCGGCCGACCTGGGGGAATTCGTAGCTCTCCACGTCGTGGCGCAGGCGCTCCAGCGCCTTGCGGGCATTGACCAGGCTGACCGAGCGCAGCAGCACCACGAATTCCTCGCCGCCGAAGCGGAACACACGGTCCTTGGCGTCGAAGCAGCTGCGCAGGATGTTGGCCACCAGGATCAGCACCTCGTCGCCATACAGGTGGCCAAAGCGGTCGTTGATGCGCTTGAAATGGTCGATGTCGATGGCGGCCAGCCACTGGCCGGGAACGTCTTCCGTGGCCACGCCCGGCATGGCCATCGGCGGCTCCTGCAGCGACAGGCGCAGGAACTGCTCGTCGAAGGTCTTGCGGTTGAGCAGGCCGGTCAGCGCATCGCGTTCGCTGTAGTCCAGCAGGCTCTGGTAGTTGTGATAGACGCCGAAGATGCCCTGGATCACATCGAGCCGGCTGGGCGAGAAGGCCGTGGACTGCGTGATCTCCAGGCAGTGGTAGGCCGTCTCCTGGCGCCACAGCGGCAGCCACAGCACGTGCTGGCCATCGGGCTGCACGGCCGAGGCGATGAGGGCGCGCTGCTGCAGCGCCTGCTGCAGTGCGGGCATGGAGGCCAGCTCCACGCTTTGCGGGTCATACAAGGCCTCGGCATCGGTGGACATGACCTGATCGCCCTGGCTCCAGGTGCGCGCACGCACGCAATGCCTGCCGTCGGGCATGGCGAACAGCTCCAGCGCCCGCACCTGCACCACGCCATTGAGCTTGAACAGGGTGGACAGCACCGAGATTTCCAATCGCAGATGGTCCCTGTGGGCCGTCATCTCGACCAGATTCTGTAGCAATGGCTGCATGCGAGGCCTTGTATTGGAAGAGGGCGCGACCGGCTCAGCGGCGCTCAAACACCAGATCCCACACACCGTGGCCCAGGCGGATGCCACGGTTTTCGAACTTGGTCAGCGGCCGGTAGTCGGGCTTGGCGGCATAGCCTTCGGCCGTGTTGGCCAGCAGGGGCTCCGCGCCCAGCACTTCCAGCATCTGCACCGCATAGGGCTCCCAGTCGGTGGCGCAGTGGATGTAGCCACCGGGACGCAGCCGGCGCGCCAGCTTGGCCACCAGAGGCTCCTGGATCAGGCGGCGCTTGTTGTGCTTTTTCTTGTGCCAGGGATCGGGGAAGAAGATGTGGATGCCGTCCAGGCTGGCCTCGGGCAGCATGTTGTCGATGACTTCGACGGCGTCGTGCTGCAGGATGCGGATGTTGGAGATGTCCTGCTCGCCAATGCGCTTGAGCAGGGCGCCCACGCCGGGCTCGTGCACCTCGCAGCACAGGAAGTTGTCATCGGGGCGCACGCGCGCGATGTGGGCCGTGGCCTCGCCCATGCCGAAGCCGATCTCCAGGATCAGGGGGGCCTGGCGGCCATAGGTGGCCAAGGCGTCCAGCGGCGCGGCCTGGTAGTTCAGCACGAAGCGCGGACCCAGCTCCTCGAAGGCCTTGGCCTGGCCTGTCGTGGTGCGGCCGGCGCGGCGCACATAGCTCTTGATGGTCTTGGGATGGGCCACGCCCTCGGGCGGCTGGCCGGTACGGGCGGCCGCAGGTGTGGAGGGCGAAGAGGAATCGTGCGGCGCACCGGGGGCAGCGGACATGGTGTTCGGGGTATCGCCGTCCATGGACTGCTCGGCTTGGGGGGAAGAAATTGGGTTCACGGGCTCAATTGTATGTATGGCGCCAGCCCCTGACCCAGAACTGCAGCGCTTCGCCCAATGTGGCCTGGGGTGATGGCTGGGGCAGTCCCAGGTGGGCGGCTGCGGTGCGCAGCGCGGCCACGGGGGCGCTCAGGTCCAGTGCGGGTGCGCCGTGCTGCTTGGAAAGCTTTTCGCCGTCGGGCATGAGCACCAGCGGCGTGTGCAGATACTGCGGGTGATCTATGCCCAGGGCGCGCTGCAGCAGTATCTGGCGGGGCGTATTGTCGGCGAGGTCGGCGCCGCGCACCACATGGGTGATGCCCTGCAGGCCGTCATCGACGACCACGGCCAACTGGTAGGCCCACAGGCCGTCGGCCCGGCGCAGGACAAAGTCGCCCACGCCGTGGATCACATCCTGCTGCTGGGCGCCCAAGCGGCGGTCCTGCCAGTGCAGCACGGGGTCGTGGCGGGTGAAGCGGTCCAGCGCAAAGCGCCAGGCCCGGGCGCTCTTGCCGTGCAGGCCGTCGCGGCAGGTGCCGGGGTAGGGCCGCTCCACATGGCGCTCATGGGCCCAGCCCAGGTTTTCCCAGGCTGCCTCGATGTCCTTGCGCGTGCAGCCGCAGGGATAGGCCAGGCCGCCGGCCTTGAGCCGCTCCAGTGCGCTTTCGTAGAAGGTGTGGCGGCGGGACTGCCAGACAGGCTCTTCATCCGGCAGCAGGCCGCAGGTGGCAAGCTGGTTCAGGATGGCGGTGTCGGCACCGGGCTGGCAGCGCGGAGGGTCTATGTCCTCGATGCGCACCAGCCAGCGGCCGCCATGGGCGCGTGCGTCCAGCCAGCTGGCCAGCGCCGCCACCAGGGAGCCTGCATGCAGCAGGCCCGTGGGTGAGGGCGCAAAGCGGCCGACATACGGGGATGGGGCGGGTGCGGAGCCGGTTTCGGCGGATTCAGGGGCGGCGGGAATCATCGGGGCCGGATGTTAAGGCCTTGCGCCGCCCCCTGCCAGGACCTGGTGGCCTGGTTCAGTCTGCAACCAACGCCAGGGCCATTTCCAGTCCCGAGACAAAGGCATCCTCCACGCGGCGGCCAATGCACCAGTCGCCGCACAGGCCCAGGCCCGCATCCTTGTTGCGCAAATGGCTGCGGCCCAGCGGCGACAGGGTCTGCGCATGGGGCCAGAGGTAGACGCTGGCATGGCGGGGAGGGATGCGGATGCGCGTGATCTCGCCAAAGGCCTTCTGCATCTTGGCCAGCACGCGCGGGGCGTCGTCGGCGCGGTGCTCCTGCGACCATTGGGGGCTGGCCAGCACGGTCCAGCGTTCGCTTTGGGAGCGGCCCGGCTTGGAGGATTCACGTGCCACCCAGACCGCGCGCTCATGCGTGGTGCGGGCCGCATTCCACTGCGGCCCCAGGGTGGACAGGCCGGCCTCGGTGGCCATGGGGTAGGACAGCGTCAGCGCCCAGCAGGGCGCCATTTCCACGGCCGCCATGCCCTGCACCAGCGACAGGGCCAGGGGCGTGGTCTGCAGCAGCTGGCGCGCCTGGGGCGCGGGCAGGGCGAGTATCACTTCATCGAAGCCTGCGCGGATCTGCGTGGTCGGCTCGGTCGTCTCCACATGCAGGCTCCAGCCGCGCGATCCGGGCTGGCGTTCGAGCTTGGTCACGCGCTGGCCCAGGTGCAGGCGGTCGGCATCCCACAGCGGCGCGGCCCAGGCCAGCGGCAGGGCCTGCATGTCGGGCGTGGCCACCCAATGGGCTTCGGTGGGTGCGGGTGCAGCGCTGGACTGGCGGCCCTGCGCATCCAGCACGCGCAGCGTGCTCACGCTCCAGGGGCGGCACAGGCCGGGCACGGTCTGCAGGGCCAGCTCGAAGCGCTTATCGCGCACGGTGAAATACTGCGCGCCGATGTCGAAGGCGCCATGCGCGGCGTTGACAGAGCGCATGCGCCCGCCCACCTGGGGCAGCCGTTCGTAGACATGGACATCGTGGCCGGCCTGCATCAGCGTGCGGGCGCAGGCCAGGCCCGCCATGCCGGCACCGATCACGGCGATGCGGCGCGCGCCGGCCTTGGGGCGCGCCTTGGAGGCTTCGGGGGGCTTGGTGGCCTTTTTCTTGACCGTGGACTTGGAGGCGGCGCGGGAAGCGTTCATGGAGCAGACCTTTGCGGGCAGTGGCAGATTCCGGGAAGCATGTCCTTTCCGGCCTGTTGCACCGCAGCGGCGTGGCAGGCCGGGACCTGTAACCACTCTACACCCGCGAAGACCGCCCGGCGGCGTGCGCCAGCTCAATGTCGGTGATGATTTTCCATGAGAGCGCGGCGCGTGGCGGGGCTCTCCAACTGCTGCAGCCACCACTGCAGCGCGCGCGGCGGGACCTGCTGCGGCGGGCAGGACCATGCGTAGTGCATGCGAACATTGCGCGAGGGCCGGGCGACCTGGCGCGTCACCAGCAGGCCGGCCTGCACATACACATCGGCCATGAAATGGGGCAGGAAGCCGCAGCCTATGCCGCGCACCTGGGCCTCGATCTTGGCCTGCATGGAGTCCACGGTGAAGATGTCCTGGCCGCTGAGCAGGCCCATGCTGGCGCTGTCGCGCAGGCCTGAATCGGCCACGGCGATGATGCGGTGCTGCAGCAAGGTGGCGTCGGTGATGGGCTCGGGCGCCGTGGCCAGCGGATGGTGGGGCGCCACGGCAAAGACGAAGTCCAGCTCGCCCAGCTCGCAGGCCTGCAGGCCCGCTACGTTGCTGGAGTTGACCGCCACCCCGATGGCCAGGTCGGCCCGGCCCGAGGTCAGCGTCTCCAGCGTGCCGGTGAGGATGCCGTCGCGCAGCTTCAGCCGCGTGGGTGGCTGCATGGCGTAGAAGGCCTCGACCAGCTCCAGCATCGGCGTGCGCGCCACGGCACCATCGACCACGATGGTCAGGTGCGGCTCCCAGCCCGTGGCCACGCGGCGCACGCGATGCGCCACGGTGTCGATCTCATGCAGCAGGCGCACCCCCTCGCGCAGCAGCTCCCGGCCGGCCTCGGTGGGCTGGGCGTGGCGCGAGCGGCGGTCGAACAGCAGCACGTCCAGCGCATCTTCGATCTGGCGCACACGGTAGGTCAGGGCACTGGGCACCAGGCCCAACTGGCGTGCAGCGGCGGCAAAGCTGCCGGCCTCGGCAATGGCCTGGAGCATGGCCAGGCTGTCGGGGGTGAGCACGTCACGGGGGCTGGGCATGGGGCGTTATGGCTTCAAAAGCTTTGAATGATGCCATCAATCCTGCTGCGCCTTGCCTGCGGCAGCGGCTTCTACAGTGGAGCCATCGACGCAAGAGTTTCGAAGATCTGACACGTTGGAAAGGGACAAAAACATGATCGCCCTGCGCAAATCCCGGGAACGCGGCCATGCCGACCATGGCTGGCTGCGCTCGCACCACAGCTTCTCGTTTGCGGGCTACCACGATCCGCGCCACATGGGCTTTGGCAACCTGCGCGTGATCAACGAGGACCACATCGCCCCGGGCACGGGCTTCGGCTCCCATGGCCACAAGGACATGGAGATCATCAGCTACGTGCTCGAAGGCCGGCTCTCGCACAAGGACAGCATGGGCAACGAGCAGACCATCTCGCCCGGCGAGGTGCAGCGCATGAGCGCCGGCTCGGGCGTGGTCCACAGCGAGCACAACCATGCGCCGGGCCAGACCACGCATTTCCTGCAGATCTGGCTGCTGCCCAGCGAGACGGGCATAGCGCCCGGCTATGCGCAAAAAGCCTTTGCCGACGAGGAAAAGCGCGGCCGGCTGCGCCTGGTGGCCTCGCCCGATGGCGCCGAGGGCTCGGTCAGCGTCCATGCCGATGCCCGGCTGTATGCCGGGCTGTTCGACGGCGATGAGCAGGCCGAGCTGGAACTGCCCGCCGGCCGCAAGACCTATGTGCACCTGGTGCGCGGCGCGCTGAGTGTCAATGGGCAACGGCTGACAACGGGCGATGCGGCCCTTGTGGAGAATGAACCGCGACTGCGCCTGCACGACGGGGAACAGTCCGAGGTCCTGGTGTTCGATCTGCAAGCCTGAGAGCGTGCACAGCACGCTCTGAAGATTCACGAGGAGTACCCATCATGTTGAACCGTCTGAGCAACCCGCTGGCGCTGGCCGGCCGCATCCTGATCGCGCTGATGTTCGTGCCTGCGGGCTTTCAGAAAATCGGAGGCTTCGCCGGGACCGTGGGCTATGCCGCATCGGTAGGCATGCCCATGCCGCAGATCGGCGTGGCCATTGCCCTGGTGGTGGAGATCGTCGGCGGCCTGGCCTTGCTGCTGGGCTGGTGCACGCGCTGGGCGGCCCTGGTGCTGGCGTTCTTCACGCTGGTGGCCAGCTTCTTCTTCCATGCCTACTGGAGCGTGCCGGCCGACGCGGCCATGATGCAGCAGCTGCTGTTCTGGAAGAACATCGCCGTGACTGGCGGCCTGCTGGGCTTTGCCGCCCACGGTGCCGGTGGCTGGAGCGTGGATGCGCGCCGCCATTGAGTGGGTGGGGCAGCGTTGGCCATGCCCTGATTTTTGTTAGGCTACTGCCTTGAGTGGGCCCCGCAGCAGCGCTGCGGGGCCCTTTGGCGTGGATGGATTGATGAATGCGGCGCTGGCTGGCCTGTGGCTGCGCAGGGCGTCTGAGGATTGGATTTCTTGTATGGCAGATATCGTGGTGGTCTACCACTCGGGTTACGGACACACCCAGCGCATGGCCCAGGCCGTGGCCGACGGCGCAGGCGCGCGCATGCTGTCGATCGACAGCGACGGCCAGCTGCCTGCGGGTGGCTGGGAGTTGCTGGCGGCGGCAGACGCCATCGTCTTTGGATCGCCCACCTACATGGGCGGGCCGAGCTGGCAGTTCAAGCGCTTTGCCGATGCCTCTTCCAAGCCGTGGTTCGTGCAGGCCTGGAAGGACAAGCTGTTCGCCGGCTTCACCAACAGTGCCAGTGTCAACGGCAACAAGCAGACCACGCTGGACTACCTGTTCCAGCTGGCCATGCAGCATGGTGGCCTGTGGGTGGGCAGCGGCATGTTGCCGTCCAACGCGCGCGCCGCGCAGCGCAATGACCTCAACTGGATAGGCGCCTTCAGCGGTGCCATGGCGCAATCGGCCTCGGATGCCTCGGCCGCCGAGATGCTGCCGGGCGACCTGGAGACGGCGCGCGTGTTCGGCGAGCGCGTGGCGCAGCAGGCGCTGCGGCTGATGCGCCAGGCCGGCGCGGCTTGATCGGCTGTCCCCACTGAACCTCACGCCCCCAGCCGGTCCAGCAGGCTGTACCAGGCCACTCCCGCCGCTATGTACAACCGTTGCAACCCATGCAGCGGTATTGGCTGAACCGGCGTTACCGGAAAAGGGCAGGCCAGCGCATTTCCGCCGACCATCAGCGCTGCCGCCTCCCGCCCCAGCAGGGTGGCCATGGCAATGCCGCGGCCGTTGTAGCCCAGGGCCATGGTGATGCCGGGGGCAGGCTGGTGCAGATGGGGCATGAAGTCGCGTGTGACGGCGATGCGCCCGGCCCAGCGGTACTCGTATTGGAGGGGGCCCAGGCCGGGAAACATCAGCGCCACGGCGCGTTCCAGGTGGGCATAGTCGCCTGCGCCCTGCGGGTCCGCAAAATGTCCGCGCCCGCCCATGAGCAGACGGCCTTGTGCGTCCTTGCGAAAGTACAGCAGCAGGCGCTGCGAGGTCGAGCCTGTCTCGCCCCCGGGCAGGATGTGCGCGCCCGCCTTGCCCAGGGGCTGCGTGGCCACGATGAAGCTGTTGGCTGCCAGCACCGTGCGCGCCAGACCAGGCCACAGGCCATCGGTATAGCCGTTGGTGCCCAGCAGCACCTGCCTGGCCTGTATGCGGTGACCCTGGGCCGTGGTGGCGACCCAGTGGTCCGTGCCCTGGCGCTCCAGTGCCAGCACGGGCGATTCGCTGTGAACCTGCACGCCCAGGGCCTGTGCGGCGCGCACCAGTCCACGCACGTAGGCCAGGGGCTGTATGGCGCCGGCGCGTCCATCCAGCCAGCCGCCGGCAAAGGCGGGCGTGCCTGTGCGTGCTGCCGTGGCAGCGCGGTCCAGCAGTTCCACGCGCACGCCGCGCCGTTCCCACTGCCGGGCGCGTGCGTGCATGCCGTCCACCGCCTGCTGGGTGTATCCGACCTGCAGCCAGCCGGCACGCACGGGCGCGCAGTCGATGCCGTGCCGTTCGATCAACCCGTACACAAGGTCGGCCGAGCGGGAGACGGCGTCGATCAGCCGCTCGCCACGAGCGGCGCCGTGGATGCGCTGCAGTTCGTCGGGGTCGTACTTGAGGGTGGGGTTCACCTGGCCGCCGTTGCGGCCCGACGCACCCCAGCCGGGAGCATGGGCGTCAAGCACGTACACGCTGGCGCCGCTTTCGGCTAAATGCAGTGCTGCCGACAGGCCGGTATATCCCGCGCCGATCACCAGCACGTCGGTGGTGGTCAGCGGTGCCGCCAGCGGTGGCGTGGGCGGTGCGGCGGGCGCAGTGGCTGCCCACAGCGATGGCGCTGACGGGTGCGACAGCACGGGGCGTACCGACGAAGACGATGCGAAGGAGGCGGTAGCTGCCATCGTCATGCCGCACCTCCTGATGGCGCACAGTGCTGCTGCAGCACGCGCCGCAGGAAGTCCTGCGTGCGTGCATGGCGCGGTGCGCCCAGCACCTGGGCCGAAGGGCCTTCCTCCACGATGGTGCCGCCATGCAGAAAGCACACGCGGTCGGCCACCTCGCGAGCAAAGGCCATCTCGTGCGTGACCACGATCATCGTCATGCCTTCTTCGGCCAGCTGGCGCATCACGCCCAGCACGTCGCCCACCAGTTCGGGGTCCAGGGCCGAAGTGGGTTCGTCGAACAGCATGGCCTCGGGCTTCATGGCCAGGGCGCGGGCAATGGCCACCCGCTGCTGCTGTCCGCCCGACAGCTGTGCGGGCCAGGCCTGTGCCTTGTCTGCCAGGCCTACCTTGCGCAGCAGCTCCAATGCCTCGGCATGGGCCTGGCCGGGAGCCTGGCCCTTCACATGGATGGGGCCTTCCATCACGTTCTGCACCACGGTGCGGTGCGGGAAGAGGTTGAAGCGCTGGAACACCATGCCCATGCGGCTGCGCAGCGCGTGGATGGAGGGCGCGCGGGTGTCCACGCACTCCCCGAATGCGCGCACCTCGCCGCCCTGGTACGACTCCAGGCCGTTGATGCAGCGCAGCACAGTGGACTTGCCTGATCCCGAAGGGCCGATCAGGCACACCACTTCTCCACGTGCCACGTGCAGGTTGACGCCCCGCAGCACGCGATGCTCGCCGTAGGCCTTTTCCAGGTGGTCAATCTCGATCATGGTGACTTCCTCCCCGCTCCAAAGCGCTTCTCCAGACGCCTGAGCCCCCATACCAGCGGCAGGCTCATGGCCAGGTAGAGCAGGGCGACGAGGGTGTAGACCGTCATGTTCTGGAAGGTGGACGCTGCGATCAACTGGCCCTGGCGCGTCATCTCGGCCACGGTGATGGTGGAGACCAGGGACGAGTCCTTGAGCATCATCACCAGGGTGTTGCCGTAGGGCGGCAGCGCAATGCGGAATGCCTGCGGCAGCACCACGCGGCGCATGAGCAGGGCGGGTCGCATGCCCATGGCCAATGCGGCTTCCCGCTGGCCTGGGTCCACCGCCTCGATGCCGGCGCGGAAGTTCTCTGCCTGATAGGCCGAATAGGCAATGCCCAGGCCGATCACGCCGGCCTGGAATGCGGTGAGCTGGATACCGACCTCGGGCAGCACGAAGTAGATGTAGAACAGCTGCACGATGATGGGCAGGCCCCGTATCACATTGACCACGGTCGAAGCGGCCCACGAGACGGCGCGCACGGGTGAGAGCTTGCACAGCGCCAGCACAAGTCCGATCGCGCTGGACAACAGGAACGACAGCGCGGTGACCTGCACCGTGACCACCGCTCCTTGCAGCAGGATGGGCAGGAACTCTCGCGCGTGCTGCACAAATGCTTGCATGGCGTACTTTCCTCGAAGGTGTCATTGCCGTGCATTGCGCGGCAAGGGGGGAGGCGAGGCGCGAGGCGACCCGGCGGGCGTCCGATGTCCTCAGATGCCCCACTTCTTGACGATCTGGGCCAGGGTGCCGTCTGCCTTGATGGTGGCGATGGCCTTGTTCAGGCGGGCCAGGGTTTCGGTGTCACCCTTGCGCACCACCAGGCACACATCCCCCACGTTGGAGGGCTTGTGGCTTTCGGCCAGCTTCACGCCCTGGAAGCTGTGCTGGCGGATCTGGTAGGCAATGATGGGCTGGTCACCCAGCCCTGCCTTGATGCGGCCAAGCGCCAGATCGCGCGTCATGTCGGCTACCGAGTCGTAACTGCGCACTTCCCTGAAGATGCCCTTTTTCTGCAGCAGGTCGTAGAACACCGTGCCCACCTGGGCACCGACGACCTCGCCCTTGAGATCGTCCAGTGATACATAGGCCTTGGCATCGTCAGCCTTGACGATCAGGCCCTCGCCGTAGGAGTAGACCGCATCGCTGAAATCCACCACCTGCTGGCGTGCGGCGGTCTTGAGCATGGCGGCCGAGATGATGTCGATCTTGCTGGATGTGAGCGAGGGGATCAGCGCCGCAAAGCTGGTCTGCTGCACATGGGCCTGGAAGCCTCCGGCCTTGGCCACGGCCTGCATGGTGTCGATCATCATGCCCTGGATGCTGTTGCTCTTGACATCCAGAAAGGTGAACGGAATGCCTGTGGGCGTGGCGCCCACGTTGTAGCTGGCCGGGGCGCTGCCGCCTTGCGCTGCAGCCAGCGCGACGGCGCCGGCGGCACACATGCCCAGGGCGAGTTGGAGGACGCGGTGGACAAAACCTGGCATTGCCTGACTCCTTGGCGTGAACGGCGGAAGGAAACAGCAGGGACAGGTCACCTTTGGGGGCAGCCCCTCGCCTGCAGCGGAGAATTCTCGGAACCGCGCCAATGATCAATGTGGATGAATCTTTAAGAAATAAGAGAAAACCACTAAGCAATTCAAAGAAATCGATATGCGATTCTTTGGAGGTGAATGCCTATACTTGCCGCCATGCAAGCAACGCCTCAACCCGCTTCGTCACCGATGGATGACGACACCAACCCCCTGTTCAACCAGTCGCTGGAGAAAGGCCTGGCCGTGCTCTGCGCTTTCAGCGCTCAGCACCGGAGCATGACGCTGGCCGATGTGGCCGCCGCTGCGGGCATCAACAAAAGCTCGGCGCAACGCATGGTGTTCACGCTGGAGCAGTTGGGCTATGTCCGCAAGCATCCGCAAACCCGGCGCTACCAGCTCGCGCCGCGCGTCATGCGCGTGGGCTACAACTACCTGGCGGCCAATCCGGTGATCGACCTGGCCAATCCGTATCTTTCGGAGCTGACCAAAATCACGACCGAGACCACCTGTCTGACCGAGCCCGACGGGCTGGAGATGGTCTACGTGGCACGCTTCATCAGCGCCCAGTTTGTGCCGGTGCACATGCCCATTGGAAGCCGCATCCCCATGTACTGCACTGCCTCGGGGCGTGCCTGGCTGAGCGCACTGCCCGATGAAGAAGCCCTGGCCCTGCTGCGCCAGAGCGAGCGGACCGCGCACACACGTTTCACCATCACGGACGAGGCCGCCATCCTCGATGAACTGGCCCAGGCGCGTCGGCGCGGCTATGCCGTCAACCGGGAGGAACTCTTTCTGGGCGACATGACGCTGGGCGCGCCCGTCATCGGCAGCCATGGCCGCCCCGTGGCTGCCGTGCACATCGTCGCGCCGACCAGCCGATGGACGGTGGAGGAAGCGCAAGCCCGCCTGGGCCCAGGGCTGCTGGCCTGCGCCCGCTCGCTCAGCAACTCGGTGCGTGCCCTGGGTTGAACAGCGGCCGATGCTGCAGCCGGTACGGCCGCATTGTTGTCGCACGCCGCAAGCGTGGCGTGCATGCCCAGGGGCTTCAAGTCAGGGCTGGGGGAGCAGTCTATGGAGACGGAGTCTCCTGGGCCTGCGGATGCTCCAGCTGGGGTGCGGCCGACAGGTCCGCGTCCACGGCCCGGCGCTCGTCAAAGACGAAGCAGCCGCCGTCATAGAAGGCGCCGTCGGTTTCCTCGAAGTACTTGAGGATGCCGCCTTCCAGCTGGTAGACATGCTCCAGGCCCTCGTCCCGCATCAGGATGGCGGCCTTCTCGCAGCGTATGCCGCCCGTGCAGTAGCTGACCACGGTCTTGTCGGCCAGATCGGCCTTGTGGGCGCGCAGCGCGGGCGGGAACTCGGTGAACTTGGTGATGCGCCAGTCGATGGTGTCCTTGAAGGCGCCGGCATCGACCTCGAAGTCGTTGCGCGTGTCCAGCGTCACCACCTCGCGGCCCTCGTCATCGTGGCCCTGTTCCAGCCAGCGGCGCAGCGTGGCGGGGCTGACCGATGGCGCACGGCCCTCTGCCGGGCGGATGGTGGGGTGGTCCATGCGGATGATCTCGCGCTTGACCTTGACCAGCATCTTGCGAAACGGCACGGTGTCGGACCAGCTTTCCTTGGGGGCCAGGTCGGCAAAGCGCTCATCGGCGCGCAACTGGTCAACGAAGCTGTGCACCGCCTGGGCGGGGCCGGCCAGGAAGAAGTTGATGCCTTCCTCGGCCAGGAGGATGGTGCCCTTGAGCGCCAGGGCCTGGGCGCGTTCGGCCAGGGTGTCGCGCAGCGCCGCTGCATCGGGCAGCGGCGTGAATTTGTAGCAGGAAATATTGAGGATGTCGGACACGGGCAGGCAGGCGGGTGCGGCACAGGCCGCGGGTTGGATCGGGGCGCCGGCGAGAGGCGACCCGATCAGCCGCCCGACACCAGCAGGGCCTTGATTTTATTGGCCAGCTGGGCCACTGCCAGCGAAGCCGGTGCGCCGGGCATGGACTGCAGCAGCAACTGGCGGCGCATCACCGCCTCGCGCACGGCCGGGTCGGACGGAATATCGCCCAGGTGCGTGAGCCGCAATGGCTCGCCGGAGGCCGTGTTGACAAAGCGGTTGAGCACCTGCTGCAGCTGACCCGTGATGGCGCGGCCATCTCCGGGGCGTGCCGCCTGGTTGATGGCCAGGCGGATCTGCTGGCGCTTTTGCTGGATGGCCAGCACCTTGATGGCCGCATAGGCATCGGTCAGCGAGGTGGGCTCGGGCGTGGCGATGACCAGCACCTCGGTGGCCATGGACACGGAGAACAGCACCACGTCCGAGATGCCTGCGCCGGTGTCCAGCAGCACGATGTCGTAGCGCGGGGCCAGTGTCTCGATGGTGTGCGTGAACTGCTGGCGGATCTCGGGCGTGAGCCGCGAGTACTCGATCATCCCGGAGCCGGCCAGCAGCACCGAGTAGCCGCCAGGCGCGGGCAGGATGGCTTCCTCCAGCGAGGAACGGCCGGTGAATACATCGTGCAGCGTGACCTTGGGGTAGAGGTTGAGCACCACATCCAGGTTGGCCAGACCCAGGTCGGCGTCAAGCACCAGGACCTTGAGGCCATGGCGTGTCAGCGCTGCGGCCAGATTGGCCGAAACGAAGGTCTTGCCCACGCCGCCCTTGCCGCTGGTCACGGCGATGATGTGTCCGCGCGGCTTGGCGCGCACGGCATCGCTCATCGGAACGGCAGCGGGCAGGGAGGGGTGGGGAATGGCGTTGTCGCTTACCACCTGGCTATCAGCGGAGTCCATCTTCGGGGTCCACATCGGTTGCAATATCTGGATTCAGCCCATTGTCAAACGGGGACGGGGCATACAAAGGTCCGAAAAGCAGGCTTTTTTCCTCCGCGCTTACCGTACTGTCAGGTTGTTCTTCAATGTGCACGCGGTTGCGGCCGGCGGATTTGGCCAGGTACAACTGTTTGTCGGCACGCTCGGTCCACAGGGTTGTGGTGCTGCGTATCCACTGCAGCGCATAGGCGCCGCCGATGCTGATGGTGATCTGCAGTGTCAGCGTGGGTGAGATGACGACCGGCATGCGCTCGATGGCGCTGCGTATGCGTTCGGCCACGGAGACACCGAAGGTCGCAGGGCAGGCGGGCAGCACGATGGCGAATTCCTCTCCTCCGTAGCGGGCCAGCGTGTCCATGGGGCGCACGCAATTGGTCAGGGTACGGGCCACCGACTGCAGAACCCGGTCGCCCACGATATGGCCGTGCTGGTCGTTGATCTGCTTGAAATGGTCGATGTCCAGCATCAGCATCAGGGCCGCTTCGCCAGACCGCGCCACGCGGTCGATCTCGCGCTCGGCAATGGTGCGGAAATGGCGGCGGTTGGCCAGCCCCGTGAGCGGGTCGCGCAGCGACAGCGAGCACAGTTCATCGATCAGCGCCTGCAGATATCGCGTCGGCGAATCCGTGGGCAGATGGACCGCCCCACCAGCGTGGGTAACCAGCGCGTGGGCTGTGGCCAGGCGCAGGTCGCGCAGGTATACGGATTGGTGGGATGCGGGGGCAGTCACGGAGGGCTGAATGAAAAGCCAGTGAAGTGTATCAGTGTGTAGGCTCGATTGTCGCCGCGCCGGCATCGACTTTTGCACCATCGGTGGTAACAGATGTTGATCCTGGTGGAGGCACGAACGGCGGCAGGGCAAGGGAGGCGAGGAATTCCGCATCGGTGCGGTACAGCCGCAGGTGCGTTCCGCGGTGCAGGGCGCCCGCCCGCAGCAGCACCTGTTCGGCCGGCAGCTTCAGGCCCACCACATGCAGCACGCCGCTGCGCTTGGCCGCCAGCAGTTGCAGGCGCACGAAGGTCTCCACGCCCGTCACGTCGATGCGGTTGATGGGCTGGGCCAGCAGGCACAGATGGTGTGTCTCCGGGCGCAGCGCCCATTCGTCACCGATACGACGCTCCAGGGCAGAGGCCGAGCCGAAGTCCAGCTCGGCATCCATGCGCAGGGCCAGCAGGCCCGGCGCCAGCGGCGGCAGTTGCCAGAGGTTGCGGTCGCGCAGGCTGCCGTCGGGATGCTGGCCCACTTCGATGATGCGCGGATGCAGGCGCTGGTAGAGGAAGTAGCCCAGGCTCAGCACAATGCCCGCGAACACGCCCCAGTACATGCGCGGCGCCGTGACGATGGTCAGCAGCAGCGTGGCCAGCGCAATGCTGCCCTCCACGCGCGACACCTTGAACAACTGCAGCAGCACGCGCGGCTTGACCAGGTTGACCACGGCCGTGATCACGATGGCCGCCAGCGCCGCCTTGGGCACGTGGTACAGCGCCGGGATGAACCACAGCACCACGATGACCACCAGCAGGATGGAGAACACGTTGGACCAGCCCGTCTTGGCGCCGGCCAGCAGGTTCACGGCCGAGCGCGAGAACGAGGCGCTGGTGGCAAAGCTGCCGAACAGGCCCGCACTGATCTTGGACAGCCCCTGGGCGACCAGATCCTGGTTCTCGTTCCAGCGCGTGCCGGCCTGCTGGTGCTCCACCTGGGCGCTGGAGGCCGTCTCCAGAAAGCTCACCAGCGAGATCACCAGCACCGGCATCACCAGGGCGCCGAATTCGTCCCAGCTCAGCAATCCCGGCAACTGGAAGCTGGGCAGGCCTGCCGGCAGGTGGCCGACCACGGCGCCACCGTCATCGGCAAAGTCCGTGGCCCAGCTGATCACGCCGGTCAGCGCAATGATGAAGATGGCCGAGGGAAAGGCCGCGCGCCAGCGCTTGGCCAGCACCAGCAGCGCAATGCTGGCAATGCCGTAGAGGATGGACTGCCAGTCGAAAAGCTGCAGCGAAGGCGTGTTCCAGACCGCGCTCCAGGTCGAACGCAGTCCCAGCAAGGTGGGCAACTGCGAGGCCAGGATCAGCAGCGCTGCGGCCTGGGTGAAACCCGTGAGCACGGGCGAGGTCACCAGGTTGAGCAGCCAGCCGGCGCGCATCAGGCCCAGCGACCACTGCACCAGGCCCGACAAAATCGCCATCCAGGCGGCCAGGGCCACCCAGTGCGCGGAGCCGGGTTCGGCCAGGCCCGTGAGGGAGGCGCCGATCAACAGAGCACTCAAGGCCGTGGGTCCCACGCCCAGGCGCGGCGAGCCGCTGAACATCACGGCCACCAGGGCAGGGACGATGGAGGCGTAAATGCCGGTGATCAGCGGCATGCCGGCAAGCGCTGCATAGGCCACGCCCTGGGGCAGAAGCATCAGACCAACGGTGAGACCTGCCCAGAACTCCCCGCGCAGCACGGCTGCCGAGGGTTTGGGCCATGCCAGGAAGGGAAACCAGCGCGCCAGGGAATGCATGGCCGCTATTGTCATGCTAACTGGATGGTGCCGGGATGTTCGGGCTTGTCCTACAGGCGCTTGCGTCGGCGTCGTATGGGTTTGTCCCTGGGCCATAAATAAAGTCGAGGCCTGTGTTGACCGCCTCACAACTATTCAAGGAGTAACCGCATGACTTTCATCACCCAACGCTGCTGCCACATCCTCGCCGTGTCCGCCCTGGCCTTCGGCCTCGCCGCATGCGGCAAGACCGAAGACACTGCCGGTCAGAAGCTCGACTCCGCCGTCCAGCAGTCCCAGCAGGCCGCGCAAAGCGCAGGCCAGAAGATCGACAACGCCATGAGCAGCGCCGGCACCAAGATCGAGGAAGGCGCGATGAAGGCCGAAACGGCCACCACCAACGCCATGAGCCAGGCAGGCGCCGCGCTCGACGATGCAGGCATCACCGCCCAGATCAAGGCCGACCTGATCAAGGAACCCGATATCTCCGCTCTCAAGATCGACGTGGACACCAAGGCCGGCGCCGTCACGCTGACCGGCTCGGTGCCCAGCGATGCGCTCAAGATGCGCGCCGGCGACATTGCCAAGGCCGTCAAGGGCGTGAACAACGTCAGCAACATGCTGGAGATCAAGGCCAGCTGATCGCAGCCACCGGCTTTGCTCCCCCAATGAAAACCAGGCGCTTTGTCCGCCTGGTTTTTTTATGCCTGAACGCCGTTGCCCAGCGCATAAGATGCGCTGCATGAGCACACCCGACCTGCAGATCAGCACCCATCTCATCCACCATCCCTACCAGCCGCCCGAAGGCTTTGTCGCGCCGCAGCCGCCGGTGCACAAGGCCTCGACGGTGATCTTCGAGAACGTGGCGGCCATGCGCCGCCGCCAGTGGCTGGACAAGAGCAGCTACACCTACGGCCTGCACGGCACGCCCACCACCTTCTTGCTGGAAGAGCGCCTGAGCGCGCTGGAAGGCGGCCTGCAATGCCTGCTGGTGCCCAGCGGCCTGGCGGCCATCGCCACCACCTCCCTGGCCCTGCTGCGCACCGGCGACGAGATGCTGCTGCCCGACAACGCCTACGGTCCCAACAAGACCCTGAGCGAGGGCGAGCTGGCCCATTTCGGCGTGCGCCACCAGTGCTACGACGCCATGGATGTTGCCGACCTCGAAGCCAAAATCACGCCCAAGACGCGTTTGGTCTGGCTGGAGGCGCCGGGCTCGGTGACCATGGAGTTTCCTGACCTCATCGCCATGGTGCGCCTGTGCCGCGCGCGCGGCATCACCACCGTGCTGGACAACACCTGGGGCGCGGGCCTGGCCTTCAATCCCTTCGACCTGCTGGGCGACGGCTCGCACAGCCTGGGCGTGGACGCCACCGTCCATGCGCTGACCAAGTACCCCAGCGGCGGTGGCGATGTGCTCATGGGCAGCATCATCACGCGCGACCAGGCGCTGCACATGCGTATCAAGCTGGCCCATATGCGCCTGGGCCTGGGCGTGGGCGGCAACGACACCGAGGCCGTGCTGCGCTCGCTGCCCAGCATTGCGCTGCGCTACCACGCACAGGACCGCGCCGCGCGCGAGCTGGCGCGCTGGCTGCAGCAGCAGCCGGCCGTGGTCCAGGTGCTGCATCCCGCGCTGGAAGGCGCTCCAGGCCACGAGAACTGGAAGGCCCTGTGCGGCGCAGCCGGTGGCGGCGAGGGCGTGGCGGCCGGCCTGTTCAGCGTGGTCATCGACCCGCGCCACGGCCAGCAGGCCGTGGACCGCTTCTGCGACAGCCTGCGCCTGTTCAAGATCGGCTACAGCTGGGGCGGCCCCATCAGCCTGGTCGTGCCCTATGAGCTGCCGTCCATGCGCAGCTGCCCCACGCCCCAGCTGCGCAGCGGCACCGTGGTGCGCTTTGCCATCGGCCTGGAGGCCGTGCAGGACCTGCGTGCCGACCTGGAGCAGGCTCTGGCCGCTGCGTTCGCATAGTTGAGCGCCAGGCGCCGGTGACATGCGCCTGTCACCGGCAGCACCGATGCTCGTTGGCTTCATACCATCCCACGGGGGCCTCCAGCCCCTGGTCCAGCATGAAGCACAAAGAGAGCATCACCAATATCCTGCAGCACGCGAAGACCGCGTCCAATGGGTCCGGCATCGTGGCCAGCCGCCGCCATTTCGTGCGCGGCATGGGCGCATCGGCCCTGGCGCTGCCACTGGCCGGCTGCGGCGGCTCCGATGGCGACAGCAGCATTCCCGTCGAGTTCCGCCACGGCGTGGCCAGCGGCGACCCGTTGAGCGACCGCGTCATCCTCTGGACCCGCGTGACGCCGCCCCAGGGCCATTCCAGCGACATCGAGGTGGAGTGGGAACTGGCCTCGGACGCCGACTTCAAGACCATCGTGGTGTCGGGCAAGGCCATGGCGCGCGCCACCCAGGACTTCACCTTCAAGGCCGACGCCACGGGCCTCAAGCCGGCCACGCGCTACCACTACCGCTTTCGCTGCCAGGGCATGACCAGCGCCACGGGCCGCACGCGCACCCTGCCCGTGGGCGCCGTGCAGCAGGTCAAGCTGGCCGTGTTCTCCTGCGCCAACTACCCGGCGGGCTACTTCAACGTCTACGCGCATGCCGCGCGCCAGGGCGACCTGGATGCCACCGTGCACCTGGGCGACTACATCTATGAATACGCACGCGGAGGCTATGCCAATGGCAAGGCCGAAGCCATGCAACGCCAGAGCCTGCCGGCCAACGAAATCGTCAGCCTGGCCGACTACCGCCAGCGCCATGCCCAGTACAAGAGCGATGCCGACCTGCAGGCCCTGCATGCGGCGGCTCCCATGATTGCCGTCTGGGACGATCACGAAGTCTCCAACGACACCTGGATGCACGGCGCCGAAAACCACCAGCCGGCCACCGAGGGCGATTTCGAACTGCGCAAGGTGGCCGCGCTCAAGGCCTATCACGAGTGGATGCCCACGCGCAACGCGCAGCCCGAGATCATCTACCGCAGCTTCGCCTTCGGCGACCTGCTGGCGCTGCACATGCTGGACACGCGCGTCATCGGCCGCGACAAACAACTGGACTACGCCGACTACTTCACCGCCCAGGGCCTGGACGCGGCACGCTTCACCTCCGACATGGCCAATCCTGCGCGCCAGCTCATGGGCGCCACCCAGACCCAGTGGCTGGGCCAGCAGCTGGCAGCCTCGCAGGCCACCTGGCAGGTGCTGGGCCAGCAGGTGCTGATGGGGCGCATGGAGCTGCCGGCGCCCTTGCTGATGGACATCCTCAGCCCCGGCAGCGGTGTCTCGCTGCCGGCCTACGCGGCGCTGCTGGCCAAGGCGCAGGCCAACCCGGCCAGCCTGACGGCGGCGGAAAAGGCCATCCTGGCCCAGCCCAGCATTCCCTACAACCTCGATGCCTGGGACGGCTATGCCGTGGCACGCGAGACCGTGCTGGCCACGGCGCGCAGCCTGGGCAAGAACCTGGTCGTGCTGGCCGGCGACACCCACAACGCCTGGGCCAGCGAATTGCGTGACCGCAGCGGGCAGGCCGTGGGCGTGGAGTTCGCCACCTCGTCCGTCAGCTCGCCGGGTTTCGAGGAATACCTGTCGGGCCAGGACCCGGCCCAGCTGCGTGGCGCGCTGCTGCAATTCATCTCCACGCTCAAGTACTGCGATACCTCGCGCCGTGGCTACATGATCGTCACGGCCACGCCGCAGGCCTGCCAGGCCGAGTGGATCTACGTGGACACCGTGTTCAGCCGCCAGTACCAGGCTGCGCGCGATGCGGCCTGGAAGGTGCTGCCCGGCCAGCCGGGCAAGCTGGTCCAGGCCTGAGTGCAGACTTGGGCACAGACCTGGGTGTCTGGGCGGCCTCGGTAGTTTCCGCCATGGCAGCAGTGCCATGGCTGCGATAACTTTGGACTCGCTGATCCAGGAGGTCCAGGCATGCAGGCATCCCCCGCTCCCGAGAAAGCTTCCGACAACCCGGCCGGCATGCTGCAGGTGCAACTGCTGCGCATGGCCGATCCCTGGCGCTGGCTGGCCCTGGGCTGGCGCGATCTGCGGCGTGCGCCCGGCGTGGCGCTGTTCTACGGCCTGTGCTTCTGGGCCATGGCCCTGCTGATCGGCTGGGTGTTCCGCGCCAGCCCGGAATACAGCATGGCCATGGCCAGCGGCTGCCTGCTCATCGGCCCCTTCCTGGCCATGGGCCTGTACGACACCAGCAGCAGGCTGGAGCGGGGCTTGCCGCCCCAACTGAGCAGCTCGCTGACCTGCTGGGACACGCAGATGGGCAGCATGGGCATGCTGGTCATGGTGCTGCTGGTGCTGGAGATGCTCTGGGCGCGCGCCTCCATGGTGGTCTTTGCCGTGTTCTTCGATACCGGCATGCCCACCACGGCCGGCATGCTGCAGGCCGTGGCGCGGCCCGAGAACTGGGAATTCCTGGCCATTTACCTGCTGGTCGGCGGCGCATTCGCGGCCCTGGTGTTCGCCAGCATGGTGGTGGCGCTCCCGGCCATGCTGGACCGGGGCAGCGATGCGCTCACGGCCTGCATCACCAGCATGCGCGTGGTCGGCCTGAACCTGGCCGTCATGCTGCAGTGGGCCGCGATCATCACCGTGCTGGTGGCGGTTGCCCTGTGGTGGCATGGCGCGGGCCTGCTGCTGGTGGGGCCTTTGCTGGGCTGTGCCAGTTGGCATGCATACCGTTGCAGCGTGGGCGATTCCGCCGTGCCTGCGTCCACCATATCCTGAGGTTTTCCTGGCATGCCCCGTCTTGCGGCTACAGTGGGGCTTGCAACAACAGAGGAGTCCACCTGTGGCGACACCCAATTACGCCTATGAAAAACGCCAGCGCGAACTGGCCAAGAAGCAGAAGAAGCTAGAGAAGGAGAAGGCCAAGGCCGAAAAAAGACCCGACGACCATGAGGGCGACGGCTCAGAAGGTAGTGCGCAGGCATCTCCTGCAGCAGCCCGTCCCGGCGAGGAAGGCCGCGGCAGCTGACACCCTGCCTGCCCTGAGCTCAGGGCAGCAGCTTGCTGAGCTGGGGCCAGACGTTGTCCAGCA
Source organism: Delftia acidovorans NBRC 14950 (assembly GCF_001598795.1). Lineage (GTDB taxonomy): Bacteria > Pseudomonadota > Gammaproteobacteria > Burkholderiales > Burkholderiaceae_C > Comamonas > Comamonas acidovorans. The sequence continues at coordinate 41,838 of NZ_BCZP01000023.1, read as the reverse complement.
TGCGCGGCTGGGCCTTGGCCGTGGGGTGGATGCGGTCGGCCTGGAACCACTGGGCAGAATCGGCCGCATCGCCGATGCCGGCCAGCAGGAAGGGCACCAGCGGCACCTTCTGCTCCTGCGCCACCTTGGCAAACAACTGCTCGAACTGGCGCGTATAGCCGCTGCCATAGTTGGGCGGCACCTGCATGCCCACCAGCAGTACCTTGGCTCCGGCATCCCGGGCCGCGCGGACCATGGCGTCCAGATTGCCCTGCGTGCTTTGCAGCGGCAGACCCCGCAGCGCATCGTTGCCACCCAATTCGATCACCACCACCGATGGCTTGTGCTGCTTGAGCAAGGCAGGCAGGCGAGAGCGGCCGCCCGAGGTGGTCTCCCCACTCACGCTGGCGTTGACCAGCGGCACATTCTTTGGGCTCTCCTGCAGGCGCTTTTGCAGCAGTGCCACCCAGCCCGTGCCACGGGCCAGTCCGTATTCGGCACTCAGCGAGTCGCCCAGCACCAGCAGCGGGCCCGTCTCGGCTGCCCACGTGGACGTGGCCGTCCAAGTACCCAGCAGGCCGAAGGCCAAGCCGGCCGATATAAAGTGGCGGCGTCGGCGCATTGCGCGCAGCTTGTCTTGCATCGTCTTCCCATCCTCCATGTCACAAAGCACTGCCCAGCCCCTGATCGAAGTCGAGCATGTCTTCAAGTCGGTCAGCGATTCGACCGGAACACTGGATATTCTGAGGGATATCGATCTGCGCTTCGCGGCAAGGGAAACCGTGGCCATCGTCGGTGCCTCGGGCTCGGGCAAGAGCACGCTGCTGTCCATTCTTGCCGGCCTGGATACGCCCACGCGCGGCACTGTGCGGCTGCAGGGCCAGGACATGTTCGCGCTGGATGAGGATGCACGCGCCGCCGTGCGCGCGCAAAAGCTCGGCTTTGTGTTCCAGAGCTTCCAGCTGCTGGGCAATCTGACGGCGCTGGAGAACGTGATGCTGCCGCTGGAGCTGGCGGGCAGCCGCGAGGCCCGCCGCCGCGCCACCGAGATGCTGGAGCGCGTCGGCCTGGGGCAGCGCCTGGGCCACTATCCCAAGCTGCTGTCGGGTGGCGAGCAGCAGCGCGTGGCGCTGGCCCGCGCCTTCGTGGTCGAGCCCGCCGTGCTGCTGGCCGACGAGCCCACGGGCAGCCTGGACTTTGCGACCGGCGAAACCATCATGGAGTTGATGTTCGCGCTCAACCGCGAGCGCGGCACGACGCTGGTCATGGTCACCCATGACCGAGCCATCGCCGCGCGCTGCGAACGCCGCGTGACCATCGAGGCCGGCCGCGTCGCCAGCATCGAAGAGGGGCAGGCGCTGGCGGCCTGATCAGACGCCAGCAAGGGGTGGCGCTCAGGCCGCCACGGCCTCACGGCGCCCGGCTGCCTCGCAGGCAGCTGCCGTGAAGATCACGTCGGTCGAGGAGTTCAGCGCGGTTTCGGCCGAGTCCTGGATCACGCCGATCACAAAGCCCACGCCAACCACCTGCATGGCCAGATCGTTGGAGATGCCGAACAGGCTGCAGGCCAGCGGAATCAGCAGCAACGAGCCGCCGGCCACGCCCGAGGCGCCGCAGGCGCAGACCGCGGACACCACGCACAGCAAGATGGCGGTCAGCAGATCGACCTCGATGCCCAGCGTGTGGGCCGCAGCCAGCGAGAGCACGCTGATGGTGACGGCGGCGCCGGCCATGTTGATGGTGGCGCCCAGCGGGATGGAGACGCTGTAGGTGTCCTCATCCAGGCCCAGGCGCTTGGCCAGCGCCAGGTTCACCGGAATGTTGGCGGCCGAGCTGCGCGTGAAGAAGGCCGTCACCGCGCTCTCGCGCAGGCAGGTCAGCACCAGCGGATAGGGGTTGCGGCGCGTCTGTGTCCAGACGATGAGCGGGTTCACCACCAGGGCCACGAAGAGCATGCAGCCCAGCAGCACGGCCAGCAGGTGCGCGTAGTCCAGCAGCTTTTCCAGGCCCGACTGGGCAAAGGTGCCCGCCACCAGGCCAAAGATGCCCAGCGGCGCCAGCCGGATCACGCCCTGGATCACGCGGGTGATGGCCTGGCCCAGGTCCTGCATCACGGTGCGCGTGGACTCCGAGGCATGGCGCAGGGCCATGCCCATGGCCAGGGCCCAGGCGAGGATGCCGATGTAGTTGGCATTCATCAGCGCACGCACGGGGTTGTCGAAGGCGCTTTGCACCAGGGCCATCAGCACTTCGCCAATGCGCCCGGGTGCGCCCTGGGCCGGGGCGGCATCCTTGAACTGGATGGTGGAAGGGAAGGCCATGCTGGCCGCCACGGCGACCACGGCCGCCGCAAAGGTGCCCAGCACATACAGCCACAGGATGGGCCGTATCTGCGTGGCCTGGCCAGGCCGGTGGTTGCTGGTGGCCGAGACCACCAGCAGCAGTACCAGCACGGGCGCCACGGCCTTGAGGGCGGAGATGAACAGCGTGCCCAGCAGGGACACGGACTGGGCGGCCTCGGGCCAGAGCCAGGCCAGCAGGCCGCCAGCGACCAGGCTGATGGCGATCTGGCCGACCAGGCTGGTGCGGGCAAGCCGGGCGAAGAGGGCTTTGAGCATGATGGTTGGCAAAGAAAAGGAAAAAACTCAAGCGATGGAAAAATGCAAAGCGGCATGCCCGTGGCTACGGTGCATGCCGCAATGTGCAGGGCTGCTGGAAGGCGGCCAAGCCGCGCAGTGTAGCGGCTACGTAAAAACCACAGGAGCCGTTGCGCGCAGACGGGCTTCGCAAGGCGGGGCCCGGGGCACCGCTCAATTGGCGGGATAATTGCGCCCCATGTCGTCCCCCAAAGTTCTCTTCGGCTTCCACGCCGTCGGCGTGCGCATGAAGACCGCGCCCCAATCCATCATCGAGGTCTACTACGAGGCCACGCGCCGCGATGCGCGCATGCGCCAGTTCCTCGACCGCGCCAAGTCGGCCGGCGTCCGGCTGATCGAGGCCGACGGCGAACGCCTTGCCAAGCTGGCTGGCAGCCATGGCCACCAGGGCGTGGCCGCTCGCGTGGAGGCGGTGGCCCAGGTGCATTCGCTGGACGAATTGCTGGAGCAGCTGGAGGCTGACGGCATCAGCAAGCCGCTGCTGCTGGTGCTGGACGGCGTGACCGATCCGCACAACCTGGGGGCCTGCCTGCGCGTGGCCGATGGCGCCGGCGCCCATGCGGTGATTGCGCCCAAGGACCATGCGGTGGGCGTGAACGCCACCGTGGCCAAGGTGGCCAGCGGCGCGGCCGAGACCGTGCCCTATTTCATGGTCACCAACCTGGCGCGCACGCTCAATGAACTCAAGGAGCGCGACATCTGGATCATCGGCACCAGCGACGATGCGCCCAAGACCCTGTACGAGGTGGACCTCACGGGCCCCACGGCCCTGGTGCTGGGCGCCGAAGGCGACGGCATGCGCCAGCTCACGCGCAAGACCTGCGACGAGCTGATCGGCATCCCCATGATGGGCGCCGTCTCCAGCCTCAACGTGTCCGTGGCCAGCGGCGTGTGCCTGTACGAAGCGCTGCGCCAGCGCGGCCAGGGCACCACGCCTGCCGTGTCTGCCGCCCCGGCTGACCAGATCTAGGCCGGCGCGCCGCTGGCGCCCGCACTTGCACCCTCGCCCGTGCCCAGTTCCACCACGCTCTCGAAGCCGCCCCAGAACATGCGCTTGGCGTCGAAGGGCATGGTGGCCGGGTCCATGGAGGCAATGCGCGGGTCCTTCATGACGGCGGCATTGATGCGATCGCGCTCCGCGCGCGACGCATAGATGATCCATGAGAAGAACACGATCTCGCCTTCCTTGAGCTGCACGGCCTGGGGAAACGAGGTCAGCTTGCCCATGGGCACGTCATCGCCCGCGCATTCCCAGTACTGCAGCGCGCCGTATTCCATCCATACCTTGCCTGCGGCCTGCGCCACCTCGCGGTAGGCCTGCAGGTTGGCCCGGGGAACGGGCAGCACGAATCCGTCGATGTAGTGCATGGCTCTCTCCTGGTGAAATCCGGCTTCAGAGCCGGGCTGCGAGCTCGGCCAGCTGGTCCGTGCACTGGCCCCAGCCGGTGTGAAAACCCATGGCTTCGTGCTGGGCGCGGTCGGCAGCACTCCAATGGCGCACCCGGGCGGTATAGCGGGTCTGGCTGCCTTCGGGGTCAAAGCTGACGATGCCCGTCATGAAGGGCTTGTCGGCAGGCACCCAGCCTTGGGTGAATGCGTCGGTGAAGACCAGGCGGCGGTTGGGAATGACTTCCAGGTAGACGCCGCTGCCGGGCATCTCCTGGCCTTCAGGGCTGCGCATGACGATGAGGCTGTGGCCGCCGGGCCGCACATCGTTGTCCACGCGGGACACGCTCCAGGGGCTGGGCGCAAACCATTGCTGGATCAGCGCGGGTTCGGTCCAGCAGCGGTAGAGCCTGTCGGCAGGAATGTCCAGCAGGCGCGTGAGCACCAGGTCGTTGGCGTGTTCGGGAAGGTCTTGTGCTGTCATGGCGCTCCTCATTGCATGGAATGCAGGCCGATTCGGTTGCCCTCGGTGTCCACCACGACGGCGCAGTGCCCGTGGGGGCCTATGGAGAATTTGGCCTGCTCGATGCGCCCGCCTGCGGCCTCGACGCGGCCCTGTTCGATGGCGCAGTCCTCGCAGCCGAAATAGACCAGGGTGCCGCCGCCGCCGGAAGGTGCGCCGTCCATCCGCACCAGCATTCCGCCCGCGCCGGGGCCTGTCATGTCCATCGGAAAGGACAGCATCTCCTGGCTGTCGGAGCCATCGGGCGCGGGCAGATGCTCCAGCTTGCCCTGGAAGACGGTTTCATAGAACCGGCGCGCACGCGCCATGTCCTGCACATGGATCTCGAACCAGACGACTGGGTTGGCGTTCATGAAGACTCCTTCTTGGGTGACAGAGGCAATGTGTCGGCCGGCCTTGTTCAGGCCTCGCCCTTGACGTTGACCATCCAGGGTGTGTTGAAGCGGTCCGTCACCATGCCAAAGCCCGGCGACCAGAACGTGGCCTGAAAGGGCATGGTCACCTTGCCGCCTTCAGCCAGCGCGTTGAAGATGCGGCCGCCTTCGGTGGCGTCGTCCACGCCGATCGAGATCCACATGCCCTGGGCCTGCTGGTATCCACCGCCACCGCAGTTGTCGGTGGCGTCCGAGGCCATCAGCGCCTGGTCCTTGATCTGCAGGTGGGCATGCATGATGAGCCCCTTGGCGGAATCGGGCATCTGCTCCATGCCCGGTGTCTCGCCAAAGGTGCTCTGGTGCACGATGGTGCCGCCGAACAGCCTGGCGTAGAAGGCAAAGGCCTCGGCGCAGTTGCCGTTGAAGTTCAGATAGGGAATGAATTGCATGGGACGCTCCTGAAGTGGATGGTGGCGAGGGGCGGGGGAGAGGAGTGGGAGGATGGGCGCAGGAGGCCTCAGCGGCCGTCATGCGCCCGCTCAAGAGCGGCGATGTCCAGCTTTTGCATGCCCAGCAGGGCCTGCATCACGCGCTGGGCGGCGGCCATGTCGGGCCCCCCCATCCAGCTCGCCATCTGGGCCGGAACGATTTGCCAAGACAGGCCATGGCGGTCCTTGAGCCAGCCGCATTGACGCGCCGCCGGGTCGCCGCCCTCGGACAGGGCGCCCCAGTAATGATCTATCTCGTCCTGCGTTTCGCAACTGACCATCAGCGAGACGGCCTCGTTGAAGCGGAACATCGGGCCGCCGTTGAGCGCCAGAAAGGGCTGGCCGTCCAGCTCGAATTGCACTGTCATCACGCTGCAGGCCGGCCTGCCGTGGATGTCGTGGCCGGCTTCGCCATAGCGGGCAATGGCCGTGATGCGGGAATCGGGAAAGACTTCTGTGTAAAAGCGCGCCGCCTGCTCGCCCTGGTTGTCAAACCAGAGGCAGGGCTGGATGCGGCCGGTGTGCAAAGCCATGCTTGTCTCCTTGGTGACGGTGAAAACCGTTTTTGCCGTTCGATGCCGGCTTTTTATCGATTTCTGCCCGGCGTGTGTACGCCGTTCACATATGCTAGGGACTAAAATGGACGCTGTCCACATCAGGCGCTGTCAGCTTCGGTGTCAAGCTGTAAATCGGCGGGGCAGGGCTGTCGTCCCTTATGTGTGACTTGGTCATGCAGAAAAAAAAGGAATCAAAACAGTGACGCAGCGACGTGTCAGGCGTGAGTCATACCACCATGGCGACCTGCGCCAGGCCCTGGTCGAGGCTGGCCTGGCACTGGCGCGCGAAGGCGGTCCCCAGGCCATCGTGCTGCGCGAGGCCACGCGGCGGGCGGGCGTGGCGCCGAATGCGGCCTATCGTCACTTTGCCAACCGCCAGGCACTGTTTGATGCCGTGCGCGCTGCGGCCCTGGGCGCACTGGCCGCGGCCATCGAGGCCGAAATGGTCCAGGCCCGTGCCCTGCCCGATGCGCTGCAGCGCTCACGCGCCTTGCTGGCTGCCGTGGGCCGGGGCTACCTGGGCTTTGCCCAGACGGAGACCGGCTGGTTCCGCACGGCCTTTGCCTCCGTCGAGTACGACGTGGACCTGCCGCCCGACACCACGCGTGCGGCGGCCATGGGCCTGAACCCGTTCGAGCTGCTGGGCTACGCGCTGGACAGCATGGCCGAGGCCGGCGTGCTGCCGCCCGAGCGCCGTCCCCAGGCCGAGTTCCTGGCCTGGTCGGCGGTTCACGGCATGGCCTTGCTGGTGATCGACGGCCCGCTGCGCCGTGCCACACCCGTGCAGCGTCGGGCGCTGGCTCTGCGCCTGCTGGAGATGGTGGAAAAAGGCATTTGATGCGCCATGGGGCGGCGCTGCCGCACAATGGCCTGCTTTTTTTCCTTCGCCCTCCGATGCCCGACGAACCTTCCCCCACTTCGCTGCCTGCGGCTGCCGCCGAACTGCCCGGCCAGGGTGAGCTCCACGAGCTGCGCGAGCGCATCGCGCATGCAGCGCACATCGCCGTGCTCACGGGCGCAGGCGTCAGTGCCGAGTCCGGCGTGCCCACGTTCCGCGATGACAAGAACAGCTACTGGGCACAGTTCAACCCACAGGACATGGCCAGTGAAGCGGGCTTTCGCGCCCATCCGCAGCGCGTGTGGCAGTGGTATGCGCACCGGCGCGAGGCCGTGGCGGCAGTGCAGCCCAATGCAGGCCACCATGCGCTGGCGCAATGGGCCTTGCAGCACCCGGGCCGCATGACCCTGGTCACGCAGAACGTGGATGGCCTGCACCAGCGCGCGGGCAGCCCCGGCGTGCTGTGCCTGCATGGCGAGTTGATGCGCGACCGTTGGTTGGAGCGGCCCCGCGCCTGCTGCGACCTGGCCGGGCTGAACCCTGGCGAGCCTCCGCAGTGCCCTGTTTGCGGCAACCTGGTGCGCCCGGGCGTGGTCTGGTTCGGCGAGTCCCTGCCCATGGGCGTATGGCAGGCCGCCGAGGCTGCCGTGCAGCGCTGCGAGGTGCTGCTGGTGGTCGGCACCTCGGGCGCCGTGTATCCGGCAGCGGGGTTGGCCCGAATCGCGCGCCGGGCAGGCGCGCACGTGGCCGTCATCAACCCGGCGCCTTCCGAGCTGGATGACGCAGCGCACCAGTGCCTGCGCGGCCCATCGGCCCAGATCCTGCCCGCGCTGCTGGCGGGCTGAGAGGCCCCGGGCCAGGGCGGGCAGGCTACCCTGGCCTGCGCAGGTCAGTCCCTTGCGCCTTCTTCCTGACTGGCCTGGTTGAGCTCGGCCACGTCCTGAGCCGACAGCTGCAGGCGCGTGGCCTGCACCAGTTGCTGCAACTGGGCCAGCGAGGTCGCGCTTGCGATGGGCGAGGTCACAAACGGGCGCTGCATCTGCCAGGCCAGGGCCACGCACGCGGGCTGGCTGTTCAGGCGCGCAGCCACGGCGTCCAGGGCCTGCACAATGCGCAGGCCGCGCGGGTTCAGGTAGGTGGCCACGGTCTTGCCGCCGCGCGCACTCTTGGCTGCGTCTTCGCTGCTGCGGTACTTGCCCGTCAGAAAACCCGCTGCCAGCGCATAGAAGTTGATGATGCCCACCTGCTCGGCCGCGCACAGCGGCGCCAGATCGCGCTCCAGCACGGCGCGGTCGTACAGGTTGTACAGCGGCTGCAGGCTCTCGTAGCGCGGCAGGCCCAGCTCGGCGCTGGTGCGCAGGGCCTCGGCCAGGCGCGGCGCGCTGTGGTTGGAGGCGCCGATGGCCCGCACCTTGCCTGCGGCAATCAGGTCGGCAAAGGCGCCCAGGGTATCGGCCAGCGGCACGCTGGCGTCGTCGTCATGCGACTGGTACAGGTCGATGTAGTCCGTCTGCAGGCGCTGCAGCGAGGCATCCACGGCCTGGCGGATGTACTCGGGGCGCAGGCCCAACCGGCCCTCGCCCATGTCCTTGCCGACCTTGGTGGCCAGCACGATGTCGGCGCGCCGTCCGCTGCGCTTGAGCCATTTGCCGATCACGGTCTCCGACTCGCCGCCCGCATGGCCCGGCGCCCAGCGCGAGTACACGTCGGCCGTGTCGATGAAGTTCATGCCGGCATCCAGCCAGGCGTCGAGCAGCGAGAACGACGTGGCCTCGTCCACGGTCCAGCCGAAGACATTGCCGCCAAAGCACAGCGGCGAGACCTGCAGGCCGCTGCGGCCCAGGGAACGAAGGGAAGGGGCTTGCGCCATGTACGGCTCCTTTTGACGAAAAAACCAGGGTAGTCCTCAGGACCTCTCAGATCCAGCCCAGCGCACCCAGCAGCGCGCCCGCGCCCAGCAGCCACAGCAGGTGGATGCGCGTGCGCCACACCAGCAGGGCGCAGGCCAGGGTCAGCAGCCACAGGCGCCAGTCCTGTGCGGGGCGGCCGCTGGCGCTGCCCAGCAGCCAGCCCGTGGCCAGCAGCAGCCCGATGACCAGCGGCCCCATGCCCTGCTTGAAGGCACGCACGCCGCGCCGGTTCTTGTTGCGCTGGCCCCAGCGCGAGGCCTGCCAGGCCAGCAGGGAGCTGGGCAGCAGGATGCCGACCATGCAGATGGTCACGCCCAGCGCGCCAAAGGTCCATGCCAGCGGCCCGGTGCCCCCGCCCGCGTTCAGGCCCAGGTTCCAGCCCAGCAGGGCGATGAACAGCACATTGGGCCCGGGCGCCGCCTGGGCGATGGCGATGGAGCTGCTGAACTGCGCCTCGCTGAGCCAGCCGTGGCCATCGACCAGAAAGCGGTGCATGTCGGGCGCCGTGGCAATGGCGCCGCCCACGGCCATCAGCGACAGCGTCAGGAAATACAGCAGCAACTGAAGCCAGTCGGCGGGCTGCAGGTTCAGGGCGATCTGGTGGGCGGCGTTCATGGGGCGAGCTTTCTCCAGGTCAGCACGCAGCCGGCACCGCCGACCACCAGCAGCACCCAGGCCAGCGGCACGCGCAGCACGGCCATGGCAATGAACGAGGCCAGCGCCAGGGCCGCGCTGCACCAGCGCCCCAGCGGGTGTCGGCTCAGCGTGCTCGTCAGCTTCAGCCCCATGCCCGCCACCAGGCCGGCCGCGACGGCGCCCATGCCGCGCAGCGCCCCGGCCATGGCGGGGTGGTCGACCAGCTGCGAATAGATCACGGTCAGCGTCAGCACCAGCAGCATGGGAAAGCACAGCATCCCGCACACGGCGACCACGGCACCACGCCAGCCGAAGTAGCGCTCGCCAATGGTGATGGACAGGTTGACCACATTGGGCCCGGGCATGATCTGGGCCACGGCCCAGTCCTCCACGAACTCGTCGTTGGTCAGCCAGCGCTTTTTCTCGACCAGCTCGCGCTGCACCACGGCCAGCACGCCGCCAAAGCCCTGCAGGGCCAGCCAGGTGAAGGACCAGAACAGGTCGCGCAGGTTGGAGGGGGCGGGGCGCTGGGCAGGCGCATCGGCGGTGTCGTGTGGCGGGGAAGCCTGGGGCGGCGATGCGGGCATGTTCTGGCTTGTGTCTGGGCCGCCCGGGCAGGGCCCGGGGACGGCATCGCTGTTGTCATGGGGTGGAACCGTGCGGGCCGATCCTGTCTCCGTGCCTGCCTCGGGGTGGCACGCACGGAATATTAATCCTGCGCAGCGGCCTCGTTGGCAGCGGCCCCATCGGCAACGGCGATGGGGGCATTGCAAGCGCAGATGGCTTGCTGCCGGCATGCACCCGGGCCTGCCCGCCGGCCTGCCTGAACAGGAGTAGATTCTCTCCACCCACACAACCCGAGGATCTCCGGCATGGACATGGATTGGAGCAAGGCGCTGCAGGAAAGCCTGGTCTGGCTGGCGGCGGCCTCAGTGATCACCGTCGTGGCTTTCGCGGCCGTGGCGCTGCTGCTGGTTCGATTCACCCGCTGGGGTCGGCAGTTCTGGCAGCTGGCCGGCCCGTTCCTGCACCCCAGAAACAGCTGGTGGCCGCTGCTGGTGTTCATGCTGCTGCTGGTGCTGGCCCTGGTCTCGGTGCGCATGAACGTGCTGTTCTCCTTTTGGTACAACGGCTTCTACAGCGCGCTGCAGGAATTGGACCAGAAGGGCTTTTGGCGATTCCTGGGCATCTTCGCGGTGCTGGCCACCATCCATGTGATGCGCGAGCTGTTCAACTACTACGTGAACCAGGCGTTCCGCATCCGCTGGCGGGTCTGGCTCAACGAGCGCGTGACCACCGACTGGATGCGCGGCGATGCCTACTACCGCAGCCACTTCCTGGACGAGCCGGTGGACAACCCCGATCAGCGCATCGAGCTGGATGTGAACACCTTTGTCTCGAACTCGCTGACCCTGGCGCTGGGCGCCGTCAGCGCCGTGGTCTCGCTGGTGGCGTTCACGGGCATTCTCTGGGGGCTGTCCGCGCCCATTGCCGTGGCGGGCGTGGAGGTTCCGCGGGCCATGGTCTTTGCGGTCTACGTCTATGTGATCGTCGCCACGCTGATCGCCTTTCGCCTGGGCCAGCCGCTGATCCGGCTGAACTTCCTGAACGAGAGGCTCACCGCCAACTTCCGCTACGCCCTGGTGCGCGTGCGTGAATATGCGGAGAACATCGCCTTCTACCAGGGCGCGGCCATCGAGCGCAACACGCTTTTGACGCGCTTCTCGGCGTTGATCGCCAATGTCTGGGCGCTGGTCTACCGCAGCCTGAAGTTCGACGGCTTCAACCTCACCGTCAACCAGGTGGCCGTGGTCTTTCCCTTTCTGCTGCAGGCGCCGCGCTTTTTCAGCGGTGCCATCAAGCTCGGTGATGTGATGCAGACCTCGCAGGCCTTTGGGCAGGTGCAGGATGCGCTGTCCTTCTTCCGAACCTCCTACGACACCTTCGCCCAGTACCGCGCTGCGCTGGACCGCCTGTGCGGCTTTCTGGATGCCAATGCCCAGACCCGCGAACTGCCCCAGGTCGTCCACAGAGAGCAACCCGGCGCCCTGGACATCGAGGGCCTGCAGGTCAGCCGCCCTGATGGCCACCACCTGATCAGCGGCCTGCAACTGAAGCTCATTCCCGGCCAGGCGCTGCTGATCAAGGGGCCTTCGGGCAGCGGCAAGACCACCTTGCTGCGGTCCATTGCCGGCCTGTGGCCGCACGCCGAAGGCACGGTGGGCCGCCCGGGCGGCCACCAGGCGCTGTTCCTGTCTCAGCGTCCGTATCTGCCGCTGGGTGACCTGCGCACAGCCATTGCCTATCCCGCCGATGCATCGCCGCAGGACGACGAGCGGCTGCGGCAGGCGCTGCGCCAGGTCAGCCTGGCCCATCTGGCCGACAAGCTGGATGTCAACCAGGATTGGTCCCGCATCCTGTCGATTGGCGAGCAGCAGCGCCTGGCCTTTGCCCGCGTGCTGTTCAACCGGCCCGCCATCGTCTTTCTCGATGAATCCACCTCGGCCATGGACGAGGGCCTGGAGCATGCGCTGTACACCCTGCTGCGCGAGCAGATGCGCTCGACCATGCTGGTGAGCGTTGGCCACCGCAGCACGCTGGCGGGTTTCCATACCCACGCGCTGGCGGTCGATGGCAATGGCGGGTGGACGCTGTCGGAAGGAAGCGCACCGCAGAGCGCGCCCCGGGCTTGATCCGCGTGCGGCCCTGGGCCGCGCGCGATCAATCGTCCATGGGCAAGGGAGCACAGTTGCCCAGGTCGGACGGCGGCTGCTCGCGCAACTGGCTTACCGCGTCGCGCAGGGCGGTGCGCAGGCCCTCTTCCAGCACGGGGTGGTAGAAGGGCGCACGCAGCAACTCGTGCACGGTCAGTTGCTGCTGCACGGCCAGGGCCAGCAGATGGGCCAGATGCTCGCCGCCCGGTGCGCACATTTCCGCGCCCAGCAGCAGGCCGCTGGCCGGGTCCGCATAGACGTGAAGCAGGCCCGCGTTGCGCTGCGCAGCACGGGCGCGTCCCTGGTGCGCAAAGTCCACACGGCCCACCACAAAGTCCTGACCCAGCAGCGCCTTCATGGGCTGGCCCACGACGGCTGCCTGGGGCGAGCTGAAGACAATGGACAGCGGCGTGCGCCGCTCGAAGCAGGCCACGTTCTCTGCCATCGCGTTGGTGCCCGCGATATGGCCTTCATCCACGGCCTCGTGCAACAAGGGGCGGTCGCCATTGGCATCGCCCGCGAGGAACAGCGGCAGCTCGCCGACCTGCAGTGTCTGCCGGCTCACGGGCGGCTGCCCGTGCTCGTCCAGCTCAAGCCCCAGTGTCTCAAGGCCCAGGCCTTCGAGCTGCGGGCGCCGGCCCATGGCGGCCACCACATGGTCCACGACGATGCGGGTGTCGCCTGCACGCACGACGATGCTGCTGTCCGGGCCCTTGCTCAACTGCACTTCATGGTCGGTGATCACCACCATCTCTTTCTCAAGCAGATGCCGCAATGCGTCGGTGACATTCGGGTCGGACAGGCCGGCAAGCTTCGGGCCGCGTCCCAGTGCGGTGACCTCCAGTCCCAGCCGCGCCAGCGCCTGTGCAATCTCCACGCCCAGCGGACCCAGGCCGACGACGGCCACGCGCGGGCCCAGCGTCTTGCGTTCGAACAAGGTGTCGGTGGTCAGGATGCGCTTGCCAAAGCGCTTCCATTCCTCCGGCACCACGGGGCTGGAGCCCGGAGCGAGGATGAGCTTGCGCGCAGCCAGCACCTTGCCATTGACCTCGATCCGATTGGCTGCCAGCAGCCTGGCACGCCCATCGATGGCCCGCCAGCCCAGGCCCTCCGTGGCCTTGATCGTGCTTGCCACGAACTCGTCGCGCAGCTTGCGCACGCGGCGCAAAACGGCGGGCAGGTCCAGCTGCAGCCCGCTCGCGCCGCGTATGCCGAAGGCATCGAAGTGATTGCGTGCATGGAAGGCGTTGGCCGCCTCGATCAGCAACTTGGACGGCATGCATCCCACCCGCGCGCAGGTCGTTCCCCAGGGCCCGTCGTTGACGATGGCGAAATGCTCCGTGTGCTTGCGCACCTCGCGCAGCGCCGACAGTCCGGCCGAGCCGGCACCGACGATGATCACGTCGAGGGCGGTGGTGGGTGGGTTTTTCATGCTGTCTGATTCCTTTGACTGTGGCACCAGGTCCCGTGGAGGTCTCAGCTGCCGGTGGATGTGCCGAAAGGTGTGCCGACGGAAGTGCCGACTGAAGTGCCGACAGATGGTCGAGATGACTGCCTCGCCTGCCATGGGACATGCGTGCCAGTCTGCATGCTGGCGCTCGCGGCAGTCGTAGGCGAAGGGCCGAAACCGCTGCTGGACATTCAGGGCCTAGCCGGATGCCCAGTGTTGCCATGCCGCGTCCGTGCGGCTGCCTGATGCGCCGAAATCCGCTTCCCGCGCAAAGCGCCTGAGAGATGTCTCGGTAACCCTCAAATGGCTGACACGGCACAAGCGGCTTTGCGCCGTCTGCAGCCAGCGGCGCAGGGACCAATGAAGCTGCGCCACCACCCCGCCATGCACCTGTGCGCTGTGCAGGCGCAGGCGGCCATCGAGGATGAAAGCCTTCACCGTCCGTGCGGACAGCTGCAGGTCCTCGCAGACCTGCCGCAGCCCGACGCCCTCGCGGACCCGGGTGCTCAGGCCGCGCCTGTGCATCTGGCAGCGAACGGAGCGCTCGCTGCGGTTCAGCCGGCGGCAGATCATCTGCACGGGCAGGACGCCGGCCCAGCGTTCGAGTGCAAGCAGTTCTGCGGGACTCCAGCGGCGGCGAATTGCGCCATTCGGCCATGCGCTGTCGGATGTCAGGCAGTGTGTGATTGCCATGGAAAGCTCCCATTCATATGGCGCTGCGCTGTGGCATGGCCTGAATCCCGGATGCCGATGAGACAATTATTGATGGGGGATTCTTTTGCAAGCTTTTGATTTTGTTGATTGTTTTTGTTGTTTTGATTGCTGCTCGGATGGACGGCTCCATACCGCGATGCCTATCGTGGGGCCGGGATGCGGATCACGGAAATAGCGTCTGCACCGGCACGCATATGCCAAGCCCCATGCGGATTTCCTGTTCGGCGCCCGATTTCCATGAACGACTTCTTTGCTTTTTCAGGAGAACCCTTCATGCGCCTTCAGCCAAAGCATTTGAATTTTTCCGTTGCGTGCCTTGCGTTGCTGGCACTGCCGGCCGCGCAGGCCCTGCCCATGCAGGACGTGGGCACGTCGGCAGGTCCGCAATGCGTGGGCCTGGACATCAACAACAGCGGCCATGTCGTGGGCGCCTGTGCAGAGAGCGACGGCTCGTCCGCAGGCTTCGTGTCGCTGGCGCCGGGCAGTGCGGCAGACCTTGTGCGCCTGTCGCCGGGGCGCAACTGCAACGCGGCGGCCATCACCAACAGCGGCCAGGTGGTGGGCAGCTGCCTGGACGGTAATTCGGTGTCCGTGGGCGTGTTCTGGAATGCGGCCACGCCAGCCACGGTGCAGACACTGCAGCCGCTGACGCTCGATGTGCGCAGCATGCCCACGGCATACAACCAGGGCGGCTATGTGGCTGGCGTCAGCCTGAGCGGCAGCAACACTGCCCGCCCTGTCATGTGGCGCAACAATGAAACCACGGCACGCGCGCTGCCGGCGGGTCTGCTGGGCCTGAACAGCACCAACTGCGTGCCGTCCGATGTGGACAATTTCGTGGTGGGCGGCAACATGCCGGGCATCGTGGGCAACTGTCCCGACAACAGCGGGCATCCGCGTCCTGTCTATTGGTCTGCCGCAGTTCTGGGCGGCTATATGGCCACGGCCCTGAACCTGCCTCTCAATGCCGTCTTCTGCCGCGCAAAGACCGTCGTCAATACCCGCATCATGGGCTACTGCGATTTCGGTGCCCAAGGTGGACGCACCGTCGTCTGGCTCAACTCGTCCTCCAGTCCGCAGGTGTTGTCCATATCGTCACCGCCCGCGCGAAACAGCGGCGTCGATCTCAACATCCTCGGCGAGGTGATTGGGCACTACCAGTTGGCAGACGGGCGCAGCATGCCCTATTACTGGAACAGCCAGACCGGTGTCATCCGCGATATTCCTCCGCTGCCTGGCGGCATGAATGCACGTGTGGTGGATATCGGTGACAACGGAACGGTGGCGGGCCACAGCGAACTGGCCGACGGAAGTTCGCACGCCATCACCTGGACCCCCTTGGGCGGCACCGTGGACCAGGGAACCCTCGCAGGCGGCGAGAACAGTGCGGCCTCGGCACTGAGCCAGGATGGCTGCTACATGACAGGAAGGAGCGAAGTCGCGCAATTGGCCTCGCATGCCTTCGTGCAGAACCTGTGCACGCCATGAAGGCGGAGCCTCATCTCACAACGTGCATAAAGGAAATACCATGAAGATGCGATATCCAAGACTTGCAACCACACTGGCAATCGTTGTGTGCGGGCTCTGGGCCCCTGCTGTGCAAGCGAACGGAATTTCATTCGAGAATTTTTCCTCCTCCAATACAGTTCAGGCTTTTGGAGGCTCGACTTCCATGATGTCTCCGATCATGGGCAGGGGAACGGGCGATTCGTCGAACTCGAAGGAGCTGCTTTATCGCATGATGGCTTTGGATATAGAAAAATTGCTACCACTTCTAATGATGGCGAGAAGAGTATGAGCATACTTGCGATATGAATGCACCTGTGGGAAATAGGGGCGATATCGCAATGGTGGCTTGCCACAGCGAACTGGCCGATGAGAGCTTTCGCTCCAGGCTCCCACAGGCAACGCATGCATTTGTGCAGAACCTGTGCATTCCCTGGTCGTCAGTATCAATTCAAAAACGATGAGATAAAGGGGTTGAAATGAGATTTCGATATGAAAAATCATTGTTCACTATGGTGGTATTTGTTGTTTTAATGTCCTCCTCCGCGCTGCATGCGAATAATATTTATTTTTCGGAAGATGGTCTAATAAATTTGGAGAATAGCAGCCTGCATGCGAATGATAGTTTAGTTGAATATGTCATTTGTGAAGCTGTTTTGCTATTGAAAAGTGAGGGGCTGGCAGTTGCTCATTGCCTGGGGTATTCCTTTGGGAAATTTCATTAATCGGGCCTTGAGAACAGGCTGTGCTAACTATTTAATTTCACGTGACTCATTGTCCCGGCTTGCGATTTTGCATTGAGGGTATTCGATGGGTGATCACCAGCATCAAATCAGTCTGGCAATGCCATGCGGCCCAGCCTTCCGCCATGGCTGGGCGCCCGTTCCGGCGCAGGGGCATCGTCGGCCATCAACTTCCCCATCAGCCCTCGCAGGATTGCCAGCGTCGGCGCCTCGCTGCGCTGACGCAGCGTGACCAGCCCGAAGCGGGCGGTGCTGCGCATGGGCGGGTCCATGGGCAATTCGGCCAGGTCCGGGGCGACGGCGCGCACGGCCAGCAGCACGGTGTCGCTGTTGCGCGCAACGTCCACAAGGCTGGGCAACTCCTCGCACTGCAGTGTGACGAACCGCGCCGGGTGGGCCGTGGCGCCATAGGTCTCCACCAGCAGCCAGGCCACCTGGTCGCTCAGCGGGGTGGAGGCGACGGGGTAGCGCTGCACATCCTCGAAGCGCAGATCCCGCTGCAGGCGGGCGAGTGGATGGTCGGTGCGGCACATGAAGGCGGCGCGCATTTCGTGCACGACGTCCAACGCAAGGTCGGGTGCGGGCCGCAGCGCGCGCAGGTCCACGACCAGGGCATCGAGCAGGCGCTCGCGTAGCGAGTGCACCAGCAGATCGGTGCTGCCGCGCGCCACCTCGGTTCGCACGCCGGGATGGTGCACGGTCATGTGCTGCAGGAACGGCGTCATCAATATTGCGCCGGGGCCCGATCCCAGGCCCACACGCACGGTGCCGGCCGCACCCTCGCGCAATTGGCGCCCCCTGTCACGCAGCTCGTCGGCCTCGGCCACCAGGGCGCGCGCCCGTCCCAGCATCTCGCGGCCGAAGGCTGTGAGTTCGCTGTGGCGGCCGATGCGGTCGAACAAGGGTATGCCCAGCTCCTGCTCCAGCGCGCGCACGCTGCGGCTGAGGGCCGGCTGTGTCAGATGCATGGCCTCGGCCGAGCGGCTGAAGGAGCCGGTCTGCGCCACCGATATGAGATGCCTGAGCTGCACCAGCGTCATGATTTTTCGCGCCCTGAAGTCTGCATGAAACTCATGCTAATGCAGCCAACAATGCATTGGACGTTCGATGACCCGGCTCCTAGGATGCCGCGTATCCGGCCGACCGAGCCGGAGCCATCCACCAAGGAGACATGATGAGATTTTTGTTCCAGCGCGTTTGGCTGACGGGCGCCGGCCTGCTGCTGAGCGCGGGCCTGGCCTGTGCGCAGAGCCCGTCCTCCAGGCCCGTGAGCCTGATGGTTCCCTATCCGGCCGGCGGCCCTTCGGATGCCATTGCCCGCATCTTCAGCGTGCCGCTGTCCAAGGCACTGGGCCAGCAGGTCATTGTGGAGAACCTGGGCGGCGTCAGCGGCGCCATGGCCGCGCAGAAAGTGCTGGCCGCTCCGCCTGACGGGCACTACGTCTTCCAGGGCTCGCCCAACGAAGTGATCCTGTCGCCGCTGGCCAATGCCGCCGTGCGGCTCAAGGCGGAGGATTTCCGCCTGGTCCATCCCGTGGCCGAGGCCGTGATGGTGTTTGTCGCCCGCAAGGACCTGGAGGCCGGCAACGTGGATGAGCTGATCGCACTGGCCCGCAAAAGCGCCAGCCGGCCGCTGTCGTACGGCAGCGTCGGCATTGGCTCGCTCTACCACCTGATCCTGGAGAAGGTGCAGCAGGACGCCGGCATACAACTCATGCATGCGCCCTACAAGGGCAATGCGCCGCTGCTGCAGGACATAGGCAGCGGGCAGGTCGATTTCGCTGTGCTCGTCTACAGCGCTGCCATGGGCGCGCTGGCCGAGCAGGGCCGGCTCAAGATTCTGGGCCAGCTGGGGGAGCAACGATCGGAGCTGCTCAAGAATGTGCCCACGGTGCGAGAGGGCCGGGAGCTGAAAAACTTCGCCTACAAGACCTGGACCAGTTTCCTGGTGCGCAAGGACACGCCGCAGGAGGTGGTGCAAAGGCTGCACCAGGCGATAGGCGCCATGCTCAAGGACCCGGGCGTGCGCGAGCAACTGGCCCTGCAGACGCAGCTGGCCGCAGCGCCCATGTCGCTGGCCGAGGCCGCGCAGTTCTATGAGGCCGAGACCGCCCGCTATCGCAGCATTGCCCGTTCCATTCGCCTGCAACCCCAGTGAGACGCCGCAAATGAACACCCTTCTGGACACTTTGCGCGGCTCGGCCGCAGCCTTCGTCGAGGTGCGCCGCGACATTCACCGGCATCCCGAACTGGGTTTCGAGGAGCACCGCACCAGCGCCCTTGTCGCGCAGCAACTGGAGCAATGGGGATACGAGGTGGAGCGCGGGCTGGGCGGCACCGGCGTGGTGGGGCGGCTGGTGCGCGGCAGCGGCCACCGGCGCCTGGGCCTGCGCGCCGACATGGATGCGCTGCCCATCACCGAGGCCAATGCCTTCGCCCACGCCAGCACGCATGACGGCGTGATGCATGCCTGCGGGCACGACGGCCATACAGCCATGCTGCTGGCGGCGGCCCGGCATCTTGCCCATGACGGCGCTTTTGACGGGACTTTGACGCTGATCTTCCAGCCTGCGGAGGAGGGCGGCGGCGGTGCCCTGCGCATGATGGAGGACGGCCTCTTCGAGCGATATCCCTGCGACGCCATCTTTGCCATGCACAACATGCCGGGCCTGCCCCAGGGGCGGCTGGCGCTGCGCGAGGGCGCAGCCATGGCGTCCTCCGACTACGCCACGCTCACCCTCACCGGGGTGGGCGGGCATGGTGCCATGCCGCACCGCGCGGCCGACCCCATCGTTGCGGCCGCCAGCATCATCATGGCCTTGCAGACCATCGTCTCACGCAACATCGATCCGCTGCAGATGGCGGTGGTGACCGTGGGAGCCATCCACGCAGGCAAGGCCAACAACGTGATCGCCCACAGCGCTGTGCTGGAGTTGAGCGTGCGTGCGCTGGATGCCGATGTGCGCAGGCTGCTGGAGCAGCGCATTCGCGACCTGGTGAGTGCGCAGGCCGAGAGCTTCGGCGTGCAGGCGCAACTCGAGTGGCGGCCCGGCTATGCCGTGCTGGTCAACACGCCCAAGGAGACTGACTTCGCGCGCCAGATCGCGCTGGAGCTGCTGGGCCCGGAACATGTCACGCTGCAGGCGCCACCTTTGCCGGGCAGCGAAGACTTTGCCTTCATGCTGCAGCGCGTGCCAGGCAGCTATCTGCTGATTGGCAATGGCGAGGGAAGCGAGCAAGGCGCCTGCATGGTGCACAACCCGGGCTATGACTTCAACGACGACAACATCGCCGTGGGCGCCGCCTATTGGGTGCTGCTGGCGCAGCGGTTTCTGGTGGCCGGTTGAACTGCTTGAGCCCGGCGCATCTCATTCGCCGTGGTGGACTTCCATCCAGCCCACGCGTCCTTGACCGCTCTCGTTGAGGCGGCTCACAAAGCCTTCAGCCTGCGACTGCGGCAGGCGCAGATCGAACTGCACCAGGGAGCCATGCTCGACCTGGAGCAGTTCGGCGCCTGCCGCATCGATCTCGCGGCGTACCAGGCCTTCCAGCGCATAGGGCACGGCGCAGCGCAGTGATTGCATGCGCTGCAGTGTCACTTTCTCGGCGGTCAGCAGGGCCTGGGCCACGGCATCGGTGTAGGCGCGCACCAGGCCACCTGCGCCCAGCTTGACGCCGCCGAAGTAGCGCACCACGGTGGCCAGCACGCCTTCCAGGTCCTGGTGGCGCAGCACGTCCAGCATGGGGCGGCCTGCCGTGCCGCTGGGCTCGCCGTCATCGACGGCTGCCGACTGGCCGCCTGCCAGCAGAGCCCAGCAGACATGGGCGGCGCCGGGGTGCTCGCGCCATAGCGCATCGACCACCGCCTGGGCGCTGGCGCGGTCGGCCATCGGCTGCACGCAACCGATGAAACGGCTTTTCTTGATGAGGAGTTCGCTGTGCGCAGGCGCGCGGAGTGTCTGTGGCATGGAGGGCGGCAAGCTTACCCGATCGTCCCTGGCCAGGGGTTTGGCGCATGGATTCATTACGCCTTTATTACGAAGCGCTACACATTTGTGAGCATGCGTACCTTGTGTTATTTCAGCTTCAGAGGGTTGCATCCAGGTTTGTCCTACAGAAATCGTGAAAGATTCGCAGTAAGCTTTCTGTCAAGGAGGCGCAACCATGAACACCCCACCTTCCCGCGATCCCGTTCTCACCGAACACACCTTTGGCCGCGATCATTTCAGTCCCCCGCCCATGGCGCTGGAGCAAGCTGGTCAGGACCATGAAGCCGCTGGCGGCGGCATTCCTCTGGATCTGGACCAGCGCATCCGCAACGTCGGCGAATGGTGATGGCAGGTGCCGCCTGGCCAAGGGCCTGCAGCGGCATCAGTACTGTCAGGTCCGGCTGGACCGTGCAGCGGCCCGCCGACAGGCGGTGACCCTCAAGCGGACAGACCGCGAACCAGGCGCAGCAGGCTCTTGCCTCGCTGCGCTGGATTTATCATTTCCAATTTCCACGTACCTACCCACCCAGGCCGGCTGCGCGAAGCGCCGGCCTTTTTGCATTCCTGCAGGAACCATGAGCACTGACACAGGGCGCAGCCATTGGCTGCTGGCGCCTGCCTCCGCCAGCGACGCCAGCCTGCCCGTGCCCCTTGGCGATGTGACGGCGCTGCTGGAGCAGGTGGGCCGCTCCAGCGCCAGCAGCGACGAGGTGGCCGGGCAGTTGCTGCATTTGCTGGGCCGGCACGTGCCGCTGGCGCAGTGCACCATCTTCTCGTTCCAGGGCCGATCACGTCCGCGCATCGTGGGTTTTGGCGACCGGGCACGCACGGGGGCGCTGCCCATGATTTCGCAGGACTACAGCGAGCGCTTCTATCCGCTCGACGGCGCACAGCGCGTGATGCAGGCCGAACTGGCGCGGCAGCAGCGCGACCCCCAGGCTCCCGCGCGCGTCTGGCTGCACCGCCAGCGCCCCTGCGATGTCAGCCATCCCGAGTACCGACATGTCTGCTATGAGTTGCCGCGCCTGGTGGAGCGGCTCTCGCTGCTGACCCTGCTGCCTGGCGCACGGTGGCTGGCAGTGAACCTGTACCGGGGCGAGGAGCACGGCTGCCTTGATGCGCAGTCCATCGCACGCATCGAAGCCTTTGCGCCCCTGGTCATGCAGGCCATGCGCCTGCACTATGCGGGCCAGGCGCTGCAGGACGATCTGGCGGGGCTGGTGCTGGCGCGCCTGGCCGGGCGCTTTGCCCATCTCACGCAGCGGGATCTGGACGTGGTGCGCTGCGTGATCGAGGGGCTTGATGCCGAGCGGCTGGCGCAGCGCCTGGGCATCACCGTGTCCAGCGCGCGAACCTATCTCAAGCGGGTCTGCGCCAAACTGGGCGTGCAGGGGCAGCGTGAGCTGTTTGCCTTGTTGATGGCGCCCGAAGCGCTGTCCTGAACCCCCGAGGTGGGCGCCGCAGTCTGTCCCCATCTGGGGACATCGCCATGGCCGGTGCTGCCTACACTGCGCCCTGAACAAGACGCACGACGGAGACCCCCATGCACCAGCCCCATGCCCAGCCCAGGCAGTCCATCTACTACCGCTACCAGGTGCATCGGCCCTGGCTGCCATCGGAGCATCCGGGGATGCAGCGGCACCCCGTCGTCATCGTCGGAACGGGGCCGGTAGGCCTGACCACGGCACTGGAGCTGGCGCGCCACGGGCAGCGATGCGTGCTGCTGGAGTCCGAGCTGCAGGTATCCGAAGGCAGCCGCGCCATCGTCTTCACGCGCCGCTCCATGGAGATCCTCCAGCAGGTGGGCGTGGCCGGGCGGGTCAGCGACAGCGGGCTGCCATGGCGCTTTGGCAACTCCTTCTACCGGGGCCAGCGCGTGTTTCGCATGGAAGCACCGCACAGCGAGGACGACCGCTTCTTCCCCATGATCAACCTGCAGCAGCAGTACCTGGAGGAGTACCTGGTCGATGCCGTGCTGGCCCATCCGCTGATCGAGTTGCGTTGGGGCAACCGCGTGGAGCGGGTGGAGCAGTTTGGCGAAGGCGCCGCTGCAAAAGCGCGGCTGCAGGTGGACACGCCCGAGGGGCCGTATGCGCTGGAAGCCGACTGGCTGGTCGCAGCCGATGGCGCACGCTCGGGCATACGCACGGCCATGGGCCTGGTCATGGAAGGGGCGTCATACGAAGGCCGCTTCGTGATTGCCGACATCCGCATCGACCTGCCGCTGCCCACCGAGCGCCTGGCCTTCTTCGATCCGGTGTGGAATCCCGGCAACACCATCCTCATGCACCGCGAGCCGCACGGCATCTGGCGCGTGGACTACCAGTTGCCAGCAGGCGAAGATCCGCGGCAGGCACTGCAGCCCGAATCGCTCAAGGCGCGCATCGACGCGCAACTGGAGATGATCGGCTTTGGCGGCACGCCCTGGGAAATGGACTGGAGTTCGGTCTACTCGGCCCGCGCGCTGACCTTGCCGGACTATGTGCACGGCCGCGTGATCTTCGCGGGCGATGCGGCCCACATGCTGCCCATCTTCGGCGTGCGCGGCGCCAACACGGGTTTTCAGGATGCGCAGGCCCTGGCCTGGCGTCTGGCCCTGGTGGCGCGGGGCGTGGCGCCGGCCCGCTTGCTGGACAGCTACAGCAGCGAGCGCGTGGGCGCTGCGCGCGAGATTGTCGAAGAGGCCGGCAAGAGCACGCGCTTCATGGCGCCGCCTTCCCGCGGCTTCCGGCTGCTGCGCGATGCCGTGCTGTCGCTGTCGCTCACCCAGGCCTTCGTGCGCCCGCTGTACCACTGGCGTACATCTCGCCCCCATGAGTACGCCCGCTCGCCTCTCAACAGCAGGGACGACGACAACCATTTGTTCAAGGGCGGCCCCGCCCATGGCGCGCCGCCGCAGAACGTGTGCCTGGCGCCGGACGACTATCTGCTGGATCACCTGGGCGGCGGCTTCGACCTGCTGTATTTCACCGATGGCTCGGCCGTGCCACCCGCTTTGAGCGAGGTTGCCCGCGTGGTGCGCGGCCGCGGCGTGGGCCTGCGC
The DNA here is from genome assembly GCF_001598795.1 of Delftia acidovorans NBRC 14950. Classification (GTDB taxonomy): domain Bacteria; phylum Pseudomonadota; class Gammaproteobacteria; order Burkholderiales; family Burkholderiaceae_C; genus Comamonas; species Comamonas acidovorans. The sequence continues at coordinate 18,331 of NZ_BCZP01000023.1, read as the reverse complement.
ATCGTGGCCATCTCCAGCCAGGCGGAGCCGCAGCCAGTTCAGGGCGCTGACCTGACCCTTTCCGATAGTCAGGGCCGCTGCCGCGAACGCCATGGCGTGCCTGCCGATCCACCTTCTGGCGCCGCCTACCTGCTGCGGCCCGACCAGCATGTCTGCGCACGCTGGCTGGCGCTGGATGCGCGGCGCCTGCAATCCGCACTCGACAACGCCACCTGCACGCAAGGAGCCCAGGCATGAGCCAAGCACACACATCGCCCGACACGCTTGAATCGCCCGGCACCCTGGATATCGCCGGTCTGGAGGCCGTCTACGACCAACTGGCCACGGCCATTGACGCGGCAGGCCCGCAGCAGTCCGAGCTGTTTCTGGTCAAGCTGGCGCTGCTGGCGGCCGAGCGGCTGGGCAGCGCCCAGCAGTTCTCCGAGCTGGTGCAGGCGGCGCGGCAGGATCTTCAGCCTAGGGTAAACCGCTAGCCCTGCCGGGTGGTTGCGTGGCCGGCGCTGGCTAACATCGGCCCGGAATCAAGGATGCCACGACCCCATGGATGTGCTGAGCGAAGTTCTCGATATTTGCCGGTCAGAGCGCGCCGTGACGGCGCGTTTTGCGCTGACCGCGCCGTGGAGCCTGAAGTCCACGGGCGTCACGGGCGCCATGATCCGCATGGCGCGCGGCGCGCCTTACTGGATACAGGTGGAGGGCATGCAGCCGCTGCGGGTCGAGCCGGGCGACCTGATCATGCTGCCCATGGGCGCGGCACATGTGGTGGCCTCGGACCTGGGCACGGCCTGCGAGCTGTTCTCGCGGCTGATCTCCCGCCATGCCGAAGGCCCGCAGGACGAAAATCCGCTGGTCTTCAGCCATGGCGGCGGGGGCGAGGCGACCGACATGTTTTCGGCCCTGCTGTGGTTTTCAGCCTATTGCCGGCATTCGGTGTTCCGCATCCTGCCGCCGCTGATCCATATCCGCGCAAGCGATCTGCCGCTGGCCGATTGCCTGGCCGCCACCATGCAGTCGCTCACTCTGGAGACGCTGGCGCGGCGTCCGGGCTGGCGCCTGTCGGCCGCGCGCATGGGCGAGTTGCTGCTGGTCAACATCCTGCGCGAGCATCTGGCGCGCGAGGCCGCCGTGGGTGAAGGCTGGCTGCGGGGCCTGGGCGATGCCTGCATTGCCCGCGCCATCGTCTGCATGCACCGGGAGCCGCAGCGCAGCTGGAGCGTGGAGACGCTGGCGGCCGAGGCCGGCATGTCGCGCACCCGCTTCAGCATGCGCTTCAAGCAGCTGGTGGGCGCCACCCCCATCGGCTACCTGACGGCGCACCGCATGGCGCTGGCCGCCCAGCAGATGGAGGCCGGCGGGCTGTCATCGGCCCGCATCGCAGAGAACGCGGGCTACGACTCTCCCAAGGTGTTTGCGCGGGCCTTCCGCCGCTGGTCCGGGCATACGCCCAAGGCCTATCTGGCGCAGGAGGCCGCAAAGAGGTCGGGCTGGCAGCAGCAGGAAGGCCGTATCAGGGGGCTGGAGCAAGACCCTTAGCCAGCAGGGTTGAGTGCCGAAACGTACACTGGCCGGTTCCTTCCGCACAGGCTCCCAGAAGCCGAACCGCCCATCATGAACGCCCCCGTTGACGTTTCCTTTTTCCATCGCGCTGCCAAGCCGCTGACCAGCTACCGACCGTACTGGGCCAAGCGCTTCGGCACGGCCCCGTTCCTGCCGATGAGCCGGGCCGAGATGGACCAGCTTGGCTGGGACAGTTGCGACGTGATCCTGGTGACGGGCGATGCCTATGTGGATCACCCCAGCTTCGGCATGTCGGTGATCGGCCGGGTGCTGGAGGCGCAGGGCTTTCGCGTGGGCATCATCGCCCAGCCCGACTGGCAGAGCGCCGAGGCCTTCAAGGCCCTGGGCCGTCCCAACCTGTTCTGGGGCGTGACGGCGGGCAACATGGATTCGATGATCAACCGCTACACGGCCGATCGCAAGATCCGTTCCGACGATGCCTACACGCCGGGCGACGTGGGTGGCAAGCGCCCTGACCGCGCGGCGATTGTCTACAGCCAGCGCTGCCGTGAGGCATACAAGGACGTGCCCATCGTGCTCGGCGGCATCGAGGGCAGCCTGCGCCGCATCGCCCACTACGACTACTGGAGCGACAAGGTGCGCCGCTCCATCGTGGTGGACAGCAAGTGCGACATCCTGCTGTACGGCAACGCCGAACGCGCCCTGGTCGAGGTGGCCCACCGCCTGGCCGCGCGCGAGCCCGTGGAAAGCATTACCGATGTGCGCGGCACGGCCTTCTTCCGCCGCGAGTCGGAGGCGGGCTGGTTCGAGCTGGACTCCTCCGTGGTGGACGAGCCCGGCGTGGTCGAGCCCCACATCAACCCCTACATGACCACCAGCGAGCAGGCCGAGGCCCAGGGCCAGACCTGCTCCAAGGAAGAGGGTGATGCCGCCGCGAAGCCGGACGGTGCCTCGGTCGCCGCCGTTCAGACCATCCAGTTCGTACCCAACCCGTCGCTGCGCGGCAAGGGCAAGCAGCCGCCGCGCGACAAGACCGTGCTGCGCCTGCCCAGCTACGAGCAGGTCAAGGCCGATCCCATCCTCTACGCACACGCCAATCGCGTGCTGCACCTGGAGACCAACCCCGGCAACGCCCGTGCCCTGGTCCAGGCCCACGGCGAGGGCGTGACCGCGCGCGATGTGTGGCTGAACCCGCCCCCCATTCCGCTGACCACGGCCGAGATGGACTGGGTCTTCGGCCTGCCCTATGCGCGCAGCCCCCATCCCAGCTATGCCGACGCCAGCGGCAGCCATGAAGGCGAGACCAAGATCCCGGCCTGGGAGATGATCCGCACCTCGGTCAACATCATGCGCGGCTGCTTCGGCGGCTGCACCTTCTGCTCCATCACCGAGCATGAGGGCCGCATCATCCAGAGCCGTTCCGAGGAGTCCATCATCCAGGAGGTCGAGGACATCCGCGACAAGGTCAAGGGCTTCACCGGCACCATCTCCGACCTGGGCGGCCCCACGGCCAACATGTACCGCCTGGGCTGCAAGAGCCCCGAGATCGAGGCCGCCTGCCGCAAGCCCAGCTGCGTGTTCCCCGGCATCTGCCAGAACCTGCACACCGACCACGCCCCGCTGGTCAAGATCTACCGCCGCGCGCGCAATCTGCCGGGCATCAAGAAGATCCTGATCGGCTCGGGCCTGCGCTACGACCTGGCCGTGAAGTCGCCCGAGTACGTCAAGGAGCTGGTGCAGCACCATGTGGGCGGCTACCTGAAGATTGCGCCCGAGCACACCGAGTCCGGGCCGCTGACCAAGATGATGAAGCCGGGCATCGGCAGCTATGACCGCTTCAAGCAGATGTTCGAGCAGTTCAGCGAGGAAGCGGGCAAGAAGCAGTACCTGATTCCGTACTTCATCGCGGCCCACCCGGGCACCAGCGACGAGGACATGATGAACCTCGCCATCTGGCTGAAGAAGAACGGATTCCGCGCCGACCAGGTGCAGACCTTCTATCCCAGCCCCATGGCCACGGCCACGGCCATGTACCACTCGGGCCGCAACACGCTGACCAAGGTGCGCCGCGAGATGCGCGACGTGAACGAGGAGTCGGTGGACATCGTGCGCGGTGAAAAGCGCCGACGCCTGCACAAGGCGTTTCTGCGCTACCACGACCCGAACAACTGGCCGCTGCTGCGCGAGGCCTTGAAGGCCATGGGCCGTGCCGACCTCATCGGCAACGGCAAGCAGCACCTGATCCCCACCTTCCAGCCCCTGGTCGATGGCGGCTACCAGAGCGCGCGCCGCAAGAACAGCACGCAGGGCACGGGCGTGGCCGCACGTGCCGTGGTATCCCAGCAAGGCAAGGCCTACGCCCTCAACAAGGCCGGCGGCAAGAATGCCGGGCCGGGCAAGGTGCTGGCAGAGTCGCGCGAGCCTGCGGGCGATGTGCGTTTCCGTTCCAGCCAGCCCCAGCCGGGCCGCATGCTGACCCAGCACACGGGCCTGCCGCCGCGCCCCGGTGTGGGTGGTCCTTCCCGTTCTGCGGGCGCTGCCGGTTCGGGCCGCAAGGCGGCGCCGGGCGGTCGCAAGCCGCGCTGACGCGCCTTTGCCTCTAGCTGGCGGCCGGCGCTAGCGTGCCCTGCCATTCGCGGCGGGCGGCCTGGGCGCCGCTTTCAAAGTAATGCGTGTCCAGCGGCACGGGCCGTGCCAGAGCAAAACCCTGTGCATAGTCCACGCCCACGGCCTGAAGGGCCTGGGCGATCTCGCGGGTTTCCACATACTCGGCCACGGTGCGCTTGCCCAGGATGTGGCCTATGCGGTTGATCATCTCCACCATGGCGTGGTTGCTGGGGTCCTGGAGCATGTCGCGCACAAAGCCGCCGTCGATCTTCAGATAGTCCACGGGCAGCTGCTTCAGATAGGTCAGCGAGGACATGCCCACGCCAAAGTCGTCCAGCGCAAAGCGGCAGCCCAGGGTGCGCAGGGCCTGGATCAGCCTGGTGGCACTGGACAGGCTGGCGATGGCGCTGGTCTCCGTGATCTCGAAGCACAGCAACTGCGGCGCAATGCCGTGTGTGCTCAACTGTTTCTGCACGAAGTCCAGTAGCCCGTCGTCATCCAGGCTGGGGCCTGACAGGTTGATGGCGCAGGTGTCGATGTGGCGCAGTGCGGCCGGATGCTGGGCCAGCGTGGCCAGCGTTCTGGCGATCACCCAGCGGTCCACCGTGGGCATGATGCCGTAGCGCTCGGCCGCGGGAATGAAGGTGGCTGGCGAGATGATCTGGCCCTGCTCGTCGCGCAGCCGCAGCAGCACCTCGAAATGAAGTCCCCGCTGACCGTCGGGCTGCAGTGGTGCAATGCTTTGGGCGTACAGGCAAAAGCGCTCCTGCTCCAGTGCCATACGTATGCGTGTCACCCATTCCATCTCGCTGACGTGGCGGGTGTACTCGCCATCGTCGCTGCGGTAGACGTAGATGCGGTTGCGGCCACGCTCCTTGGCGCGGTAGCAGGCCATGTCGGCCATGCGCAGCAGGTCCTGGGCCGACTGGACCTCGCCGCCGATGTGCACCAGGCCGATGCTAAGCCCCGTGCGCAGCACCTGCTTGCCCCAGTGCACGTGCAGGGCCTCGGTCGCCTGGCGCAGCTTCTCGGCAATGCGCAGGGCGGGCTCGGGCGGGCAGTTCTCCAGAAGAACGCCGAATTCATCTCCGCCCAGCCGCGCGAGGGTGTCGGTCTCGCGCAGGTTGTGCAGCAGCAGGCGGCTGACCTCGCACAGCATCTCATCGCCCGCCGGGTGGCCGCAGGTCTCGTTGATGAGCTTGAACTGGTCCAGGTCCATGTACAGCACGGCCGAGGGCCGCAGCCTGTGCTGGCCCTGGTTGAGCAGGCGCTGCAGCCGGCGCTCGAACTCGACGCGGTTCTCCAGCCCGGTCAGCCCGTCGTGGCTGGCATGCCAAGACAGCTGGTCCAGATACTGCTGCTCGCGCGAGACATCCCTGAGCACGATCACCGCACCGGCCGGGCGCTCCCCACCGCCGCTGATGGCCGACCCCATGAGCTTGACCGGCACGATGCTGCGGTCATGGCGCCGCAGCCAGCGCGTGTGCTCCTCGCGCAATTGCTGGCCCGACAGCAAATGGGCCAGCAGGCTTTCCGCGGTCTGGGTGGCGTCAATGCTGTTGAAATGCAGGCCCTTGGCCAGGTGCTGGCCCTTGATCTGCTGCTCGTTGCTGCCCAGCAGGCCCAGCGCGGCGGGGTTGGCATAGTCCACCACGCCCTGGGCGTCCGTGGTGATCACGGCGTCGCCCAGCGAGGCCAGCGTGGTCTGGGCCCTTTCCTTTTCCGTCAGCAGGTCGTTTTGCACCTGCTGGCGCTGCTGCAGCATGCGCCGCGTATGCCAGAGCGCCACCAGGATCAGCGCCACACCCAGCACCAGATGGATGCCCTGCAGCCACATCACCATCTGCCGTGAACTGCGGCCCAGCGAGGCGCTGAACTGCTGGGTGGCCGGTGTGACGCCGGCGTTGATCTGCTCGATCTCGCGCTTCCAGGTGATGGCGTCCTCGGCGCTGACGCTGCCCACTGCGTGGCGCTGCTCTATCTCCTGGGCCAGCCTGTCGAGCTGCTGCAGATACTGATCGCCTTGTTTCCAGTAGCGATAAGGCTCTTCCAGAAGCTCGACATGGCGGAAGGTCTGCATGAGCCAGATCAGCGCCTCGGCATCGTCAGGGTGGTTGCCTCCCAGAAGAATGCCGGCACGCGCATCCTTGACCCTGGCTGGCACATCGTCCAGCGCCATGCGCGCCTGCCAGTCGCCCGCGGGAATGGCCATGGCCTGCTCGAAGCGCGCCATGTCGCGCGCCGAGCCGCTGTCCACATAGCGGCTCAGGGCGTAGATGGCGTCCTTCTGTGCCTTGGACCACAGGCTTTCCCCGGCCACGAAGGCGCGCACCGCAGACACAAGGTAGAGGCTGCCGCTGGCCATGACCACCAGCACCACGACCACCAGCACCAGGGGCCAGATGCGCTGCACCAGCTGCAGTACCGGCACATGGGCTGGGGGCTGGCTTTGCATGGGCGGAGCAGGGGAGGGTTGGCCGTGTGGGCGGCTCAGGCGCTGGCGCCAATGCGCTGCAGAACTGGCGCCGAATGGCTGGGTGGCTGACGCGTCCCGGATATCCGGGCGGTTGATGGATGTTCTCGAACCATGGGGCTGCCTCCAGATAAGCCGATTATGGGTGTTTCCAGATGTGTTCGGGTTGTCCGGTTGTATGCGCAACTCCGATTTAAGAGGAGCGGGCTATTACGGTAAAGAGGGTCATTGGCCGCAGCGTGCCCGCATGCTGCTGCCAGCCATGACCTGCGCGGCTTGTAGGTTGCGGGCAGGTGGTGCTTTTAGGTGTCCGCCTACAAGCGAGGCCGTGCCTGGGGTTGGCCGGGAAGAGGGTGCAGGGGCAGATCGTGCTGCTCGGCCAGGTCTGCCAGCTCGGCGCAGGACAAGGGGGCCAGGAAGGCTTGCAGGGCTGCATGCATGGCGGGGCTGCGCATGCTGGCGATGCTGCCATCGCCATTCACCGACGCCACGGCGCACAGGCGGGCCGCGAAATGCGGCTCCAGGGCCGCCACGGCCACCGATCCATCGGCGCAGGCGTAGATGCGATAGCCTGCGTGCGCGCCGCCCACATCGCCATCGGGTCGGGTCAGGCCCCAATGCCAGGGCAAAGCCAGCCACTGCGCGGCCTGGGCCAGGCCTGTTTCCTGGAGACTGCCGTGGCCGCTGCGCTGGCGCAGCAGCCAGGCCTTGAGCACGGCTTCGCTGGCCATCAGCGCACCGGCCATGTCGGCAAACAGGCTGGGTGGCATGGCGCCGCCCTGTACCAGCCCCGCCTCGGCCTGGTAGGTCAGGTCATGTCCTGGCACATCGGCCAGGGTTCCCGCGCTGCCGACGATGCGCACCAGCGACAGCTGCGGATGGCGCTGCTGCAGCGACGCCCAGTCCAGCCCCAGCTTGGCCAGTGCGGCGGGGCGGAACGAGGTGAGCAGGATATCGGCCGCATCCAACGCATCGTGCAGCGCCGCCTGTCCTTCCTCGCTCTTGAGCTGTGCCTGCCAGACCGCAACGCCCTGGTGCATGTCGGCATAGGCTTGCGGGCTGTAGTGCGCCATCGGGTCTGCACCGGCCACACCGGCTGCACCGGCCGCAGCGGGCTGTGCAGACGGAGGCTCCAGCTTGCTGCACTGCGCGCCCATGGCGGCACAGCGCATCAGGGCGGCGGGGCCGGGCAGATTCAGGGCCAGACTCAGGATGCGCACGCCCGACAACGGCAGCCCGTTGATGGGGGAAGATGGGAGGGACGCGGGTAGCGCAATAGCGTCAAGGGGCGCGTGATCGGGCATGGGTATCGAGCGTCTCAGTGTGCATTCGGTGTTTCAACTGCCCGCATGATCGCACCCATGCCTCCAAGGGCCTGGCGCATACCGGACGGTGAGGATGCAAAAGCCGCCCGGAAAAAGAAAATGCCGCCAGGGCAATGCACCGTTGGCGGCATGTCTGCAAACCCGGCGCATGGCCGGGCAGCCGGGGTGGGGGTCAGACCACCTTGGCGATCGACTGGCAGACGTAGTCGATGTTCTTGCTGTTGAGCGCGGCCACGCACATGCGGCCCGTATCCGTGCCGTAGACGCCGAACTCGGTGCGCAGGCGCACCATCTGGTCCTTGCTCAGGCCGGAGTAGCTGAACATGCCGATCTGGGTGGTGATGAAGCCCATGTCCTGCTGGACACCGGCAGCCTTCAGGCCATCAACCAGCTTCTGGCGCATGGCCTTGATGCGCACGCGCATCTCGCCCAGTTCCTTTTCCCACAGTGCGCGCAACTCGGGGTTGTTCAGCACGGCTGCCACCACGGCGCCACCATGGGTGGGCGGGTTGGAGTAGTTGGTGCGGATGACGATCTTGAGCTGGCTCAGCACGCGGGCCGCTTCTTCCTTGTCGTTGGCCACCACCGACAGCGCGCCCACGCGCTCGCCGTACAGGCTGAAGCTCTTGGAGAACGAGGTCGAGACGAAAATGTTCAGGCCGGCGGCCACGAACTTGCCGATCACGGCGCCGTCTTCGGCAATGCCGTGGCCAAAGCCCTGGTAGGCCATGTCGAGGAAGGCCACCAGACCCTTGGCCTTGACGGCGGCGATCACCTGGTCCCACTGCTCGGCCGTGATGTCATAGCCGGTCGGGTTGTGGCAGCAGGCGTGCAGCACCACGATGGTGCCGGCGGCGGCCGCGTTCAGGTCGGCCAGCATGCCTTCGAAGTTCACCTTGCGGTTGACCGCGTCGTAGTAGGCATAGGTGCCCACTTCGAAGCCTGCATTGGTGAAGATGGCCTTGTGGTTTTCCCAGCTCGGGTCGGAGATCAGCACCTTGGCGGTGGGGCTGATCTTCTTGAGGAAGTCGGCGCCGATCTTCAGGCCGCCGGTGCCGCCGATGGCCTGCACCGTGGACACGCGGCCGGACTTGACGACGTCGGACTCGGCGCCGAACACCAGGCCCTTGACTGCGGCATCATAGGCAGCGATGCCGTCGATGGGCAGGTAGCCGCGGGCCGTGGGCTTGTCCATCATCGCCTTCTCGGCGGCCTGCACGCATTCGAGCAGGGGCAACTTGCCGTTGTCGTCGAAGTACACGCCCACGCCCAGATTCACCTTGCTGGGGTTGGTGTCGGCAGCGAACTGCTCGTTCAGACCCAGGATGGGGTCGCGGGGGGCCATTTCGACGGCGGTAAACAGAGACATGAAGCGTCCTTGGGATGTCTTGGGAGGTGGAAAAAACGCGGCTAGCCCCAAGCTACGGTAGGCTTTCGGGTTAACCCATGAATTCTAGCGATCTCGCCGGCCGATACTCACTTTTGCGAACCCACGTCATGCACGAAGTCTCTGATTCCTCTCCAGCACCTGGGGCCTCCGGCCAGTTCGTGCATTTCGCGGACTCCCCCTTCGAGCTGTTCCAGCCCTATCCGCCGGCCGGCGATCAGCCCGCAGCCATTGAAAAGCTGGTCGAAGGCATCCAGGACGGCGAATCCTTCCAGACCCTGCTGGGCGTGACGGGCTCTGGCAAGACCTTCACCATGGCCAACGTGATCGCCCGCATGGGTCGCCCGGCCATTGTCTTTGCGCCCAATAAGACGCTGGCAGCGCAGCTGTACAGCGAATTCCGCGAGTTCTTTCCCAAGAACTCCGTCGAATACTTCGTCAGCTACTACGACTACTACCAGCCCGAGGCCTATGTGCCCCAGCGCGACCTGTTCATCGAAAAGGACAGCGCCATCAACGAGCACATCGAGCAGATGCGGCTGTCATGCACCAAAAGCCTGATGGAGCGGCGCGACGTGGTCATCGTCGCCACGGTCTCGGCCATCTACGGCATCGGCGAGCCCGAAAGCTACCACCGCATGATCATGACGCTGCGCACCGGCGACCGCATCAACCAGCGCGACGTCATTGCGCAACTGATCCGCATGCAGTACCAGCGCAACGACCAGGACTTCAGCCGGGGCAAGTTCCGCGTGCGCGGCGACACCATCGACGTCTTCCCCGCCGAGCATTCCGAGCTGGCCATCCGCATCGAACTGTTCGACGACGAGGTCGAAAGCCTGCAGCTGTTCGATCCGCTGACGGGTCGCGTGCGCCAGAGCATTCCGCGCTTCACGGTCTACCCCAGCAGCCACTACGTCACGCCGCGCGACAAGGTGCTGGCCGCCGTGGAAACCATCAAGCTGGAGCTGGCCGAGCGGCTCAAGCAACTGGTGGGAGACGGCAAGCTGGTCGAGGCCCAGCGCCTGGAGCAGCGCACGCGCTTCGATCTGGAGATGCTCACCGAGGTCGGTCACTGCAAGGGCATCGAGAACTACACCCGCCACCTCTCAGGCGCCGCACCCGGCGAGCCGCCCAGCACCCTGACCGACTACCTGCCCGGCGACGCCCTCATGTTCCTGGACGAGAGTCACCAGATGATCGGCCAGCTCAACGCCATGTACAGCGGCGACCGCTCGCGCAAGACCACGCTGGTGGAGTACGGCTTTCGGTTGCCTTCGGCGCTGGACAACCGGCCGCTCAAATTCGAGGAATTCGAGCAGCGCATGCGCCAGGTCATCTTTGTCTCCGCCACGCCGGCAGACTACGAGAAGACCCACTCGGGCCAGGTCGTGGACCAGGTCGTTCGCCCCACAGGTCTCATCGATCCTGAAATCGAAGTACGCCCGGCCACCAATCAGGTGGACGACGTGCTGCAGGAAATCCGCCTGCGCGTCGAACGCACGGAGCGCGTTCTCATCACCACGCTGACAAAGCGCATGGCCGAGCAACTCACCGACTATCTGAGTGAAAACGGCGTCAAGGTGCGCTATCTGCACTCCGACGTGGAAACGGTGGAGCGTGTGGAGATCATTCGTGACCTGCGCCTGGGTGTCTTTGACGTGCTCGTGGGCATCAACCTGCTGCGCGAGGGGCTGGACATCCCCGAAGTCTCGCTCGTCGCCATCCTCGATGCCGACAAGGAAGGTTTTCTTCGCGCCGAACGCAGTCTCATCCAGACCATCGGCCGCGCCGCGCGCAACCTGCATGGCAAGGCCATCCTGTATGCGGACCGTGTCACTGAGTCCATGAAGAAGGCCATTGGCGAGACCGAGCGCCGCCGTGCCAAGCAAATAAGCTTCAACGAGGAAAACGGAATCGAACCCAAGCAGATTGTCAAGCGGGTGAAAGACCTGATTGATGGTGTCTACAGCGAAAAAAGTGGCAAGGAAGCGGAACGCCTGCAGGCCAATCAACTCGAAAGAGCGCGTGTCGAGGACATGTCCGAAAAAGATGTGGCCAAGGAAATCAAGCGTCTGGAGAAGCAGATGCTCGAACATGCGCGCAGCCTGGAGTTCGAACAGGCTGCGCGGGTGCGCGATCAGCTGGCGCTGCTCAAGGAGCAACTGTTCGGGGGCTCATCCGTGCAGGTTTCCTGAGGCGGCGCCTGGTCTGAAGCCCGTTAGCTCCTGTTACCCGACAAAATTGATGGGGAATGTGGTACACTAAGGGTCAACACTCAACAACAACAAAAACTTCGATGAAAAGAAGGGCTCTGAACCTTTTGAACAGGACGGAGTAAGGGCGGAGACTGTGCCCAACTCCAGTCAAATCGCTGGAGCGGGTGTTTCTGTAACGTACAAGCCTGACTGAAGGAGCTCGTAATGCGTCTCACCACCAAAGGCCGTTTTGCGGTCACTGCCATGATCGATCTGGCCCTGCGCCAGAACAATGGCCCTGTCACGCTGGCAGCCATCAGCCAGCGGCAACAGATTTCCCTGTCGTATCTGGAACAGCTGTTCGGCAAGCTGCGCCGCCATGAACTCGTCGAGTCCACCCGTGGACCCGGCGGCGGCTACACGCTCGCCCGCAAGGCTGGCGACATCACCGTGGCCGACATCATCGTCTCCGTGGACGAACCCATTGACGCCACCCAGTGTGGCGGCAAGGAAAATTGCCTGGGCGAAGCCGGCCGCTGCATGACGCATGAGCTGTGGGCCGCACTGAACCAGCGCATGGTCGAGTTCCTCGATTCCGTGACGCTGCAAAAGCTTGTGGACGAACAACTGGCCAAGGGCATCCAGATCGAGGACAAGCCCGTGGTGCGTCGCGCGATTTCCACGGCTCCCGTGGTCAAGCCCATCCGTGTGAATGCCCCGAACTCGGTATTCGCGCTGGGCAACGCCTTCGCCAAGTCCTGATCGACTTTTGACACCCTGAGGGCAGGGCACCGCCGCGCATGGCTGTGTGGCGCGGTGTTGTCCGCCTGGATGGATTCACCGGAGTTCATCGCCTTCCCGTTTTTTTGCCAGCCTGAACCTTGATAAGAGCCAGTCATGGACATGACCCCGCATTTCCCCATCTATCTCGACTATGGCGCGACCACCCCCGTGGACCCTCGCGTGGTGGACGCCATGATTCCTTGGCTGCGTGAGCATTTCGGCAACGCCGCATCGCGCAGTCATGCCTGGGGTTGGGAAGCCGAGGAGGCCATCGAGAAGGCCCGCGGCCAGGTAGCAGACCTGATCGGCTCGGATCCCCGTGAGATTGTCTGGACCAGCGGTGCCACCGAGTCCATCAACCTGGCCATCAAGGGCGCGGCGCATTTCTACCAGGGCAAGGGCAAGCACCTGATCACGCTCAAGACTGAGCACAAGGCCGTGCTCGACACCATGCGTGAACTCGAGCGCCAGGGCTTTGAGGTGACCTATATGGACGTGCAGCCTGATGGCCTGCTCGACATCGAGGCATTCAAGGCCGCGCTGCGCCCCGACACCATTTTGGTCAGCGTGCTCTTCGTGAACAACGAAATCGGCGTCATCCAAGACATTCCCACCATCGGCGCGCTGTGCCGTGAGAAGGGCATCCTGTTCCATGTGGACGCCGCGCAGGCAACGGGCCGCGTGGAGATCGACATGTCCAAGCTGCCGGTGGACCTGATGAGCATGACCGCGCACAAGACCTATGGCCCCAAGGGCGTGGGTGCCCTGTATGTGCGCCGCAAGCCGCGTGTGCGTCTGGAAGCTCAGATCCACGGTGGTGGCCATGAGCGCGGCATGCGCTCGGGCACGCTGCCTACGCACCAGATCGTCGGTATGGGCGAGGCCTTCCGCATTGCCAAGGAAGAAATGGCTGAAAGCAATGCCAAGGCCTACGCGCTGCAGCAGCGTCTGCTCAACGGCTTGAAGGATCTGGAGCAGGTCTTCATCAACGGCAGCATGGAGCACCGTGTGCCGCAGAACCTGAACATGAGCTTCAACTTCGTCGAAGGCGAGTCGCTCATCATGGGCATCAAGGGTCTGGCGGTGTCCTCGGGATCGGCCTGTACGTCGGCCAGCCTGGAGCCCAGCTATGTGCTGCGTGCACTTGGCCGCAGCGACGAACTGGCGCACAGCAGCCTGCGCATGACGATCGGCCGCTTCACGACCGAAGAGGAAATCGACTACGCGATCAGCACCATCCGCACCAATGTGGTCAAGCTGCGCGAACTCAGCCCGCTGTGGGAGATGTTCAAGGACGGCATCGATCTCAGCACCATCCAATGGGCGGCTCACTGAGCATTGGTCGGCACGCGAATCAAGTATTGAAGAGGTAGACATCATGGCTTATTCCGACAAAGTGGTAGACCACTACGAAAATCCCCGCAACGTGGGCTCGTTCGACAAGAGCGACGAATCGGTGGGCACCGGCATGGTCGGCGCTCCTGCCTGCGGCGACGTGATGAAGCTGCAGATCAAGGTCAACCCCGAAACCGGCGTCATCGAGGATGCGCGTTTCAAGACCTATGGCTGCGGTTCCGCGATTGCCTCGTCTTCGCTGGTGACCGAGTGGGTGAAGGGCAAGACGCTGGATGAGGCGGCTGCGCTGAAGAACAGCCAGATCGCCGAAGAGCTGGCTCTGCCTCCCGTCAAGGTGCACTGCTCCATCCTGGCCGAAGACGCCATCAAGGCAGCAGTCGATGACTACCGTGCCAAGCGCACTGCGGTGGTGGCCGCCTGATATGGCGATCTCGCTGACCGATTCTGCGGCACGCCACGTGAGCCGCTACCTGTCGCGGCGCGGCAAGGGTATCGGCGTGCGCCTCGGGGTCAAGACCACGGGCTGCTCTGGCCTGGCCTACAAGCTGGAGTATGTGGACGAGCAATTGCCCGAGGACGTGATCTTCGAGGACCACGGCATCAAGGTGCTGGTCGATCCCAAGAGCCTGGCCTATATCGACGGCACGGAGCTGGATTTCGTGCGTGAGGGCTTGAACGAAGGCTTCAAGTTCCACAACCCCAACGAGCGTGATCGCTGCGGTTGCGGCGAGAGCTTTCGCATCTGACCGGCATTTGCCGGGTGGCCGGGCCTTTGTGGCCTGGAGGCATGCCCGGCAGACCCTGATTTCTTCTACTCCCTCAAGAGGCCGCCTTCGCTTCGGTGCTGGCGGCTTTTTATCGACATGAACCTGCAATCGGACGATTTCGAGCTGTTTGCGCTGCCGCGCCAATTTGCGCAGGAGCGCAGCACCATTGACGCGCGCTGGAAGGAGTTGCAGCGCGAGGCCCACCCTGACCGCTTTGCTTCGCAGGGAGCCGCCGCGCAGCGCGTGGCCATGCAGTGGTCGGTGCGCATCAACGAGGCCTACCAGCGGTTGAAAGAGCCACTCAGGCGCGCAGCGTATCTCTGCGAATTGCAGGGTGCACCCGTGCGTGCCGAGGACAACACGTCCATGCCCACTGCCTTTCTGATGCAGCAAATGGAGTGGCGCGAGGCGTTGGAAGAGGCGCAGGACGAGGCCGCTCTGGATGCGCTGGACGACGAGGTGCTGCAGGCGAGAAAGAGCATGCTGGCTGAATGTGGTCGTCAGCTGGATGAGCTGCACGATGCGCAGGCGGCTGTGCAGCAGGTCAGAGCCCTCATGTTTGTTGCGCGATTTGCGCAGGACATAGAGCGTCGCCGCGATCAACTGGGACAATAACCCGCGATCCGCACCTCCCACGAGAGACCCTCATTCACAAGGCAGGCCGGCCGGCCCGGACCTGCAATTTCCCCGAGTATTTTCATGGCGCTTTTGCAGATTTCCGAACCCGGTCAGTCCCCCGATCCCCACCAGCGGCGCATTGCCGTGGGCATCGACCTGGGCACCACGCATTCGCTGGTCGCCGCTGTCCGCAATGGCGTGGCCGAATGCCTGCCGGATGACCAGGGCCGAGTGCTGCTGCCTTCTGTCGTGCGCTATCTGCCCCAGGGCCGTCGTGAGATCGGCCACGCCGCCCAGGCTGCACTGTCTACCGATGCGGGCAACACCATTGCCTCGGCCAAGCGCTTCATGGGCCGCACGCTGGCTGACATCGATGCGCCGGAAAAGCTGCCTTACCGCTTTGCGGAGCAGGAGGCCGGCCGTGGCGTGATCGGGATCGAGACCGTCGATGGTACCAAGACAGCCGTGGAGGTCAGCGCCGAGATCCTGGCCACGCTGCGTTTCCGTGCCGAAGACACCTTCAATGACGACATCCATGGCGCCGTCATCACCGTGCCCGCCTACTTTGACGATGCACAACGCCAGGCAACAAAGGATGCGGCAAAGCTCGCCGGCATCAACCTGCTGCGCCTGATCAACGAGCCCACGGCTGCAGCCATTGCCTACGGCCTGGACAACGGCTCCGAAGGCGTCTACGCCGTCTATGACCTGGGTGGCGGCACCTTCGACATTTCTATCCTGCGTCTGTCCCAGGGTGTGTTCGAAGTCGTCTCCACTGGTGGCGACTCGGCCCTGGGGGGCGACGACTACGATGCGGCTTTGGCCGAGTGGGTGGCCCAGCAGACCGGCGTGGTTCCCCAGACGGCCGAGGACAAGGCCCGCTGGCGCATGGCGGCGCGCCTTTGCAAGCAGGCATTGACGGATGCACAGGTCGCAACGCTCACGGCCGAGCTGTCTACCGGCGCTGTGCATTTCGATGTAAAGCGCAGCGATTTCGATGCGAGCACGGCCCATCTGACGGCACGTTCGCTGGCAGCCGTGCGCCGCGCGCTCAAGGACGCAGGGCTGGCGCGCGACGAAGTGCAGGGCGTGGTGCTGGTCGGCGGTTCCACCCGCATGCCCCAGGTGCGCGAGGCCGTGGCCGAGTTCTTTGGCCGCGATCCTCTCATCAATCTCAACCCCGACGAAGTCGTTGCGCTGGGGGCCGCCATCCAGGCTAACCAGCTCGCTGGCAACAGCTCCAGCGGCGACATGCTGCTGCTCGACGTGATTCCTCTGTCCCTGGGCGTGGAGACCATGGGCGGCCTTGTCGAGCGAATCATCAGCCGCAACGAGACCATTCCCACAGCCCGTGCCCAGGATTTCACCACCTACAAGGATGGTCAGACGGCCCTGGCCGTCCATGTGGTGCAGGGCGAGCGCGACCTGGTGGCGGACTGCCGCAGCCTGGCGCGTTTCGAGCTGCGCGGCATCCCGCCCATGGCGGCCGGCGCGGCCCGCATCCGTGTGACCTTCACCGTGGATGCCGATGGCCTGCTGTCGGTAGGCGCCAAGGAGCAGACCAGTGGCGTCGAGGCCCATATCCATGTCAAGCCTTCGTACGGCCTGTCGGACGACGAGGTTGCCCGCATGCTGCAGGACGGCTTTGCCACGGCCCAGCAGGACATGCAGGCCCGCGCACTGGTGGAGGCACGTGTCGACGCCGATCGCATGCTGATGGCCAGCGAGAGCGCTCTGCAGGCCGATGGCGATGTGCTCGCCGCGGACCAGCGCGCAGCCATCGATGCGCTGATCGACGCCCTGCGCGCCAGCGTGGGCTCCGAGGATGCCGCCGTCATCGAGGCGGCGACACAAGCGCTGGCCAAGGGCACGGAGTCCTTCGCCGCCGAGCGCATGAACCGCAGCATCCAGCAGGCCCTGGCCGGCAAGAGCGTGCAATCCCTTTCCTGATTTCTGATCCGACAGCAGATCCGTCATGCCCGTTATCAAAATACTTCCCCACGCCGAATACTGTCCCCAGGGTGCTGAAATCGAGGCGCCCGCCGGAACCTCGATCTGCGAGGCCCTGCTGGACAACAACATCAAGATCGAACATGCCTGCGACATGAGCTGCGCATGCACCACCTGCCATGTAGTGGTCAAGGCGGGCTACAACTCGCTGAACGAGGCCGAGGAAGAGGAAGAAGACCTGCTGGACCGCGCCTGGGGTCTGCAGCCGCAGTCCCGCCTGTCCTGCCAGGCCATCCTGGCACGCGAGGACGTGACCATCGAGATTCCCAAGTACTCGCTCAATCACGCCAAGGAAAACCACTGAGGGCCAGCACATGTCGCGTCAAATCATTCTCGACACTGAAACCACTGGCCTGTCAGCCGACAACGGCGACCGGCTCATCGAGCTGGGCTGCGTGGAGATGGTCAACCGCAAGCTGACCGGCAACAACCTGCATCTGTATTTCAATGCGGGGCGCGACAGCCATCCGGACGCGCTGCGCGTGCACGGCATCACCACCGAATTCCTCAAGGACAAGCCGCGCTTCGAGCACAAGGTCGAGGAGATCTGGGAGTACCTGCAGGGCGCCGAGCTCATCATCCACAACGCGCCCTTTGACCTGGGGTTCCTGAACAAGGAGCTGGAGCTTGCCAACCGCCCGCCGATCCGCCAGTGCGTGAGCGGGGTCATCGACACCCTGGTCATGGCCAAGGAGATGTTCCCTGGCAAGCGCAACTCGCTCGATTCGCTGTGCGATCGCCTGGAGGTGGACAACTCCGGGCGCACGCTGCACGGCGCCTTGCTGGATGCGGAGCTGCTGGCCGATGTCTACATCAACCTCACGCGGGGCCAGGAGGCTCTGTTGATGGCGGAAGAGCCTGTCCAGTCCGAGGGTGGACTGGTCGTGGCGCAGGTGGATCTGGCCAGCTTCAAGCTGCGCGTGGTGCACGCCAATGATCAGGAGCTGGCCGCACACGAGGATGTGATGGTGCAGATGGACAAATCGAGCGGCGGCAAGACAATTTGGCGCGGCTTCGAAAATCAGTCCTAGAAGTTATGACATAATCTAAGTCTTGTTGCAGTAACGACATATGGGTGATTAGCTCAGCGGTAGAGCACTGCCTTCACACGGCAGGGGTCACATGTTCGATCCATGTATCACCCACCATTTTTTCCAAAGAAGTTGGCCTAGCAGCCAGCTTCACGGGTGATTAGCTCAGCGGTAGAGCACTGCCTTCACACGGCAGGGGTCACATGTTCGATCCATGTATCACCCACCATTTTTTCCAAAGAGGTTGGCCTAGCAGCC
>NZ_BCZP01000022.1 GCF_001598795.1 Delftia acidovorans NBRC 14950 | reverse complement strand
CGGCATGGGCGTGCTGCCGCTGCAGTTCGTGCCGGGCACCGACCGCAAGACCCTGGGGCTGGACGGCACGGAGGTCTATGGCGTGGAAGGCGAGCGCACGCCGGGCACCCAACTCACTCTGGTGATTGAACGCCGCAACGGCCAGACGCTGCGCGTGCCCGTGACCTGCCGGCTGGACACGGCCGAGGAGGTATCGGTCTACGAGGCGGGCGGCGTGTTGCAGCGCTTTGCGCAGGACTTCCTGGCGCAGGCTCAGGCAGCCTGAGCAGGGGGCGTGCCAGCGGCCAGCGGCTGGCGCGCCAGCTCGATGAAGGCCTGCAGATAGTCGGTCTGCAGGTCCGCCACGCGCGCGCCCAGGAAGATCTGCTTGGCAATGCCCTTGGCGCCCAGGCGCACGGGCACCACGTCCAGCTTGCCCGCGTACTCCTGCACCAGCCAGCGCGGCAGGGCCGCCACGCCCCGGCCGCTGGCCACCATCTGCATCATGATGTCCGTGGTCTCTATGGCCTTCTGGCGGCGCGGCGTGATGCCGGCCGGCATGAGGAACTGGTTGTAGATGTCCAGCCGGTCCATGGGAACGGGATAGGTGATCAGCACCTCGGGCGCGAGCTGGGCGGCTTCCACGAAATCGGCCCCTGCCAGCGCATGCGCGCTGGAGACCACCAGCACCTGCTCGTAGTCGAACACGGGCACGAACTCCAGGCCCGTCTTGAACAGCGGATCGGGCGTGACCAGCAGGTCGATCTCGTAGCCGAACAGCGCGCCGATGCCGCCGAACTGGAATTTCTGCTTCACATCCACATCCACATCGGGCCAGCTCGCCAGATAGGGCGCGACGATCTTGAGCAGCCACTGGTAGCAGGGATGGCACTCCATGCCGATGCGCAGCGCGCCGCGCTCGCCCTGGGCGAACTGGCGCAGCCGCTCCTCGGCCAGGTCCAGCTGGGGCAGCACGCGCTGGGCCACGGCCAGCAGGTACTGGCCAGCCTGCGTCAGGCGCAGGCTGCGGCCTTCGCGCAGCCAGATGTCCGTGCCCAGCTGCTGCTCCAGCTTCTTCATGCTGTGGCTCAGCGCCGACTGTGTCACGCACAGCACGCCGGCCGCCACCGTCAGCGAGCCCTGTTTTTCGACTTCACGGACGATGGCAAGGTGGGTGCGTTCGAGCATGCAGCCTCGGCCTCAACGCGGATCCTGGCTGTCCAGGCGTGCCAGTATGTCCAGTGCCTGCTTGGTATCGCCACTGGCAGCCAGCGTGCGAAAGCGCGTTTCCATGTCAAACGCCGTGATGGCCTGCGTGCTCAATTCTTCGATCCGTTTGTTGTTGCTCAAGGGGCTCATGGCTGTTCTTCCAGTTCCGGTTATGGGGCGGGTATCAGGACGCGCAATGCCGGCCAAGCCAGCTCCTCTGGCGCAGATCGCGCACATTGTGGGCCAGTTCCCGACGGCCCGGCGCGCTACGCGGCTGGTGCGCCGGGCTGCAGGGCGCCGTGCAGGAAGGACTGCTCCATCACGGCCGCCACGCTGGCCCGCGCAACACGGCCGCGCCGTTCCGCATCCAGCAGGCCCACGGCCATGGAAAGCCACAGCTCGGTCATGGCCGCGGCCGTGATGTCGATGCGGAACACGCCGGCCTGCTGGCCGCGCAGGAAAAAGGCATCCATGGCCGCCACCCATTCGCTCTCTATCTGGCCGACCACCGAGATGTCGGAGCGCCAGAAATACATCAGGAACAGCAGCAGCGTCTGGTGGTCCTGGCAGTGGGCGGTGAGGCGGCGCAGCGCCTCCAGCGGCGCGTGGCGCTCCAGCTCGGCCGCGTGCATGGCGCGCGACAGGGTGTCGGCCGCATGCCCGATGAGCCGGTCGATGAGCTGGTCGCGCGTGGGGCAGAAGCGGTAGAGCGTGGCCTTGCTGATGCCGATGGCGCGTGCCAGCTCCTGCAGATTGGCCTTGGGATCGTCCAGCAGCGCCAGTGCCAGTGCGCCCAGCAGCTTGCCTTCGTCCTCTTGCTTGGTGCTCGTCATCGCTTGTCATGCCTCCTTGGAAAGTGCATGGATTTTATCTGTTGATGTTTTAAAGAATCAAATGAATCGATGTTGACTCATTTGATTCTGATATGTACCATCGCGGCCTTCGTATCGAACTCAATCAGGTTGTGAACATGAGCATGCGTCTGAACAAGCGACGTGGCCTGACGCTGGCGGCCCTGGTGCTGGCCGCCCTGGCCGCCCTGGCAGCGGGCTGCGGCCGCAACGAGGCTCCGGCCGCAGCGGGTGACGCGCTGCCGGTGGTGCAGGCCGTCACCGTGCAGGCCGCGCCGCTGGCCCTGTCCAGCGAGCTGCCGGGCCGTATCGAGCCCGTGCGCGTGGCCGAGGTGCGTGCGCGGGTGGCCGGCATCGTGCTGCGCCGCCATTTCGAGGAAGGTGCCGACGTCCGGGCCGGCCAGGTGCTGTTCCAGATCGACCCGGCGCCCCTGCGCGCCGCCCTGTCCCGCGCCCAGGGCCAGCTGGCCAGCGCCGAGGCGGCCCTGCTCGAAGCGCGTGCCGTGGTTGGCCGCAACGCGCCGCTGGTGGCGCAGGAGGCAGTCAGCCGCCAGGACTTCGAGGCCATGCAGGCCCGCCTGCAGGCGGCCCAGGCCGCGCGGCAGTCCGCCCAGGCCGAGGTGCAGGCGGCCGCCCTGAACCTGGAATACGCCACGGTCAGGGCGCCGATCGCGGGCCGCATCGGCCGTGCGCTGGTCACCGAGGGCGCCCTGGTGGGCCAGGGCGAGGCCACGCCCATGGCGCTGGTCCAGCAGCTCGACCCGGTCTATGCCGACTTCCAGCAGCCCGTGGCCGAAGCCCAGCGCCTGCGCGCGGCCCTGGCCGAGGGCCGCCTGGCACAGACGGCGGGCAAGGACGGCACGCCGGTCTCCTTGAAAGTGGACGGCACGGGCCTGCAGCGAACGGGGCGGCTGCTGTTCTCGGATGTGACGGTGGACCGCGGCACGGGCCAGATGGCGCTGCGCGGGCGCTTCGACAACCGCGACGGCATGCTGCTGCCCGGCATGTATGTGCGCGTGACCGTAGGCCAGGGCGTGGACCCTGCCGCCATCCTGGTGCCGCAGCGGGCCGTGCAGCGCAGCACCGACGGGCAGGCCCACGTGCTGGTGGTGGATGGCCAGGACACGCTGCAGATGCGCCCCGTGCAGACCGCGGCCATGCATGGCGCGCAGTGGCAGATCAGCGCAGGCCTCAAGGGCGGCGAGCGCGTGGTGGTGGGCCGCATGGCAGGCCTGCAGCCCGGGGCGCGGGTTCAGGTCACGGCCCTTTCCGATGCCGCGGCCTCCCCTACGGCGGGGCTGTCCGGCACCTTCAGCGCCTCCGGCAGCTCCGCCACGTCCAGCGACTGAGCCGGCGCGTGCCCAAGGAATAGACCATGTCCAAGTTCTTCATCAACCGCCCCAACTTCGCCTGGGTGGTGGCCATCTTCATCATGCTCGCCGGGCTGCTGGCCATACCGGCGCTGCCCGTCTCCCAGTTTCCCAACGTGGCGCCGCCGCAGATCTCGATCACCGCCAACTATCCGGGCGCCTCCGCCACCACGGTGATGGAGTCGGTGACCAGCGTCATCGAGGAGGAGCTCAACGGCACCAAGGGGCTGCTGTACTTCGACTCCTCCAGCGGCTCCACGGGCCTGGCCGAGATCACGGCCACCTTCGCCCCGGGCACCGAGCCCGCGCTGGCCCAGGTGGAGGTGCAAAACCGCATCAAGAAGGCCGAGGCGCGCCTGCCCGCGTCCGTGATGCAGATGGGCCTGCAGGTCGAGCAGGCCAGCGCCAACTTCCTGATGATCTACTCGCTGACCTACAAGGACGGCAGCGGCGGCAGCAGCAACAGCGAGGTGGCCCTGTCCGACTACGCCGTGCGCAACATCAACAACGAGATCCGCCGCGTGCCCGGCGTGGGCAAGGTGCAGTTCTTCGCGGCCGATGTGGCCATGCGCGTCTGGGTCGATCCGGGCAAGCTGCTGGGCTACGGCCTGTCGGTGGCGGACGTGAACGCGGCCATCGCCGCCCAGAACGCGCAGGTGCCGGCCGGCAGCTTTGGCGCCTCGCCCGCAGGGCCTGGCCAGGAGCTGAGCGCCACCATTGCCGTCAAGGGCACGCTGGCCTCGCCTGAGGAGTTCGGCCAGATCGTGCTGCGTGCCAGGGCCGATGGCTCGGCCGTGCGCCTGGCCGATGTGGCGCGGCTGGAGGTCGGCCAGCTGGACTACAGCTTTTCCTCGCGCGAGGACGGCCGCCAGGGCGTGGCCGCCGCCGTGCAGCTGGCGCCCGGGGCCAACGCCATGCAGACCGCCAAGGCCGTCAAGGCGCGCCTGGCCGAGCTGTCGCAGAATTTCCCTGCCGGCATCCAGTACGCCGTGCCCTATGACACCTCGCGCTTCGTGGAAGTGGCCATCGGCAAGGTCATCCAGACCCTGGTGGAGGCCGTGGCGCTGGTGTTCCTGGTGATGTGGCTGTTCCTGCAGAACCTGCGCTACACGCTGATTCCCACCATCGTCGTACCCGTCTGCCTGGCCGGCACCCTGGGCGTGATGTATGCGCTGGGCTTTTCGGTGAACATGATGACCATGTTCGGCATGGTGCTGGCCATCGGCATCATCGTGGACGACGCCATCGTGGTGGTGGAGAACGTGGAGCGCCTCATGGCCGAGGAGGGGCTGTCCCCGCTGGCCGCCACGGTCAAGGCCATGCAGCAGGTCTCGGGCGCCATCGTCGGCATCACCCTGGTGCTGGTGGCGGTGTTCCTGCCGCTGGCCTTCATGAGCGGCTCGGTGGGCGTGATCTACCGGCAGTTCTCGCTGTCGCTGGCCGTGTCCATCCTGTTCTCGGGCCTGCTGGCGCTGACCTTCACGCCGGCGCTGTGCGCCACGCTGCTCAAGCCCATTGCCAAGGGCCACCACGCCGAGCGCAAGGGCTTCTTCGGCTGGTTCAACCGCCGCTTCGCGGCGCTGACCGAGCGCTTCGACCTGCTCAACCAGCGGCTGGTGCGCCGCGCCGGGCGCTGCATGCTGGTGTATGCCGCCATCGTGGCCGGGCTGGGCGTGGCGTACACGCGCATGCCCGAATCCTTCGTGCCCTACGAGGACATGGGCTACTACATCGTCGGCGTGCAGCTGCCGCCGGGCGCCACCACGGAGCGCACCAAGGCCATGGTCAAGGACATGGAGGACTACATCCAGGGCCGCCCCGCCACGGCCCAGGCCGAGTTCCTGATGGGCTACAGCTTCTCGGGCATGGGGCAGAACGCGGCCCTGGCCTTCGTCACGCTCAAGGACTGGTCGGTGCGCGGCGCCGGGCAGGCGTCGTGGGACGAGGTGCAGGCCTTCAACCAGCGCTTTGCCCGCCTGTCCGACGGCACCGTCATGGCCGTGGACCCGCCGCCCATCGACGGCCTGGGCAACTCCGGCGGCTTTGCGCTGCGCCTGCAGGACCGCGCCAACCTGGGCCGCGAGGCCCTGATCGCCGCGCGCGACCAGCTGCTGGCCAAGGCCAATGCCTCGCCCATCATTGCCTACGCCATGATGGAAAACCTGGAGGATGCGCCCCAGCTGCGGCTGGACATCGACCGGCGCAAGGCGCAGGCCCAGGGCGTGGATTTCAGCGCCATCAACACGGCCCTGTCCACGGCCTACGGCTCGGCCGTGATCAACGAGTTCCCCAACGCGGGCCGCCTGCAGCGCGTGGTGGTGCAGGCCGATGCGCAGGCCCGCGCGCGGCCCGAGGACATCCTGCGCCTGCACGTGCCCAACGCTGGCGGGCAGCAGGTGCCGCTGTCGGCCTTCGCGTCGGTGCGCTGGGAAAGCGGGCCGGTGCAGATCTCGCGCTACAACGGCTATCCGGCCTTCCGCATCTCGGGCGACGCCAAGCCGGGCCACACCACGGGCGAGGCCATGGCCGAGCTGGAACGCATCATGGCCGAGATGCCGCGCGGCATAGGCTACGAGTGGACGGCCCTGTCCTTCCAGGAGAAAGCCGCCGGTGCCCAGGCGCCCAAGCTGTTCGCGCTGGCCATCGTGGTTGTGTTCCTGCTGCTCGTAGCCCTGTACGAGAGCTGGAGCATTCCCGCCGCCGTGATGCTGATCGTGCCCATCGGCGCGCTGGGATCGGTGCTGGCCACCTCGGCCGTGGGCCTGTCCAACGACGTGTACTTCAAGGTGGGCCTGATCACCATCATCGGCCTGGCGGCCAAGAACGCCATCCTGATCGTGGAGTTCGCCAGGGACCTGCATGCGCAGGGGCACAGCCTGGCGCAGGCCGCGCTGCAGGCGGCACGGCTGCGCTTTCGGCCCATCGTCATGACCTCGCTGGCCTTCATCCTGGGCGTGGTGCCGCTGGCGCTGGCCTCGGGCGCGGGCGCCTCCAGCCAGGCCGCCATCGGCTTCGGCGTGATCGGCGGCATGCTGTCGGCCACGCTGCTGGGGGTGGTGTTCGTTCCTGTCTTCTTCGTCTGGGTGCTGTCCCTGTTCCGGCGCAAGGCGCCGGCCGGCACCCCGCCTGCCCTGCAGGCCCCGGCAACCCCCATCGAGTAAGCGCCATGTCCATGCACTTCTTCCCACGCGCCCTGTGTGCGCTGGCCGCCAGCCTGGTGCTGGCGGGCTGCTCCCTCGCCCCGGTCCACCAGCGTCCGCAGGCGCCCATTCCCACGCACTGGCCGCAACAGGATGCCGCGCCCGTGCTGTCCTCGTCGGCGGCCACGCTGGACTGGAACAGCTTCATCGCCGACCGCCAGCTGCGCCAGCTGGTGGACCTGGCCCAGGCCCACAACCGCGATCTGCGCCAGACCCTGCTCAACGTGGAGGCGGCACGCGCCCTGTACCAGGTGCAGCGCGCCGACCGGCTGCCGGGCGTGGGCCTGCAGGGCGGCGGCACGCGCCAGCGCCTGCCGGGCGACATGAATGCCACGGGCCAGCCGCAGGTGCAGGGCAGTTGGCAGGCCGGCCTGGGGCTGGCCGCCTTCGAGCTGGACCTGTTCGGCCGCGTGCGCAACCTGTCCGAAGCCGCCCTGGGCGAATACCTGGCCACCGAAGAGGCCGCGCGCGCCGCCCGCATCAGCCTGGGTGCCGAAGTGGTGCAGGCCTACCTGTCCCGCGACGGGGGCCTGCGCCGGCTGCAACTGGCGCAGCGCACGCTGCAAAGCCGTGAATCCTCGCTGCGCCTGACTGCGCAGCGGCGCCAGGCGGGCACGGCCACCGCCCTGGATCACCAGGACGCCCTGGGCCTGGCCGCCCAGGCCCGCGCCGACGTGGAACGCAGCGAACGCGAGCTGCGCCAGGCCGGCAACGCCCTGCTGCTGCTGACGGGCTTGGAGGATCTGGGGCCGTACCTGTCCGCACAGTCCGCACGGTCTGCACAGGCCGCAGGGTCTGCACAGTCGGCAAAGTCGCCCGACGTGCCCATGCTGCTGCAGGACCTGTCGGCCGGCACGCCTTCCGAACTGCTCATCCACCGCCCCGACATCCAGGCGGCCGAGCACCGGCTGCGCGCGCGCAGCGCGGACATTGGTGCGGCGCGCGCGGCCTTCTTCCCGCGCATCTCGCTCACCGGGTTCCTGGGATCGTCCAGCGCCGATCTGTCCGACCTGTTCCGCTCGGGCCAGCGCGCCTGGTCGTTCACTCCCCAGGTCACGCTGCCCCTCTTCGACGGGGGGCGCAACCGCGCCAACCTCGACCTGGCCGTGCTGCGCAAGGACATGGCCGTGGCCGCCTACGAGCAGGCCATCCAGACCGCCTTCCGCGAAGTGGCCGATGCCCTTGCCGCCACCGACACGCTGCGCCGCGAGGAAGCCGCGCGCCTGGCGCTGCGCGACAGCAGCCGCGAAAGCCTGCGGCTGGCGCAGGCCCGTTACCAGGCGGGGGTGGACGACCATCTGCGCTACCTGGACGCACAGCGCAGCGCCTTCGCCAATGAAAGCGCCTACATCGATACCGTGACCCAGCGGCAGTTGGCGCAGGCCCAGCTGTTCCGCGTGCTGGGCGGCAGCTGGACTGCGCCGCCGCCGCCGCCACCGCAGTCCCAGCCTGTGGCGGCCTTCCAGCAGCCCTGAGCACCGAGCAGCCCTGAGCCCCGGCTACGCCGCCTCCACCCGCGCGTTGTAGGCCGCCAGGGTCCGCTGCCAGGCGGGCCGGGCCAGGCATCTGTCGCGGTAGGCCACCACGGCGGGGCAGGGCGCGGTCAGCGTGCGGTCCGGGATGCAGGCGAGCACATGCGCCATCAGGATGTCGGCCACCGTGAATTCGTCGGTGGCAATGAAGCGGCGCCCGTCCAGCCAGCGCTCCAGGTTGCCCAGCATGCGATGCGCCCAGCCCACCAGGAATTCGCGGTGCTTGCCGCAGCTGCCATCGGCCGTCCAGTCCAGAACCATCAGGCTGAGCAGCGGCGGCTCCACCGTGTTCATGGCTGCAAAGCACCAGCGCAGCACCTGTGCCTCGCCGGTTGCATCGGAGGGCATCAGCCGGCCGCACTTTCTGGCCAGATGCAGCACGATGGCGGCCGACTCCGAAATCACCTGCCCGTCATCGTCCAGCGCCGGAATCTGCTCGAAGGGGCTGAGCCGGCGGTAGGCCTCGGTGTTCAGGTCGTGCGCGGGATGGTCCATGCCCGCGATCTCGAAGGGCAGCTGCATCTCTTCGAGTGCCCACAGCACGCGCAGATCGCGCGTGCGGCCGCGCGCGCCGGCATTGACCCTGGAAAAACCGTAGAGCTTGAGCATGGTGGCGTTCTCCGCAGTGGTGATCCTGCCGGCCATGCTACTCGTGGCTGCCGAGGTGTGGGCACCACCTGGCGTCCCGTTCACGGCAGCCCGTTCACAGCGCCCCGAACACCTCGGGCAGGGCCGCATCGCGCGGCATGCCGCCATAGCTCTTGGTGCCGCCCTGGCTGTCGATCACCACGATGCCCGGCGTGCCACGGAACCCCAGGGACATCATCAGCTTGCGGTGGGCCTCCAGCGTCTTGCGCACGTCGGGGCTGACGCTGAAGGCGGGGGCTATGCCGCCCTGGGCGGACTTCTTCTCGTGCTCCATCAGTGCGGCCGCGCGGTCCGGGGCCTGCAGGATGGCGGCGGCCTTGGCCGGGCTGTCGTCCCGGATCATGCCCACCAGGATGTGGCGCAGCTGCACCTTGCCTGCATCCACCCAGGGGCGTGCGGCCTCCCAGAACTTGTGGCAGTACTTGCAGTTGGGGTCGGTGAAGGTATAGATCACGCGCGGCGCATCGGCCTTGCCGTCGGGCACCCAGGTGGAGGCCTCCAGCTGCGACTGCACGGTGTCGCCCGCCGGCTTGGCGGCCTGGACCTTGGCCTGGGGTGCCTGGGCCGTGGCAGGGCCTTCTGCGGCCGTGGCCCATCCCGCCGCCAGAAAGAGGCTGGCAGCCATGCCTGCAAAAAGGACGGTGCGTTGAAGATGCATGGGAACTCCTTGAAACGGTTGAATGAATGAGGGGGCGGCGCTGTGCGGCAAGGGTGCAGCGCCTGGTGCTGTGGCAACAGCTGCGGACAGTGTGAGTCGGAGTGCATCCACCGCGTTCCATCGTTATAGGAAATCGCTTGCGCCATCTGGCGCCATCTGGCCCCATCTGGCTCTTCATAGGGATACGCGCTCATCCTGAACGCGCAAGACCGGCTTCAGCAACACGGCATCCAGGCCACTGTCTTCAAACCAGCAGCCGTCCTGCGCCACCACTTCATGTGGCCCGTGCGGTTGAGGTCCCCGTGCATGCAGGCGAACCCGGGCGGTATGGCCGGTGGCCCAGGGCATGTCCTGGCCGAAGGGAACGATCAGCAGGGCTCGCGGGGACAGGTGCCCGGCTTGCAGGCTGCCTGGCGCAGGCGCCAGCCCCTGAAGGGATTGGCGCGCCTGGACCTCCACCCCTACCACCCATGCCCAAAGAATGCTGGGCGCGCTCCTGGCCCAGACATGCAGCTGCAGCAGCGCACTGCCGCCGTTCTCAAGCGCGTGGGCACAGACCTGCACGCTGGCCGGCGCAGCGCTCCAGCCCGGCAGCCATTGCTGCAGGACATGCGCCATCTGGCGGGCATCCGGCTGCGCAGGCAGGCCGGGCGGCAGTTGCATGGACCGCCATGGCCGCTGCGCCAAAACGGCGGCGCACCGCTGCGCACACCACCATGCGCCATGGGGATCGGCCAGCGCACAGGCGTCGGACACCATGGGCAGCCGCGCCCAGCGCACCCTGCCCGTGGAGCCGCGTGCCTGGTAGTACCAGAACGAGTGGAAGCGCAGGCCGGGGATGAAACGGTGGAACAGGGTTTTGCTGGCTGCATTTTTCATGGGAAAAATTTAGCATAGCTATCAAAAAATGAAAAGCATTGCTAATGGTTTCGATTATTAGCATCGCTACATGAAAGTTTGGACCACCGAGCAAGAGGCGGCGAACCTCAAGCGCCTGCTCTCTACTGTGAAAAGCAAGGCCGAGTTCGCAGAGAAGGCCGGCATTCCTGGCGGCTCCTCCATGGTCTCCCAGCACCAAAGCGGCAACCGGCCCATCAGCCTGGAGGCGGGCATTGCGTATGCCAAGGGCTTGAAGGTTTCGCTTTTCGAAATCAGTCCCAGGCTGGTGAAGATGGTTTCCGATTTGCCGGCCCTGCTTCCAGATGGGGACACGCCCGGCACCAATCTGCCCGAGTTTCCCAAAGGATTGCGCCAATATCCCGTTCTCTCGCATGCCCAGGCTGCATCCCTGGCAGATGACGGCGCATTTCCCGATCCCGCTGAAACCCTGGACATCGAATTCGGCAAGGACAACGCATCGCCCGGTGCGTTTTTTCTTGCGCTGGAGGGCGATGCCATGTCGCCCGAATTGCGCGAGGGCGACCGTGTGCTGATCGATCCCCAGGCCAGCCCCCGGCCCGGCGACCATGTGCTGGCCAGGAATGGCAAGCGGCAGGTGCTGCTCAGAAAGTACCGCGTGCGCGGAGTGGGAGAGGACGGCACCGAGGTCTTTGATCTGGTACCGCTCAACGAAGACCATGCCGTGCTGCGCAGCGACAGGAACCGACTGGTTCTGCTGGGCACGGTGATCGAACACCGGCGCCGGCTGCGGGGAAGCTGACGACCGAGCTGTTCGATCAACCGCCGCGCGGCCCCGGCGCCCCGCCTCCGTGCTCAAGGCGCAGCGGCAATCTCGGTCTGGCCATCAGGCCCGGCCACCAGAGTGACAGGCAGGATCTGGGCCAGCATGCGTGCGAACTCGGCGGGGCGATTGGTCTGGTAGGTGCCGCCAATGCGCAGGGCCGCCACGGCCGGGTCGTGCACCACCAGGCCGGTCGGCCCGTAGCGCTCCAGCTCGGCCAGGGCGTCGGCCAGGGGCGTGTTCTCGAAGCGGATCAGTCCCTTGCGCCACAGCGCAATGCTGCCGGGCGCCACAGCCGACACCGGACCGAGCACGCCTGCAGGCGACACGCTCAGGGCCTGGCCCGCGACCAGGGCGGCGGGCGCGGCGCCAGCGGCTGCCGTGCCTTGCGCGCCGGCCACACGCACATGGCCTTCCTGCACGGCTACCTGCACGCTGCCCGCCTCCATGCCCGTGGCGCGATAGCGCACGGAAAACCGCGTGCCGCCCACGGTGACGCGCGCCGGGCCGGCCAGCACATGAAAGGGCCTGGCGCTGTCGAGCGCCACGGCAAACAGGATCTGCCCTTGCGTGATGCGCACCTCGCGCCGGTCGCGGTACAGGGCCACCTGCGCCTGGGTATCGGCATCCAGGGACAGTGCGGTGCCATCCGGCAAGGTGATGGTCCTGGCCTGGCCCCGTGGGGTCAGGTGGCTGCTGGTGAAGGTGGGTTGCTGCTGCCACTGGTGCCAGCCCACGCCCACGGCCAGGACCAGGGTCAGGACCAGGGCCACCGTGCAGCACAGGGCCGCCAGGGCAGGGCGCGGCAGCAGGCGGGACCAGCTCCAGCCTTGGCGCTCTTCGGAGGACGGGCGCTGCGGGGCCGGTTCCGGGTGTGCGTGAGGCGCCGACTGCGAGCGCCTGCGTGCCTGCTCCGCGCGCAGGCGTGCCACCTGTTCGGGGGGAGTGGACCGCGCTGCCGCCAGGCTCTGGCCCAGGTGGCGCAAGGCAGCCTCGTGCGCCGTGCTGGCTGCCAGCCATTCAGTGAATTCGGCTTCTTCCTCGGCGGTCAGGCCTTGCTCCATGCGCGTGTGCCAGTCGGCCGCAGCGAGGTCGATGGGGTTTTGCCCGCGGAAGAACTCTTCCAGTTCGCGCACCTGCGCAGCCTTGTCCAGGGGCGCGGTGCAGGAGCGGTAGCGGCGCATGCGTGCGGATTCCCGGCCTCAGAAGCTGGTCCAGTCCTGCGATTCGGCAGGCGGGCTGGCCGCAGCGATGCGTGCAGGGGGCGAGGTGCGAGCAGCAGCTGCCGTCCGCACGGGGGCAGGAGCAGAAGCAGGTGCACGTGCAGGCTTGGCTGGCGCCAACGCAGATGCCGTGGCCGCGCGCATGGGCACGGACGCCGGCAGCGGCGCCTGAAAACCCGGCTGCTGGGGCACATTGCCCTGATGGCCCAGGCGGAAGATGGCCACGGCCTGCACCAGGCGCTGGGCCTGGGACTTGAGGCTGGAGGCCGCCGCCGCGCTTTCCTCCACCAGGGCGGCGTTTTGCTGCGTGACCTGGTCCATCTGGCTCATGGCCTGCCCGACCTGGGCCACACCGGCGCTTTGCTCGTCGCTGGCGTTGCTGATCTCGCCCATGAGGTCGGTCACGCGCTGTATGGATTGCAGCACCTCGGCCATGGTGGCGCCGGCCTGGTCGGCCAGCTCCGCGCCCTGGCTGACGCGCGTGGCGCTGTCAGTGATGAGCTGCTTGATCTCGCGGGCGGCCTGCGCGCTGCGCTGGGCCAGGGTGCGTACCTCGGCGGCCACCACGGCGAAGCCCTTGCCCTGCTCGCCGGCACGCGCGGCCTCGATGGCGGCGTTCAGGGCCAGGATGTTGGTCTGGAAGGCGATGGAGTCGATCACGCCCACGATGTCGCCGATCTGGCGCGAGCTGGCATGGATGTCCTGCATGGCGCCCACTACTTCCTGCACCACGGCGCCGCCCTTGACCGCCACCTGGCTGGCGCCGCGCGCGAGCTGGTTGACCTGGCGCGCGTTGTCCGCGTTCTGCTGCACGGTGGAAGACAGTTCGTCCATGGAGGCTGCGGTTTCCTGCAGCGCGCTGGCCTGCTGCTCGGTGCGGCGGCTCAGGTCGGCATTGCCCTTGGCGATCTGCTCGCTGGCCACGGCCACGCTGTCGGCGTTGTTGCGCACATCGCTGACCACGCTGGCCAGGCTCTGGTGCATGGCGTTGAGCGAGGCCTGCACGCTGCCTGCGGGCGCTTCGCTGCGCACCAGTCCGGGGTCGAGGTTGCCGTCGGCGATCTGGCGGGCGACTTCACCGAGCTGGGCAGGCTCGGCCCCCAGCGCGCGTGTCAGGCCGCGTGCGATCAGCCGGCCCATGAGCAGGGCCAGCACGAAGGCGACCGCGCTCACGCCGATCTGCATGTTGCGTTGCTGCACATAGGACTGCGTGGCCTGCTCCACCATGACCTGGGCGTGCTGGCGCGTGAGCCGGCTGTACTCGTCGGTGGCCGCGATCAGCTGGGCCAGCAGCGGCCGGCACTCGCTGTTCATCTTGGCAATGGCCTCGTCCCTTTGCTGGCGCAGCGCCAGCGAAACGATGTCCAGCGCCACCGGGCCGTAGCGCTGCTCTATCTGGTCGATGCGGGCGACCAGGGCGCGAGCCTCCTCGCCCACCCCGGGCGCGGCCACAAGGGCCTTGAGCTGGTCCAGGTGGGACTTGACCGCAGCATGGGCGGCGTACACGGCCGTTTTTTCCATGTCCAGATCGGCTGGCGTGTTCACCAGCACCAGGTTGCGCGCCGCGATGGCGCGGCTGTCCACGGCCGCGCGCACCTGTTCGGCCAGATGGGCGCGGGCGTTCACGCCGTCGACGAACTGCGTCAGGTTGCGGTCGGAACCGTCCAGCGCATGAAGGGCAGATACGGAAACCAGTGCGACCAGTAAAGCCAGGGCGGTAAAGGCGGCGTAGAGCTTGGTCTTGACGGTCCAGGTGCGGAGATTCATGGCGCTTTCCAGGTAGGTGGTGCAAGTATCAGTTTCTATCAAAAATAAATGATCAATTTGATAAAACCCTAAGGGTGAATTGTTAAATTTCAACTTGAATTGACAAATTTAGGCTAGATGGGTGTTAGGCGTTACCAGCCCGCTTCCCAGGCGGGCTGGATCAAGAAAGCCCGCATTTCATGAACGCATGCGGGTCTTGCACCTGGGATGCCGGGTGCGCCGGCGCTACAGTCGGGGCCCCTACCCCATGCATACCCCTCCCCACATCCAAGGCTGGTGCCCCGGCGCCTGGCAGCCCATGGCCTCCGGCGATGGGCTGGTGCTGCGCGTGCGCCCGCCGCTGGGCCGCCTGACGGTGGCCCAGGCGCGGCGGCTGGCGCGCCTGGCCTGGGTGCATGGCAACGGCGCGCTGGAGCTGTCCAGCCGCGCCAATGTGCAGTTGCGCGGCATTGCGCCCGGGCGGCACGCCGCCGTGCTGCGCGCCCTGGCGGCCGTGGGCCTGCTGGACGCCGACGCGGGCCGCGAGCGCCGCCGCAACTTGGTGATCGACCCGCTGTGCCGGCCGCAGGAGGCCGTCCATGCGCTGGGCCAGGCCCTGCAGCAGGCACTGGATGCGGCCGACGACCTGGCGGGGCTGCCGGCCAAGTTCGGCTGGTCGGTGGAGGGCGCGCCGGGCCGGCTGGCCGGCGTGTCCGCCGATATCCGCCTGCAGCGCACCTCCACCGGCTGGCTGGTGCAGCCCGATGGACGGCAGCAGGCGCTGGCCGTGGCCGAGGCGGACCAGGCCGTGGCCGCAGGCCTGGCGCTGGCGCGCTGGTTTGCCGGTCAGGCCTCTCTTCGCCGCGCCCAGGGCTTGCGGCCCGGACGCATGGCCGCGGTGGCGGCGCAACTGCAGCCGCCCCCCGGACTGGACTGGGTGGAGACAGAAACCCCGGTCCACGGCGAAGGACCGGCGCCCGGTGCCGTGCCCGGCGTGGGCTGGCTGCTGGGCGCGCCGCTGGGCCGCTTGCCGGCCGTGGCGCTGGCGCGGCTGGTGCGCGCCTTGCCTGAGCAGGCCTTTTTGCGTGTGACACCCTGGCGCATGCTGCTGGTGGAAGACGAAAACGCGGAAGCTGGCGCCGCCCTGCCTTGCGGGTGGGCGGCTGCAGGGCTGGACAACGCCGCTGACTGGATCACCCACGCCCATGACCCGCGCCTGCGCGTATCCGCCTGTACCGGCGCGCCGGGCTGCACCCAGGCCCTGGGTCCCACGCAGGCCCTGGCGCTGGAGCTGGCGCCGCAGGTGCCCCACGGCGCGCACCTGCATGTGACCGGATGCGCCAAGGGCTGCGCGCGGCAGGCGCCGGCCACGGTGGTGCTGCGGGCAGAAGGTGAAGACGAGGGCGAAGGCCCTGTCTATTCCGTAGTGCGCCACGGCCGTGCCGGGGATAGGGCGCAGGAGCAGCGGACCCTGGCCTCGGTGCGAGACAATCCGGGATTGCTGTTTTCAAAAGAATAATGCTGCACCGCTACGAAACCGATGGCGCCGAGATCTACCGGCAGTCCTTTGCCACCATCCGCCGCGAGGCGGCGCTGGAACGCTTCACGCCTGTCGAGGAACGCGTGGTGGTGCGCATGATCCACGCCGCCGGCCTGGTGGAGCTGGCCCCGCACGTGGCCTTCTCCCCCGGCATGGCCGAGGCCGCCGCGCAGGCCCTGCAAAACGGCGCGCCCGTGCTGTGCGACGTGCGCATGGTCAGCGAGGGCATCACGCGCTCGCGCCTGCCCGCCGCCAACCCCATCATCTGCACGCTGCCGGACGAGCGCGTGCCCGCGCTGGCCCGTGACATGGGCAACACGCGCAGCGCCGCCGCGTTGGAGCTGTGGCGCCCGCACCTGGCCGGCGCCGTGGTGGCCATCGGCAATGCGCCCACGGCCTTGTTCCACCTGCTCAACATGCTGCAGGACCCGGCCTGCCCCCGGCCGGCAGCCATCATCGGCTGCCCCGTGGGCTTTGTGGGCGCCATGGAATCCAAGCAGGCGCTGATGCAGGACCTGCCCGTTCCCTGCATGGCCGTGCACGGCCGCCTGGGCGGCTCGGCCATCACCGTGGCCGCCATCAACGCACTGGCCAGCCATGTCGAGTAGGCAGCCGCGTCCCAGCCAGGGCGGGCCCGGCATTGTCTGCGTGGGCCTGGGCCCGGGCGACCCCGAACTCATGAGCGTCAAGGCCGACCGCCTTGTGCGCGGCGCCCGCCAGGTGGCGTTCTTCCGCAAGAAGGGCCGGCCCGGCAAGGCCCGCCAGCTGGTGGACGGCCTGCTGGCCCAAGGCGCTGCCGAGCACGCCATGGAGTACCCGGTGACCACCGAGCTGCCCGTGGACAGCCCCGCCTATGTGGACCTGCTGGCGCGCTTCTACGACGACTGGTGCCTGCGCCTGGAAGCGCTGGCGCAGACCGAGCAGGTGGTGGTGCTGTGCGAGGGCGACCCCTTCCTCTACGGCTCCTTCATGCATCTGTACACCCGGCTGCGCGAACGCGGCCAGGTGCCGCTGGACGTGGTGCCCGGCATCCCCGGCATGGTGGGCTGCTGGCACGCCACGGGCGAGCCCATCACCTGGGGCGACGATGTGCTCAGCGTGATGACCGGCACCCTGTCGGAAGACGAGCTGGTGCGCCGCATGCAGACGGCCGAGGCCCTGGTCGTCATGAAGGTCGGCCGCAACCTGCCGCGCATCCGCCGCGCCCTGCAGCGCACGGGCCGGCTTGACGCCGCCTGGCTGGTGCAGAACGGCACCACGGACAGCGAGCAGGTCGCGCGCCTGGGCGATGTGTCCGACGACGCCTGCCCCTATTTCGCCATCGTGCTCGTGCACGGCCAGGGCCGCCGGCCGGAGGCCGCATGGTGAGCGCCGGCCGCCTGACGGTGGTGGGGCTGGGCCCGGGCGCACTGGACCAGATCACGCCCGAAGCCGCAGCCGCCTTGCTCGCGGCCGACGATGTGGTCGGCTACCTGCCCTATGTGTCCCGCGCGCAGGCCCTGCTGGCGCAGGCGGGTCAGGGCCAGGCCGTGGCCTGGCATGCCTCGGACAACCGTGTGGAGCTGGAGCGCGCGCGCCAGGCGCTGGCGCTGGCCGCGCAGGGGCGGCAGGTGGTGGTGGTGTCCTCGGGCGACCCGGGCGTGTTCGCCATGGCGTCGGCCGTGTTCGAGGCCATTGAATCTGCCGATGCGTTGCAGGCCGCCGCCTGGCAGGCGCTCGATATCCAGGTGCTGCCCGGCATCACCGCCATGCTGGCCGCCGCCGCGCGGGCCGGTGCGCCGCTGGGCCATGACTTTTGCTGCATCAATCTCTCGGACAACCTCAAGCCCTGGCCGGTGATCGCGCGGCGCGTGGAACTGGCGGCCGAGGCCGACTTCGCCATGGCCTTCTACAACCCGCGCTCCAAGAGCCGGCCCGAAGGCTTTGTGCGCCTGCTGCAGCTGCTGCGCACCCGCTGCGAGCCGCAGCGCCTGCTGGTGTTTGCGCGCGCCGTGTCCACGCCCGAGGAACACTTGCACGTATGCACGCTGGCCGAGGCCACGCCCGAGATGGCCGACATGCGCACCGTAGTCCTGGTGGGCAACAGCGCCACGCGCCGCGTGGGCCGCTGGGTCTATACGCCACGCCACTACGGCATGGATGGCGGCGCGGGCGGTGCTGTCGGCGCTGTCGGCAGCACGCCATGAGCAATCCAGTGCAGCACCGCAGCCACCGACCCGGTGCGCTGGCGCTGCGGCAGCGCCGGGCGCTGCACCATCACCACGGGCATGCCCAGGGCGCGTGCGGCATCGAGCTTGCCGCGCGTGGCCTCGCCGCCTGCGTTCTTGGCCACCAGCCATTCGATGCCGTGCGTGCGCAACAAGGCTTCATCGTCGTCCGCGCTGAAAGGCCCGCGCCCCAGCACCACCGTGGTGTGGGGCAGGGGCAGGCTGCCGGGCTCGGGCGCATCGACCAGGCGCAGCAGGTAGTGGTGCTGCGGCTGGCCCGCAAAGGCCGCAAGCTGCTTGCGGCCCACGGCCAGAAACACCCGGGCGGCTGCCTGGGGCAGGGCGGCAGCGGCGGCTTGCATGTCGGGCACGTCGATCCAGGCGTCGCCGGCACTGGCCTGCCAGGGCTCGCGCTCCAGCGCCAGCAGCGGCATGCCGGTGGCGGCGCAGGCCTCGCAGGCATTGCGGCTCATCTGTGCGGCAAACGGGTGGGTGGCATCGACCACATGGCTGATGGCCTGCCCGCGCAGGAATTGCGCCAGGCCCTGGGCACCGCCAAAGCCTCCCACGCGGGTGGGCAGGGGCTGGGCCACGGGCGACTGCGTGACGCCCGCATACGAGAACACGGCGGCAATGCCGGCGCGGTGCAGGGCCTGGGCCAGCTGGCTGGCGCCGCTGGTGCCGCCCAGCAGGAGAACATGGGGCATGACTGATCCCTGGTTGACATTGGTGGGCCTGAACGAAGACGGCCTGGACGGCCTCTCGCCCGCCGCGCTGCGCGCGCTGGACGCGGCCGAGACCGTTTTTGGCGGGCCGCGCCACCTGGCGCTGGCCGGTGCCGGCGAGCGGGGCCGTCCCTGGCCCGTGCCCTTTGACGTGGCGCCCGTGCTGGCTTGCCGTGGCCGGCCCACGGTGGTGCTGGCGTCGGGCGATCCGTTCTGGTTCGGGGCGGGCGGCAGCCTGGCGGCGCATCTGGCGCCGCAGGAGTGGCGCTGCCACGCCCAACCCTCGACATTTTCGCTGCTGGCGTCCCGCCTGGGCTGGAAGCTGGAAGACACGGTCTGCCTGGGCCTGCACGCCGGCCACGTGGAGCAGCTGCTGCCGCACCTGTCGCCAGGCCGCCAGTCGCTGGTGCTGCTGCGCGATGGCGCCGCCGTGGCCGCATTGGCGGACTGGCTGGTGCAGGAAGGCTGGGGCGACAGCTGCCTTCAGGTCATGGAATCCGTGGGCGGCCCGCGCGAGCGCCGCCGCGCATGGCGCGCCGCCGAAGCCGCCCAGGCCCTGGCCGCCGACCCTGCATGCGCGCCCGTGGCCGTGGCCGTGCTCGCCCAGGGCGGCGCGGCCCTGCCGCTGGTGCCGGGCCGGCCCAACCACTGGTACGCCAACGACGGCCAGATCACCAAGGCCCCGGCCCGCGCGCTGACCCTGGCGGCCCTGTCGCCGCGCCACGGCGAATGCCTGTGGGATGTGGGCGGCGGCTCGGGCTCGGTGGCCGTTGAGTGGTGCCTGGCGGGCGGATCGGCCATCAGCCTGGAGCAGCATGCGGCGCGTGCGGACAACATCCGCCTCAACGCCCGGCGCTTCGGCCTGCAGGCGCGCCTGCGCGTGGTGCAGGGCGTGGCGCCCGAGGCGCTGGCCGAACTGCAGGTGCTGGCCCGGCCCCAGGCCGTGTTCGTGGGCGGCGGCTTTGACGCCGAATTGTTCGAGCGCCTGCAGGCCCTCATGCCCGC
This sequence comes from Delftia acidovorans NBRC 14950, assembly GCF_001598795.1. GTDB lineage: Bacteria > Pseudomonadota > Gammaproteobacteria > Burkholderiales > Burkholderiaceae_C > Comamonas > Comamonas acidovorans. Next base: position 73,521 of record NZ_BCZP01000022.1, on the reverse strand, counting down.
AGGCTGCCGCCTGGTGGTCAATGCCGTGACGCTGGAGACCGAGGCCCTGCTGGTGCAACTGCAGGCCCAGCACGGCGGCCAGCTGCTGCGGCTGGAGATCTCCAGCGCCGAGCCGCTGGGCCGCATGCGCAGCTGGAAGGCTGCGCGGCCGCTGGTGCAGTGGAGCTGGCAGCGGTGAACCCGGACGAAACCATCCCCCACCGCTGCGGCGTGCTGGGCCTGGGCCTGCACACCGACGCACTGCCCCATGCGCTGCAGGCGCTGTGGCAGCGGGCGCAGGCGCTCCTGCCGGAAAGCGCAGACGCAAGCGCCTGCGCGCCCCAGCCCATCTGCGCCGTGGCTGTGCTGGACACCAAGGCCGGCCACCCGGCGCTGGCCGCCTGGATGGCGGCTGTCGTGCCCACGGCCGTTCTGGTGCGCGTGCCGCCAGGGCAACTGCCTGGGCAGCCCGTGGTCACGCAGTCGCCGCGCATGCTGGCGCGCTATGGCACGGGCAGCGTGGCCGAGGCGGCGGCGCTGGCCGCCGCAGGCCCGCACTCCGCCCTGAGCGTGACCCGCCTGGTGGCGGACGATGGCAGCGCCACCCTGGCCCTGGCCGTGGGCCAGGGCGGACCTCTGAACTGTTGCCTGGCCCACGCCAGCCAGGCCAAGAAACAAGGAGCAACGGCATGACCGTGCATTTCATCGGCGCCGGCCCCGGCGCCGCCGACCTGATCACCGTGCGCGGGCGCGACCTCATGGCGGCCTGCCCGGTTTGCCTGTACGCGGGCTCGCTGATACCGCGCGAGCTGCTGGCGCACTGCCCGCCGGGCGCGCGCATCGTCAACACCGCATCCATGAGCCTGGACGACATCGTGGCCGAGATCCAGGCCGCCGAGGCGCGTGGCGAAGACGTGGCGCGCCTGCACTCGGGCGACCTGTCCGTCTGGTCGGCCATGGGCGAGCAACTGCGCCGCCTGCGCGAGGCCGGCATTGCCTACACCGTCACGCCGGGCGTGCCCTCGTTCGCGGCCGCTGCCGCCACGCTGGGCGCGGAGCTGACCCTGCCCGGCCTGTGCCAGTCCGTGGTGCTGACACGCACCTCGGGCCGCGCCACGGCCATGCCCGAGGGCGAGAACCTGGCCGCCTTCGCTGCCACGGGCGCCGTGCTGGCCATCCATCTGTCCATCCATGTGGCCGCCAAGGTGCAGTCCGAGCTGCTGCCGCACTACGGCGCCGACTGCCCCGTGGCCATCGTCTGGCGCGCCAGCTGGCCTGACGAAACCGTGGTGCGCACCACGGTGGGCAGCCTGACCGAGGCCGTGGCCACCCATATGGAGCGCACGGCACTGATCCTGGTGGGCCGCAGCCTGCAGGCCGAGGACTTCGGCGAAAGCCGCCTCTACGCGGCCGACTACGACCGCCGCTACCGCCCGCTGGGCACCGAGCCGCGCTTTCCCGCCACCGACGTGCGCGGCGGCGCCGCGCTGGATACCGCGAGGGATACCGTGAGGGATGTGCCCCTGGGGAACTCCGCCCCATGAGCGCGGCCCTGCCGCCCGTGGCGCTGAGCCTGATCGGCATCGGCACGGGCAACCCCGACCACCTCACGCGCGAAGCCCAGGCCGCCATGCAGGCCGCCGACCTGATCCTGCTGCCGCACAAGGGCGAGGACAAGGCCGAACTCGCCGCCCTGCGCCGCGACCTGTGCGATGCCGTGCTCACTGCGCCCGGCCCGCGCATCGAAGGCTTCGACATGCCCGTGCGCCGCAGCGTGGGCGACGACTACCTGGCCCAGGTCGATGAATGGCATGCGGCCATCACGCGCTGCTGGCAGGCGGCCATCGCCCGGTCCCTGGACGAGGGGCTGCAGCCGCGCACCCCCGGCCAGCCCTTGCAGGTCGCCCTGCTGGTCTGGGGGGACCCGGCGCTGTACGACAGCACCCTGCGCATTGCCGCGCGCATGCAGCCGGCGCCGCACAGCGTGCGCGTGGTGGCGGGCATCAGCTCCATGCAGGTGCTGTGCGCCGCGCATGCGATTGCGCTCAACGGCATAGGCCAGCCCTTCGTGGTGACCACGGGCCGCCAGCTGCGCGAGCAGGGCTGGCCGCCCGGCGTGGACACGGCTGTGGTGATGCTGGACGGACAGTGCAGCTTCACCGAGCTGCCCTCCCATGGCCTGCACATCTGGTGGGGCGCCTACCTGGGCATGGACCGCCAGATGCTGGACAGCGGCCCGCTGGCCGAGGCCGCCCCCCGCATCGTGCAGGCCCGCGCCGCAGCGCGCGAGCGGCATGGCTGGATCATGGATATCTACCTGCTGCGGCGCGGCGGCTGAGGCCGAGGCTGCTGCCGACGCCGGCCCCCACGCTGTACACCCCCTTCATCAAGGAATCCCGCCATGCAGATGGACAACATCCCCTTCAACACCACCGACTGGGCCGCCGTGGCGCCCACCGAGCATTCGGCCGAGGCCGGCCAGGCGTTCTGGCGCACACAGAACTTCGGCAACATCCGCGTGCGCACGGTGGAGTACACGCCCGGCTATGTCTCCGACCACTGGTGCACCAAGGGCCATGTGCTGCTGTGCCTGGAAGGCGAGCTGGAGACCGAGCTGGCGGACGGCCGCCGCTTCACGCTGACGCCCGGCATGAGCTACCAGGTGGCGGACAACGCCGAGCCGCACCGCTCGCGCTCGCCCAAGGGCGCCAGGCTCTTCGTGGTGGACTGAACCTGCAGGCATGATCGGCACCGCAGCGCGCTGCAGGTCAGCGACAGGTTCGCGCCGGCGCGGGCGAGAGCTGCGCAAACGTGCCGTCATTGAGTGGCGTAAGGCACGGGTTGCCAGGGTGCTCATGCCCGGGCGGTGGAATGCCTGACGGACGGACGGCTCTCCAGGTACGCAGTCATCGGCCATCAACGCAGCGGTGAAGTAGGCATTGCCGCTGGCCACAGCCCCTGTGGCCGGGCTTGTGCACAATGAAGAGCTTTCGCCCAGCCTCTTCACGCGATGCAGCAAGAACCCGACTTCCTCCACAACCTGAACCAGGAATTCCGGGACGGCAGGCGCTGGCTGGACCGCACCATCGTGCTGGCCTATGCGGCCGCCGCCGGGCTGTGCGTGGTGGCCTTCACGCTGATGGCCGACGCGGGCTTTGAACTCTTCGAGAGCATCTACCACTGGCAGGGCGGCTGGGCCGTTCTGCTGTGGATGCCTGCCGTCACGGCGGGCGCCGTGTGGCTCACGCGGCGCTGGGCGCCGGGCGCGGCGGGGTCGGGCATTCCGCAGGTGATCGCCACGCTGGACCCGGCGCTGGACCCCGCGCAGCGCGGGCGCTTCGTGTCGCTGTGGCTGTCCTTCGCCAAGATGGCCCTGGCCAGCGCGGGCTTTGCGGCGGGGCTGTCGATCGGGCGCGAGGGGCCTTCGGTGCAGGTGGCCGCCGGTGTCATGCACCATGCGCGGCGCTGGTTCGGGCCGCATTCGGGCATCAGCCACCATGCGCTGCTGGTGGCTGGCGGCGCGGCCGGCATTGCGGCGGCCTTCAACGCGCCGCTGGCGGGCGTGGTCTTCGCCATCGAGGAGCTGTCGCGCAAGCTGGAGTCGCGCTCCAGCGGCCTGATCATCGCGGCCATCGTGCTGGCCGGCCTGATGGGCGTGTCGGCCTTTGGCAACCTCAGTTATTTCGGGCGCATCCAGGTGCCCCACCTGACCTGGGACGCGCTGCTGCCCGGCCTGTGCGTGACCCTGGCCTGCGGCGTGCTGGGAGGCCTGTTCGCCAAGCTGCTGGCCGCCTCGCTGACCCGCACGCCCGAGCGGCTCAACCAGCTGCGTGCGCGCTTACCCATCCGCTTCGCGGCGGCGATCGCGCTGGTGATTGCCGTCATCGGCATGGTCACGGGCGGCGCCACCTTCGGCGCGGGCTCGGAGGCCGTCAAGCACATGCTGGCGGGCCAGGCCGACGTGCCCTCGTTCTACGTCACCCTGAAGTTCATCGCCACCTGGCTGTCGGCCTGGGTGGGCGTGCCGGGCGGCATCTTCGCGCCCTCGCTGTCGATTGGCGCGGGCGTGGGCCACAACGTGGCCGGCCTCATGGGCGCAGACATCGCGCCCGCCCTCATCGCCATGGGCATGGCCGCCTTCCTGGCCGCCGTCACGCAGGCGCCGCTGACGGCCTTCATCATCGTGATGGAGATGGTGGACGGCCACTCCATGGTGCTCAGCCTCATGGCCGCTGCCATGCTGGCCAGCCTGGTCTCGCGCATGCTGGCCCGGCCGCTGTACGAGACGCTGGCCCAGCACATGCTGAGTCTGGTGCCTGCACCTGCTCCCGAGCCTGCACCTGCAACTGAGCCAGCACCTGAGCCCGTACCTGAGCCCGTACCAGCACCGGCCGCCGCGCCGGAACCGGAGCCCGCCAGCGCACCCGCCAGCGCCGCAGAGCCGGCTGCACCGCCCAAGGACCAGGACAAGCCCGCAAGCGCCTGAGCCGGGCGCGCTTGGCTGACAGGCAATGGCGAAGGGCGATGGCCTGGGCGCGCTGCACGCCACGCCATGCTCGCTTCCTGAGTCCTGACGCACAACCCGAGGAAAGGAACGCGCCATGTGGGAGGAAGTAACCAGCACCCTGGCCGAGGAATTCTCCAGCCTGCCCGATGCGGCCGAGGTCACGCGCGTCATGGTGCGCCTGCTGCTGGCGGCCCTGCTGGGCGGCATCGTCGGCTACGAGCGAGAACACAAGGGCAAGGCCGCCGGCCTGCGCACCCACATGCTGGTGGCCATGGGCGCGGCGCTGTTCGTGCTGGTGCCCGAGCGCGGAGGCATGGGCATTGCCGACATGAGCCGCGTGATCCAGGGCGTGGTGGCCGGCGTGGGCTTCCTGGGCGCAGGCGCCATCATCAAACGCCACACCGAGGAGCAGGTGCAGGGCCTGACCACCGCCGCCGGCATCTGGATGACGGCCGCCATCGGCGTGGCCTGCGGCCTGGGGCGCGAAGCCATCGCGCTGCTGGCCACGCTGCTGGCCATCGTCATCCTCGTGATGCTGCCGCACGTGGTCAGTGCGCCGCCCCCGCAGGCGGACGCGGAGCCGGATACCAAGCCGCGCGAGACTTGAGGGCGGGCTGCGGCCTGAAGCCTGGTATTCCGGCTTTGTTCGCTTTTTCCTGATGTTCGTGCCACGTGAACATGGCAAACATCACGAACGCAGCCAGTGAGGCTTGCGAGGCGCTCGCCAACTCCCGATAGGCAGTCACGTGCGTGCATGGCATCGTCTGGCCATGCACGCATGCCATTAGAAATCCACACTCGCACTCAGCGAGAACGTGCGCGGACCGCCCACCGTCAGGTAGCCCGAACCCGGGTAGCCGCCCACGGAGGCCCAGTAGTTGCGGTCCGTCGCGTTGTCCACGCGCAGGCGCAGCGTGAGCAGCTTGCCCTGCACTTCGGTCATGTAGCGCACGCCCAGGTCCAGGCGGTTCCATCCGGCCACCCGCAGGGTGTTGACGTCGTTGGCGTAGCTGGCGCCTGTGTGCACCAGGCGGCCGTCCAGCGCCAGGCCGTTGATGCCCGGCACATCCCATTCCACGCCCGCCGTGGCCTGGAAGCGCGGCACGCCGATGACGCGCTTGCCGTCGGTGGTGGCGCGGCCCGTGCTTTGCTGCCTGGCGTCCAGCCAGGTGGCGCCGCCCAGCAGGCGCAGGCCGCGCATGGGTTCGCCGAAGACGTTGAATTCCACGCCCTGGTGACGGTCCTTGCCGGCCGAGGTGAAGAGGTTGCCGTCGATCAGCGAGCGCGGCTTGTCGGTGGAGAAGAAGGCCAGGCCGCCGCCCAGCTTGCCGCCGTCGTACTTGATGCCCACTTCCTTTTGCTTGGTCACGTAGGGCGACATCTGCTGGCCCGCGTTGGCGATGATGGTGTCGCCCGACTTGGCCGGCGCCGTGTCGCCCTGGGCCAGTCCCTCGATGTAGTTGCCGTACAGCGATACCTGGGGCGTGAGCTTGAACACCGCGCCCAGCACCGGGCTGGTGCGGCTCTGGTCATAGGCCGTGCGCACGCCGCCCTGGCTGGTGACGGCGCCGTTGCTGACGAGGCGGTAGCTCACCGAGTCGGTCTCTATCGTCTGGCGGCGCACGCCGGCCGTCACCAGCATGCGGCCGTCCATCAGCGACAGCGTGTCGCCCAGCGCAAAGCTGTTCAGGCGCGTGCCCCGGTTGTAGGCGGGGTTGGACAGGTCGTTGCCCAGGTAGTTGAGCGGCGTGATCGCGTAGTAGCGCGGGTCGTAGAGATTGGTGGCCAGCGTGTTGCTGCCCCCGCCGGTGCTCATGCCATAGGCGTTGTAGACCTTGAGGTCGAAGGCCGAATAGCTGGCGACGATCTCATGGCCCACATCGCCCGTCTGCAGGCGTGCGCGCACGCCCAGCTCGCCCGTGCTCACGCGGTCCTTGCGGGCGTTGTCGAAGCGGCTGGTGGTGGCCGCGCCATTGCCGGCCGCCGCCAGCGTGATGTTGGCCAGCGAGTTGTTCTCGGAGCTGCGGCGCAGGCCGTAGGCGGCCCAGGCCGTCACGTTGCTGTTGATGTCCCATTCGCCGCGCAGCGTGCCGAACAGGTCGCGCTCGTCGGAATAGGTCCAGGGCTGGGCCCAGTTGGAGGAAGCATCGGGCGCCGCAGGAATGGCCGCCAGCCCTGCGCCCGGCGTGACATTGGTGCGCGTGCGCTTGAGGCGGTTGTCCTGCCAGCCGATGTCGCCCGACAGGCGCACATTGCGGCTGCGCCAGTCCATGCCCACGGACAACAGATCGAGCTTGGAGCTTTCCTGGTCGATGGCCGTATCGCCGCCCCGGTGCGCAGCGTTCAGGCGGATGCCCGTGGCCTGGTCGGGGCCGAAGCGCCGGCTCACGTCGGCCGCCACGAAGGCCTGGCCGCCGCTGGCAATGCCTGCCGTCACGCGCGACAGCGGATCAGTGCCCGCGCGCTTGGGCAGCAGGTTGATGTTGCCGCCCAGCCCGCCGCCATTGGGGCTGGCGCCCATCAGAAAAGCCGATGCGCCGCGCAGCAGCTCCACGCGCTCGAACAGCTCGGTGGCGATGTACTGGCGCGGCAGCAGGGCGTACAGGCCGTTGTAGGCCACGTCGTCCGAGCCCAGCACGAAGCCGCGCACGAAGTAGGACTCCTGGAAATTGCCGAAGCCGCGCGCCACGCGCACGGAAGGATCGTTCTGCAGCACATCGCCCACGCTCTTGGCCTGGCGGTCCTGGATCAGCTCGTTGGTGTAGCTGGTGATGGAGAACGGCGTCTCCATGTTGTCGCGCGTGCCCAGAATCCCGGCCCGCCCGCCGCGCGCCACCTGGCCGCCCGCGTAGGGCCTGGACAGGCCTTCAGCCGACGCATCGGCGCTGGCCTCCACGGTGACGGTGCCCAGCTCGGGCGCGGCCGTTGCCGTGGAAGGGGCAGGCTGGGCCCATGCGGCGCCAGCAGACAAAAGAAGGGCCAGGGCCCCGGCGATCGGGGTCAGCGTGTGGAGGGGGGAGTGCATGGAGAAAACTGGATGAGAATGATTCCCAATAATTTTATCGATGCGACTCCCCCGTATGGAGCTTGTAGGGAGATGTGTCTGTTTGTGCCCACATTCCGCCTGGCCTGCGTTCACGCCTGTCCAAGCAGCTCCCGCGAGCACGCCTGCGCCTCATCCTCCCCCTGCACGAACGCAACCCGCATGCCCAGCGCCTTGCCCATGCCTTGCACGGCCAGGCGCAGGGCGGTGGGCACGGCGCGGTCGCCCGTGATGACGACCATGCCCCGGCACAGCTGGCGCATGCGTTCGCGGTTGCGCTTGAAGAACAGGGCGCGCTGCTTGCGTTCTTCGTGGCTTTCCTCGGGGTGGTCGCCGGGCAGGTGATCGGTGAGCAGCACGAATTGCCGGCCCTGGTCGAGCAGGGATTCGATCTGGGCTTCGGCCGATGCGTCATTGCCGTTGCCTGCGTCTGCAGGTGCCTGCGCTTCGGGTTCGCGCAGGTAGACCAGGGGAAAGCGGGAGGTATCGATCAGCATGTCCTGGTTCCTGGGAAAAAGCAGGGCATCAGTACAGGTCGTGCCTGACCGCATGGGCGTAGTGGGCGTTGGCCTGCTCCTGTTGGGCGGCATCCATGGCGGGCGCCGTGGCATCGGCCAGCTGCGTGAGGGCGGCCATCATCTGGCCCACGGTGGGCAGGGCGGTGCGGTCCAGCTGGCTTGACGGGTTCCACAGGCCGGAGCGGTGGATGGCTTTGCCGCAGTGCAGCAGCACCTCGTCGACCAGCACCACGGTGGCGGTCTTGGGCGTGCCCCGGCCTTCGCTCAGCTCCTGCAGCAGATGGGGGTCGGTGGAGATGCGGCCGCGTCCGTTGATGCGCAGGAAGATGTCCAGCCCCGGGAACAGGAAGAGCATGGCCAGGCGGTCATCGGCCTGCAGGTTGCGCAGGGATTCGATGCGGTTGTTGCCGGGCCAGTCGGCAAAGGCCACGGTGCGCTCGTCCAGCACCTGCACAAAGCCGGGCGGCCCGCCGCGCGGCGAGGCATCCAGGCCGCGTTCGCCGGCCGTGGCCAGGCAAAAGAAGCTGGCCTGGCGCAGATAGGCCTCGTGGAAGTCGGACAGGCGGTCGCGCACGGCCTTCTGGATTCTTTCTGCCGGGGCGGCGTAGAGCGAGTCCAGGTCGATGGCCGGGCCTGGCGGCTCTGCAAGGGCGGTGTTGTCTGTGTGCATGGCACAAGCGTAAGAACAAAGACGTTGGCGGCTGTAGACTGGATCAGCCAACAAATAGCTCAAAGACGCCATGCCCGACGCCATTCTTGAACTCGTCAGCCATGTGAACCGTGCCGATGGCCCCGTGCTGATCGCGGCCGTGGGCAACCAGGACGAGGAACTGGCCTCCGAGCCGCACCGCCACGCGCGCGGCCAGCTGTTCGGCTCGCTGCGCGGGCTGCTGTCGGTGGGCGTGGAAGACGCGGTCTGGGTGGTGCCCGCCATCCATGCCGTGTGGCTGCCGCCGCACCAGCTGCATTCGGGCCGCTCACATGGTCCCTTCCACGGCTGGAGCGTCTATGTGGCGGAGCCGGCCTGCGCCGACCTGCCGCAGCGGCCCTGCGCCATCCGCACCTCGGGCCTGCTGCGTGAGGCCGTGCTGCGCGCCGCCGGCTGGGGATGGCAGCAAGGCGTGCCCACAACGCAGCCCGTGCAACCAGGCCCTTCGGCGGACCAGGCCCGCGCCCATGTGATGGCGGTGATCCTGGACGAGATCCGCACCCTGCCCGTGGAGCCCCTGGGCCTGCCCCTGCCCGCCGACCCGCGCCTGCAGCGCATCGCCCGCGCGCTGATCGCCGACCCGGCCGATGCCCGCGACCTGGAGGCCTGGGCGCGCTGGGCAGCGGTCAGCTCGCGCACGCTGAGCCGGCGCTTTGTCTCGGAAACCGGCTTCAGCTTCACCGCCTGGCGCCAGCGCGCACGGCTGATGCGCTCGCTGGAGATGCTGGCCGCCGGCGCGCCGGTAACGAACATCGCGCTGGACCTGGGCTACGCCACGGCCAGCGCCTTCATCGGGCTGTTCCGGCGCACGTTCGGGGAGACGCCTGCGGCGTACCGGGGGAGGTTGGGGGCGGCTCGGGACTGAGGGGCTGCACTGCCCGCCCAGCTAAGGACTTCACCTACAACCGCTGCAACTGCGCATTCAGATACGCATCGCGTGAGGGCAGCAGGTGCTCGGCGCACAGGCGCACCAGTGCGTCGCGGTCCTGGGCGCGCAGGGCTTCGATCATTTGCCAGTGTTCCTGGCGCGCGCGCTCGCGGTAGTCGGCCGAGACCAGGGAGGCGAAGCGGATGGGGTGGGTCTGGCGCGCGTATTCGGTGATGGCCTTGTGCAGCGTGTCGTTGCCCGCCAGCGCAAACAGTTCCTGGTGAAAGGCCAGGTTGATGCGGAACACCAGGCGCGCGTTGCCTTCGGCCACGGCGGCGTCGTGCTGCTGCTGGATGGCGGTCAGGCGGTCCAGGCTTTCGGGGGGAACGGGCAGGGGGATCTTGCGCGCGGCCTCGACTTCGAGCATGCCGCGCAGCTCGTACAGCTCCTGCACTTCCTGGGTGGAGAAGGAGCGCACCAGGGCGCCGACGTTCTTGCGGCGCTCGATGAGGCCCATGCGGTCCAGCGCGGCCAGGGCCTCGCGGGCGATGTGGCGCTTGACGTCGAATCGGGCCATGAGGTCGTCTTCAACCAGGCGCTCGCGCGGGTGCAGCCGGCCGAAGACCACGTCCTCTTCCAGCGCGGCCACCATGGCGCCCAGGGCGTCGGCTGCGGGGGCGGGTTCGGCATCCAGGGAAATCGGCAGTGAGGCGGCAGCGACCATCAAGACAGGCGGTTGGGACAAAAACGCCATTTTGTCCGAACTGATGGCCTTCACTGGGCATGGCGGGCGTGCCGCGCTGCCTGGCATGGACTATTCGCGCGGGCCGGGAATGGTGCCGCGTTCGGTCGCGCAGCGCAGGAAGTCGAAGTCCACGCCCTGGTCGGCCTGGTTCACGGTGGTGAGAAAGAGCTTGCGGTAGCCGCGTTCGGCCGTGGGCTCGGTCACCGGGTGGAGCCGGGCGCGGCGGGCCAGTTCCTCGTCGCTGACCTGCAGCGTGAGCTCGCGCCGCGCCACCGACAGCGTGATGCGGTCGCCGTTGTGCACATGGGCGAGCGGGCCGCCCACGGCCGACTCCGGCGTGACATGCAGCACGATGGTGCCGAAGGCCGTGCCGCTCATGCGCCCGTCGGAGATGCGCACGATGTCCTTGATGCCCGCGCGGGCCAGCTTGCGCGGGATGGGGATGTAGCCCGCCTCGGGCATGCCGGGCGCGCCCTTGGGGCCGATGTTCTTGAGCACGAGGATGTCGTCGGCCGTCACGTCCAGATCGTCGCTGTCGATGCGGTGGGCCAGGTCGGCCGCGTTCTCGAAGACCACGGCGCGGCCTTCGTGCTCCATGAGCCGGGGATGGGCGGCCGACTGCTTGATGATGGCGCCGCCCGGCGCCAGGTTGCCCTGCAGCACGGCGATGCCGCCCTGCGGGTAGATGGGGTTGGAGCGCGGGCGCACCACGTCCTGCGCAAAGCCGGGGCCGGCGCGGTCGATCTCTTCGCCCAGCGTGCGGCCGGTGACGGTGAGGGCGTCCAGGTTCAGCAGGGGCTTGAGCTCGCGCAGCAGCGTGGCCATGCCGCCCGCGTGGTGGAAGTCCTCCATGTAGTGGTCGCCCGAGGGCTTGAGGTCCAGCAGCACGGGCGTGTCGCGGCCCATGCGATCCATGGCCTTGAGGTCGATGTCATAGCCCATGCGCCCCGCGATGGCGGCCAGGTGCACGATGCCGTTGGTGGAGCCGCCGATGGCCAGCAGCACGCGCATGGCGTTCTCGAAGGCGGCGGGCGTGAGGATTTTGTCGATGGTCAGGCGCTCGCGCGCCATGCGCACGGCCTCGGTGCCGGTCTGCTCGGCGATGCGGATCCGATCGGCCGTGACGGCGGGGGGCGAGGCGCCGCCGGGCACGGTCATGCCCAGCGCCTCGGCAATGCAGGCCATGGTGCTGGCCGTGCCCATGACCGAGCAGGTGCCCACGCTGGCCACCAGCTGGTTGTTCACGTCGGCGATCTCTTCGGCGTCGATCTCTTCGGCGCGGAACTTGCCCCAGTAGCGGCGGCAATCGGTGCAGGCGCCCACGCGCTCGCTGCGGTGCGAGCCGGTGAGCATCGACCCGGTGATCAGCTGGATGGCCGGGATGCCCGCCGAGGCCGCGCCCATCAACTGGGCCGGCACCGTCTTGTCGCAGCCGCCGATGAGCACGACGGCATCCATGGGCTGGGCGCGGATCATCTCCTCGGTGTCCATGGACATGAGGTTGCGCAGGTACATGCTGGTCGGCGCCGAGAAGCTTTCGTGCACCGAAATGGTGGGGAAGTCCATGGGCAGGCCGCCTGCCAGCATGACGCCGCGCTTGACGGCCTCGATCAGCTGGGGCGCGTTGCCGTGGCAGGGGTTGTAGCTGCTGCCCGTGTTGGCAATGCCGATGACGGGGCGCTGCAGCGCCGAGTCCGTATAGCCCGCGCCCTTGATGAAGGCCTTGCGCAGGAACAGCGAAAAGCCCCGGTCGCCGTAGTTGGTCAGGCCCTTGGAGATGCCCGTGGCCGCATCGGCGGGGGCGATGTCATGGCCTGGAGCGCCATCGGGAGTCTTGGGGTCGGTCATGGGTGGGGTGCTTTGCAGAGGGTCTGGGCGGGGTCGGAAGGCAGGCGCTGCCTTGTCGAGGGGCAGGATAGCGGCGGATGCCGCGGATTATTATCGTCGTTATCACCTATATTATTAATAATCTATCTGGCCAACCATGCAGCCGTGCCCGGCGTGCGTGCCGGGCATGTTTTTCCGACACAAGACAAAAGGAGGAGACACCCATGGTTGTTGCTGCATCCCGCATCCGTCGCATTCATGCGCCCAACCGGCGCGCCGCCCTGGCTGCGGCGCTGCTGGCCTCGCTGGCGCTGGGCTCAGGCCTGGCCACGCCCGCGCTGGCCGACGGCGCCTATCCGGCCCGGCCCATCAAGCTGGTCGTTCCCTACACGCCCGGGGGCGCCACCGACGTGATCGGGCGCGTGGTGGGGCAAAGGCTCTCGCTGGCGCTGGGCCAGCCCGTGGTGGTGGAGAACCGGGCCGGCGCGGCGGGCAACCTGGGCGCCGCCGCCGTGGCCAAGGAAAGGCCCGATGGCTATACGCTGCTGCTGGGCGCGCTGACCAGCCATTCCATCAACAGCGTGCTCATGGCGTCCACGGCAGGCTTCACCATGGACAAGAGCTTTGCGCCCATTGGCGTGGTGGGCCGCGTGCCGCTGGTGGTGACCGTGGGCCCGTCGGTGAAGTCGGCCAATCTCGCGGAGCTCATCGCGCTGGCCAAAACCAGGCCGGCCGGGCTGAACTACGGCTCCTCGGGCAATGGCTCGCCCCAGCACCTGGCGGCCGAGCTGTTCAAGCGGCAGGCGGGCGTGCCGCTGACCCACGTGCCCTACAAGGGCAGCACGCCGGCGCTCAACGATCTGATGGGCGGCCAGGTGGATGTGGTGTTCGACACCCTGCCCGCCACGCAGGGCTTCATCAAGGGTGGCCGCCTGCGCGCCCTGGCCGTGACCACGGCGCAGCGCGTGCCCTCCATTGCCGACATTCCCACAACGGCCGAGGCCGGGCTGTCGGGCTTTGAGGTGACGTCGATGTTCGGCCTGCTGGCGCCTGCGGGCACACCCGCTCCCATCGTCGCCCGGCTCAGCGGCGCGCTCAAGGAGGTGATGGGGCAGCAGGAAGTGAAGGATGCCCTGGTTGCCCAGGGCGCCATGCCCACCTTCACCACGCCTGCCGAGGCGCGTGCCCAGATCGCCGAGGAGGTGGCGCGCTGGTCCGCCGTGATCCGGCAGGCGGGCATACAGCCGGATTGAGGCTGCGCCTCAGCGTCGCCGGGCGCGCGTTTCCGGCAGAAATGCCGTTGCCAGCCCCAGCAGCGGCAGGTAGGCCACCAGGCTGTACACCCAGACGATGCCGTGGGTGTCGGCCAGGTTGCCCATGCCGGCAGCCCCCAGGCCGCCAATGCCGAACATGAGGCCGAACATCAGCCCCGAGACCAGGCCCACGCGGCCGGGCACGGCCTCCTGGGCGTAGACCACCAGCGCCGCAAAGGCCGAGGACATGACCAGGCCGATGACGATGGACAGCACGGCCGTCCAGAACAGGTCGGCATGCGGCAGCAGCAGCGCAAACGGCGCCACGCCCAGGAAGGACACCCAGATCACGGCCTTGCGCCCTATGCGGTCGCCCACCGGGCCGCCCGCGAAGGTGCCCGCCGCCACGGCCGCCAGGAAGGCGAACAGGTACAGCTGCGACTGCTGCACGGGCAGGGCAAAGCGCTCGATCAGATAGAAGGTGAAGTAGTTGGCAAAGGCCGCGATGTAGACGAACTTGGCGAACATCAGCACGCAGATCACGGTCACCGCGCGGATGACCTGCGAGCGGTTCAGCGCCGTCAGCGCATGCTGGCCGGCCGCCACCACCTTGGCCGGCGCGTGGTGCAGGCGCCAGTGCGTGATGCGCAGCAGCACCCAGATGGCCAGCAACGCCACCAGCATGAACCAGGCGATCGCGTGCTGGCCAAACGGAATGACGATGGCCGCCACCATCAGCGGGCCGATGGCCGAGCCCGTGTTGCCGCCCACCTGGAAGGTCGATTGCGCCGTGCCGAAGCGCCCGCCCGAGGCCAGCCGCGCCACGCGCGAGGCCTCTGGGTGGAAGGTGGACGAGCCCACGCCGATCAGCGACGCGGCGGCCAGCAGCATGGGGTAGCTGGTGGACAGGGCCAGCAGGCCCACGCCCACCAGCGTCACCACCATGCCCAGCGGCAGCAGGTAGGGCTTGGGATGCTTGTCGGTGTACAGGCCGATCCAGGGCTGCAGCAGCGAGGCCGTGACCTGGTAGACCAGGGAGATCCAGCCGATCTGTGCGAAGCTCAGCGAGAACTCCGTCTTGAGCATGGGATAGACGGCCGGCAGCACGGCCTGGATCAGGTCGTTGAGCAGGTGGGCAAAGGCGGCGGCGCCGACGATGCGCAGCAAAAAGCCCTGCGCGGCATGGCCGGGTGCTGGATGGGCGGGCGCCGGATGGGCGTGCGTTGCAGGCGCGCCCAGCTCGCCCGGGGCGCCAAGAGTGGTGGTGTTGCTTGTCATGGAGGAAAGGGCCCCGCAGGGCGGCACGGTCAGGGTCCGGCGTTGACGAAGGTCAATGGGCCGTGGGACCGAAGATAGGCGTTTGGTGTCCGTCTGTCTCTCTCTATACTGACTTCAATTGTCGAGATCGGGACAGAGAGCCGCATAGAACCGCATAGAACCGCACAGGATGGGAAGCCCCATGGCCGCAGAACTGCCGCGCATATACCTCAAGTACCACCAGACCGGGCGCCCCATGGCCGCCATGGAGGCCAACTGGGCGCATGGCACCAGCACGGGCTGGCACTCCCACCCGCGCGGCCAGCTGCTGTATGCGATCGAAGGCGTGATGTCGGTGCAGCTGCATTCCGGCTCCTGGCTGGTGCCGCCCAACCGGGGGCTGTGGATAGAGGCCGACGTCGAGCACGATGTGCGCATGTCGGGCGACGTGAAGATGCGCACGGCCTACATCGACGCCTCGGCCTTTGCGGACCTGCCCGCGCGCACCTGCGTGGTCAACGTGTCGCCCCTGCTGCGCGAGCTGGTGGTGGCCGCCGTCGGCGTGCCGCTGGACTATGCCGAAGGCAGCCGCGACGAGCGCCTGATGCACCTGCTGGTCGATGAACTGCGCGCCGCCGAGGTGCTGCCCCTGCACCTGCCCCTGTCCACCGATGCGCGGCTGTGCCAGGTCTGCGAGGCCCTGATGCGCGAGCCTGCCGACACCGCCACCGCCGAACACTGGGCGCAGCGCCTGGGCGTGAGCGCCAAGACGCTGCAGCGCCTGTTCGTGAAGGAAACCGGCATGCCCTTCGCCCAGTGGCGCGAGCAGGCGCGGCTGATGTTCGCGCTGGGCCGCATTGCGGCGGGCGAGCGCATCATCGACATCGCCCTCGATTGCGGCTACGCCAGCCAGAGCGCGTTCACGGCCATGTTCAAAAGGCATTTCGGGGTGCCGCCTTCGGGCTTCCAGCGCTGAGGCACGACCGGACCAAGGTCGGGCCGGGCGGACTTGGATGCAGATCCAGATATCGATTGCGGCACAAGCATATGCCCAAAGATTCGTTCCCCCGCGCCTGCATCGTGGCGATACTGGCCGGCCGCATTCCCTCCACTGCCTTGCCTGTACCACCGTGCTACCCGACCCAGTCCCCGACAGCGCGGCCGAAGCGCAGGTCGATCGCGTCATCGACGGCCTGCTCAACGGCCTGCAATGGCGCGCCAGCGTGTTCCACGTGGGGCAGTACTGCGGGCGCTGGCGGGCCTCCACGGCGGGGCGCGCGCGGGCCAGCTTTCACCTGATCCTGGACGGGCGCTGCTGGCTGCACCTGCCGGGCCAGCCCTCGGTGGAGCTGCAGCCGCGCGATGGCGTGTTCCTCTCGCGCGACGTGCCGCATTTCATCTCGCCCTATGCCGACCCGGACATGGCCTGCGCCCCGCAGGCCATGCGTCCCGCCACCGGCGATGCCGGCATAGGAGAGACGGCGCTGGCCTGCGGCTTCTTCACCTTCGAGGGGCCCATGCGCGGCCTGCTGGTCGATGCCTTCCCCGACCACCTGGTGCTGCGCGGCGACGACCATGCGATGAGCGGTGCCTCCATGCTGTTCGACCTGATGCGCGCCGAGGCGCTGCGCACGGGCACCGAGCCCTCGGCCGTGATGGACCGGCTGGTGGGCCTGCTGTTCTTCTACGGCCTGCGCCAGCTGGCGCATGGCGATGCGCGGGCGCGCGGCATCTGGAGCCTGCTGCGCCGGCCGGGCTTTGCGCCGCTGGTGGCCGAGCTGCTGCGCGAGCCGGCCCACAACTGGAGCGTGGCCGACATGGCCGCGCGCGTGTGCCTGTCGCGCGCCACGTTCTTTCGGCAGTTCGCCGAGGCCTGCGGCCAGCCGCCCCAGCAATTCCTGCTGCTGCTGCGCATGCAGCTGGCGGCACGCCGGCTGGCCCAGGGCGAGGCGATAGGGCAGGTGGCCGAGGCCGTGGGCTACGAGTCCTATGCGGCCTTCTCGCGCGCCTTCAAGCGCGTGATGGGCGAGCAGCCCGGCGCCTGGCAGCGCGCGCAGGCACGCTGCTGCTGAGCCGCCATCCGAGCCCGCTGCATCTGCCTGCGGGTTGACACGTTCGGGCATAAATCCGCGACGCGGCGGCATTGATGGCAAGAGGGGCGCGGCCGATCATGAAGGCATTCCTTCATTCCTGCAAAGCACCATGGCACGCCTGACCCTGCACACCCCGCAAACCGCTCCTGAAGCCAGCCGCCCCTTCGTGGAGCGCGCCCTGGCCGGCAACGGATTCCTGCCCAACCTGATCGCCATCCTGGCCAACTCGCCCCAGGCGCTGGAGACCTATGTGACCGTGGGCCAGATCAACGCGCGCGCCCAGCTCACGCTGGCCGAGCGCGAGGTGGTGCAGATCACGGCGGCGCGCATCCATGGCTGCGACTTCTGCGTGGCCGGCCACACCAAGCTGGCCTTCAAGCAGGCCGGCCTGACCCAGGCCGAGGTGGTGGCGCTGCAGGACGGCCGCGACACGGGCCAGCCGCGCCTGGACGCCGTGCGCCGCTTTGCCGAAGCCGTGATCGCCACGCGCGGCGCCGTCGCCGACGAGGCCCTGGCTGTCTTCCATGCAGCAGGCCTGAGCGAGCAGCAGGCGCTGGAGGTGGTGCTGGGCATCAGCCTGGCCACGCTGTGCAACTTTGCCAACAGCCTGGCGCAAAGCCCCGTCAACCCGCAGCTGCAGCCCTATCTGCCCGAACAGTTCCGACAACCGCAGGAGAACGCACATGCTGGCTGATTCGCTGCGGCAGTGGCTGGACGCCCATGCCGACTCCCTGGACGAAGGCCCCGCGCATGCGCACGAAGTGCTGCCCCGGCTGGCGCAGCACGGCCTGTTCGGCCTGGGCGTGCCCGTGGCCGAGGGCGGGCAGGGCGGCAGCCTGGGCGATGCGCTGGAGGCCATTGCCGGCGTGGCCGGGCATTCGCTGACGGCGGGCTTCGTGTTCTGGGCGCAGCGCGCCTTTGTCGAATACCTGCTGCAGTCGCCCAACGCGGCGCTGCGCCAGCGCTGGCTGCCGGGCCTGCTGCAGGGCACGCAGGCGGGCGCCACGGGCCTGTCCAACGCCATGAAGTACCTGGGCGGCATCGAGGCCCTGCAGGTCGAGGCCGCTCCCGTCGGTGCTGCAGGGCACGCCGGCTCCGGCAACGCCGACGACCTTGAACTGCGCGGGCGCGTGCCCTGGGCCACCAACCTGGTGCCGCCGGGTCGCTTCGTGGTGGCCGTTGCCGCCTCGCGCAGCGACGGTGCAAAGCCCTTCGTGGCCGCGCTGCCCGGCGATGCGGCGGGCCTGCAGCGCAGCGCCGACCTGGACCTGATCGCGCTGCGCGGCAGCCATACGGCGGCGCTGTCCATCGAGGGGCTGCAGATCGGTCCGGCCGATGTGATCCATGCCGACGCCAACCATTTCCTGCCGCGCGTGCGGCCCGCCTTCATGGGCCTGCAGCTGGGGCTGTGCATCGGGCTGGCGCGCGCCTCGCTGGCGGCGGCCTCGGCCCGTGCCGGCGCCGGGCGCGATGTGCTGGGCGGCCCGCTGCAGCAGCAGCGCCACGCGCTGGAACTGGCCACGGCCACGCTGCATGCCGGTCTGTCCGACGGGCGTTTTCTTGACCGACCTCAAGCCCTGTTCCGCCTGCGCCTGGAATTGAACGACATCGTGCAGCAGTCCCTGCAGCTGGAACTGCACGCCAGCGGCGGGCGCGCTTATCATCGCGACCAGCCGCTGGGATTTGCGCGCCGTTGGCGCGAGGCGGCCTTCATCCCCATCGTGACGCCCAGCGTCACGCAGCTACAGGGCGCGCTGGCTGGCGCGGCCCTGGCAACCACCAGTTCATGACCCAGACGGAAGCTTTCTCCCCTGACGCTCCCGCGCCCGTGCTGCAGGCACGCGGCGCGGGCTTTGGCTATGCGCCCGGCAAGGCCGTGTTCGAGGACATCTCCCTGAGCATTGCCCCGCGCGAGATCGTCTGCCTGCTCGGCGGCAGCGGCTGCGGCAAGTCCTCGCTGCTGCGCGTGCTCGGCGGCCTCGAATCGCCGGACGGCGGCGCCTGGAGCCGGGGCGAGCTCCAGTTCCTCGGCCAGCCGCTGACCGCGCCGCACCCGCGCGCGGGCTTCGTGTTCCAGCAGCCCAGCCTGCTGCCCTGGCTGGACGCGCGGCGCAACGTGGGCTTCGGCCTGGACTTTGAGCGCCAGCCGAAGCTGGAGGCCGAGGCCCGCCGCCAGCGCGTGGAGCAGGCGCTGCAGGCCGTGGGCCTGGGCGGCAGCGGCGCGCTCTACCCCTCGCAGCTGTCGGGCGGCATGGCCCAGCGCGTGGCCCTGGCGCGTGCCCTGGCCCGCGAGCCGCAGCTGCTGCTGGCTGACGAGCCGTTCTCGGCCCTGGACGCCATCACGCGCGCCGAGATGCAGGAGCTGATGGTGGACGTGGTCCACCGCTGGCACACGGCCGCGCTGCTGGTCACGCATGACATCGACGAGGCCATCCTTGTGGGCGACCGCATCCTGCTGATGGGCGGGCGGCCCGGCCACATCGTGCGCGAATGGCGCGTGGACATAGCGCGCCCGCGCGAGGACCAGGCCGCTGCCGTGACCGCGCTGCGGCTGGACATCCTCTCGGCCCTGCACGGCGTGCGCCATGCGGCCCAGGCCTGATCTCCCTCGCCTGCCTGCCTGCCCGCCTGCCCATCCGCTTGCAGATCCGCCATTTCTTCGACTTCAACCATGCTCTTCTGAAAGGTCTTTCGCATGAGCTTCCAGGACCACCCTTCCTACACCCACATCTGCGCCTCGTCGGACTGCGGCTGCGGCCTCACGCGGCGCGACATGCTGCGCCTGGGCGCATTGGCCACGGCCTCGGTGGCCGCGCCGCTGCTGGCCGCAGGCGATGCGCGCGCCCAGGCCTTCAAGGGCGATGACCAGCCCGTGAAGATCGGCTACCTGCCCATCACCGACGCCACGCCGCTGCTGGTGGCCCACGGCAACGGCCTGTTCGAGGCCGAAGGCCTCAAGGCCGAGGCGCCGCGCCTGTTCCGCTCCTGGGCCCAGATCGTCGAGGCCTTCGTCTCGGGCCAGGTCAACGTCATCCACCTGCTCACGCCCTCCACGCTGTGGGTGCGCTACGGCGCCAAGTTCCCCGCCAAGATCGTGGCCTGGAACCACGTCAACGGCTCGGGCCTGACCGTGCTGCCCGAGATCCAGAAGGTGCAGGACCTGGGCGGCAAGACCGTGGCGATCCCGTTCTGGTACTCCATCCACAACATCCTGCTGCAGGACGTGCTGCGCAAGGCCGGCCTCACGGCCGTGACCCGCGCGCGCGGCGGCGCCATTGCGGCCAACGAGGTCAACCTCGTCGTGCTGGCACCGGCTGAAATGGTCTCGGCACTGGCCGGCAAGTCGATTGCGGGCTTCATCGTGGCCGAGCCCTTCAACGCCGCCGCCGAGATCGCGGGCGTGGGCAAGATGCTGCGCTTCTCGGGCGATGTCTGGAAGGACCACGCCTGCTGCGTCACCTTCCTGGCCGAGCGCGATATCGCCGACAAGCCCGAATGGGCCCAGCGCGTGACCAATGCCGTGGTCAAGGCCCAGCTGTGGACGCGCGACAACCGCCTGGCCGCCGCGCGCCTGCTGTCGAGCACCGGCGAGCGCCGCTACACGCCCCATCCGCAGCAGACGCTGTCCAAGGTGCTGGCCGCCACCGACTACGCCAGCTACGAGGCCAGCGGCGTGGTCGTCAACAAGGGCTGGCACCAGCGGCGCATCGACTTCCAGCCCTATCCCTATCCCTCGTACACCGAGCAGCTGGTGCGCGCCATCAAGGCCACCAAGGTCGAGGGCGACACGCGCTTCCTCGACAAGCTGGAGCCCAGGTTTGCGGCCACCGACCTGGTGGACGACCGCTTCGTGCGCAAGGCCATCCAGGCCGTAGGCGGCCCGCAGGTCTTCGGCATTCCGGCCGATTTCTCGCGCCGCGAAACCATCGTGGTCTGAGCCAGGTGTTGCGACGTATTGGATTGCCGCTGCTGGGCGCGGCCCTGGTCCTGGCCCTGTGGTGGGTGGGCGGCGCGCTGCTGGCGCGCAGCACGCCCGTGGCTGCGGCCTTTGCGCCCTGGCCTTCCCTGCAGGCGCTGGGCCAGCTGCTGACGGGCGCCGACATCTGGATGCACACCCTGCTGAGCCTGCAGCGCGTGGCCGTGGGCCTGCTGCTGGCCTTCGTGGTCGGCGTGCCGCTGGGCGTGCTGGTGGGCCTGTCGCGCGGGTTCTCGCAGGCGTTCTCGCCCGTGTTCCAGTTCCTACGCATGATCTCGCCGCTGTCGTGGATGCCCATTGCCGTGATGGTGCTGGGCGTGGGCGACGCGCCCGTGTACTTCCTGCTGGCCTTCGCCGCCGTCTGGCCCATCTTGCTGAGCACGGCGGCCGGCGTGGCCCAGCTGGACCGCAACTGGCTGCTGCTGGCGCGCAGCCTGTCGGCCACGCGCACCGAGACCGTGCTGCGCGTGGTGCTGCCCGGCATCACGGCCCAGATCCTCACGGGCGTGCGCCTGGCCATCGGCATCATCTGGATCGTGCTGGTGCCCGCAGAAATGCTGGGCGTATCGGCCGGCCTGGGCTACTTCATCCTCGACACGCGCGACCGCCTGGCGTATTCGGAGCTGATGGCCGCCGTTGTGCTGATCGGCGCCCTGGGCTATGCGCTGGACCATGCGGCGCGCTGGCTGCACCAGCGCTGGATGCACTGAGCGGCCGGCATCACCGGGGCATCAGGCCTTCGGCATGTCGCCCACCGGGGCGGCATGCCCGGTGGCCACGATGGCCTGGACCAGCAGGGCGATCAGTGTGTCCTGCAGGGGCGACGGCACCGCCGCCTCCAGCGAGGCAATGGCCAGCTGGTAGCGGATGCGCGGCCTGAACGGGCGGCTGGACAGGGCGCCGGGCTGGCAGTAGCTGGCCAGCAGGCCGTTGACCATGGACACGCCCAGGCCCTGCGCCACATGGGCGCAGGCCTCGCCCACGGAATGCACCTCCACGGCCACGCGCGGCTGCACGCGCGCATGGCGAAAGGCCATGTCGATCTCCTGGCGGATCTCGCGCTGGCGGCCCAGCAGGATCAGCGGGGCGTCCACCAGATCTGACGGCGTCACCTCGTCCAACGCCTGCAGCGCATGGCCTTTGGGCATGATGCAGACGGCCTCGGACTCCAGGCAGGCCCGCGTGCGCAGGCCGGGCATGGTCATGGGCAGGCGCACCAGGCCGATGTCGGCGTCGCGGCTCAGCAGGGCCCGCTCGGTCTCGGTATAGGAGCCCGACAGCACTTCCAGCACCACGTCGGGATGCGCCTGCATGAACTGGTGGGCAATGGCCGGCATCAGCGAGGTGGCCAGGGTGCCGGGCACGGCCACCTTGAGCAGCCGGCGCTTGAAGCCGCCCAGCCGCAACTGCTCGGCATGGCGGCGAAAGCACTGGGCCGAATCCATGAGCACCTGGGCGTCGTGCAGCAGGGCCTCGGCCTCCTGCGTGGGCACCAGGCGGCCTTTTTCGCGGATGAAAAGCCGCAGGCCCAGGTCCTGCTCCAGCTGGGCCAGCAGGCGGCTGATGCCGGGCTGGGACAGCCCCAGGCGCTCGGCCGCACCCGTGGTGGAGCCGCTGAGCATGATGGCCTGGAAGGCTTCGAGTTGCTTGAAATTCATGGGTTGTACAGGCGGTGCTTGCATGATGGCAGCGCGGCCGGGGGCGCGCACGGCGCATCACGAATCGCATAGGGTAATACGCGTCCGTCATACCGTTGTGGTGGATGCGGGGGCTCCTGAGAATCGGCGGCGTCAGAACACGCACAACACAAGGAGCAAGATTCCATGAAGGCCCTGCCAAGCATTGCCGCCGTCTGCAGCCTGTCCATCGCGGCCCTGGGCCACCCGATTGCGCATGCGCAGGACATGCAGGTCTACGGCCAGATCCGGCTGACCGTGAACCACCTCAAGACCGGCAATGCCGGCTCCACCATGGAAGAGCGCGACAACGCCTCGCGCCTGGGCTTTCGCGGCAAGGAGGAGCTGGGCGGCGGCCTGCAGGCGCTGTTCGGCATGGAGATGGGGCTGGATGCGGACACGGGCTTGCTGACCACGCCGGCCTTTCGCAACAGCTACGTGGCACTGCGCGGCAGCCTGGGCACGGTGGCCCTGGGCCGGCTGGACTCGGCCAATCCCACGGGCTCGCCGCTGTACTCGCAGGTCACGGGCATCACCTCGTTCGCGGCCAATGACGCCGGGGCCACGGCCATCGGCACCTCCATGCTCAATGCGCGCAACCGCACCTCCAATTCGCTGGGCTACCAAAGCCCGTCATGGGGCGGCACGGTGTTCCGTGCGCGCTACTACCTGCGCGGCGATGCCAAGGCCCCAGGGCTGGAGGACGACGCCAGATCGCTGGACCTGGGCCTGAGCTACGCCGCAGGCCCGTGGACGGCCGGCCTGGGCTACGCCAAGGACACGCGCGCCGGGGGCCTGCTGGCCAACGAGTTCGACAGCAAATGGCAGATGGGACTGCGCTACAGCTTTGGTGCCATCGAGCCCTATGTGCTGCTGGGCCGCGACCGCTTCAACCACAAGCCCGGCGTCTCGCGCGCCGACGTGGACTACTGGATGCTTGGCACGCGGCTGCGCCATGGCGCACACGCCGTGGTGCTCAACCTGATGCAGCGCGACGTGCAGACCTCGCTGACCGGCAAGCGCAGGCGCCAGCAGCTGGCCTATACCTATGCGCTGTCCAAGCGCACCGAACTGCAGGCCTTCGTGGACCACGACGGCGTGGACTCCAGCCGCCCCAACGTGGCCGTGCGCGCCATCGGCGCGGGCGTGCGCCATGACTTCTGACCGTCCTGCACACCCGCATCAAGAATGGAGATTCCCATGACCCACTTCCAACGCTTCCTGTCCTTGGCTTTCCTGGCACTGGGCCTTGCGCTGGGCCTGGCGCCCTTGCCCGGCCATGCGGCCGAATTCCCGGAAAAGCCCGTGCGCATCGTCGTGCCATTCCCCGCCGGTGCCGCAGCCGATGCCGCCATGCGCGTGGTGGCCCGCAAGATGTCCGAGCTGTGGCGCCAGCCCGTGGTCATCGACAACCGCCCCGGCGTGCATGGCTTTCAGCTGGTGTCCTCCGCGCCGGCCGATGGCTACACCCTGCTGCTGGGCGCGGGCTCGGGCATGGTGACGGCGCCGCTGCTGTCCAGCAAGCTGTCCTACAACCCCTCGCGCGACTTCGTGCCCGTGGGGCGTGTGCTGATCAACGTGCCCATCCTCACCACGCACCCCAGCCTCAATGTGAGCACCGTGCAGGAGCTGGTGGCGCTGGCGCGCAAGAACCCCGGTGCGCTGAACTACAGCTCCAGCGGCAACGGCACGCCAGGCCATCTGTCCATGGAAATGTTCCAGGCCGCCACGGGCACGCGCATGCTGCAGATTCCCTACAAGGGCGGCGCGCCCGCCGTCAACGAACTGGTGGGCGGCCATGTGCAGCTGGGCATCAATGCCGTGCCCAGCGTGGTGCTGCAGATCAAGGCCGGCAAGCTCACGCCGCTGGCCGTGGCCAGCGCCACGCGCTCGCGTGCCCTGCCGCAGGTGCCCACCATGGCCGAGGCGGGCGTCAAGGACTTCGAATACGACATCTGGTATGCCCTGTTCGCGCCCACCGGCACACCGCCTGCGGTGGTGGCCAAGGTCAATGCCGCGCTGGTGCGCTCGCTGCAGGACCGTGAAGTGGCCAGGTTGCTGGAGGCGCAGGGCGCCGAGCCCGCGCCCACCACGCCCCAGGAGCTGGCGCGCTTCATGCAGGAAGACACGGCGCGCTGGGCCAAGCTGGTCAAGGAACGCAACCTCAAGCTCGACTGAGCGCCAGCAGCATGAGCCACACATCAATCACCCACCTGGGCGGCGTGGTCCGCCATAGCCTCGTTGTGCCCATGCGCGACGGCGTGCGCCTGGCCACCGACCTGTATCTGCCCGAGAACCTCGACCCCCACCATCCCGGCCCGCTGCCCGTGCTGCTGGAGCGCACGCCCTACGGCAAGAACGAGGAAACGCGCCGCGAGCGCAGCGCGGCCAACCCCCTTCCCATGCGCCGCGGCGAGGTGGCGGCCCGCTTTGCGCGCGAAGGCTATGCCGTGGTCGTGCAGGACTGCCGGGGCCGCTTCGGCTCCGAAGGCCAGTTCACCAAATACCTGGGCGAGGCCCACGATGGCGCCGACACCCTGCAATGGATCATGGAGCAGCCCTGGTGCAACGGCAGCGTGGGCACCTACGGCCTGTCCTACGCCGCGCACACGCAGACTGCGCTGGCCACGCAAAGGCCGCCGGGCCTCAAGGCCATGTTCCTGGAATGCGGCGGCTTTGCGAATGCCTACCGAGGCGGCATACGCCATGGCGGTGCCTTCGAGCTGAAGCAGGCCGTCTGGGCCCTGCGCAATGCGCGCAGCGGCAGCAACCACCTGGAGCCCGCAGCGCGCCAGGCACTGGAGCAGGCCGACATCGGCCAGTGGTGCCTGCGCCTGCCCTGGTCGCGCGGCGACTCGCCGCTGCAGTGGGCGCCCGAGTACGAGGACTACCTGTTCAGCCAGTGGGAGCGCGGCAGCTTTGACGACTACTGGCGCCAGCCCGAGCTGTACGCCGCCGGCCACTACGGCGCCTTCGACGGCCTGGCCGTGATGCTGATGTGCGGCTGGTGGGACCCGTATGCGCAGACCACCACGGACAACTACCTGGGCCTGTCGCGCGGCGATGGCCGGGTCCGCATGGTGCTGGGCCCCTGGACCCATGGCGAGCGCAGCGTCCCGCATGCGGGCGATGTGGATTTCGGGCCCGATGCCGTGCTCGACGGCGCGCTGGCCGACGACTACGTGGCCATGCGCCTGGCCTGGTTCGACCACTGGCTCAAGGGCCGACCCATGCCCGCGCGCCAGCAAGCCGCCGTGCGCTACTTCCGCATGGGCGGCGGATCGGGCGCGCGCACGGCCCAGGGCCGGCTGGACCACGGCGGGGCCTGGCGCAGCGCCGACCACTGGCCCGTGCCCGGCACGCAGGCCACGGCCTGGCACCTGCACGCCGACGGCAGGCTGGCCCGCGAGCCCGCGCCGCAGCCGGGCGTGCGCAGCTACCGCTTCGACCCGGCCTGCCCCGTACCCACCCGGGGCGGCTCCATCACCTCGGGCGAGCCGCTGATGTTCGCAGGCGCCTACGACCAGGTCACGCAAGAGAACACCTTCGCCGCCCGCCCGCCCTACGGCCCGCTGTCCGAGCGCGGCGACGTGCTGGTGTTCCAGACCGAGCCGCTGCAGCAAGACCTGGAGGTCACGGGCACCATCACCATCGAGCTGCAGGTGTCCTCGTCCGCGCCCGACACAGACTTCACCGCCAAGCTCATCGACCAGTACCCGCCCAGCGCCGACCATCCGCAGGGCTATGCGATGAACATCACCGACGGCATCCTGCGCTGCCGCTACCGCAACTCATGGGAGCAGCCCGAGCTGATGACTCCCGGCGAGGTGGTCTCCATCACCATCGAGCCCATGCCCACCTCCAACCTGTTCCGCAAGGGCCACCGCATCCGCCTGGACATCTCCAGCAGCAACTTCCCGCGCTTCGACGTGAACCCCAACACAGGCGCGCCTGAGGGCAGTGCGGGGCCCAGGCAGGTGGCGGTCAACAGCGTGCACCTGGGCGGCTGCCATGCCTCGCGCATCGTGCTGCCGGTGGTGGCGGTCTAGGCGGGGAACACGCGCGTTTGGCTGTCTGGCATGTTTCGCAATTTGGTTGTACCATGCAACCAAATTGCGAAGGAACATCGCCATGGACATGCAGCAGCGTCAGTTGGAACTGGCCGGCCCCCTGCCGGCCCTTGCACCATCGGGGCGGCTCCGGGGGCGTGTCTGCCTGGTGGTGGGCGCCACCAGCGGCATAGGCCGGGCCACCGCCCTGCGCATGGCCGAGGAGGGCGCTGCCGCCGTGGTGGTCACGGGGCGCCGCCGTGAGCTGGGCCTGCAGCTGGAGCAGGAAATCCGACAGCAGGGGGCGGACGGCCTTTTCCTGGCCTGCGATGCAACGCGGCAGGAGGACATGGCGGCGGTGGTGGAGCAGGCCGTGGCGCGCTTCGGGCGGCTGGACGCGGCCTTCAACAATGCGGGCTTCCAGGAGCGGCGCGCCGCGCTGGCCGAGCAGGATGACGCGGTCTTCTCCCAGGTCTTCGACACGAATGTGCGTGCGGTCTTCCACGCCATGCGCCATGAACTGGCGGCCATGCTGGCCGCGGGCGGCGGCACCATCGTGAACAACACCAGCGTCAGCGGCATACGCAATCCCAACCCGGGCCTGTCGCTGTACGGCGCCTCCAAGGCGGCGGCCCTGTCGCTGACCCGCGCCGCCGCCATGGAGTACGCGCCGCGCGGCATCCGCATCAACGCCGTTGCCCCTGGTCGCGTGGTCACGGACATGATGCTGGGCTCGGGCATTGCCGACATGCATGCCGTGGCGGCGGGCCTGCCGCTGCGGCGCATGGGCCATCCGCAGGAGGTGGCCACGGCCGTCGTCTGGCTGATGTCGGACGAGGCGGCCTTTGTGGTCGGGCACTGCCTGGCGACCGATGGCGGCTTCCTGGCCGGATGAGCCTGCCCGGGGCAAGTCCGTTGCGCGAAGTGAGCACTACCGGGTTTGATATGATGACTGTATAAAGATACAGTTTTCGAGCGGCCTGGCTGCCCGATCTGCCAGGCCCATGCTCCCTCCCCACCGCTTCTACTACTTGCACAACTTCCAGCGTGCGCTGGACTGGATTGGCCAGCGTTACGGCGATCTGCTGGACGCGCCCGAGCAGGCATTCCTCACCCGGTTCACGCAGCTGCCCCAGCCCTCGCGGGCGCTGATGGTGCGTTTGCTGATGCGGCGCGGGCCGTGGTTTCGGGCCGGCAAGCTGGTGTACGAAGAGATCCCCGGCATTGCCGAGGCAGCCGCGCCCCTGCTGGAGCTGGGCTGGCTGGACGCGGGCCACCCCATGGCGCTGGAGGAGCTGTTTGCGCTGCACACCAAGCCCGAGCTGCTGCAGCTGTTCGCAGGCGCACCCATTCATTCAGGCCTGCGCAAGGCCGAGCTTTTGCAGGCCCTGCAGCCCCTGCATGAGGCGCCCAGGCCCTATGCGCAGTGGCAGCCCCAGGGCGTCGCAGCCGGCGAAGCCGCCTGGCGCGTGATGGTGGGCGCGCTGTGCGAGCGCTTTCGGCTGATGTTCTTCGGCAATCTCTACCAGGACTGGTCGGAATTCGTGCTGGCCGACCTGGGCGTGTTCCGCTACGAGGCCGTGGCCTTCGATGCGGCGTCGCGGGCCTTCCAGTCGCGTGCCGATGTCGATGGCTACCTGGCCCTGCAGGCCTGCCGCGCGGCGCTGGATGAGGGCGTGGAGATCGATGCGCTGCTGCAGCAGGTGGCCGGCTGCGCCAGCGGCAATGCCTGGCTGGAGCAGCGCCGCGCCAAGGTGCTGCTGCGCATAGGCCAGGCCTGCGAGCGCATGCAGGACTGGGAGCGTGCCGAGCAGGCCTATGCGCAAAGCCGCTACCCCGGCGCCCGCCACCGGCGCATGCGCGTGTACGAGCGCATGGAGCGCTTTGCCGATGCCATGGCGCTGGCCCAGGCCGCCCAGGCCCAGCCCGAGAGCGACGAGGAGCTGCAGCGCGTGGCGCGCATGCTGCCGCGCCTGCGCCGCAGCCTGGGGCAGGGCGCGCGCGGGCGTGCGGCGGCGCTGGCGCCCGTGGTGGCGCAGATGCGCATGGACGTGGAGCTGGAGCTGCCGGCGCGGCCCAGCTCCGTCGAGTACGTGCTGCGCGACCACTGGCACAGCGACGCCGCGCCGGTGTTCTACGTGGAGAACGCGCTCATCAACTCGCTGTTCGGCCTGCTGTGCTGGCCGGCCATCTTCGCGCCGCTGCCGGGCGCTTTCTTCCACCCGTTCCAGAGCGGCCCGGCCGACCTGTCCGCGCCCGACTTCGTGCAGCGCCGCGCAGCCTTGTTCGAGGAATGCCTGGCGCATCTGGACGATGGCAGCTGGCGCGAGGTCATCGTGCAGCGCCATGCCGACAAGCAGGGTCTGCAGTCGCCCTTCGTGTTCTGGGGCACGCTGAGCGCGCCGCTGCTGGCGCTGGCGCTGGACTGCATTCCGGCCGCCCACCTCAAGCTGTTCTTTGCGCGGCTGCTGCGCGACGTGCAGGCCAACCGCACGGGCTTTCCCGATCTGGTGCGTTTCTGGCCGGCCGAGCGCCGCTACGAACTGGTCGAGGCCAAGGCCCCCGGCGACAAGCTGCAGGACAACCAGATCCGCTGGCTGCAGTACTGTGCCGAGCACGGCATTCCCGTGCGCGTGTGCCATGTCCAGTGGCGCGGCCAGCCGCTGGGAGAGGCCGCGTGAGCTACACCGTGGCCGTGCGCGCGCTGTGCGAGTTCACGGCGCGCGCGGGCGACCTGGACCTGCGCTTCACGCCCGCGCCCAGCGCGCTGGAGGGCATGGCCGGACACAGCCTGGTGCAGTCGCGCAGGGGCAAGGACTACGAGACCGAGATCAGCCTGGCCGGTGAGTACGGCGACCTGCGCGTGCGCGGCCGCGCCGACGGCTTCGACCCCCAGGCCGGCCAGCTGGAGGAAATCAAGACCTACCGCGGCCAGATCGAGGGCGTGCGCGCCCACCACCGCGCCCTGCACTGGGCCCAGGCGCGCATCTACGCCCATCTGCTGTGCCAGGCGCGCGGCCTGCAGCGGCTGCGCGTGGCGCTGGTGTATTTCAACGTGGGCAACTCGGAGGAAACCGTGCTGGTGCAGGAGGAAGACGCGGCCACGCTGCGCGCCTTCTTCGAGCAGCAATGCGCGCTGTTCCTGGACTGGGCGCGCAGCGAGGCCGCCCACCGCGCGGCGCGCGAGGCGGCGCTGGCCGCGCTGCGCTTTCCCATGCAGGGCTTTCGCGCGGGCCAGCGCGAGCTGGCCGTGGCCGTCTACCGCGTGGCGCGCGCGCAGCAGGGCGGCCAGTGCCTGATGGCGCAGGCGCCCACGGGCATCGGCAAGACGCTGGGCACCATCTTCCCCATGCTCAAGGCCATGCCCGACCAGGGCCTGGACCGGCTGTTCTTCCTCACGGCCAAGGGCACGGGCCATGGCCTGGCGCTGCAGGCGCTGGCCAGCGTGAACCGGCAGATCGCCGAGCAGCACCAACCACCGCCGCAGGAACCGGCTGCGCCACAACCGCTGCCCTCGCCACCCGCACCGCCCGCAAGGCTGCGCGTGCTCGCCATCCTGGCGCGCGACAAGGCCTGCGAGCACCCCGACAAGGCCTGCCACGGCGACTCCTGCCCGCTGGCGCGCGGCTTCTTCGACCGCCTGCCCGCCGCGCGCGCCGCCGCGCTGCAGCAGGCACCCTGGGACCCGCCTGCCGTGCGTGCCGTGGCGCTGGCGCACGACATCTGCCCCTACTACCTGGCCCAGGAACTGGTGCGCTGGAGCGATGTGGTCGTGGCCGACTACCACTACTTCTACGACAGCGCCGCCATGCTGTACGCGCTCACCCAGGCCCAGCAATGGAAGGTGGGTGTGCTGGTGGACGAGGCCCACAACCTGCTCGAGCGCGCGCGCCGCATGTACACGGCCGAGCTGTCGCAGTTCGCCCTGGCTGCCGCCCGCAAGTCCGCCACCGGTGCCGTGCGCAAGGCGCTGGACCGGCTCAGCCGCAGCTGGAGTGCGCTGAACAGGGAGCAGACCGCCAGCTACCAGGCCCATGAGGAAGTGCCCGCAGGCCTGCTGGGCGCCGTGCAGCGCGCCGTGGCCGCCATCGCCGACGCCAATGCCGACAGCCCCATGCTGCCCGGCGACCCGGTTCTGGACTTCTATTGGGAAGCGCTGCAGTTCATGGCGCTGGCCGAGCAGTTCGGCGGCCATGCGCTGTTCGATGTCCACCTGCTGCCCGGGCGCTCAGGTCCCCGTCGCACGCCGGCCTCCACGCTGTGCATACGCTGCGTGGTGCCCGCGCCCCACCTGGCGGCACGCCATGCGGCGGCCCATGCCTCGGTGCTGTTCTCGGGCACGCTGAGCCCGCCGCACTTCTACCGCGACATCCTGGGCCTGCCCGAAGGCACGCACTGGCTGGAGGCCGACTCGCCCTTCCAGGCCGACCAGCTCGATGTGCAGGTGGCCGGCCACATCTCCACGCGCTACCGCGACCGCGACCGTTCGCTGCGGCCCATCGCCGACCTCGTGGCCGCGCAGTACGCGCGCCGGCCCGGCAACTATCTGTGCTTTTTCAGCAGCTTCGACTACCTGCAGCGCGTGGCCGAATGCCTGCAGCGCGCCCATCCCGATCTGCCGGTCTGGCTGCAGACCCCGTCCATGGACGAGGAGGGCCGCGCGGCCTTCCTGGCCCGCTTCACCGAAGCCGGGCAGGGCGTGGGCTTTGCCGTGCTGGGCGGGGCGTTCTCCGAGGGCGTGGACCTGCCCGGCGAGCGCCTCATCGGCGCCTTCGTGGCCACGCTGGGCCTGCCCCAGGTCAATCCCGTGAACGAAGAGATGAAGCGCGCCATGGACCGCCAGTTCGGCGCGGACAAGGGCTATGACTACAGCTACCTCTACCCGGGGCTGCGCAAGGTGGTCCAGGCCGCAGGCCGCGTCATCCGCAGCGAGCGCGACCGCGGCGTGGTCTTTCTCATCGACGACCGCTATCGGCGCGGCGAGGTGCAGGCGCTGCTGCCGCGCTGGTGGCGGGTGGAGGGCATGCGATGATCCGGGGCCGCACCAGTCCGCGACTGCCATCCACACCCCCATCCAGTCCCCCATCCCGTCCCCATCCAGGAGCCTTCCGAATGCCCCGCATGCGCTGCGCCATCCTTGCATTGACCCTGGGCCTGCTGGCCGGCGGCCCGGCTGCGGCAGGCGTGGTGCAGCCTGTGCCTGACAGGCAGGCCAGCGAGAACAAGATGCCGGCCTATCCCAATGAAGCCAGGCGGCTGGAGCAGGAAGGCAAGGTGGTGCTGCGGGTTCTGGTGGGCGCCAGCGGAAAGGCAGTGGCCGTGGATGTGGCAGACAGCAGCGGCTATCCTCTGCTCGACCAGGAGGCGCTGGACGCCGTGCGGACGTGGCGCTTTGTCCCCGGCACGCGCGACGGCGTGCCGGACAGCATGTGGACGCGCGTGCCCGTCGTCTTCAGGCTGAAATAGAGGGCCTGCCGGTGGTGGCAGGTGTGTATCCGGTGCAGCCTGGTGCGGGTCCAGTGCGTGCCCTGCGCAGCGACACAAGGAGCATTCCATGAAGATCGTCATCACCAGCGTGCTCGTCGACGACCAGGACAAGGCCCTGGCCTTCTACCGCGACGTGCTCGGCTTCGTCCTCAAGCACGACATTCCCATGGGCGGCGATGCGCGCTGGCTCACCCTGACATCACCCGGCGATGCCGATGGCGTGGAGCTGCTGCTCGAACCCGACATGCACCCGGCCGCCAGGCCGTTCAAGACCGCCCTGCATGCCGACGGCGTGCCGGCCACCTTCTTCGGCGTGGACGACGTGCAGGCCGAGTACGAGCGCCTGAGCGCGGCCGGCGTGCGCTTCACCAGGCCGCCGACGCATCTGGGGCCGGTCACGATTGCGGTGTTCGACGACACCTGCGGCAATCTCATACAGATCAACCAGCGGCACTGAGCGCGCTGTGCCCGGGGCTGATTCAATCCATGGCGGTGGGCTTGTCGTGCCGGGGCGGATCGATGCGCTCGATGTTGCCCAGCAGCAGTGCGCGCCCCGCAAAGTTGCCGCCGGCGGTCTCCAGCGCAAAGCGCTCGGTGTCGCGGCCGCGCACTTCGGCCTCCAGCGTCTGGGCCTCGTCCTCGGTGGCGCCCAGGGCCAGCACGGCATGGCGGCCCATGAGCAGGGCGGACTCGAAGCTCTCGCGCACGACATGGTCGGCGTCCTTCTGGATGAGCTCCAGCGCGTGCTCGCGGTCATAGGCGCGCACGATGAGGCGGGCGTGCGGGCATTCGTGGCGCACGTTCTCCACGATGCGCGTGGCGGCGGCCTTGCTGTCCACGCAGACCAGGATGGCGCTGGCATGGCTGGCGCCGGCCGCATGCAGGATGTCGGCGCGCGCGCCGTCGCCGAAGTAGACCTTGAAGCCGTAGGGCTCGGCGTTGCGGATCACGTCGGGGTCGTTGTCGATGATGGACAGCTTGGCGCCACGGGCCAGCGGCCCCTGGCTGGCGATCTGGCCCACGCGGCCGAAGCCGATGACCAGCACGTTGCCGCGCAGGTCCTGCGGCGCCTCCACGCCGTCCAGCGACACGGCCTCGGCGCCGGCTAGGCGCTTGTGCAGCACCACCACCAGCGGCGTGATGGCCATGGACAGCACGACGATGGCCGTCATGTTGGCATGCACCTCGGGGTCGAGCACGCCGAGCTTGAGCGCCTCGGCAAACAGCACGAAGGCGAACTCCCCGCCCTGGGCCATGAGGATGGCGCGGTCCAGTGCATCGGCATGGCTGCTGCGCGCCACGCGGGCCACGGCATAGATGCACAGCGCCTTGCCCAGCATCAGCGCCACCACGCCCATGCCCACGATGCGCCAGTTCAGCGCAACCACCTCCAGGTTCAGTGCCATGCCCACGCCCAGGAAGAACAGGCCCAGCAGCAGGCCGCGGAAGGGCTCCACATCGGCCTCCAGCTGGTGGCGGAACGAGGATTCGGACAGCAGCACGCCCGCCACGAAGGCGCCCATGGCCATGGACAGGCCGCCCATCTCCATCAGCAGGGCGGCGCCCAGCACCACCAGCAGCGCGGCGGCCGTCATCACCTCGCGCGCCTTGGCCTTGGCCAGGATGCGGAACAGCGGGTTCAGCAGCCACAGGCCCGCGCCCACCAGCGCGCCCAGCGACAGCAGGGCCACGCCCGCGCGTTGCCACAGGGGCGAGGTGGCCACGGGCGCCGCATCGGCCGGGGCCAGAAAGGCCACGGCGGCCAGCAGCGGCACGATGAGCAGGTCCTCGAACAGCAGGATGGAGACGATGCGCTGGCCGCGCGGCGCCAGGATGTCGCCACGCTCGGCCAGCACCTGCATGACGATGGCCGTGGAGGTGAGCACGAAGCCCGCGCCGCTGACGAAGGCCACCTGCCACGGAAAGCCGAAGGCCATGCCCACGCCCGTGAGCAGCAGCGCGCACACCACCACCTGCAGGCTGCCCAGCCCGAAGATCTGGCCGCGCAGATCCCACAGGTGCGAGGGCTTCATCTCCAGCCCGATGACGAAGAGGAACATCACCACGCCCAGCTCGGCCACGTGCAGGATGGTCTGCGCGTCCGTCACCAGGCCCAGCCCGTAGGGGCCTATGGCCAGGCCGGCGGCCAGGTAGCCGAGCACGGCGCCCAGGCCCAGCCGCTTGAACAGCGGCACGGCCACCACGGCGGCCCCCAGCAGCGTGACGATTCCTACGAGCTGGCTTGCATTGCCTTCAGCTGCCATGTTGTGTTTCCTTTGTGCGTGCGTGCGGCAAGGCGGATTTCCATCCGCGAATTTGCGCGCAGGATAGCAAAGCCCGGTCCTGTGTAGAATCGCGCCCCCTCTGTGCCCCCCTCTGCGCTTACCTCACCGCTCAGCGCCATGCCCCAGATCCTCGTCCACGACCTCCGCAAGACCTACCGCATCCATGAGCGCGACCCCGGCGTGATGGGCGCGCTGCGCGCGCTGGTGCGTCCGCGCCACCGCACGGTGCAGGCTCTGGATGGCGTGTCGTTTGCGCTGGAGCGTGGCGAGTTGCTGGGCTTCATCGGCCCCAACGGCGCGGGCAAGTCCACCACCATCAAGATCCTGTCGGGCATCCTGCGGCCCGATGGCGGGCGCGTGGAGGTGGACGGGCGCGACCCCTTCGCCGACCGCCAGCGCCATGTGGGCCGCATCGGCGTGGTCTTCGGACAGCGCTCGCAGCTGTGGTGGGACCTGCCCGTGGGCGATGGCTTCAACCTGCTGCGCGACCTGTACCGCGTCGATCCGCTGCGCTTTGCGCGCACCCGCGACGAGCTGGTGGCCATGCTGAGCCTGGAGCGCTTGCTGGACCAGCCCGTGCGCCAGCTGTCCCTGGGCCAGCGCATGCGCGCCGAGATCGCCGCGGCCCTGCTGCACGAGCCCGAGATCCTGTTCCTGGACGAGCCCACCATCGGCCTGGACGCACCCTCCAAGCTGGCCGTGCGCGAGTTCGTGCTGCGCGCCAACCGCGAGCGCGGCACCACGGTGCTGCTGACCACGCATGACATGCACGACATCGAGGCGCTGGCGCGGCGCGTCATCGTCATCGGCCATGGCCGCGTGCTGGCCGACTGCGCGGTCGATGCGCTGCGGGCCCAGGTGGCGGCGGCGCAGCGCGATGGCACGGGCGATGGCGAAGGCGAGGGCGAGGGGCAGGACATGGCCATCGAGGCCGTGATCGCCCGCTTCTACGCCATGCATGGTGCCTCGGAGGTCTGAGCGCCATGGGACCGCACCACCGCCTGCGACACCTGCTGCGCCCCTACAAGGCCGCCTTCGCCTCGCGCTTTCTGCTGATGCTGCAGTACCGCACGGCCGCCTACGCGGGCTTTGCCACGCAGTGCTGGTGGGGCGCCATCAAGATCATGGTGCTGGCGGCGTTCTACGGCAGCGCCTCGGCATCGGCCGGCGCGCCGATTTCGCTGGAGCACGCCATCACCTACACCTGGGTGGCGCAGGGCCTGTTCGCGCTGCTGCCCTGGAGCGGCGACCCCGACGTGGCCCTGGCCGTGCGCACGGGCGCCGTTGCCTATGACCGGCTGCGGCCCGTGGATGCCTATGCGCTGTGGTTCGTGCGCTCGGCTGGCTGGATCGCCGCGCGCGTGCTGCCGCGCGTGGCGCTGATGGTGGCGTTTGCAGGGCTGGCCCTGCCGCTGATGGGGCTGGGCGACTGGGGCTGGCAGCCGCCGGCCGGCTGGGCCGCAGGCCTGGGCTTTGCCGCGTCCATGCTGCTGGCGCTGCTGCTGTCCACGGCACTGGTCATGCTGCTGAATGTTGCCGCTGCCGCCGCGCTCAATGAAAAAGGCATCAACACGCTGGCCGCGCCCGTGGTCATCGTGCTGTCGGGCAACCTGCTGCCGCTGGCGCTGATGCCCGATGCCTGGCAGACCGCGCTGCTGCTGCAGCCGCTGGCCGGCGTGATGGACATCCCTGCGCGCATCTATTTCGGCCAGATGGCCGGTGCGCAGATGCTGGCCTGCCTGGCGCTGCAAGCCCTGTGGATTGCCGTGATCGTGGCCCTGGGCCGCGCGGCCATGGCGCGCACCATGCGCGGCCTCGAAGTGCAGGGCGGGTGAGCGCCATGGCCAAGCACAAAGGATCGCTGTCCATGTTCCTGCGCCTGGCGCTGGCCTCGCTGGGCGGGCAGGCGCGCTACCCGGCCTCGGCGCTGATGCTGACCCTGGGCCAGTTCCTGGTCACGGGCATCGAGGTCATCGCCGTCTGGGCGCTGTTCCACCGTTTTGGCGAGGTGCAGGGCTGGCGCATCGGCGAAGTGGCCGTGTTCTATGGCCTGGTGAACTGCATGTTCGCCCTGGCCGATGCGCTGGGCCGGGGCTTCGACGTGCTGGGCACGCAGTTCCTGCGCACGGGCGCCTTCGACCGCCTGCTGCTGCGTCCGCGCCCCGTGTGGCTGCAGCTCATGGGCCATGACGTGCGCATCAGCCGCCTGGGCCGCCTGCTGCAGGGCCTGCTGGTGCTGGGCTTTGCCACGGCTCAGGGCGCCGTGGCGTGGACGCCCCAGGCCGTCGCCGTGGCGCTGTTCGCCGTGGCTGGCGGCGTGGCGCTGTTCCTGGGCATCCTGGTGCTGCAGGGGGCGCTCTCGTTCTGGACCGTGGAAAGCCTGGAAGCCGCCAATGTGCTGAGCTACGGCAGCGTCGAGGCCGCCCAGTACCCGCTGGCCCTGTACGCGCAGTGGTTCCGCCGCCTGCTGACCTTCGCCGTGCCGCTGGCCTGCGTGGCCTACTACCCGGCGCTGGCCGTGCTGGGCAAGCCCGACCCGCTGGGCGCACCGGCCTGGCTGGGCTGGGTCTCGCCGCTGGCCGGCTTTGCCTTCCTCTGGTTGGCCTCGGGCGCCTGGCGCATGGGGGTGAGGCATTACGCGTCCACGGGCAGTTGAAGCCGCCGCAGGCGCCGGTGCACCACAGGCTCTAGAGCGGGTTATGCACTTTTAAGTACCCGCGTTGGTTCTGCGCGCTGGTGATCGCAAGGCGCAGTGCGCCGCCAAGGCTCATGCCTTGGCAAGCGCTGCAACTTTGCTGAGCGCCTGTGCGCAGAGCCAACCCTTCGGGAAAGCCGGGAAAGGGGCCCGGCCCTTCGTTGCAGCCCGCTTGCGGTGTGGCAACCGCGGCGCGTGCTACGCCTCGTTCCGGGCCCCTTTCCCGGCTTTCGCGGGCACGTAAAAGTGCATAACACGCTCTAGACTGCGCGCTTGCCTTACTCCGGACACCAGACCATGACAGCAGATGAACGCTTCGCCCAGGCCGCCCTCGAGCTCGGCCACCGCTTCGATGGCGAGATCAAGATAGGCGGCAACTACAGCCCCGTCGTGCGCGACGGCCAGCAGCTGTTCGTCAGCGGGCAGATTCCCCGCGTGGGCGATGAAGTGCTCTATGTGGGGACGGTCGGCTCCGGGATCGACCTGGCATCGGCCAGAACGGCCGCCGCCATCTGTGCCATGCGGGCCCTGGCCTTCGTGCAGCGCGCGGCCGGCTCGCTCGATGCCGTGCGCGCCGTTGCACGCATCACCGTCTATGTGCGCTCGGCGCCCGATTTCACCCAGCAAAGCGAGGTGGCCGATGGCGCCTCCGACCTCATCGCCCGGGTGCTGGGCCCCGTGGGTGCCCACACGCGCACTTCGGTGGGCGTGCTGCAGTTGCCCAAGGGCGCGGCCGTGGAGCTGGACCTGATCGCCCGCGTGGACTGATCGCGCTACCCCTATCCCTATTCCTATCCCTGGCCCGCTGGCGTTTCGTTGCGCGCCTTCCAGGCGCGCAGCGCCTGGCGGTACTCGTCCATGGCCAGGTCATAGCTGTCGAAGATGCAGGGGTCGCAGCCATTGCCGCAGCAGGCGTCCAGGTCGGGCTGCTCGGGCGGTTGGGGCATGGGGTCGGCGGAGGCGGCGGGATCTGCGGAAACGGGAATCGGCGCGGTGGTCATGGGGGCGATTGTCTCGCGCCACGGGGCTTTCTGTAGAGCACCAAAAGCAAACCCGCGCTGCCGACATGCAGCAGCGCGGGTTGCTTGTTGACGCGTCTTACCGTCCGGTACGCTGCCTGCGCGCCATGCCCATGAAGCCGGCTGCTCCCGCCATCAGCGACAGCAGCAGCAGGCCCCAGCGGTCCAGCGTGGGGATGCTCTGCGCTCCTGCGGGGGCTCCAGGCAGGGCCAGGATGACGGGATCGACGAACTCGCCGTTGACCGTCTTGTCGTCATCGCGCAGGCCGCCGTCCACGATGGTGTAGCTGACCTGGTTGCCACTGATGGTGGGCGTGAAGGGCTGCCACTTGGGCGTTGCGGTGGCGTCGTACTTCATCAGCTGCGCGTTGGCGGGCACGGGCGACGCGAAGGTGAGGGTCACGGTCAGCGTGCTGCTGGGGGCGCACTGCTTGGCCGTGAAATCCACGGCGGCCTGCGGATAGGTGTAGCCCGCTGGCAGAGGACCCAACGAACCCGCCACGGCGGTGGAAGTGCTGAAGTTTGTGGAAGTCAGCGTGCAGGTGGGGCTACTGTTGGAAATGCCCAGATCCACGCCCAGGCCGGACGCGCTTTGCAGTGGCTCACGCGTCACCGTAACCACATAGGTCTTTTTGGTCGTGCCGTCCTGCGCCGTGACTTCGATGGACACGGTATTGCTGCCCACATTCAGCGCCACCGGGGTGGAGGCCGCTGCGCCGTTGACCAGGATCGTGGCGCCCGCACCGGCAGCGGTGGCTGTCACCGTGATGGTGCTGCTGGTGTTGGGCACGGTGGCCGTGTAGGCCAGGGTGCCTGCACCAAAGCCCGGTGCGAGCGTGCCGCTGCTCAGTGCCAGGGCGCTGAGGTCGGCGTTGGTGGAGTTCACCACCAGGGTGTAGCTGGTGCTGCCCGAGGTGAACGGAGCACCCGTGCCCGTGGAGGAGTCCGTGGCCGTGATGGTGAAGGTGAAGCTTCCCGCCGCGGTGGGCGTACCGCCCAGAACACCGGTGCTGGCGTTGAGCGTCATTCCGGTCGGCAGCGTGCCGCTGCTGGCGTAGGTGTAGGGCGCCGTGCCTCCGCTGGCAGTGAAGGTCTGCCCTGCATAGGCCGTGTTCAGCCTGGCAGCCGGCAGCGTGGAAGCTGCGGGCGTCAGCACCACCGTGGCTGCCGCCACGCTGCCACTGTAGGTGCGCTGGCCGCTGATGCTGCTGCTGTCGGTCGCCTGCACCGTGAAGCTGAAGGCCCCGGCCGCCGTGGGCGTGCCGCTGATCACCCCGGCGGACGACAGCGACAGGCCTGTGGGCAGCGTGCTGCCGCCGGCCATTGCAAAGGTGTAGGGCGTTGCGCCGCCGCTGGCGGTCAGGGTCTCGCTGAACGAGACGCCTACCTTGGGCGTGCCGGCCAGCGTCGCGGGCGTCACCGTGATGGCCACATAGGTGAACTGGCCTGCCGCGCCGGTGGCGCTGGTGCCACCAGTCGTTGTGACGCGCACATCGACCGTGCCCGCCGATCCTGCAGGCGCGGTGGCCGTGATCTGCGTGGCGCTGTTGACCGTGAAGCCCGTGGCGGCCGTGCCGCCGAAGGTCACGGCCGTGGCGCCGGTGAAGTTCGTGCCGGTCAGGGTGACCGTGGTGCCACCAATCGAAGAACCGCTTGCGGGCGAGACGGAAGTCACCGTGGGTGCGGGCACATAGGTGAACTGGTCGGCCGCGCTGGTAGCAGTGGTGCCGCCCGGCGTGGTCACGCGCACATCGACCGTGCCGGCGGCGCCTGCGGGCGCGGTGGCGGTGATGCTGGTGGCGCTGTTGACGGTGAAGCCGCTCGCTGCCGTGGCACCGAAGGTCACGGCCGTGGCACCCGTGAGGTTCGTGCCGGTGAGGGTCAGCGAGGTGCCTCCGGCCGTGGGACCTGCCGTGGGCGAGATGGAGGTCAGCGTGGGCGCTGCCACATAGGTGAACCGGTCGGCGGCGCTGGTGGCGCTGGAGCCGCCCACCGTGGTGACGGTGACATCGACCGTGCCGGCAGCACCGGCCGGCGCCGTGGCCGTGATCTGGGTGTTGCTGTTGATGGTGTAGGTAGCGTTCGTGGCCCCGAAGCGCACAGCGCCGGTGCCCGGTGCTGCGGCAAAGCCGGTGCCGGTGATGGTGACCGTGGTGCCGCCGCCTGCAGGCCCGGCCGTGGGCGAGATGGCGGTCACCGTGGGCGCCGTGACATAGGTGAACTGGTCTGCCGCACTGGTGGCGCTGGTGCCACCCACCGTAGTGACGCGCACATCGACCGTGCCCGGCGACCCTGCAGGCGCGGTGGCCGTGATCTGCGTGGCGCTGTTGACCGTGAAGCCCGTGGCGGCCGTGGCGCCGAAGGTCACGGCCGTGGCGCCGGAGAGGTTGGTGCCAGTGATGACCACGGAGGTTCCTCCTGCGGCTGGCCCTGCCGTGGGCGAGACGGAAGTCACCGTGGGCGCGGCCACGTAGGTGAACTGGTCGGCCGCACTGGTGGCGCTGGTGCCGCCCACCGTGGTCACGCGCACATCAACCGTACCCGTGCCTGCAGGCGCGGTGGCCGTGATCTGCGTGGCGCTGTTGACCGTGAAGCCTGTGGCGGCCGTGGCGCCGAAGGTCACGGCAGTGGTGCCGGAGAAGTTGGTGCCGGTGATGACCACCGAGGTTCCTCCTGCGGTGGGCCCTGCCGTGGGCGAGATGGAAGTCACCGTGGGTGCTGACACATAGGTGAACTGATCGGCTGCGCTGGTGGCACTGGTGCCGCCCACCGTGGTCACCGTCACATCGACCGTGCCTGCGCTGCCTGCGGGCGCGGTGGCGGTGATCTGGGTGTTGCTGTTGATGGTGTAGGTGGCGGTCGCGGCGCCGAAGCGCACGGCGCCGGTGCCAGGTGCTGCGGCGAAGCCGGTGCCCGTGATGATCACCGTGGTGCCGCCGCCGGTGGGACCTGCCGTGGGCGAGATGGAGGTGACCGACGGTGCCGCCACATAGGTGAACTGGTCGGCTGCACTGGTGGCGCTGGTGCCGCCCACCGTGGTGATGCGCACATCCACCGTACCCACGCCTGCGGGCGCGGTGGCAGTGATCTGGGTGTTGCTGATGACCGTGACGCCCGTGGCGGCCGTGGCGCCGAAGGTCACCGCCGTGGTGCCGGAGAAGTTGGTGCCGGTGATGGTCACGCTGGTGCCGCCCCCGGTCGGGCCGGCCGTGGGCGAGATGGAGGTCACCGTGGGTGCAGCCACATAGGTGAACTGGTCAGCGGCGCTGGTGGCGCTGGTTCCGCCCGCCGTGGTCACCGTCACATCGTATGTGCCGGCGCTGTTTGCGGGCGTGGTGGCGGTGATCTGTGTGTTGCTGTTGATGGTGTAGCTGGCGTTCGTGGCGCCGAAGCGCACGGCGCCGGTCGGCGATGCTGCGGAGAAGCCGGTGCCGGTGATGATCACCGTGGTACCGCCGCCGGTAGGTCCTGCCGTGGGGGAGATGGATGTCACCGTGGGCGCTGCCACATAGGTGAACTGGTCAGAGGCGCTGGTGGCGCTGGTGCCTCCTGCCGTGGAGACGGTCACATCGACCGTGCCGGCACTGCCTGCGGGGGCGGTTGCGGTGATCTGGGTGTTGCTGTTGACGATGTAGCTGGCGGTTGTGGCACCGAAGCGCACGGCCGTGGCTCCTGACAGGTCGGTGCCGGTGATGGTCACGCTGGCGCCGCCCCCGACAGGGCCGGCGGTGGGCGAAATGGACGTCACCGTGGGCGTCGGCGTGGCGCCGGCCAGCACCACGAGGTCATCCAGCGCGAAGGCGCTGCCTTCGGTGCCGCCGGTATTGGTGTTGGATATCCTCACCTCGTCCACATTGGCCAGGGCGCTGAGATCGACCTCGACGAAGCTCGTTTGCATTGCTGAGCTTCGGAGGAACGTCGTCGTTGCCCCTGCTACAGGATTGCCGTTGACATAGCCGGTCAATGTGAACTGGCTGATCTGACCGTACGCGAAGATGCGGGCGCTGACCAGGCTGAACCGGTCGCCGGCGTTGACCGGCTTGATGACGGCGCTACCAGTGAGGGCGTCCGAGGTAATGGCATCACCGTTGCTGTTGATGCCGTTCTGTGTGGCCTGCAGGTCTGCCTCGGTGAAGTAGACCCACTGCCCGCTGAAGTTCAGCTCGTTGTAGGGCGTGGCAACGTTGGCATAGCGAGTGTGGTTGTTGCCGAAGTCCAGCGTTCCAGGGGTGACTGCCGCCTGCGCGGGCAGTACCAGAGAAAACAGCAGTCCCATGAGCCAGGCAAACCACAGCCTCAGAAAACGGAAGGTGGAGGGGGGCGGGAAGAAGTGGTTGGTTGCCATGGCGATGGGACTGCGGTGCAGCGCTCGTGATCAGGGACGGATAGGAAAATCGCCGTAGAGGCAGATGCAGAAATTCAGCGCCTGGTAGGGCTGGAGATTGCTGTGGGACTGATTGCTGCCGGTCGGAAAAAGGGCCGTCGATGCCAGGGTGGAATCTGGCGCGACCACGGTGTAGGTCGGCTTGGCGCTGGTCCGTGGAGGCACGCCCTGGCCGCCCTTCGCCAGCACGTTGTCGCCGGGCACGGCCACGGAGGCGTCTGCGCCCTGTACGTTGATTCCGTGGTTGTGCGCAGGCAACTGAGTCAGAAGCAGCGTCTCTGTGGGACTGCCCACGGCCTCCCCGACCACGAACGGTGACAGGCCGGGACCCGTGCCGTTGCCCATGGCCACCCTGCTCCTCAGATCGGGCAGGAGGAAGTCAGTGGTTCCGTTTCCGCCGAACTGGACGCCGATGATGGAATACAGCGTGGAGTTCTGTTGGATCGGGATGCTCTGGCCCCAACAAAAGGCCCAGTTGACCGGAGCGTAGTTGAAGCCGAATGCACGGATCTCACCGGTGAAAGGATCTGCCATGTCGATGTTTCCTTGGAAGGTCTTCAGTTACGCGCCGGGAAAATGCCGCTGATGGCGATGCACCAGTTCACGACCAGCGAGGGCTGCATGTTCGGATGGGGCTGGCTGCCTCCGCCGAGGGCCACGGCAGTTGGGGCCAGGAAGGAGCCGTTGGGCACGCCATAGGCGCCCAGGCCGCCAGCGGCCTCTGCCATCACGGCATTGGTGGGATCGCTGGTAGTGGCTACCGTGCTGCTGCAAGACACCGAATGAGTGTGCTGGGGGATCTGGTTGACCGACAGCGTGACGGTTTCCGTGCCGTTGAGCAGGCCGAGCTGGTCGTTTGCGCTGAATCCCAGGGGTACACGGCCACGCAGATCGGGCAGGCCGAAGGTCGTTGTGCCGTTGCCGCCATATCTGACGCTCAGCAGGGCGAACAGTGCCTGGTTCGTGCTGACAGGCATTAGGCGTCCGTCGCACGGCAGCCAGTTTTTGGGGATCAGGCCGAAGCCGAAAGCACGGATTTCTCCGAGGAAGGGGTCCATGTGATGCTCCTGTCCAGCGTTAGGAGGTGCTGGGGAAGATGCCGTAGAGGCTGATGATGTAGCTCAGCACCAGGCTGGGCATGACGTTGTTGTGCGACTGTCCGCCGCCCTCGAATGACACGCTGGCGGGGGCCAGCTTGGCGGTGGGGGTGGCGGGGGCCGGCGCATACAGGTTGAACCCCGTGACCGCCGCCGGGACCTGTCCCGACGGCTTGCCGGTGCTGGCCGCAGCCGCGGCGGAGAATGCGTGGCTGTGTTGGGGTATCTGGTTGACGTTCAGCGTGACGTTTTCGGTGCCGATCTGCTGACCCAGAATGCGGTTGGTTCCGCCCAGGGTCTGGCCTTGGCCTATGGGCAGTCGGCCCCGCAGGTCGGGCAGTGCGAACTGGGTGACACCATTTCCGCCGTAGGTCGTGCCCAGCAGGGTGAACAGGGCGGAGTTGTCGTTGATGCTCAGCAGCCGGCCGTCACACGGTGCCCAGCCCTCGGGCGCGTAGTTGCCCGCGAAAAGACGGATTTCTCCAATGA
The DNA here is from genome assembly GCF_001598795.1 of Delftia acidovorans NBRC 14950. Lineage (GTDB taxonomy): Bacteria > Pseudomonadota > Gammaproteobacteria > Burkholderiales > Burkholderiaceae_C > Comamonas > Comamonas acidovorans. The sequence goes on along the minus strand of NZ_BCZP01000022.1, from coordinate 29,565 downwards.
ATGCCTCGCTCATAGCGTGCCCTCCTCCTTGATCGATGGGTTCATGCGGGTGATGAGTGCCTGGTAGCTGGTCTGCCCCCGCTCTGTGCCCATGACGGGCCCCATGAACAGTGCAAAGCGTCCCAGGCGCTCGTGGGAAAGCAGATAGGTGTCATGGGCCGGGCGGGCTATGTCGGGTCCGCTGAAGTGCAGCGAGCAGTGCGAGGTATGCAGTCCCTGGCCGACCTTGGCCTCTTCCAGTCGCAGGGCCACGGACCCGGCACCGTACAGCTGCAACGCGAAATCGGTGCCGACCAGGCCGGTGAAATCCTCAAGGCAGGGCCTGCGCGCAGGCTGCGGCGCGCGGCGCATATACCAGTACACGCCGCGATCGGCCTCGGTGACAAAGCCCAGGCGCTGGTAGTGGCCGAGGATGGGGTTGTTCTTCTCCACATGCAGGCCCAGGTCAATGCCCAGGGCATCTGACTCATCCGTCAAAGCCTGCAGCAACTGCCGCCCCACGCCCTGGCGACGGTGCCTGGGAAGCAGGGCGATATCCACCACGCGGATTTCCTGCGGGCTGCGGTCCACATACAGCCGGCCCGCTATCTCGCCATCGCGCAGCACCAGATCGAAACTGGGGTTGGCGTAGGCCGTCGAATACTGGGTGTGCTGCGCCATGAACTGCTGGCGAATGAAGGCATTCCATTGCTCCTCGGGCCAGCCGAATTGTTCGCGCTCCTGCTCGCGTGTGGAGGCGAAGATGGCCAGGAGAGCGGCTTCGTCGCCGGAGCCAATGGGTTGAAGCGCCAGCGCACCGCAGGATTCGGGGTGAGGGCTGCGGAGACTGGTATTTGCAGGCGCAGTGCTCATGAATGGAAATCGACTGGAAACGCAGGAGTTCCAGTCGTGAATAATTGAAAAGAGTTGTTAAATCATAGGCAGTTTTTGCAAAGGATTGTCAAATTTCTTTGAGAAAGGATTTTCAGTATGCCAAGAAATCCATGCGAAAGATGAGTGCTCCCATAGGGAAAGATCTGAATCGATTGATATTTGAAATTGATAATGTCTTATCAATGTATTGATGAGTGTTTATTGTTGATATTGATTGTTCATTCAAATACTACAGGATTGCTATTTTGAATATCCCTGAAATCAGTGATATTCAACTCAAACAGCGCGGCGCCGGGAAATCGATCACGCTGCGGATGATCTCGCGTATTTCCGTGATCAGCGGCCGGGCATCGTCGCGGCGCCATTGCACGGTGTAGGTCAGCGGGGCCAGCGCGCTGTGCTTTGCGGCCTCGGCGCTGCCGTCCAGCACGCGCAGGCGGCCGCGTTCCTGCAGGGCCAGGGCCCATTGCTCGGGCATGTAGGTGAAGCCCAGGCCGTCCACCACCATGCCCACCACGGCGCCCCAGCTGTTGCAGGAAAGGCGCCGCTCCACGGCCAGGCCGTGGCGGCCCAGCCAGTCGTCCAGCGTGCGCGTGGCGCCCGAGCCGGTGGGCAGGGCGATCAGCAGTTGCTCGCGCACCAGGCGCCGGGGCAGGCCGGTGCCGGCGCGGGCGATGAAGTCGTCGCTGGCGGCCCAGACAAAGCGCACCTGGGCGACCTGCTCGAAGGCCAGGCTGCTGCGCGACGATGGCCCGGCGATGACCACGCAGTCCAGCTCGCCATCGACGATGCGCTGCTCCAGCACCTGGCCGATGTCGGTGTGGGGCTCCAGCTGCAGGTCGGGGTGCAGCTCGGCCACCCGCTGCACCAGCCGGGGCAGCCAGGTCAGGCCGCTGAGTTCGCCAAAGCCGATGCGGCAGCGGCCCTGCAGGCCCACGCTGCGGCCCGCCGCCTCGCGCAGCTGGGCGGCGCCGTGCAGCAGCTCGCGGATGCGCGGCAGCAGCTGCTCGCCCTGGGGCGTGAGTTCGGCGGCGCGGCCGCTGCGGTCGAACAGCTGCACGCCCAGCGAAGCCTCCAGCTCCGCAATGCGCTTGGACAGCGATGAGACCGACAGGTGCACGCGGTCGGCGGCCACGCTGAAGTTCAGGCAGGTGGCGGCCCAGTAGAAGGCTTCGAGCTGTTTGAGGGTCATGGCGACATTCTTCCAAAATCGAAATATCGATTCCTATTTATTTCGCTTTTCTTTGCAGGTTGGCCCTTCTACATTGGCCGGCAATGCCTGCCAACAACGTCCCCTCCACCACAGCTCCTGCAGCCGCTGCACCAGCCTCTGCCCGGCCGCCGCGCCGCCTGCGCCAGGTGCTGTCTCTCGATGATTTCGAGCGGCTGGCGCGGCGGCACCTGCCGCGCCCCATCCATGCCTACATCAGCGGGGCGGTGGAGGACAACGCCTCGCTGGCGGACAACCGCCGCGCCTTTGCCGAGCTGGCCTTCGTGCCGCGCGCGCTGGTGGGCGTGGCACAGCGCGACCCCTCCTTCGAGCTGTTCGGGCGCCGCTACGGCGCGCCGTTCGGCGTGGCGCCCATGGGCATTGCCGCGCTGTCGGCCTACCGGGGCGATCTGGTGCTGGCCCAGGCCGCACAGCAGGCGCGCGTGCCGGCCATCATGAGCGGCTCCTCGCTGATCCGGCTGGAGGATGTGATGGCGGCCGCGCCCCACACCTGGTTCCAGGCCTACCTGCCGGGTGATCAGGGCCAGATCGATGCGCTGCTGGACCGCGTGGCCGCCGCCGGCGTGCAGACCCTGGTGATCACGGTGGACACGCCCGTGGCCGCCAACCGCGAGAACAATGTGCGCGCCGGCTTCTCCACGCCGCTGCGGCCCGGGCCGGGCCTGGCCTGGCAGGGCATCAGCCACCCGCGCTGGCTGTTCGGCAGCTTTCTCAAGACCCTGTGGCGCCACGGCATGCCGCATTTCGAGAACAACTATGCGCACCGGGGCGCGCCCATCCTGTCGGCCAGCGTGATGCGTGATTTCTCGGACCGCTCCCACCTGGCCTGGCCGCATCTGGCTGCCATCCGCCAGCGCTGGCAGGGGCAACTGGTGGTCAAGGGCATTCTTTCGGCCGCAGACGCCGTGCTGGCGCGCGACCACGGGGCCGACGGCCTCATCGTCTCCAACCACGGCGGGCGCCAGCTCGACGGCGCCGTGGCACCGCTGCGCGTGCTGCCCGGCATCGTGCGCGCCGTGCCCGGCCTGCCGGTGATGCTGGACAGCGGCGTGCGCCGGGGCACCGATGTGCTCAAGGCCCTGGCCCTGGGCGCGCGCTGCGTGTTCGTGGGCCGGCCCTTCAACTACGCGGCCTCAGTGGCCGGGCCGGCGGGCGTGGCCCACGCCATGGCCCTGCTGCGCGAGGAGGTGCTGCGCGACATGGCCATGCTGGGCGCCACGCGCCTGGACCAGGTCACGCCGGACTGCGTGCGCCACGCGCAGGCCTGGGATGCGTTCTGAGCGGCAAGACAACGGTATCGACACAGACACAGACACAGACGGAGACACAGCAGTGAGCAAGATTCCCGGATTCCATATCCACGCCCGGCCCGAGGCCGCCCTTGGCGATGCGCTGCTGCAGCGCTACCGCGGCTTTCCGGTCGCCAATGTCAGCGACGCCATGAGCCGCACCACGGGCACCTCGGCGCTGCGGCCCTTCCATCGCCGCCAGGGGCCGCTGGTGGGCCGTGCGCTGACCGTGCGCACGCGGCCCGGCGACAACCTGATGGTGCACCAGGCCATCGACATCTGCGGCCCCGCCGACGTGATCGTGGTGGACGCGGGCGGCGCCGGGCCCAACGCCATCATTGGCGAGATCATGCTGGCGCTGATGATGGCGCGCGGCGCGGCCGGCATCGTCATCGACGGGCTGATCCGCGACAGCGACACCATCGGCCAGCACGGCCTGCCCGTGTATGCGCGCGGCGTCTCGCACCGTGGTCCCTACAAGGACGGCCCCGGCGAGCTGCATGTGCCCGTGAGCATCGACGGCATGGTGGTCCACCCGGGCGACCTGGTGCTGGGCGACGGCGACGGCCTGCTGGCCGTGCCCGCCGCCGAGGCCGCAGCCATTGCCGACCGCGTGGAGGCCATACAGCGCGACGAGGCCGACGTGCTTGCCGCCATTGCCGCAGGCCGCGCCGACCGTTCCTGGGTGGCGCGCACGCTGGCCGCCAAGGGGGTGCTGTGATGGACCGCCGCGTTGTCCGCTTCGACTACTGGCTGGATGCGGCCTTCGACCGCATCGTCTCGGCCGCGCCTGGCGTGCAACTGGTCACCTGCCGGCGCGAGGGCGACGATGCCGCCGCCTGGCAGGCCCTGGCCGGCGCCCGGGTCTACCAGATCACGGCCGCCAAGGACGAGCTGCCGCGCCACTGGTTTGCCACGGCGGACCTGCTGGCGCGCTGCCCCGATCTGCTGGCCGTGTCCTCCAGCGGCTCGGGCTGCGACACCATCGACATCGAGGCCTGCACGCGGGCCGGCGTGGCCGTGATGAACCAGTCGGGCGGCAATGCGGACTCGGTGGCCGAGATGGCCATCGGCCTGATGCTGTCCGTGCTGCGCCGCATCAACGAATCCGACCGCCTGCTGCGCGCCCCGGGCAGGGGCTTCAGCCGGGAAGACGTCATGGGCCACGAGCTGCGCGGCCGCACCCTGGGCCTGGTGGGCGTGGGCGAGGCCGGCAGCCGCGTCGCGGCCCTGGGCCGGGCCTTCGGCATGCAGGTGATCGGCTGCGACCCGGCCTATGACGCGGCCGGCCTGGCGGCGCGCGGGGCCGAGGCCGTCGGCTTCGACGAACTGCTGCAGCGCGCGGACATCGTCTCCCTGCACTGCCCGCGCGATGCCTCCACGCTGGGGCTCATGAACGCCGCTGCCTTTGCGGCCATGAAGCCGGGCGCCATCTTCGTGAGCACGGCGCGCGGCGGTATCCATGACGAGGCCGTCCTGCACACCGCCCTGGCCAGCGGCCACCTGGCCGGCGCCGGGCTCGATGTCTGGGACCAGGAGCCGCCGCCCGCCTCCCATCCGCTGCTGGCCCTGCCCCAGGTGGTGGCCACCTTCCACACCGCCGGTGTCACGCACGAGGCCCGGCGCAACAACGCCGAGCTGGCCGCCACCCAGATCGTGCAGTTGCTGGCCGACGGCCAGCGGCCCGCGCGCCTGGTCAATCCCGAGGTCTGGCCGCATGCGCGCGAGCGCATCGCCAGGGCCTTGGACCCGTCCCGTTCCCTGTCCTTTTCCCCGTCCCGTTAGCCGCTTCCTTCACCATGACTACAAAGCCTCTCAGACCACTGCAAGAGGCGACCCAGGAGACAAAGATGACACAGCAAGCAAGGCGCGCATTGTGCGCAGGCCTGGCCGCCGCCTGCATGGCGCTGCCGGCCCTGGCCCAGGCTCAGAGCGAGGCCCCCTATCCCTCGCGCAACATCGAGATGATCGTGGCCTACGGGCCCGGCGGCGGCACCGACCTGGTGGCGCGGCTGCTGGCCCGCCATCTGGAAAAGAAGCTCGGCGGCAGCGTCGTCGTGCTCAACCGCCCCGGCGCGGGCGGTGGCATCGGCTTTGGCGAACTGGCGCGTGCCAAGCCGGACGGCTACACCATCGGCTTCATCAACACGCCCAACGTGCTGACCATCCCCATCGAGCGCAAGAGCAGCTTCCACTGGAGCCAGTACGACCTGCTGGGCAACCTGGTGGACGACCCGGGCGGCTTCGCCATCCACAACAGCAACGCCATCACCACGCTGGCCGGCCTGGCCGCCTACGCCCGGGCCAACCCCGGCGCCGTGACCGTGGGCACCACGGGCACGGGCTCGGACGACCACCTGGCCATGCTGCTGTTCGCCAAGGCCACCGGCACGCAGCTCACCCATGTGCCCTACAAGGGCGCGGGCGAGGTGCGCGCCGCCGCCACGGGCCAGCAGATCACCATCGGCGCCATCAACGTGGGCGAGGTGCTGGCCTACCAGAAGGGCGGCACTCCCATCCGCCTGCTGGGCCAGATGTCGGCCGCGCGCAGCTCGCTGGCGCCGCAGGTGCCTACGTTCAAGGAGCAGGGCATCGATATCGAGCTGGCGTCCCTGCGCGGCCTGGCCGCGCCCAAGGGCTTGCCCGAAGGCGTGCGCAAAAAGCTGGTCGATGCCGTGGCCGCCATCGCGGCCGACCCGCAGTTCAGGCAGCAGGCCGAGGCCATGTACGCGCCGCTGCGCTACCTGGCGCCGCCCGCCTACGCGGCCGAACTGGAGCGCACCGAGGCCGGCTTTCGCAAGCTCTGGACCGAAATGCCCTGGCAGGACGGCAAGCCCTGAAGGCCCTGGCCATGCAAACCTTTGAATGGACAAGGACAACTGCCATGACCCCTCTGTCGCGCCGCAGCCTGGCTGCGCTCACCCTGTGCACGCTGGCCCTGCCGGCCCTGGCGCAAGGCCCCATCACCCTCATCGTGGGCTGGCCCGCAGGCGGCCCTTCCGACAACGTGGCGCGGCTGGCAGCCACGCGCATGAGCGAGGCCCTGGGCCAGCCCATCACCATCGACAACCGGGCCGGTGCAGGCGGCAACCTGGGCAGCGACGCGGCGGCCCGCGCAAGGCCCGATGGCAACACCATCATGCTGGCCACCGTGGCCTCGCACGGCCTGAACTCCGCGCTCTACGCCAAGCTGAACCACGACCCGCTCAAGGACTTCGCGCCCATCGGCATGATCACCACCTCGCCCAGCGTGCTGCTGGTGCCCGTGGCCTCGCCGCTGCGCTCGGTCAACGATCTGCTGGAGGCGGCGCGCGCCAGGCCGGGCCAGCTCAACTACGGCTCGGGCGGCGTGGGCTCCAGCCAGCACCTGGCGGGCGCCAGCTTCAAGCAGCTCACGGGCGTGGATGTCACCCACATCCCCTACAAGGGCACGGCCCCGGCCATGACCGACCTGATGGCGGGCCGCGTGGACTTCGTGCTCACCACGGGCGCCATCCCCTTCATCCGCTCGGGCAAGCTGCGCGCCCTGGCCGTGGCCTCGCGCCAGCGCCTGCCGGCCCTGCCCGATGTGCCCACGTTCGAGGAAGCAGGCGTCAAGGGCTTCTACACCGACTCCTGGTACGGCCTGGTTGCCCCGGCCGGCACGCCGCGTGCGGCGCTGGAGCGCCTGAACGGCGCACTGGCCACGGCGCTGCGCAATCCCGAGGTGCAAAAGCAGTTCATCGAACAGGGCTCGCTGCCCGTCAAGCCCATGGGCGTGGACGCGTTCTGGCGCTTCGTGCGCGAGCAGATGCCGGTGGCGGCCGAGCAGGTGCGGGTGTCAGGGGCCAGGGCCGAGTGAGCGCAGCCGGGGGCGGCCGCGCAGGATCGGCACGGGCGCCTGCACAGCCGCAATGCAGCCAGCGTGTCACTGGCAGGTCACTGGTAGGTCACTGGTAATTGAGCGTGAAGGTGGCCCGTCCGTTGGCCAGGCCTGTTGTGACGGAGGGCTGGGTCTGGACATAGCGCGCCGTCAATGGAATCACGTGGTTGCTGGTGTTTGGGGTGATGATGCCCGCCTGCCACTGGTTGGGATTGCCGAAGTTGGCGGAGTCCTCGCCGTAGCTGATGACCTTGTCGCTGCTGCGGATCTGGATGCCGATGCCGGCAGCCCCTCCGGTCACCGTCAGCACATCGGAGCGGTTGGCGGCATCGTTGGCATCCGTGAGCGTGACGAACGGGCGCAGGGTGGAATTGGCATCGCCCCCGGTGCAGATCAATTCCAGATCGAATGACTGGGGCGCGGAGGTAGCGCCTATCCCGTTGAACTGTGACCTGTTGATTCGCTGCAGGTTCACGGCGATGTTGCTCGTCTTCACCCGGCAACTGGCGCCTGTGCGCACCACGGTGCTGCCGGCCGCCATCACGGACCAGATATTGCAAAGGCTATTGCAGTCAAACCGGGCGGTTGCATAGCTGCTGACGCTGAAAGTGCCCGATTGAACGGCGCCTGTCTTGATGAGTTGCATCCATATGGTTTGCTCATGTACATCATCCTTTTGCCATCCCGTGGCTCCTGAATTGTTGGACGTAGTGGTGATGGACATGGTTTTGCCATTGGGGAAATTCCTGGCTTTCCATGTGGCACGCCAACGGATTCCTATTCCGCGCAAAGATGTGGAGTAGATATCGCCGTCCAGCGTAGTGGGGTTCATGATTTGGGGCCATATTTCTGAAGATGGCCCCGAAAGCACACTGTAGGAAATTGTGTCGAGAGTGGATTTGACCATGGGCGATTCCCATAGCACTGATCCATTCATGATATTTCCTGCGGGAACGTTGATGATTTCCGGTAATTGGACGATGGATACTGCCGGTGTAAACATGCCTCCATAAATGGAGCTTACAGAAAAGCAAAGCGTTGCCGGAATGAGAAAATATCTGATTTTTTTCATATGAATGAAACCGGAAACGATGCAGGAGAGTTTGTTGGGCGTGCTCCAAAGTCTATTCCTATGATTTATGAAAATCCATAGGATCATTCTGATATTGGCAATGCTTTTTCATGACTCCAATGCCGTGTTCCGTCCGCTGCCGTGGCGCGGCATTGCCACCGGGGCCGGCCTGCGGCACACCTGGCGCAAGCGGCGCCAACGACGTGGCGGCCGCCTGGGCATGGTCGCCTGGGCACGGCCACCACGGGCGACGCCTTTGCAAGACGCCTGGGCTGAGCCCGTGGCTCAACCCCGCCTGCGCGCCGCCAGCCCCTGCACCACGGCCGCCAGCCGGTCGATTTCCTCGGTGGTGTTGTAGAAGGCCAGCGAGGGCCGCACGGTGGTCTCCACGCCGAAGCGCCGCAGGATGGGCTGGGCGCAGTGGTGGCCGGTGCGCACGGCGATGCCTTCGGCGTTGAGCGCCTCGCCCACCTCGGCCGTGGTCCAGCCCTTGAGCACGAAGGACAGCACGCTGGCCTTGTCGGCCGCCGTGCCGATCAGGCGCAGGCCGGGGATGGGCGCCAGCGCCTGCGTGCCGTACTGCAGCAGATCGTGCTCGTAGCGCGCGATGCGCTCCATGCCCAGGGCCTGCACGTAGTCGATGGCGGCGCCCAGGCCCACGGCGTCGGCAATGTTGCCGGTGCCGGCCTCGAAGGTGTTGGGCAGGGGCTGGTAGACGGTTTTCTCGAAGGTCACGTCGGCGATCATGTTGCCGCCGCCCTGCCAGGGCGGCATGTCCTCCAGCACCTCGCGCCGTCCCCAGACCACGCCGATGCCCGTGGGGCCGAAGACCTTGTGGCCCGAGAACACGAAGAAGTCCGCACCGATGGCCTGCACGTCCACGGCCATGTGCGAGACCGACTGCGCGCCATCGACCAGGGCCCGTGCGCCCGCCTGGTGGGCCAGCTCCACGATCTGCTGCACGGGCACGACCGTGCCCAGCGCGTTGGAGACCTGGGTGACGGAGACGATCTTGGTGCGCGGGTTCAGCAGCCTGCGGTATTCATCGATGAGCACCTGGCCCGAGTCATCCACCGGGATCACGCGGATCTTCGCGCCCTTGGCGGCCGCCAGCTGCTGCCAGGGCACGATGTTGGCGTGGTGCTCCAGGTGGGAGACGATGATCTCGTCGCCCTCGCCCACATGCTGCCAGCCCCAGCTCTTGGCCACCAGGTTGATGGCCTCGGTGGTGCCGCGCACGAAGATGACCTCGTTCACGTCGGGCGCGTTGATGAAGCGGCGCACGCGCTCGCGCGCGCCCTCGTAGGCGTCGGTGGCGCGGGCAGCGAGTTCATGCGCCGCGCGGTGGATGTTGGAGTTCTCGTGCTCGTAGAAGTGGCGGATGCGCTCGATCACCGCGCGCGGCTTGTGCGTGGTGGCCGCGTTGTCCAGCCAGGCCAGCGGACGGCCATTGACGCGCTCGGACAGGATGGGAAAGTCCCGGCGCACGGCATGCACGTCGAAGGGCGCCTGCACGCCGGCCGTGCCATGCCTTGCCCCGTGCGCAGCCTGCTGGCGCTGCAGCGGATGGGCCGGCGTGGTGTAGCCGGCGGGCAGCACCACGGGATCGACAAAGTAAAAGCGCGGCTCGGCCGAAGGCACGGTGGACGCAATGCCGGGCCCTTCGGTGGGCACGCCGATGCGCGGCACGGCGGGTGACGCAGGTGACGCAGGTGCCGTGAACGGGAGCGCGGCCAGCGCATCCAGCGGATCGCCCTGGCGCTGGGGCACGCCCAGCACCTGCGATCCCAGGCGCGGCTCGTAGGCGGGCAGGGCGCTCACGACATGGTCGGGCACGCCGTTGCCGGCCTGGGCATGGGGCAGCAGCGCGGGCGCGCGGTGGGCCAGCGAGGCCAGCGGCGCGGGCGAGGCCGGCAGCAGGTTGCTGCCCGGCGCCACGCCCTGCGGGATGGGCGTGCCCGGCACGCCGGGGCCCAGGCCTGCCGGGCTGGCCAGCGGCGAGCCGGGCGGCGCCACGTTCACGGGGGCCTGGACGCCAGCAGGCAGGCCGGGAAGACCCGGAAGACCCGGTAGGGCAGGAGCCGATCCCGGTGCGGCGGAGAACAAGGCGTTGGCCATGCGCGCCAGCGCCTCGGGGTCGAAGGGCGCCTGGGGCGCCACGGAGGTGATTGCAGACACGGTCAACGCCCGGCCTCTTTACTTGTAGGTGTCGGGATAGTCGTGGTACTTGCCGATCTCGACATCGTCGAGCACGGCCAGCGCGTCGGGCGTGAGCACGGCCAGCGAGCAGTACAGCGAGATCAGGTAGGACGCGATGGCATGGTTGTTGATGCCCATGAAGCGCACCGACAGGCCCGGGCTTTGCTCGCCCGGCAGGCCGGGCTGGTACAGGCCGACCACGCCCTGGCGCTTGTCGCCCACGCGCAGCAACAGGATCTTGCTCTTGCCATCGGCCACGGGCACCTTGTCCGAGGGGATCAGCGGAATGCCGCGCCAGGTGATGAACTGCGAGCCGAACAGGCTGACCGTGGGCGGCGGCGTGCCGCGGCGCGTGGCCTCGCGGCCGAAGGCGGCAATGGCCAGCGGATGGGTCAGGAAGAAGGCGGGCTCCTTCCAGACCTTGGTCAGCAGCTCGTCCAGGTCGTCGGGCGTGGGTGCGCCGGTCAGCGGGAAGATGCGCTGCTCGTCCGTGACCTGGGCCAGCAGGCCGTAGTCGGGGTTGTTGATCAGCTCGCTTTCCTGGTTCTCCTTGATGGTCTCAATGGTCAGGCGCAGCTGTTCCTTGATCTGGTCATGCGGGCTGCTGTAGAGGTCGGAGATGCGCGTGTGCACATCCAGGATGGTGGAGACGGCGTTGAGGAAGTACTCGCGCGGCTGCTCCTCGTAGTCCACATAGGTGCGCGGCAGCTGGTTGTCTTCCTGCTTGGCCGTGCAGGTGACCTTGATGGCCTCCGGGTTCTTGACGCGGTTGAGGCGGTAGATGCCCGCCTCCACCGGCGACCATTGCAGCAGGTGCGTCAGCCAGCGCGGGCTGATGGTCGAAAGCTGGGGAACGGTTTTGGTTGCGTTGGCCAGTTGCCGCGCGGCGTTGTCGCCTAGCGCGGTCGTGCCGCCCACTGTTGCCGACATGTGCAGACTCCGTGATCAGTTCAGGAAAAAGGGAAGGGGAAGGAGGGAAACAGGGCCAGTGTCCCGGCCCGCGCACATGTCTTCAACATGCTATAGCCGCCAACCGCAGGCCGCGCACCAGCTGGTCGTGGGCCACGGTTTCGCCGCGCATGACCAGGGCCGAGGGCTGCACGCCCAGCGAGACGGCCAGCTTCTCCACGGTCAGCAGCGAGGCGATGACGCGGCCGCGCTCTATCTCTCCCACGTAGGAGCGGTTCAGGTCCGAGTGCTCGGCCAGCCGCTCCTGCGACCAGCCATGGGCCTCGCGCGCCTGGCGCACGGCAATGCCGAAGCTGGTGACAAGACGGGTGCTCATAGGGCCACCTCCCGGGGCTGCTGCGCGTGCTCGCGCGCATGGGCCTGGGTGACGTGGGCGCCGGGCGGCACGTCCTCGGTCACCCAGACATTGCCGCCGATGACGGCGCCGCGCCCCAGCGTGACGCGGCCCAGGATGGTGGCGCCCGCGTAGATGACCACGTCGTCCTCCACCACCGGGTGGCGCGCCAGGCCCTTGCGCAGGTGGCCGTGCTCATCGGTGGGAAAGCGCTTGGCGCCCAGGGTGACGGCCTGGTACAGCCGCACGCGTTCGCCGATCACGGCGGTCTCGCCGATCACCACGCCCGTGCCGTGGTCCATGAAAAAGCCCCGGCCGATCTTCGCGCCCGGGTGGATGTCGATGCCCGTCTGCGCATGCGACAGCTCGGCCACGATGCGCGCCAGCAGCGGCTGCTCCAGCAGGTACAGCTGGTGGGCCAGGCGGTGGTGGATCATGGCCAGCACGCCCGGATAGCACAGCAGCACCTCGTCCACGCTGCGCGCGGCGGGATCGCCCTGGAAGGCGGCCAGCACGTCGCTGTCGAGCAGGCGGCGGATCTGGGGCAGGGACTCGGCAAAGGCGCGGGCGATGTCCAGCGCCATGGCGTCGGCGCCCGCTGCCGTGTGGGGCGCGGACAGCCGCAGCTCCAACCGTATCTGGCCCAGCAGCGCATGCAGGGCCGAGTCCAGCTGGTGGGCCACGAAGATGTCCTCGCTTTCCTGGCGCAGGTCGTGCGGGCCCAGGCGCATGGGAAACAGGGCTGCCTTGAGCTGGTCGATGAGGGTGGAAAGCGCGTCGCGCGAGGGAAACTCGCGCGCCCCGGGCTCCTGGGTGCGGCCGTGCGCCTCGCGCCATTCGCGGCGCGCCGCATGCAGGTTCTGGGTGAGTCCGGCAATGTCGAAACTGGCCATCTGCGTGCTCCTTCAGTCTTGAATCCAGGGCAGGCCGTGGAAGCGCCAGCCGTCGTTTTTGCCGCGCTGCTGACGCGCGTCGATCTCGCCCTCGAAGCCTTCGAGCACGTTGAACACATGGGCGAACCCGGCCTGGGCCGCCACCTGGGCCGCCAGCACCGAGCGCTTGCCGCTGCGGCACAGCAGCAGGGCCACGGCCTCCTTGCCGCCGTGCGGTGCCAGGCGCGCTTCCAGCTCGCGGGCAAAGCGCGGGTTGCGCGTCAGCGCCGTGCCCGTGGCCCAGGGCACGTGCAGGGTGTCCTGCACCTGGCCGACGAACTTGCGTTCCTCGGCCGTGCGCACATCGACCAGCACGGCCTGGCCGGCCTGCACCAGCGCCCAGGCCACGGGCGGGCGCACGCCGCCTGCGTGGCCCAGCCCCTGTGCGCGGGCGTGTTCCTGCGCCTCTTCCAGAGCCTGGGGCAAGGCGGTTTCCAAAGTGAGGGCTGTCATGTCGTCGTCCTTGCGGAGAATTCGCGGGTTGGTGGCTATAGGCACCAATCTAAGAACTTCGCGGCAAGCCACCAACGAACAAGAGCGGCGTTTGATAGAAGCAAAACGTCTATGAAGGTGCCGCGTGGCGCCGGGGCCACCTCGGGACAGCCTCAGGGCGCCTCAGGCCATCAGCAGCCGCTGCAGCATCCACAGGTTCAGCGACACCACCAGGGCCGCGCAGCCCCACAGCACCGCCGACATCCTTGGGCCAAAGGCCAGCTCGCCCAGCGTCTTGCGCCGCGTGGTGAACAGCAGCAGCGGCACGATGGCAAACGGCAATTGCAGGCTCAACACCACTTGGCTGAACACCAGCAGGGCGCTGGCGCCGGTGCTGCCGTACCAGGCGGTGGCCACCACGGCGGGCACGATGGCGATGCAGCGCGTCAGCAGGGCGCGCAGCGCGGGCGACAGGCGGATCTGCAAGAAGCCCTCCATCACGATCTGCCCGGCCAGCGTGCCCGTGACCGAGGAACTCAGCCCCGAGGCCAGCAGCGCCACGCCGAACACCGCGCTGGCGATGCCCACGCCCAGCAGCGGGGACAGCAGGTGGTAGGCGTCCGACAGCTCGGTCACCGGTGCCTGGCCGGGCCGGTTGAACGCGCCGGCCGCCACCACCAGGATGGCGGCGTTCACGAACAGCGCCAGACCCAGCGCCACCGTGGAGTCCAGCGTGGCCAAGCGGATGGCCTGCCGCGTGCCCTGGGGCGTGGTGTCATGCCGGCGTGTCTGCACGATGGACGAATGCAGGTACAGGTTGTGCGGCATCACCGTGGCCCCCACGATGCCCACGGCCAGGTACAGCATCTGCGGATTGGCCACGATCTCCATGCCCGGCAGCAGGCCGCGCAGCACGGCCGCCACGGGCGGCTGCAGCCACACCAGCTGGGCGGCAAAGCACAGGCCGATCACGGCCACCAGGGCGATCACCACCGACTCCAGGCAGCGAAAGCCCCGGCTTTGCAGCGCCAGGATCAGCATCACATCCACCACCGTGATGCACACCCCGGCCACCAGCGGCAGGCCGAACAGCAGGTTCAGGCCGATGGCCATGCCCAGCACCTCGGCCAGATTGCAGGCCACGATGGCGATCTCGCAGAAGAACCACAGCACCAGGTTGATGCGCGGGGAAAACTGCGCGCGGCAGGCCTGGGCCAGGTCCCGCCCGCTGGCCAGGCCCAGGCGCACGGCCGCCGCCTGGAACAGCATGGCCATCAGGTTGGAGGCAAAGATCACCGCCAGCAGCGAGTAGCCGAACTGCGAGCCGCCCGCGATGGAGGTGGCCCAGTTGCCCGGGTCCATGTAGCCCACGGCCACCATGTAGCCGGGCCCGGCAAACGCCAGCACGCGGCGCGCGTTGTCCGAGCGGCTGTCGCCGCGCGGCACGGCAATGCTGCGATGCACCTGCGGCAGGCTGGGCGTGCCCGCGTGGCCGTTGTCCGGCTCGATGGCGCCGAAGCGGCCCTGTTCGGCCGCAAGCACGGTGTCGTTCATGGGGGCCTTTCCGCCGGCGGGGGCACGCGGTTGCAGGGGGGATGCCTATCGGGTGGTTGGCACCAGGCCGCTGGCGGGTGCCATGGCTGCGGCGGCGGGTGCGGCATCAGTGCCTGCGCCGCGCCACAGCGCCACGAGATCTCCGGTCACGATGACCGCGCCGGCCAGCAGAATCAGGCTGCCCACGCAGCGGCGCGCCACGGTGGCAGGTTTCAGGCGCCGTGGCGTGCGGGCCGGAGTGTGAGCCGGCGTGCTGGGGGCGGATGAGGAAGGCAGAAGGGACATCATGGCAACTCCTTGGCAGGGGAACGCTTGTCTCGGGCCAGCCCCGGGGAAGCCCGCCTGCCCCGGCCGGCGCGGGGCAGGCGGGCAGTCCGCGTCAGGCGTAGGCGCTGCTCATCACCAGCGAGCCGTTCACGCCGGCCGGGAAGAACCCGCCCTTGGTCGCCGTGTCCTTGGTCAGGTACACGATGTTCAGCACGTCGCCCGGCGAGCGGCTGAAAGCGATGCCGTTGGCATCCAGCGGCACGATGTTGGACGTGGTGGCGTCCCCCGTGATGCCCTGGTCCACGTCGGTGGAGCCATCCAGGCTGTCGCGCGCATCCGAGATGGCGCCGGCCGCCGTGCGCAGCGCGGGCGTGGCCAGTCCCTTGGCGTACAGCACCGTGCGCACCAGACCTGCGTGGTAGGCCTCGGCGGCCAGGATGCCGGCGGCTGCCTCCAGATAGGTCTTGTTGGTGATCAGCGGCGATGCGCCCTTGTAGGCGGTGACGCCCACGTCCTCGAAGATGAAGGCCCCCAGAAGGAAGTTCTCGTCACTCGCATAGGGATCGAAGGCCGTGCCCGCGCCCACCAGCCCGGCCGCTCGCGCCGCCACCGAGAAGGCGCCGTTCGGGTCGGTTCCGCCGATGTCGATCTGCGGCTGCGCCACCGCAGCCGAGCCCAGCGCCGCGCGCAGGAAGGCCACGTGGGCGATCTCGTCCTGGGCGATCTCCTTGGCGTACTGCGCCACCACGGGGTCCTTGAAGGCCACGGCACGGCCGCCCGTGATGGCGCCCTGCGTGCCCACGCCCGACTGCAGGTTGGCGGGCAGGCCGGTGCCGAACACCGCGTAGTGATAGAACTGCGACTCCAGATACTCCAGGTTGAGGGCGAAGTTCAGGATCTCCGCATCCGTGGGCCCGTTGGCCTGCGCATTCGCATCGCCCCCGCCGCCGCCGCAGGCGGACAGGATCACCCCGCCCGCCATGCCCACGGCCACGCCGCTGGTCTTGCGGAAGAACTGGCGCCTGTCCTCCAGCTTCTTGGCACGTTTTTGCAAAACCCCGATCAACACTGATTCGTCGGACATGATGGTTCCTCTCGGTTCGCGGCAGGCGCGAACGGTCAACGTGAAGAATGCGCCTCCGGCCGAAAGCACACGGGTGTGGCGAAAGCGCGTTCCACTGAAGAGGTGGCCACCTGCTCCAGCGGAATGGGATGCGTCCCCGCTATCCGGCAGTACGCAGGCCGCGCAGGTCTGGATGTGCCGCAATTGAAAGCGCAGGTAACGGTTTGCGGATGCAGCCGTTTCTTTTTCTTTTTTGAATCCAGACCCCGCTGCGCTGCGTATCCAGATCAGCCGGAATCGTTCGGCTTGTCATCAACCCGCTAGGAGCATTCCATGGTCTCGATTCAAAACACCCGCAAGCTGGCCTCGTTCGGCCTGGCCATCGTGATGTCGGCTGCCTCCGTGGCCGCCATGGCCGATGTGATGGTGGGCGGCGCACCCATGCTGCCGTCCAAGGACATCATCGACAACGCCGTCAACTCCAAGGACCACACCACCCTGGTCGCAGCCGTCAAGGCGGCGGGCCTGGTCGATACGCTCAAGGGCCCGGGTCCGTTCACCGTGTTCGCGCCCACCAATGCCGCCTTCGAGGCCCTGCCCGCAGGCACGGTGGACACCCTGCTCAAGCCCGAGAACAAGGGCACGCTGACCACTGTGCTGACCTACCACGTGGTGGCCGGCAAGTGGGATGCAGCGGCGCTGTCCAAGATGATCAAGGACGGCAAGGGAATGGCCAGCATCAAGACCGTCAGCGGCGGCACGCTGGTGGCCAAGTCCAGCGGCTCCAAGATCATGCTGACCGATGAAAAGGGCGGCACGGCCACGGTGACCATCCCCGACGTCTACCAGTCCAACGGCGTGATCCACGTGATCGACAAGGTGCTGCTGCCCAAGTGAGCGGCACAGGCAGCGAGCGGGCCGGCCACTGACCGCCGTGGTCAGTGGCCGGAGCCTTGCGCCTTCGCCATGCGCCTTGCGGGCGCTCCGCCAGAGGGCGCGCCCCCATAGGTCGATCCCGCATAGATGGCCGCCAGCGTCAGCGCCATGCCGGCCAGCGCCATCGGCGTGGGCCGGGCGGTGAAGAACAGCACGTCGATGGCATAGGTGCCTATGGGCTCGGCCAGCAGGATGAGGCCGGCCAGCGAGGCCTTCACATGCGGCACGGCCGTGCTCACCATGAGCCAGGCCACGCCCTGCACCAGCAGGCCGTACAGCAGCAGCGTGCCGAAATCGGCCGCACTGGCAATGGCCAGCGATTCGCCCTCCAGCCACGCGGCTGCCAGCAGGCAGGGCGCGGCGGCGGCGCACAGCACGGCCATGTTCACGGCCGGATGCGTGGCGTGCGGCGGGGTCTGCCCCTTCTTGATGAAGACCACGCACAGCGCATAGGCCGCAGCCGAGGCCAGGCCCAGGGCCACGCCCAACCAGTGCTCGGACGCCGAATCCGGGCCTGAGGCCACGGGCAGCCCCGCGCCCGACACCATGAGGATGCCGGTGGCCGCCAGCACCAGCGCCACGAAGTAGACGACCGTGATGCGCTCGCGGAACACCGCCCAGGCCAGCCCCGCCAGAAAGAACGACTGGCAGTTGGTCAGGATGGCCCCCAGGCCCGGCCCCACCATGCGTATGCTCTTGTGCCACCAGTACAGGTCCAGCGCCAGCGCGGCGCCTGCCAGGCAGGCGTACAGCAGGGCCTGGCGCGTCATGCGCCAGCGCAGGCCCCGCCACAGGGCAAAGCCGGCCAGCCCCAGGCCGCCCAGCAGCATGCGGTAAAAGCCCATGGCGCTGGTGCCCATGCTGCTGAAAGCCACGGCCACGCCGGACAGGCTCAGGATCAGCCCGCCCACGGCCAGCAGCGCCAGGTAGCTTGTCTTTCCGTTCATGCGCATGGCTCCGTCACGCTTGCCGGTCGGCGGCATTGCGCCGCCGGTATTCGAGCTGGCGCGCCGTCTCGGCCGCGATCTCTGCGCCCAGCAGGCGCTCCACCAGGTGCAGGGCCATGTCGATGCCCGCCGCAAACCCGCCCGAGGTGACGATGGCGCCCTCATCGATCCACAGCCTGTCGGCGCTCACGCGGGCAGCCGGCGCAATGGCGCGCAGGTCTTCCGTGTCCTCGAAGTGCGTGGTGGCCTCGCGCTGGTCCAGGAGCCCTGCCCGCCCCAGCAGGAAGGAGCCTACGCAGACGGAGCCCGTCACCTCGCTGCTGCCGGCCACCTGCCGCAGCCAGGCGGCAACCTCGGGCGCGGCCAGTTCGGCCTGCAGCGCGCCGCCGGCCACGATCAGCAGGTCCAGCGGGGGATGGTCCTGCAGGCTGGCCTGCGCCTGTATGCCCACGCCTTCGCGCGTGCGCACGGCGGCGCCGCTGCGGCTGATCACCACGGGCTGAAACGGGGGCGAGGCCGCCAGCCCGCGCCGCACTGCCACGCGCGCGGCCACGTCGAACACCTGCAAAGGCCCTGCAAACTCCAGCAGCACCACGCCATCAAAGACGAAAAATCCAACGGTCCGTGTCTTCATCCACCACTCCTGTCTGTCGAGGAGTGGCAGCTTAGGCAGGCCGCAGCGCGCGGTCTTGGATGGAATTGATCAGGCCGTGCCGCTCAGGGCCGCATGGCCTGGCGGTACTGCGAAGGCGCCACGCCATGCGCGCGGCGGAACCAGTTGGAGAAATGGCTCTGGTCGTAGAAGCCCAGCGACAGTGCCACCTCGCTCAGCGCCAGCGTGCCGCGCAGCAGGCCGCGGGCGCTTTCGGCGCGGCGGGCCTGGTGGTAGGCATGGGGCGTGATGCCGTAGCGGCGGCTGAAGCTGCGGATGGCGTGCTCGGGACTGAGCCCGCAGACGGCGGCCAGCCGCGCGGCGCCCAGCTCCTGGTCCGCATGGGCATCGATGAACTCGCGCAGCAGTGCCGCGCTGGCGCCATCGGGCGCATGCGGCCGGCCGGGGCTGTGCACCACGCGGCGCAGCAGCGCCAGCAGGGCCTCGTCGGCGGCCAGGCCGTCCTGCGGGCCTTGCAGCAACTGCCGGGCGCAGGCCCGGGTCTGCGGGTCGCGCAGGCTGACGGCGTCGAACCAGCCATCGCGCACGCCCAGCAGCGCGTGCATGCGGGCGGGCTCGACATGCAGCATGTCGTAGGTCCAGCCCTGCTCGCCGCCCGGGCGCCCGTCGTGGATCTCGCCGGCGTTGAACAGCGCGATATCGCCACCCGTGAACTCGCGCTCGGCGCCCCGGCTCCAGCACAGCTCGCGCCCGCCGTGGATGACGGCAATGCCCATGGTGTCGTGGAAGTGGCGCGGATAGCGGTGCTGCACGGCATGGCCGCTGAGAATCTCCACGCCGCCCAGCGCGCAGTGGCGGCGGTAGGTCAGGGCGCGTTGCGGGCGCTTGCCGGGTATGGGCGCGGCCATGGCCGGTCTCAATCCGCGCCGGGGGCCGCTGCCGGCGTCCTGGCCTGCGCGGCCAGCTTGGACAGCCGCCAGCGCGTCAGGTCGTCCGCGCCGGGGCCGGCCTCCACGCGCAGCTCGGAAAAAGGCACGCTGCGGCCCGACTCCTCCTCCACCAGCGCCAGCCGCAGGTGCGTGCCCGATTGCGCACGCACAAAGCGCATGGGCGGCTGGGCCTGCTGCTGCAGGCGCCACCGGTCGCCGACCTGGGCCAGCGCCTGGATCACCAGGGACAGGTCGCGGCCCTTGGGCGTGAGCAGGTACTCGTAGCGGTCCGGGCCGCTTTGGTAGAGGCGGCGCTCGACCAGGCCGGTCTGCTCCAGCTGGCGCAGGCGGTCGGTCAGCGTGGCATTGGTGATGTCCGTGGACTTTCTCAGGTCGTCATAGCGGCTCAGGCCCAGCATCAGGTCGCGCAGCACCAGCATGGCCCAGCGGTCGCCTACGGCCTCCAGCGCGGTGGCGATCGAGCAGGCCATGCCCTCGAAGCTCTTGGATCGCATGGGGTTTCCCTTGTGTGTTCGCGGTTGTCGCAGGCCTGGAGTGTCTCAGCAAAACGCAAGCCCGGCCCGCAAAGGTGGATTGCGTGCTTGTAACTCTAATGATTGGAGTTTATATTTGGAGCCACTATCAACCACGGCTTTTCAAGCAAGGACTTCCTTCATGAGCACGCATCAAGGCACCGCCATCGTCACTGGCGCCTCATCCGGCATTGGCGCCGTCTACGCAGACCGCCTGGCCGCCAGGGGCCATTCCCTGATCCTGGTGGCCCGCCGCGAGGACCGGCTGCAGGCGCTGGCGCAGCGCCTGCGCAGCGCGCATGGCCGCGAGGTCGAGGTGGTGGCCGCCGACCTGGCCGACGCCGCCGGCCTGCAGCGCGTGGCGGCGCTGCTGTCGGGTGAGCGTGACATCCGCATGCTGGTGAACTGCGCCGGCCTGGGTGCCCTGGGCCCGGCCGCCCAGGTGGATGCGGGCGAGGTCGATCGCATGGTCATGGTCAACATCCATGCACTGACGCGGCTGTCGCTGGCGGCAGCGCGGCTGTTCGCCACGCGCGGCCGGGGCACGCTGATCAACATCGGCTCCATCCTGGCCGTGATGCCGGTGCCGGGCGCCTCCAGCTACGGCGCCTCCAAGGCCTATGTGCTGAACTTCACGCGCTCGCTGCAGGCCGAGCTCGCTTCCAGCGGCGTCATGGTGCAGGCGGTGATGCCCAGCCTGGTGCGCTCCGAATTCTTCGGCGGCAAGCCCGCGCCGTTTCCCGAGCACCTGTTCATGTCGCCCGAGTCCTTGGTGGATACGGCCCTGGTCGCACTCGACCAGGGCGAGGCCATCTGCTTTCCCACGCTGGGCAGCACGACCGCCTGGCTGGACTTTGACCAATCGCGCGCCAATCTCGTCAAGGCGCTGACGCTCAGCGGCGTGCCGGCAGCGCGCTACCAGGGCGCGGATGCAGGCCAGCCCGCCTGACGCCTGACGGCCCGCCGCGTCGCCACCCCGGATTTCCCGAAACCTCCTCTTTTTTGCACCCGGAGAAAACCATGCCCCTGTGGAAGATCTACCACCCCGAAAACGCCTTCAGCGATGAAGACAAACAGGCCATCGCCCAGCGCATCACGGCCGTCTACGGCGACCTGCCGCGCTTTTACGTGGGCGTGGTGTTCGAGGCCGTCGCGCGCACTTCGTTCTTCATCGGCGGCGAGCCTGCGGATGATTTCGTGCGCATCTCCGTGGACCACATCGCGCGGCAGATACGCGACGAGGAGACCAAGACACGGTTCCTCGAAGGCGTGCGGCGGCAGCTGTCCCCCTTCATCGCCGACCGTGGCCTGCGCTGGGAGATGCATGTGGACGAGACGCCCTTCAGCCTGTGGAGCATCCAGGGCCTGCGCCCGCCGGTGCCGGGCACGCCCGAGGGGGAGAAGTGGCGCCTGGACAATCGGCCTGAGGCCTACTGAGAGGCTTGCGGGGGAGGGACCGGGGGCAGGCCCCGTGGCCCTTGCACCTTTTCCCCATGCACATTCGTCCCGCACACATCGAAGACGCCGAAGAGATCAGCGCGCTGGTCTCCAGCGTTTCGCACCTCTTCACCCTGGACTCCGGCAGCCAGGGCGCGCAGGAATTCCTGAAGGCCCTGGGGCAGGAGGCGTTCAAGGCCTACCTGCAGGACCCCCGCTACCTCTTCATCGTTGCCAGGCAGGGCGATGCCCTGGCAGGCATGGCGGCCCTGCGTGACGGGCGCCATCTGTTCCATCTGTTCGTTGGCCTGCCGTTCCAGCGGCAGGGACTGGCCAGGCGGCTGTGGCAGGCGCTGCAGTCTGTCATCCACTCGGACGCCGGCAGCGTCACCGTCAACTCCACGCCGTTTGCCGTACCCGCCTACGAAAGGCTGGGTTTTCGGGCCACCAGCGCGCCGCTGGAGAAGAACGGCGTGGCCTTCGTACCCATGCAGATGGAACTGGCGTAGCGAACGTGACCGCAGACCTGGCCGACGCCTGCGCCGTTTCCCAAGCATGTCTTCATGTTGGCCGAGACCCTGGTGGATACGGCCCTGGCGGCACAGGACCAGGAACCGTTGCCTTGTACCCAGGGCAAGACTGGGTCTATCTGGAACATCCCCCGACAAGGGACATGCGTTCAGCGGTGAGGACAAGCAGGCCGTCGACCGGTGCATCACGGGTATTTACAGCAAACTCCCGAATTTGGACGTGGGCGTGGTTTTGGAAACCCTGGCCAAGGCTTGCTGCTTCATTGGCGGATAACCCATCGATGATTTCGTGCGTATTGCGGCGGACCCCATCGTGCCGCATATTCAGGAAGAGGCAACGGGGCCGCGATTTCTGAGCGCCGCTGCCAACTTCACCTGCCCACCATCGCCGACCCGCTCCAACCTGCGATCTGCGCAGCCTGGCGGGCCTCCGTGCGGGAAATGGCGGCAGGACAACCGGACTTCAGCGTTCGATTGGCCGCCGCAGCGGCCGGCTGTGCTGGCGGCCCTGTCTTGCTTCTTATGACGCAGCGCATACGGCCGGTTATGGGTAATGCAATGGATTTGGTTGGTATGCAATTGAACAGGCCGTGATCTGGAATGGCTGAATGCTCGGATGAATGTGTGTCCATGGTCAAAAATCCAGTCAATGGAATTTGATGCGGCGACAAAGCGCCAATACAATGGCCGGCCGGTAAAGAGAGCCGGTCCTGCCGGGGGAGTTTCAACCCCTCAGATATCCTGATACCAAAACCATTGCCGAGGGAGCGCCAATGCGCGTCAGTCTGCCGGGAGGAGGCGCATTGCTGCAATGCGCCCTTGTTTCTACCTTTCCCATTTCCCGCAACTGCGGCGGGCATTCCCTGCCGGGACGGCGCGCCAAGGTGGCGCAGATCCAGTGTCCGCGGAAGGCTTTGTTCCTGCTGCGCAGGGCCGCCTGTCTGCTCGCGTGGATGGTTGTGGGGTCGCTTTTTTGGATGACCGCCATGCTGCCGGCCCAGGCGGGCATGCGTATCTCCGGGTCCATCAGTAGCAACGCGTCCTGGCCGGCAGCCAGTTCGCCCGTGCTCCTGCAGGGGGATGTGGTGCTGGAGTCCGGTGCCACGCTGACGCTGGAGCCCGGGCTCGTCATACAGATGGAGCCGGGTGCCAGTTTCACCGTGCGGGACGGCGCCGTACGCGCAATGGGCACAGCGCAGCAGCCGATCACCATCACTTCTTCGCGGCCCCAGCCCGCGCCCGGCGATTGGGGCGAATGGCGCTTTCTCGCGGGGACGCGGAGCGGGGCCACGCAATGGGCCCATGTGCGCATCGAGTACGGCAGTGGCCTGGTCGTCGAGGGGGCCTCGCCCGGCCTGGACCAGGTTTCCATCCTCCACCACAAGGGGCCGGCCCTGCGCGTGGACCTGCAGTCCTCGCCTCGCGGCAGCGGCCTGCGCGCCGAGGGCAATGGGCTCGATGCCGTGCTGGTGCCGGCGGGTGTCATCACCACCTCCGTCCAATGGGCGCTGACGGGCATTCCCTATCTCGTGGAGGGTGGCCTGATCGAGGTGGGGCGCGCACCCTTCTCCATCGAGCCTGCCGAGATCACCGTGGGCAGGAACAGGACCGGCACCATGACGCTGCACCTGGGCGTGCCGGCACCTGCGGGCGGCCGGACCGTGAGCCTCGCGACTGGTGCCACCCACATCGCCAGCGTCGGCTCCAGCCTGCATCTGGAGGAAGGCCGGACGCAGGCCGATTTCAACGTCACAGGCTCCGCTTACAACCTCGGAACCACGCGGGTCACGGCCAGGCATCCCGATCTGGGCGAGGCCGTGGCCAGCATCACGGTGGCTGACCTGCCACGGGTCGGTCTTCAAGTGCCGCACAGCGCGATGCTGATCGGTCATCCCCACCGGGCCTCGGTCCAGCTGTCCCACCCCGCGCCTGCCGAAGGCGTGGAGGTGCAGCTGACCAGCACGCCCGAGGGCCGGGTGGTGCATCCCGCCAGCGTCAAGGTGGCGGCAGGGGAGACGTCCAGGGAGATCCAGATCCAGGGCACGGCGGCAGCGGTGGGTGAAAGCGCGCAGCTTTTTGTCAAGGCGCGCAACTACCTGAGCGAGGAACCCGTCTGGCTGACGTTCACGGACAAGGTCCGCGTCGGCCTCGACTACGCCCCCAGCATCCTCGTCGTGGGCGAGGAAGAGACCTTCATCATCGCGCCGGTGCTGCCGCCCCCGCCCGCAGGAGGGCTGAAGGCCCGCCTGTCCAGCTCCAATCCTGCGGTCCTGGCTGTGGCCCCCGCCGAAACGCAGCTGGCCGAAGGCCAGATGTACCAGTACGACGCGCCCGTCACGGTCAAGGGCGTCGGCCCGGGACGGGCCAGCGTGCTCGTGCACGGCGATTTTGCGGAAGGCGAGTCCCGCGAGATCGAGGTCTGGATGCCCACGGTGCTGTCGCTTGCGGCCACGGCCGACAGCGGCAAGGTGGTGGTCGGCCAGGGCCTGACGGCGCCGCAGGCGGTGCGCGTGTCGTGGCGCAAGGATGCGGACAGCCTGCACCAGTATTCAGGCGTGTCAGTCGATTTGCGCTGCGAGAACCCGGAGATCTGCCAGACCGTGCGTTCGTCTGTGCAGATGTCGGAGTGGAGCACCTCCGAGTACGTGGAAATCATCGGCCTGGCCCCGGGCACCACGCGCCTGATCGCGGGGGGGCGGCAACTGACCACGGCCACCATCCCCGTCGAGGTGGTGGGCCCGCAATCCGTAGCACTCATCGTCCAGGACGAGATGTCCACCCGCAGATCGGCCGAGATCTCCAGCGCGAGCTCTGCGCTGACCCCGCAGCGCTACATGTCCCTGCGCCAGGGCTTCCATGCCTGCCTGTCCGTGCCCGAGGCCGCGCCCTACGACCGGCAGCGCCCCGTGGCCCCGGACATGCGCGTGGACGTGGGCCTGTACGATCGCTCGCCGGCCGATGTGGTCCAGCACATCCGCGACCTGAGGCAGGACGGCGATGTCGTGGACAAGGCCTTCATCCAGACCTGGAGCGGCTGCACACCGGCGCTGTTCGTGGAGGAGGCCACGCAGCCGGGCAGCTACCGCATCGGGGCCGACCTGCCGGGAGGCCAGGGTGCACGCAGCGAGACCATCCGTGTCCTGCCGGA
Organism: Delftia acidovorans NBRC 14950; assembly: GCF_001598795.1. Lineage (GTDB taxonomy): Bacteria > Pseudomonadota > Gammaproteobacteria > Burkholderiales > Burkholderiaceae_C > Comamonas > Comamonas acidovorans. The sequence goes on along the minus strand of NZ_BCZP01000022.1, from coordinate 4,415 downwards.
CCGGGGCCTCACCGTCAACCGTCCCTGCGGCGACTGCAGCGACATGGCTGTGGCCCGGGGGTTTGCGTCCGATGTGGTGCTCAGGCCCACCTATCTCGGGAGCGAGGAGCTTCCCGAGCAGCCCATGCAGGCGCGGCTGCGCTGCGTTGATGCGGCCATTTGCTCCGCGCAGGAACAGGTCGAGATCGCGCCCGACGGCAACAGCGGCACGGCCCGGGTGCTCGGACTGGCGCTGGGCGCGACGGACCTGGAGGTCTCGGCACCCTCCATGCCCGATCTCTATCCCGAGCCGGGCCGCGAGCGCATTGAGGTCGTCGAGCCCCGGCTGTCTTTCGATCGCTGGAAGTGGGATGACCCCGATCGGGCGAATGTGCAGATGACCGTGGGCGACCAGCAGTCCTATGCCATCTGCCTGGGCGATACCTCATGGGCCATGCTCAGCTATCCGCTGGCCGATCTGCAGGCCAGCGTGGTCTCTTCCCAGCCTTCAGTCCTTGGCGTGGGCAGTGCCAGCGTTGCGTGGCCCGCAGGCCAGCCGTGCATGGACCTTGCCGTGAAGGCGCTGGCTGTCGGCAGCGCGGACATCACGGTGGTCCTGCCCGGCGTGGCGCCGCACACCAAGCGTTGGAGCGCCGTGCCCTAGCGTCTCAGCGCAGCGACAGCCCCGCCGACTGAATCGCCCGGGCGTAGCGCGGGCGCTCGCTTTGCAGGCTCTGGCCCAGGTCGGCCGGTGAGCCGCCCGCCACCTTGAAGCCCATGTGCTCCAGCTGGGCGCGCACATCGGGGGCCTGCAGCACGGTCTGCAGGTCGCGGTTGATCTTGGCGACGATGGGCGCGGGCGTGCCGGCCGGCGCGAAGTAGCCCTGCCAGCTTTCCACCGAGAAGCCGGGCACGCCGGCCTCGGCCATGGTGGGTACCTGGGGCAGGGCGTCGGAGCGGTAGGGCGTGGTCACGGCCAGGGCGCGCAGCTTGCCGGCGCGCACGTACTCGGTCACGGCGGCCAGCGTGATCAGCGTGGCGTCGGTATGGCCGCCCAGCACGTCCAGCGAGGCCGGGCCACCGCCCGGGTAGGGGATGTAGTTGACCTTGGCGCCCGTCTCCTGCGTGAGGATTTCATGCGCCACATGGGCAATGCCGCCATTGCCGGGCAGGCCCAGGCTGATGCTCTGCGGCTTGGCCTTGGCGCGCGCCAAGTAGTCGCCCAGCGTGTTCAGGCCCGTGGCGGGGTTGACCACCAGCACCTGCGGATTGACCACGGCCTTGATGATGGGCGTGAAGGCCTTTTGCGTGTCGTAGGGCAGCTGGGCGAACAGCAGGCCGTTGAGCGTGAGGCCCTCGCCCTGCTGCAGCAGCGTGTAGCCGTCGGGCGCCGCCTTGGCCACCTTGGCCGCGCCGATGGTGCCGCTGGCCCCGGCCACGTTCTCCACCACCACCGACTGGCCCCACAGCGCGGCCAGCTTGTCGGCCAGCGTGCGCGTGAGCTTGTCGGCGCTGCCCCCTGGCGCCACGGGCACGATGATGCGCACCGGCTTGTTCGGAAAGCTGTCGGCCGAGGCCAGGGCCGCAGGCGCGTGCAGGGCCAGGGCGGAGAACAGGGGAAGCAGCAGTGCGCGCAGCGCAGACGGGGTGCGGATCATGGGAGTGCCGGAGTGCAGAGAGTCGATGCCCGCAGTCTGGGAGGCTCCTGGCGCGGCGTGAACTAAGCATTGCGGCTATGCATATGCGGCTGCCGCACAACGTGCGTCACGCTTGCGCCACGCATGCGCGCGCAGTGCCCAAAGCTCATATCCATATCTGCAATGCGTCGTTGGCGCCAGGGCGGGAGAGGCCTAACTTCGTGTCCTCCCGCGAACGTCCTCCCAGGCACTCCCATGACACAGACCCATCTCTCCATCGACTTCAGCGGCAGCGACGTGGCCAGCCGCCGCGCAGCCGCCATCACCGGCTTCATCGCCACGGCCCGGCGCCTGCTCCCCAACCCGGAGCACGCCACGCCCGAGCAATTGCAGGCCGTGGCCCGCGAGCTGGAGGCGCTGGGCCTGCAGCGCGAACTGTTCCCGCACGCGCACTTCCCCGTCTCGGCCAGCAACCCGGCCCAGGTCTACCGCCTCAGCGAAGACCTGGGCGGGCGCTATGCGTTGTACCTGTCCACCGGCCTGCCGGGCAAGTCCCAGCCGCCGCATGACCACACCACCTGGGCCATCATCGCGGGCGTCGAAGGCGTGGAGCGCAACGTATTCTTCACACGCGGCAAGACCGACGACCCGCTGCGCGACACCCTGGCGGTGGGCCGCAGCGTCGATGTGGGCAGCGGAACCTCGGTAGTGCTCACGCCCACCGACGTGCACACCATCGAGCTGATCGGCGAGGAGCCCGGCCTGCACCTGCACTTCTACGGGCGCGGCCTGGAGCGCATGCCCGAGCGCGTGGTCTTCGAGAGCCTGGAGGGCGGCAGCTTCCGCACCTTCGGCCCGCCCAAGTCGATTCGCCATGCGCTGGTCACGCCCGCTGCGCTCCGGCAGGCCCTGGCCGACGGCGAGGAAATCGCCGTGCTCGACGTGCGCGAGGCCGGTGTCTTCGCGCACCGCCACATCCTGTTCGCGGCGCCCGCCCCGGCCTGGCGGCTGGAGCAGCTCATCGACCGCCTGGTGCCGCGCCGCGGCACGCGCATCGTGCTGGTGGACGCAGACGGCTCCCTGGCCCATGAGGCTGCGGCCAAGCTCGTGCGCCTGGGCTGGCCCAATGTCTCCGTGCTGGAAGGCGGCACCGAAGGCTGGGCGGCCGAGGGGCTGGAAATCTTCAGCGGCACCAACGTGCCCAGCAAGGCCTTCGGTGAAGTCATCGAGCATGAAAAGCACACGCCCTGGATCACCTCGGACGAGCTGGGCGCGCGCGTGCAGCGCGGCGACAACATCGTCGTCGTCGACAGCCGCACGCCCGAGGAATTCGCGGCCTTCAGCCTGCCTTTCGCCCTCAGCGTGCCGGGGGCCGAACTGGTCTACCGCATCGGCGAAATCGCCCCGGACCCGCAAACCCTGGTCGTCGTCAACTGCGCGGGCCGCACGCGCTCCATCGTGGGCGCGCAGACCCTGATCGACGCCGGCATTCCCAACCCGGTCGTCTCGCTGCGCAACGGCACCATGGACTGGCTGCTCACCGGCCGCAGGCTGGCCCATGGCCGCCGCACCCCGCTGCCCGAGCCCGGCGCCGTCGCCCTGGCCACCGCCCGCGAGCGCGCAGCCAGCGTGGCACAGCGCGCGGGCGTGCAATCCATTAATGCGGCCGAACTGGCCCGCTTCGAGTCCGAAGCCACCGAACGCACGCTCTACCGCTTCGACGTGCGCACCCGCGAGGAATACCAGGCCGGCCACCTGCCCGGCTGGCGCTGGGCTCCTGGCGGCCAGCTCGTGCAGGCCACCGACGAATACGCGGCCACGCGCGGCGCACGCATCGTGCTGGCCGACTGGGACGGCGTGCGCGCCCTCACCACCGGCGCCTGGCTGGCCCAGCTGGGCTGGGAAGTCTTCACCTACGTTCCGCCCACGCTGGCCACCCTGGAGGTCGGCGCCGAACCCGTGCGCGTGCTCGCATCCCACGCGCCTGCGCCCCAGCTGTCCGTGCAGCAGGCGCAGGAGCTGCTGGGCGAAGGCCGGGCCATCGTCTTCGACGTGGACAGCCGGCCCGCCTTCGAGAAGCAGCACATCGCCGGTGCGCGCTTTGCCGTGCCTGATCGTCTGCCCTCCTTCGTGCAGGCCCTGCCGCCGGCCCAGGTCGTGGTGCTCACCTCGCCGGACGGCGTGCTGGCCCGTGGAGTGGCGGCCGAACTGGCGGCGCGCACGGGGCGCGATGTGCGCTCCGTCGTTGGCGGCACTTCTGCCTGGGCTGCTGCCGGGCTGCCGCTGGGGCAGGGGGATGCGGATGTGCTGACGGGGGATGATGACCAGTGGTACAGCCCTTATGCGCATCGGGATCTGGGGTTGAGGGATGCGGGGTTTCGGGCTTATCTGGATTGGGAGTTGGGGTTGGTGGGGCAGTTGGAGAGGGATGGGTGGGCTGCTGGGATTCGGCTGGTGCCTGCTGTTTGAGGTGAGGCTGGCTCTTGGTCTGCTTTTACCCCTGCCGGGTGGTTGTTTTTCGAGGCCGGGTTTCGGCCCGGCGGCCGACCTACTTTCTTATCGCGCGATAAGAAAGTAGGCAAAGAAGCGCGCCCCAAACTGCCCACGACCCTTCGCTTCGCTGCGGGCGACCTGCGTTGGGCGGGATGCGGGGTGTGCCGCAGAACTCGCTTTGCGCTTCGCGCGCCGCTCAAACAACTGCGGCAAGTCAGATGACGGAGCAGCCCTGTCCTTCGGCAGGGCTGCCACCCCGCATCCCGCCCAACGCAGGCGTGGGCAGAAGGGGGGAGGCTGAGGGAC
>NZ_BCZP01000021.1 GCF_001598795.1 Delftia acidovorans NBRC 14950 | reverse complement strand
AAAGGCCACGAACTATCCACACCTCCGAGTCGTTGCCCACAAGTCTGGAGAACAGCGCTGGTGGTGGCGCAGGCATTCGAGTCATAAAAATCCTCGGGACCGTCACCCACTTGCTACCTACAAGAGACCGCGAAAAGCATGCCGAGCATGCGTCTGGGACAAAAACACTATGCAAATGGTGTGCGGCCTGGGCACCTTACTTCGCACCCGAGCGCCCTGTCTGTGCGGAAGGCGACCTAATGAGCAACTCATCGCCAACGAAACGCAGCCCACCTGACACTGTGCGCCTGCTCGAAGTAGCCGAGACGCTTTACGAAGCGGATGCAGGTATCAGGGCCAAGTAGGCATGACCATGGCCAGCAAGAAGCACAAGGAGTGGCGCGACAAGCGCGCGCCACAACCCGACGACGAACCAATCACCTGGCCCGCACCCGCGGGCCTTTTCACGCCTGGCACCAACCGCAGGCACGCGAGGAACACGCCATGACCAAGAAAGAAAAAATCGAAGCTGCCAGCGGTGGCGATGCACTGGCCATCGTGACGATGCGCCCTATTTCGATCAGCCTTCAAGAGGCAGCACGGGCAGTGGATCTGTCCGAGTCGCAGATACAAAAGCTGGTGCAGACCGGCGATTTCCCCAGGCCTCGGCAGCTCAGTGCGCGCCGCGTGGGCTTCATCGTTGCAGAGGTGGAGGCCTGGGTGATGTCGCGGCCACCGTCCGAGTGCCTGCCGGCGCCAGACAGCGGCTACGGCCGCGCAGGGAAACCTGGCAAGTCCGCCTCACCGCCTGGCTAAGCAGGCAGACCCTCAAGCTTGCGCACGGTCTGGTACAGCCTCTTCACCCAGACCTGCTTCTGGGCATCGAAGGTGTGGAGGTTGTAGCTGGCCACCATGACCCCGGGTTTGTGGCCGATGATGGCCTCGCCCACATCCTCCGGGCAATCAATGGCGCTGAGCAGCGTGCGCGCCGTGCGCCGCAGTGCGTGGGGCGACCAATCCACCACAGGGCAGATCAGCCCATCACCGGCACGCCTCTTGGCCTTGGCGGACTCCGGCATCAACGAATAGACGTAGCTGGAGAACGTGTTGCGGTGGTACGGCCGGAACTTCCCACCCCGGCCCGTGAAGAACAGCCATCCGTCCCAGGCTCCGGCCACGCGGCGTTGCACGATCTCAAGCGCCTCACCGAACAGCGGAACACGGTGGTCCACAGTGTCTGCATCCCGTTCCATCTTGAGCAGGTGGGCGGGGAACGTGATCCACCAGCCATCCTCCTCCTGCGACACGTACTCAGTGCGCAATGCAAAAATCTCGACACCCCGCATGCCGGTGTAGAGGTACAGCAGCAGCCCATCCAGCGCGCTCTGCGACATATTGGCCCGGGCCCACGGCAGGAGCTTGCGCAGCTCCGCCTGGGACAGCACCCGGCGCCGAAACCCCACATGCTCCCCACCGACTATTTTTCCCTTTGAACGCAGTTGGCCTTTGAGAAGGCTACGCCACCAGTTCGGCGCCGCGCCATCAATCTTCCCTGCATCGAGCCCCCAGTCCCAAGCCTGCCCCAGCAGTGCCCGTAGCTTCTTGGCTGCCGCAGGAAGGTCTCGCCGCTTGTCGAGCACGTCGTAGGCCTGGGCGCGGGTCACGTCACGCGGCGCCGTCCTCGCAAGCTCCGGCTCCTCATCCAGCATTCGCTCCAGAGCGCTCCACGCCCGGGCCGCGCCCTCGGCTTGACGCAGGCCCGCCAGGTGATCGCGGAAGCCTTCCAGCAGCGCACGCACCGTAGACGACACGGCAGGGCCATGCTTGGCCAGTGCTGCCTTGCGACGGGAAGTGACCGGATCAACTCCTGCGCTACGCCCGTCGCGCTTTTCTCCCCAAGCTGAGACGGCCTCCGCCAGCGACATCTCCGGCCAATGGCCGAGCCTCACCTGCTTCATGAGACCAGCAGAGTCTTTGTACCGATAGGTCCATGTCTTGCGCGATTGGGACGCGACCAATCGCAATCCATCGCATCCCTGCACGAGCAGGTGCGAGCCTGGCTGAAGCTGCTTTGCAGACCGCGAATCGAATAGCACTAGAATCCCCTCAGAGTCATGGCGTAGGTTTGATTGCCAAAGGCGTAGGGAGCAAAACCTACGCCAGAACCTACGCCAAAGTCCTAAGTGTAGATAGATTTCGCTGGGTGCTAAGATGAAGTTCTGCGGCAAGCAGGGCGTGAAATTCTGAATAGCGGCAAGCACTTAGCAAAGAAATTCGTGCTTTGACAATAACTTAGCCAAAGCGGGCGTCGTTCAATGGCAGGACCTGAGCTTCCCAAGCTCATGATGAGGGTTCGATTCCCTTCGCCCGCTCCAGATTTCCTGGAGCAAAGTCCATCAGTCCCGGATACACATCCGCCACTGATATCCCACGGACCGCCTTCCGCGCGGGCCCGATCTCTCCCGCCTCCGACCTCTCCCCCGCTTTTCTCCGCGACATTTTTTCGCTCCCCCGCGACGGATCCGTGCTGCCCGCGCGTTGAACGCAATAAGGCCGCCTGATGTGGCCGATGCAGGAGTCTTTCATGTCCTCATTCCGTTTGACTGTTCGCCGCGCTGTCCGTCCGCTTGCGCTGGCGCTTGCCGCCGGCAGCCTGGCCGCGCTGGCCGGCTGCGTGGTAGCGCCTGTTGCGCCCGTGGCGCCCGGGCCCTATGTGGTGCCGCCGGGCGTCGCCTATGTGGCGCCTGCCTATCCGATGCCCAGCGTCGGCTTCGTGTGGCAATACCACCCGCGCTACGGCTGGGGCTGGCACCATCCGGTCTACGGCTGGCATCGCGGCTGGCGTTGAGCCGCGCGACACTGGCTGACCCCGCCACTACACCGATGCCCTTTGGCTGAAATCGATGACCCGGATGCCGACCTGCTGGCGAGACTGGCCCGCGGTGAGCCGCAGGCCGCCCGCGAACTGGTGGAGCGCAAGCTGCCACGCCTGCTGGGTCTGGCCCAGCGCCTGCTGGGCAACCGGGCAGAGGCTGAAGAGGTGGCGCAGGAAGGCCTGGTGCGCGCCTGGCAGCAGGTGGGCCACTGGCGGCCGGGCCAGGCCCGCTTTGACACCTGGCTGCATGAGGTGGTGCTCAACCTGTGCCGCGACCGGCTCCGCCGGCGCGCGGTGCGGCGCGAAGAAGCGCTGGACGAGCACGCCGAAGCCGCCGCGTTCGCCGACCCCGGCCCCACACCGGAGCAGCAGCTGGACCACGCGCAGCACAGCGCCCGGGTCGCCGCTGCCCTGGATGCACTGCCGCCGCGCCAGCGCGAGGCGCTGGTGCTGCACTACTACCAGGCGCTGCCCCAGGCCGAGGCGGCAGCACTCATGGGCGTCTCCGTGGATGCCCTGGAAAGCCTGCTGGCCCGTGCGCGGCGCAGCTTGCGCGCCCGCCTGCAGGACGCAAGCACGAGCGCAATCGCTGCACCCGCAGACCCTGGAGGATCACCGCCATGACGCCAGAACGCTTTGAACAATTGGCCGACGCCTGGGGCGCCGACCTGCGGCGCTGGCCGGCCCAGGAGCAGGCTGCGGCACACGCGCTGATGGAACAGCCGGCCTTTGCGCCTGCGGCCCGGGCCGTGCTCGCCCGTGCAAATGAACTCGACACGCTGCTGGGCAGCCATGCCGTCGCGCCCCCCAGCGCAGCGCTGGCAAGCGCAGTGCTGGCCGGCTTGCAAGCGCGCCCAGGCATGGCGACTGCGCCAGGCCAACCATCGCCGCATGCATGGCCGCAGCCCCGTGGTACCTCGCCCGCACGGCCGGTGCGTGCCAGCGGCCGCAAGCCCTGGCATGGCTGGTGGTCCGGCGCCAGTATCGCCGGTGCGGGCCTGGCCGGTGTGGCCGCAGGCGCCCTGGCCGTGGCCTTGCTGATAGGCACGGCCTTGCCCACGGCCCGGCCGGCACAGTCCGAAGGCGGCTGGTGGCCGGGCACCGCCTTCGACACGGGCGGCGCCTTGGTGGAAGGAAGCGAGGAATGACGATGAACGAATCCCCCATCGGCGATGCCCCCCGCACGACGCACCTGCGCCGCTGGCTGTGGGCCTCTGCCCTGCTGAATCTGTTTCTGGTGGGCGGCATTGCCGGTGGCACCTGGCGCTGGTGGGCGCACCAGGCCGAGGCCAGGTCGGTAGCCACATCCACGCAGACAGGAACACCCACCGGAGCACCGGCAGGCAGCTCCCCGGCCACTGCGCGCGGACTGCGCTTTGCCGCAGACGGCCTGCCGCCCGAGCGGCGCCAGGCCTTCCGCACAGGACTGCGTGAAGTGCGGCGCGAGGCTGCTGCGCTGACCCAAGGCAGCCGCGAAGGCCGCGCCGAGGTGGTTCGACTGCTGGCTGCGCCGCAGTTCGATCGCGCTGCCGTCGAGGCTGCATTGGCACGCACCCGGGCCGCCGACACGGCGGTGCGCGAGCGCGTGGAGGCGCACGTGGTCGACTTCGCGGCCCAGCTCACGCCGGCCGAGCGACAGACACTGGTGCAGGGGCTGGCAGCGCAGCAAGGCCCCTTCCATGTGCCCGCACCCCCGGCCAGGCGCTGAGGAGCACAGGACACGCCCGCCACGCCCGCCACGCCCGCGATTTTTCGAGGTGAATCCATGAATTCTGCCGCCATCGCCCTGAACCGCTTCGGCCTGGGTGCCCGCCCTGACGACGCACTGCCCGCCGACCCGCAGCGCTGGCTGCTGGACCAGTTCGCGCGCTACCAGCCACAGCCCCCTGCCTGGGCCGGTCACGCGGACACGGACGCGCTGCTGTCCGACTACCAGTCCCGGCAGCGCGAGCTGCGCAGCCTGCCTGAAGACCAGCGCGCCGCCGCCCGCCAGCAGTTGCGCCGTGGCGCACGCAACGGCTACCTGGACGCAGTGAACGCGCGCCTGGCCAGCGCCATCGACACACCCGCGCCGTTTGTGGAACGCCTGGTGCATTTCTGGTCGAACCACTTCGCGGTCTCGGTGGAAAAGCCCGTGGTGCTCGACCTGGCCGGCGCCTACGAGGCCGAGGCCATACGCCCGCACGTGCTGGGCCGATTCGAGGACCTGCTGCTTGCCGCCGTGCGCCACCCGGCCATGCTGGTCTATCTGGACCAGGCCCAGTCGGTGGGACCCGCCAGCCCCGCTGCACAGCGCGCCGCCCGGCGCAACCCGGACAAGACACGCGGCCTGAACGAAAACCTGGCGCGGGAAATCATGGAGCTGCACACCCTGGGCGTGCGCAGCGGCTACACCCAGCAGGACGTGACCGAGTTCGCCCGCGCGCTCACCGGCTGGAGCCTGGGCAATGACGCAGGCAGCCCGGCCGCCAGCGCCGGTTTCCAGTACCGACCTGCATTGCACGAGCCCGGACCGCGCCGCCTGCTGGGCCGCAGCTATGCCGCAGGCGGGCAGGAGCAGGCGCTGGCCATCCTGCGCGACCTGGCGGCCTCCCCCGCTACCGCGCTCCATGTCGCGACCAAGCTGGCACGGCACTTCGTCGCCGACGATCCGCCGCCCGCGCTGGTGCAGCGCCTTGCGGCCGCCTACCAGCGCAGCGGCGGGGACCTGCCAGCCGTCTACCGCACGCTGATCGATTCGCCAGAACCCTGGGCCGCACCAGCCACGAAGTTCAAGACCCCCTGGGAATGGGCCGTCTCCTCAATGCGTGCACTGGGCCGGCGCGAGTTGAAGGGTGCTCAGGCCGCCGGCCTGCTCAACCAGCTCGGCCAGCCGGTGTGGCGCCCCGGCTCGCCGGCCGGCTACGACGACATCGCCGCCAGCTGGGCTGCGCCCGATGCGCTGGTGCGCCGTGTCGAGCTGGCGCAGCGGCTCGCAGCCCAGGCCGGCAACAGCGTCGATGCGCGCGCGCTGGCACCCCGATTGCTGCCCGGCGATGCACTGGGCGCGGGCACGGCCGAGGCCATTGCCCGATCCGAAAGCGGCAGCGGCGCACTCGCGCTGCTGCTGGTCTCGCCCGACTTCCTGCGCAGGTGAACACCATGACCACGATCCATACGACCGCCACGAACATCGCGCCCAGCACGATGGCCAGGCGCAATCGCCGACATTTCCTGGGCCTGCTGGCCGCAGGCACCGGGCTGGCACTGGCCGCGCCCCACCTGGCGCTGGCGCGTGCAGCCACCGAGCGCCGCTTCGTATTCATCATCCAGCGCGGCGCGGCCGACGGGCTGGAGACCCTGATTCCCTATGCCGACCCCGGCTACGCCCGGCTGCGCGGCGCCATCGCCGTGGACACGGCTGCGGCCACGCGGCTGGACGGCATGTTCGCGCTGCATCCCTCATTGGCCGAGACCGGCAGGCTCTACGCCCAGGGCCAGGCGCTGTTCGTGCACGCGGTCGCATCGCCCTACAGTGACCGCTCGCATTTCGACGGCCAGAACGTGCTGGAAACCGGAGGCAGCGCGCCCTACCAGGTCAAGGACGGCTGGCTCAACCGCCTGGTCGCCCAGTTGCCGCACCGGGAAGAGGCCATTGCCTTCGCGCCCACCGTGCCCATGGCGCTGCGCGGGCCGGCGCAAGTGGCCTCCTACGCGCCTTCCTCCCTGCCCCAGGCCAGTGACGACCTGCTGCTGCGCGTGGCCAGGCTCTACGAGGGCGATGCGCAGCTGCATGCTCTCTGGACTTCCGCCATGGACACGCGCGGCGTGGCCATGGACGGTGGCAACAACCGGCCGCGCCTGGATGGCGCCAGCCTGGGCAAGCTGGCAGCCGGCTTTCTTGCCCGCCAGGACGGGCTGCGCATCGCCATGATCGAAACCGGCGGCTGGGACACGCACAGTGCACAAAACAATCGGCTGGCAGCCCAGCTCAAGAACCTCGATGCACTGATTGCGGCGCTGCATGACGGCCTCGGCGATGCCTGGTCGCAGACCGTGGTGCTGGTGGCCACCGAGTTCGGCCGCACGGCTGCGGCCAACGGCACCGGTGGCACCGACCACGGAACAGGCGCCGTCGCCATGCTGATGGGCGGCGCGGTTCAGGGCGGCCGCGTGCTGGCCGACTGGCCTGGCCTGCAGCCCGGCCAGCTATTGGAGAACCGGGACCTGAAACCGACCACCAGCGTCGATGCGCTGATTGCCTCGGCAGCCGGCGAATGCTTCGGCATCGACCCGCAGCGGCTGGCGCGCAACCTGTTCCCCCAAGGCCATGTCCTGCCAGGCGGTGCCCCGGCGCGGTCGCTGCCGCCATTGCTGAGAGCCTGAACGCGGGCCCCACGCCAACATGAAAAAGGGCCGGCGCCTCAAGGCGGCCGGCCCTTGTGTCATGTGCGCAAGATCTGGCGATATCTGACCGGCGGCCGCGCAGTGGCTGCTCAGTGGCCGCTCAGCGCCTGCTCAGTGGCCGATCTCACGGCTGACCTGGTTCTCCTGCTGATTCAGCACATGCTGCTCGCTGCGCGTGATATGACCGCCGTTCTGGCTGGCCATGAGGCGTTCTTCCTGGCGGATCCTGTGGTCCTGCTGGTGCAGCGCAGCCGCCTGGCCATGGCTGATCTCGCCCTTGCGCACTTCGTTGTGGATACGGCGGTCCTGGTTGGCCAGGCGGCCGTTGACCTCGGCACGGCGCGGATGGGCCTGGTCCCAGGTGGCGGCGGATGCGGCGCTGCCGAGGCCGGCCAACGAAGCAGTGGCAATGACGAGCATGAAGGCTTTGCGCAGGGACATGGTGTTTCTTCTTGAAAGGATGTGGACGGACGTTGCTTGCAGAAAGCCGATGCCGGCTTGCCACATCACTTCAACGCACGGCCAAGGCCAATCCGTCGCGGATCAAGCAAGTCCATCGTCCATCCGGGGCCGCGCACGCTACATTGGCAAGCACCGTATCCGTCCCACCTCACCAGACAGCATGCTGCACACCCTCTCTTGCGAGAACACCACCGAAGACATCCAGCTGAGCGCCGTGCGCGTGCGGGGCATGAGCGTCTGCAATTGCATCGCACGGATGCACATGGATCTCGAAGCCAGGGGCTCGCCCGATGCACTGGACGTGATGCACCACTTCTTCAACTACCACTGGCTCAACGACCTGGACCTGCCCTATCTCGCCGCGCTTCTGGATCTGCGCAATCCTCAGGTGCGCGCCGTCAGCCTGCGTGAGGACGGCTGGGCGCAGATGGAGCAGGACCAGCGCCAGGTGCGCATCTGCAGTACCTACGGCGATTCACCCTGTGCGCTGATCGCCTGGGAAGAGTTCAGCGCGGCCATGCAGCTCAAGCACCGCTTTCTTGGCCTGATGCGGCGGTATGAGGGGCACGGCATCCCTCGCTACAGCGTGTCGGAAGGCTTCAGGGTCCGGCTTCACGCGCCCGGACTTGAGGGGGCCAGCGCACAGGGTCGGTGATCGATGCGGGCCATGCTCGCTCGCATTGCTCAGCTACGGCGCCTCATCCTCCGCGCCCTCGGGCCCTACCCACCAGGCCCAGCTTTCTTCCTCGTCGGGCACGGGCAGTTCGCGGGTCTGCACTGCGTCGATACGGCGCCCGGCGCCACCGGCTTGCCATGCGTTGAGCAAGGCATCGACGGCGGCGCGGTCCACTGCGGCGATGCCCAGGTTGCGATCGGTCTGCCAGGACGGTTCACCCTCGGGTGGCGAAGCTGCCTCGGCATGCTGGTGGGGCGTGCCATAGCTGCAGCGCATGCAGTAGTGGCGGATGCTGGCCGTCCAGTCCTCGGCATAGCCGATGCCCGGGGCTTCGGTACCCAGCAATTCCTGCAAGTCCTGCGCATTGGCGCAGGTGATGAAGACCACGAAGGTCTGGAATGCCGAGGGCGCCAGCCGCTGCAGCTCGTTGAAGACCGGCACTTCGCGCTGGCCGTTGAACCGTTGGCCGGTGGAGGCGCCGTCGTGCAGCACGATGTCGCCGAAACGATGGCCGCTTTCGGGCAGCGGCACGTTGAGCAACTGGGCGCGCACGGGGTCGATGCGGCGCATGAACACGGTCTCGCCGCCCTGCCAGGGGTGCAGGCGCACCACGGCCACGCCGTAGTCACCCTCGATGGGGCCCTGCTCGCCAGGCACCTGGATGCCGCAGGCCTTCCACAGCCTGCGCGCCGTGGTCCAGTCGGACAGCGCCGTGGCCGCGATGGCGCCATTCCAGAGGCTGGCTTCGTCGTCTTCGCCCGCCAGTGCAATGGCGCGCAGGTTGTGCTCCAGCGATGGCTGCCAATCGCGCTGGTACTTGCGCGCAAGCCCCAGCATGTAGTGGTAGTGGCGGTTGTCCGGCATGTGGGCTGCCAGCGCCTCGAAGGCCTGGGCGGCCTCGGCCAGCGCGCCGCATCCCATGTCGGCATAGGCCTGGTCGTGCAGGGCTTCGAATTCGTCGGGTGTGGAGGAGGTCACGGTGCTGCGATGGGGCAATGCTGGACAGCGCCAGGCGGCTATCGCACGCCGGGCGACGAGCTGCCCATGTCGACTTTCAGGTCCGGGAAGGAACTGACCATCTGGACCTTGAAGTCGGGGAAGGAGGTGACGATCTTCCACTCTCCGCAACTGTCTGCAAAGGAGTCCACCACCTTGACCTTGAGGTCCGGGAAAGAGCTGGTGGCCTGGACCTTGATGTCGGGAAAGGAGTGCACGATCTGGACCTTGCCGTAGAGGCGGATGCCTTTGTAGGTGCAGTTTTTCTTGTCGAAGTCTGCGGCGTGAACGAAGGCCGGCAGTGCGAGACAGGCAAGGACAAGGCTGAAACGCGGCAGAAGTGGCATATGCGACAAGGGAGTGGGTCTTGAGAAACAAGCCAGGCCATGGCTTGCGGCCGCCCGCATACTAGCAGGCCGACCCACCCCTGCGAATGACGTCCCGCAAATGCCGTCCATCCGTCCTCTGCGCCCCCTGCTTTTGCTGTTTCTGGCGATCTCGGTCGAGGCGCTGGCGCAAGCGACAGCTCCCGAACCTGTCCCCGCGGCTGTGTCCGCCGATGCTTCCGCCGATGCTTCCGTTTGCAGGCACCGGGCCGACACCGCCTGCCTGCAATCCTTCAACCTGCCCGGCAACGCGGGGCGCATGCGCTACTACGCATCGCAGGCGCCGGGCGCCAGCAACGGCGCCATGCCCCGGTCCGCGCTGGTGGTGATGCACGGGCATCCGCGCGATGCCAACCGCAGCTTCGAGGCCGGCCTGCGGGCCGCCGAAGGCGCGCAGCGGCTGCAGGACACCCTGGTCATCGCCCCGCTGTACCAGGTGCCCGAGGACCAGGCTGCGCATTGCCACAGCCGTGGCGTGCCCGCAGCCGGGAACGCAGACGCGGTATGGACCTGCGCGGGCTGGCTGGCCGGCGAGCCCTCGCTGGGGCCGCATCCGATAGGTTCTTTCGCCGCGCTGGATGCGCTGGTGGCCGAGCTCGTGCAGCGCTGGCCCGGCCTGCGCAGCGTGACCCTGGCGGGGTTTTCGGCAGGGGCGCAGATGCTGCAGCACAGCGTGGCCTTTGCTGCCGACGCGCCGGGCACAGTCACCTTGCGCTACGTGATCGCCGACCCGGGTACCTGGCTGTACTTCGATCCCGTGCGGCCACAGCCGCAGATGGCCGGGCAGAGCACCGACTGGGCAGCCTGCGGCACAGGCGCGGCGTTTCCGGGGGCGTGCAGCTATGTCTTCCATGCGCCGCCCGCCGCCAGCGCCTGCCCGGGCCATGACCGCTGGAAGTACGGCCTGCAGGACCTGCCCGGCCACCTGGGGCGCGATGCGGCTGCCGCGCGGGCCCGCTATGCGGCCGCGCAGATCGACTACCTGGAAGGCGCCCTGGACAGCAGCGCGGACAAGGGCGCGTTCTATCCCATCCTCGACAAGTCCTGTGCCGCCATGCTGCAAGGCCCGTTCCGGCTGCAGCGAGGCCACGCCTTCGCGGCCTACGAGCGCGAGCTGCTGGCGCCGCAGCGGCCACGCCGCTTCGTCGTGGTGCCGGACTGCGCCCATGATGTGGCTTGCGTGCTGCCGTCCCTGGCCGCGCGGCCCCTGCTGTTTCCACCAGCGCCCTGACCCCGCAACGGAGTGCCCCCATGACCCCCACCACCGAACAAAAGCGCGCCACCTTCCACGCCCTGCACCGCCAGGGCTGCTTTGTGCTGCCCAATCCCTGGGATGCGGGCAGCGCCCGCATGCTGCAGGGCCTGGGCTTCAAGGCGCTGGCCAGCACCAGCTCAGGCCATGCCTGGTCGCTGGGCCAGCCCGATGGCGCCATCTCCCGCGAGATGACGCTGGAGCATCTGCGCAGCCTGGTCGCGGCCACCGATCTGCCCGTGAATGCGGACTTTGAAAGCGGCTTCGGCCTGGGCCCGCAGGAGGTTGCCGAAAGCGTGCGCATGGCCGTGGACACCGGCGTGGCGGGCCTGTCCATCGAAGACTCGACAGGCGATGCAGCCAACCCCTTGCGCAGCATCGAGGAAGCCGTGGCCCGGCTGCGCGCCGCCCGTGCAGCCATCGACGAGGCCGGTGGCGGCACTTTGTTGGTCGGGCGTGCGGAGAATTTCTTCGTGGGCCGGCCCGATCTGGACGACACCATTGCCCGGCTCAAGGCCTATGCCGAGGCCGGCGCGGACTGCCTGTACGCACCCGGCATCCGCAGCGCCGAGCAGATCCGTGCCGTGGTGGCGGCCGTGGCACCCAAGCCGGTGAATCTGCTGATCGGAGGGGCCAGCGAATGGAGCCTGCAGGATGCCGAGGCCATGGGCGTGCGCCGCATCAGCGTGGGCGGCGCACTGGCGCGCGCAGCCTGGAGCGGGTTTCTGCATGCGGCGCGCTCCATTGCCGAGACGGGGCGCTTCGACGCGTTCGCCCAGGCCACGCCGGGCGCCGAACTCAATGGCTTTTTTCAGGGCAAGGACTGATCCGCACCGGCCTGCAGCCGCTGCGCGGTCATGACCCAGACCGCGATATCGAGCAGGGCGGCCGCGCGCTCCGCCGGCGGCAGCTGCGGGTCCAGCACGCCGTCCATCTGCCTTGCCAGGGCGCCCCAGCCCAGCAGCGCGCCCTCGTCGGCCCAGGCCCGGCCTGCGGCCAGCAGCGGTGCGCCGGCACCCGCCAGGCCTGCGGCCTGCATGTCGGCCAGCCAGGCCTGGCCTTGTGCCAGCCAATGGCGCAGCGGCGCGGTGGTGCTCTCGTTGCTTGCTTTGATTGAACTGCTCATGGAGCCTTCTCCACACCGACTTCGGCAAGCGGCGGCGGCCAGGCCGTGCTGGGATGGTGCCAGTGCGCGCTGTCCCGCCAGCGCACGGAAGCCACGGCAATCTGCAGCTGCCCTGCCACGAATTCCACGCGGCCAAAGACTTCCCGCAGCACGCGGCCGCGCGCCAGTTCCCTGCGCAATGCCTCACCCGCCCTGCCCTGCATGCCGTGCAGATCGCCCACCAGGGACAGGGAAGGCCCGGGCACCGGCGACCGCAATGCAATCGTCCAGCGCTGCAGCAGCTCGTCACGCTGCGCCAGGCCGCTGCCGGCCACCTGCAGCCGTGCCCAAAGAGGCGGCTGCAGGCGCCAGGGGTCGGCATGCAGCTCCTGCAGATGGCGCTGCAGCAGGGCCTGGGGATCGTCGGCCACCGGCAGCGGGCTGGTCACCTGGATCGGCAGCGGGCCGGTCGCCTGGGCCGGTGCCAGCCGCGTGGCGTCGCGCGCCGACAGGCGGCCATCGTCGCTGGCCCAGCCGTCCAGCAGCACATGGGGGCCTTGCAGCAGCTGCCTTGCGGTGAGGCCGCCCAGGGTTTCCGAGTCCAGCGCCCCGGCTGGTTCCCACTCCGGGTCGAAGCCTTCGGCGCGCGATGCGGACCAGGTCAGATACCGACCGCTGGCCGCGTCCTGCAAATGCACGGAAAACCCGCGCTGCCCGCCGCGCGCATGCCATAGCTCGGCTGCCACGGCGTGCAGGCAAAGGCCTTGCACGCGCCGGTAGCTGCGCCTGTGCACGCCCGCCAGTTCGCTCAGGGGCCGTGGCATGGGCTGTTGCGCCAGGCCGCGCAGCAGCATCCACAGCGCGGCCAGCAAGGGCGCCACGCGTTCGGCCGCACCGGCACGCCCTGCGCGCTCGTCACGCAAGGCGCGTACCAGCAGGTTGAGCACGCTGGCGGGGCGCGGCAGGTCGGCCTGGCGCAGTTCGGTGGCCAGTGCCTCGCCCTGGTCGAGGAAGGCCGGGCTCATGCCTGCACGGCCCTGCAGCACCCAGCCGGTCAGCCATTGGCGCGCCTGGGCCAGCCGCTGCAGTGCGCCGGCTTCCAGCGCCTGCGCCGGCAGCTCCGGCATGGGTGCGCCCGCCAGGCGCCGGGCCTGCAATGCCACCAGGGCGCGGTGGGCGCAGGCCGCTGCCTTGCAGCTGCAACTGGCCGCCGCCAGGCCACCGGCGCGCGGCAGGCGCACGGTGACTTCGTCGGGGTTGGACAGTTCGCCGATCAGGGTGGCCGGGGCCTCTTCCAGCACCGCCTCGAAGCCCTGGGCCATCCAGCGCAAGGCCTTGCGCTGGGCGGCCATTCCAAAGGCCTGGGCCACCGCGCCGGCATCGCCGTCGAGCCACGGGGCAGCGGGCGCCTGGGCCATGCCATCGGCCGGGGTCTCGTGGGCCAGCCGCGCCCGCAGGCCCAGCAGCAAGGCGCACAGATGGTGGCAGGGGCCAAAGGCGGGGCAGCTGCATTGCAGCGTGGCAAAGCCCGCGCCGGCCAGGGTCTGGACATGGCCTTCGATGCCGGCGCGGGCCTGGTTGGCCGCCAGCTCCCACTGCCCCGCATCCACCGCCGCCAGGGCCTTGGCCCCGCGCTTGAGCAGGCCCTTGTTGGCCCAGTCGGCAATGGCGTCATCGTCCAGGGTGCGCAGCCATTCCTGCATCATGAAGGCTGCCCTCCCTGCATGGCACGGGCCAGCCAATCCACCAGATGGTCGGGCGTCATGGCGGCAACCTGGGCGCCGCGCGCCACCAGCTGCGCGGCCAGGTCGCGGTCATAGTCGGGGTGGGCGCGGCGGTCCAGCGCAGCCAGCACCAGCACGCGGGCACCACTGGCAACCAGCCGCTCGGTCTCGGCGATGACGCGGGCCTCGTCATGGCCTTCGTACAGGTCGGTGATCAGCACGATCACGCTGCGGCGCGGCGCGGCCAACTGCCCGGCCACATGCGCCAGTGCCGCGCCGATGTTGGTGCCTCCGCCCAGTTGCGCGCCCAGCAGCAGCTCTTCGGGCGCATGCAGCTGGCCGGTGACATCGGCCACGGCATCGGAGAACAGCAGCACATGGGTGCGCAGGGCGCGCACGCGCGCAAAGATGCTGCCCATGACGGCGCTGTGGATGACGGATTCATGCATGGACCCGCTCTGGTCCACCACCAGCCACAGGTCCCAGGTCAGGCGCTGTGCTTCGTTCTCCCTGAAGAACAGGCGCTCCAGCACCAGCACCTGCTCCTCGCTCTGGTAGTGGCGCAGGTTGTGGCGCAGGGTGCGCGGCCAGTCCAGATCGCTCATCTGCCCCTGGCCCCGGCTACTGCGGCGCCTGCGCCGCCGCCCCAGGGCCGAGTGCACGCGCGAGGACAGCCGCGCCTGCAGATCGGCCACCACGCGCGCCACCAACCGGCGGGCCTCGGCCAGCACCTCGGGGGGCAGGCTGGTGCGCACCGCCATCAAGGCGGCCACCAGTTCGATGCTGGGCGCGGCCTCGGCCAGGACCTGGGGATCACTGAGCAGGCCATGGAGCCCATAGCGCGACAGCGCATCGCGCTGCAGCGTTTCCACGGCGCTGCGCGGGAACAGATCGCGCACCTCGCCCAGCCAGTGCACAGCCTGGGGCTCGGGCACGCCGCTGCCGCCCTGGCGCGCGGATAGCCCGCCCGTGCCCTGCCACGCATCGGTGCCCGAGGTGTTCGCCTGCTCGCGCAGGCGGTGCTCGCGCTGGTAGAGATAGTCCAGTGCCGCGTCGCGGCGCGCATCGGCGGCATCGAGCGGCTGCGCGGCAGCCAGGGGCTGGGCGGCCTCGGGCCCGAGGATGAGTCGCCAGCGCCTCAGGGTGGCGGCATCGATTGCCTGTTCCTGCATTGGCGGCTCGTGCATTGGCGGTTCGTGCATTGGCGGATCTTCCCGGCTCATGACAGTCCCCAGGGTTGCAGCAGCCGGCCCACCTGGGCCGCCAAGGCGCGGCCGTGCGCCAGGGCCTCGTCCGATGGCAGGTGCACGGAGGCCAGCGTGGTTGCGCCGGGTGACGTGGCCGCGCCCGACAGACCCGCCAGCCGCCCGGCCAGCTGCCGCAGTTCGGCACGGGTCAGCTGGGCAAAGGCCAGCCGCAAGGCGGGCAGGCCGGCCAGGAAGGCGTCTTCCGGCCAGTGCGCAATGCCGTCACTGAGCAGGCGCAGCAGCGGCGGATGGCTGAGCAGCCAGCCCTTGGCCACGCGCACAAAGCCCTGCAGGTATTCGCCCATGGCGGCAGCATCGACCTGCGCCAGGCCCAGCATGGCGCGCAGGGCGGCATCGGTCTGCGCGATCTGCCAGCGGCCGGCCATGCTCAGGATGCCGGCCGTGGCGCCGCGCACGGGCTCGGGCGTGCTGTCGGCGCCTGCCTCATGCAGGGCGGCACAGGCATCGTGGAACAGGCCGGCGTCGGCCCAGGGCGCGTGGCGGCAGACCATGCCGTGCAGATCGGCCAGGGCATCCAGGGCCTGTGCCTGCTGGGATGCATCGCCCTCGCCCAGCCAGGGCAGGCGCAGGCAGGCCTGCGCAAAGCAGCGCCGCAGCAGCGGGAGCAGGCGCGCCAGGCCCACGCCGCCCAGCGCATGGCGGGCCTCGTAGGCCAGGGCCAGGCAGCCCGTGGCGCGGGCCAGGGCCAGCGCGTCGTGGCTGCGCTCCATCCAGGCCTGCACGGTGTCCAGCACCTGTTGGGCGATGCCGTCCAGCCCCATGACCAGCACCTCCAGCACGCGCTGCGCGGGCTCCGTGTGGGCCGTCTGCGCCAGGCGCTCGCGCACCAGGTGCACCGCGGCTTCCTCCAGGCTGGAGCCGTGACACATGGCCTCGGTCAGGGCCACCGTGGTCTCGACCTGCCAGCCCAGCGTCCAGACCTCGCGCACACGCGCCAGGCCCGTGCCCGCCACGAAGTCCGGCCCGGCCAGGCGCTGCGCATAGGGCACGCCCAGGTAGCACAGGCGGTGCAGCCCCTGCGACAGCCGGCGGTGGCGGGCGCTGCGGTAGATGTCCAGCTCCTTGCGCACGGGGGCGGCGGGCCGCACGGGCAGACGGTGTCGCAGGCAGAAGGCCTGCACATCGACCAGCAGCGGGGCGGCCGGCGCGTTGGGTGGCAGCTGGCCGTAGTCGTCGGCGTCCAGCAGCCATTGAGCAGTCTGCTGCCCGGTCTGCTGCACCATAGGCTGCGGTCGCAGGGCCTGGGCATGCTCCTTGAACACGGCGCTGTCCAGCGCTTCCAGCAGCTCGGCCCGGCCGCCGCGGCAGGCGCGCAAGGCGGCCAGACCATGGGCCAGGCGCACGGCCTCGGCCGCCTCAGGCAGGCTGGCGGGCATGCCCCGGGCGCGCAGGCTGTTCACGGTGCGTGCCGCCATCTCGGGCCAGGCCTGGGCATCGGGTTGCGAAGCGCCCTGTTCCAGCGCCTGCCATACGCCCTGGTAGTAGCCAGGCATGGGCATGCCGGCCGCGTAGCCGCCGGCGCGCTCCAGCCGCTGCAGCGTGTAGGCAATGAGGTGCACGCCTACATCGATGGCGGGCCTGGCGTCCGCAGGCCAGGCGGGGGCCGAGAGGCCGGCAACGATGCCGGGCACATGGAAGCCGCCGCAGACCACCAGGCAGCGCCCGCCTTCGGCCAGGGCCGCGCTGACCTGAGCGGCCATGTGGGCCTCGCGCGCCACGTCCTCGGCATCCATGCCGCTGCCGCCCGCGCCCTGCTCGCGCTCGCGCAGCAGCTGGCTGAAGGCCAGCACGCCGGCAAAGTACGCCTGGGGCGAGGCGTCCTCGTTGCCAGATTCGTAATGCCGGTCCCACCATTCGTCGAAATCGCGGCAGCCGCTGGCCTGGATGAGGCCGGCCAGCACGTCGGGCGCGCGCCGTGCGGGCTCGTCGGCCAGCAGGGGTTCGGGCGCGCAGGCGAAGTAGTCCAGCTGCGCGGCCTGCGCCAGCCTGTCGGCATAGGGCAGGTCGATGAAGCGCACGGCGCTGCGCAGCCGCGCCGCCTCGCGCAGGGCCACCCATTCGGGCGAGAAGGCGGCAAAGGGCACGTAGCAACGGCAGCGCCAGTCTTGCTCGGCCGCGCCGGGCCCGGCCATGGCCGCATGCAGGTAGGCGGCCAGCGGGGGACGCGCCTGGGCGTGCTGCAGCGCGGGCAGCAGGGCATCGAGCTCGCCCGGGCCTTCGATCAGCACGTGGGTGGGCTTGAACTCGCGCATCAGCGCGCGCAGGTGGTGGGCGCAGCGCGGGCTGTGGTGGCGCACGGGCACCAGGCGCAGCTGCGGCAGCGGCGCCAGCCACGCGGCAGCGTCAGTGCTCACGGCCGCCTGCGACAAAGTCCTGCCACTGCGGCTGCCCTGCGCGCTGGCGTGCCACCACGCGCAGGTATTCGGCGAAACGGCGCCGGTCCTCGTCGTCGTCCTTGATCACCGTGCCCAGCAGGTGGCGCGCCAGGTGGGCCGGACCCACCTGCTCCTGCCCGAAGTACCAGCACTGGCAGGCGGCGTTGAAGGCCACGTCGATGGCCTCGGCCGTGGACAGCACGGTGCCCGGCCGCTCCACGGCCGTGCCCTCAACGCTGCCGCTGCGCAGCTCCTGGAAGGCCGTGGCCAGCAGGGCCAGCACATCGGGCGCGACGGTGGTGCCGATGCGCTGCTGCGCCAGTGCGCGGCCCACCTCCTGCCCTATCAATGCGGCCTGCGCGGCCACGCCTTCGAGCGGGCGCATGGTCTCGAAGTTGAAGCGGCGCTTGAGCGCGGCCGACATCTCGTTGACGCCGCGATCGCGCAGGTTGGCCGTGGCAATCACATTGAAGCCCGGCCGTGCCAGCAGCCAGGGCTGCTCGTGCTTGAGTTCGGGAATCTGCAGCAGCCGCTCGGAGAGCACGGGCACCATGCAGTCCTGCACTTCGGTGGAGCAGCGCGTGATTTCCTCGAAACGCAGCAGCCGCCCTTCCCCCATGGCGCGGTGCAGCGGGCCGGGCACCAGGGCTTCGGGGCCAGGGCCGTCACGCAGCAGCAGGGCGTAGTTCCAGCCGTAGCGGATCTGCTCTTCCACCACGCCGGCACCGCCCTGCACGGTGAGCTTGCTGTCGCCGCTGATGGCGGCGGCCAGCAGCTCGGACAACAGGGACTTGGCCGTGCCCGGCTCGCCCACCAGCATCAGGCCGCGCTGGCCGGCCAGGGTGACGATGGCGCGCTCGACCAGGGCATCGTTGCCGTGGATCTTGCGCGCGATGGCAGGCCCGCCGCCGTCAGGCTCCGCACCGCCCAGGATGAAGCGCCGCACGGAGCGCGGGCTCAGGCGCCAGCCGTCGGGGCGCGGGCCCTGGTCGGCGGCCTGCAGGGCCGCGAGTTCCTGGGCGTGGGCCATCTCGGCCGGCAGCCGCTGGGCGGCAGGTTCCGGGGTGGCCGCTGCAATGCGTTTGGTGGCCATCAGTCGCTCTCTTTGGTGCTGGCCGATTTGGCGGCGATGGCCGCGAACTGCGCCATCAGCGTGGCCTGCAGTGCGCGCGGCCACTGCTGCGGCTGCAGCCGGGGCCAGCGGCCATCGTCGCCGCGGTGGCTGCTGTCATAGACCACGGCATGGGTGATGTCCACGCGGTTGTCCAGGTCCATGAACGGCAGGTAGCGCCCGTGGTGGAGTTCGATGTACAGCTGCGGGCCTGCCAGGTCCAGCTTGTGCTCGTAGATGCCGGGGCCGTCCCCCACGGGGCCGGGGCGGTAGTTCCACTTGGCCAGCAGGCCGGACAGCGCGCCCTGGCGTATCTGCAGCGGGCCGGCGGGGTGCAGGGCATGGTTCTTCCACTGCCCGGCTTCGGGCAGTTGTGCGCCTGCGTTCAGCTGGTCGATCAGCGGCTGCAGCTCGTAGTCGGCCAGGCAGGTGCGCCAGGCTTCAACCTCGCCCGCTGCGGCATCGACCGGATGCCAGAGCAGCACCTGTGCGTCGTCGGGCAGCTCCACGGCATCGTCGGTGGCGTCGAGCAGGGAAAAGTCCTCGGCAATGCGAAAGCTGGCGCCCTGCTCCAGCCGCCAAATCAGGCTGCGGCCCACGATGCGCAGCAGGGGATGCAGCAGGAACAATCTGCGCCAGCGCGGGACGGACCAGCGCTGTCCCGTCATGAAGGCGGTACCCAGGCGCGGCACCTGCTGCTTGGCGATGGCCTTGACGCCTGCGGCAACGGTCTTGAATTCGGCCTGGGCCGCATTCCACTGCAGGCGCAGCGATTCGTCCTTGAGCGCAGGCAGGGTCTTGGAGGCCTTGCCCTTGTCGCCGACCACGCGCAGGCTCAGGTCGCCCTGCAGCTGCAGGCGGTAGCGCTGCGGGCCCACCTCCAGCACCAGGCCTTCGCCGCCCAGGCCGAAATCGGGCGTCAGCTCGTCATACAGCTCGATCAGGCTCAGGCCGCGGCGCTGGGCGGCCGCCTTGAGCGCGTCATGCGTGGCTTCAATCACCAGATCCTTGAGCTTGCGCGAGCTGGACAGGGTCTGGACCTGGGACAGCGCGTACAGCGTGTCCAGCGCACCGAGCTGCTCCACGGCGATGATGGCGCGCAGCTTCTTGCTCCAGCCCCAGGCCTTCACGGCGGCCACCAGGGTCTGCACCAGGCGGTCGTCGATATGGCCGGTGGCCAGGCGCAGCGCCCAGCGCGCCTTGGGCTCGCCCTCCAGGGCCACCCAGGCATTGACCAGGTGCAGGGACAGCTGGGCGCGGCTTTCGGCCGGCACATGGGCCAGCAACTGCTCCACCAGCGGCGGCAGTTCTTCCTCGGCCGTGGCCACCAGGTGCAGCACGGTGCGTGCCGCATGCCCGGACAGCGGCGCGAACAGGGCCAGGGTCTCTGGCTGGTCATAGGCCTTGATGCTGCTGGAAAAGCGCTTGAAGCGCGCCACGCGGGCCTCCAGCGCATCGAGCGGGACCCGGCCCCCCTCCCCCTGCGCCACGGTCAGAGCGCCTGGCACTGAGACACCCAGGGCCAGCAGCCGGCCCTCGACCATGCTTTCGGAGCCCAGGTCCAGGCCCGTGCGCAGCAGCGCCTGCAGCAGCGGTGCGACCCCGGGATCGGGGTGGGCCAGCAGGATGTCGCGGCAGGCCAGCTGCATCGCTTTCTCGCGCCGCTGCAGCCAGGCGTTGGACTCGAAGACAGCGCCTACGGCCTGCGCATCCAGCCCTTGCATGAAGCGCGCCACCGCTTCGCGCAGCGCCCGCGAGCTGCTGGCCGCCAGCAGTTCGCCCAGCAGGGGCAGCCGGGCATGCAGCATGGCCGGGTCCAGCTGCGCCAGCAGCGGGGCCAGGCGCACGGTGGGAATCTCGCGCAGATAGTCGGGCTGCTCGGTCAGCATCTGGTTGAGCAGGCCGATGAAGGGCTCAATGCGCGATTTCTGCAATATGCAGCGCAGCAGATGGGGCAAAAGCTCCGGGTAGCGTGCCGTCCAGATCTGCCGGGCGACCACCGCATCGAAGTGGTACTTGGGCTGCCATCCTTCGATCCAGGCGACGAAGGGCGCGGCATCCTCCCGCACCAGGCGGTCGAAAATGGAGATGAAGTAATCAGCCGGCTCGCGGTCCGCCCTGCCCAGCAGCAGGTTGACCAGTTCCAGGCGCCGCTGGGCGTCGGCGCCCAGGTCCCAGCGCAGCGCGATCAGGCCCGGGTCTTCGTTGATGGGCTTGTCGTCGAACCAGTCGGGATGGCGGCGGTAGAAGTCGTACCAGGGCGCGCAGCGCTGCGGGTGCGGAACGTCGCTGTGCCGCGTCATGTAGACATCGCGGATGTCGGCATAGAGCGCGCCGCCGCGCTCGGCCAGCTCCATCAGGTCCTGGTCTTCCAGGCTGCCCAGCAGCAGCTTCCAGTCGGTTCTGTCATACCTGGCGCCGGACTGGACGTTCAGCTCTGCGGCCCAGTCCAGCTGCTGCATCACCCGTTCGCGGCTGATGCCCGGGTACCAGAGCCAGCCGAACATGTCCAGGATGCGGATTTCACGGTAGTCGTTGTCGCCGTCCGGCGCAGGTGGACGGGCCAGGCTGGCGCGCGCCATCTGCTCGAACTCGGCCGCAAGCTCGGGGCTGTGGCGTGGAATGTCGCCGTCCAGGCTGCCGTCGATCCTGCGCCCGAAGGGGATGGTCTGCCGCGCGAAGGCCAGCCACAGGTCATGGTCATGGGTCCAGGGCAGATCGAAGTTGCCCAGGGCGCGGATGGGGTTGGAATAGTCGTCGAAGGCCTTGCGCGTGAAGGCGCCCACTTCGTCATGCCGGCCCGCGCGCATGCGGCTGGCCAGCACCTGGACCAGTTCGGCGGGTGGCAGCGAGGCGCTCAGTTCCTCCAGCGTGGCCTGGTCGGTGTGTTCTAGGGTCGAAGAGGTCATGGATTCAGGGGTTCTGGAGGGAGTCAAACCTGGGCTGCAGCCGCTGCGGCTGCCGCGCCCGCAGCGCGCGAGGCCAGGGCCTGGAGCATGCCGCACAGCGATGCCTGCAGCGGCAGCGGCCATTCGGCCGGGGGCAGCAGGCGGTCGGCGGCCATGTCGCGCAGGGCAAAGCCTTCGATGTCGATTTCATGGCCGGGCTCGTAGTACGGCATGGCCGCGCTGTGCAGCAGTTCCACGCGCCAGCGCTGCACGGCAAAGTCCCGCAGGTGCAGGTAGATGCCGGGGCCATCGCACACAGGGCCGGCATGAAAGCGCCATGGGCCTGCCAGGCCGTCCAGCGCCTGCTGCGTGAGCCGTATCGGTGCCTGGGGCTGCAGCAGCTCATGCTGCCACTGGCTGGCCAGTGGCAGGTCGGCGGGCGCATCGACCTGCTCGATCAGGGCCTTGAGGCCGTAGTCGGCCAGGCATTCGCGCCACTGCGCACGCTCCTGTTCGGTGGCCTGCGCGGGGTGCCACAGGGCGATGCGGCCCTCGCCCGGCAGTTGCACCGCGTCGCTCTCGGCATCGACCAGGGACAAGTCTTCGGCAATGCGCAGGCTGAACGGCTGGCCGGCCGCGGGCTCCACCCGCCAGACCAGGCCCTGTGCCACCACGCGCAGCAGCGGGTGCTCCAGGAAGAGGCGGCGCCAGGTGTCCAGCGGCCAGTGCCGACCCAGCATCAGGCAGGACTGCAGGCGTGGCGCCTGCTGCTGCAGCACGGCCTTGATGCCTTTGGACAGCGTCTTGAGCCGCGCGGCGGCCGCATCCCACTCCGTGCGCAGGCCCTCGTCGGCCAGGGCCGGCAGGCTGCGCACCAGCTTGCCGGCCGGCGTGCGCAGGCGCAGCGACAGGTCACCCTGCAGCAGCACGTCATAGGTCTGCGCGCCCACTTGCAATTGCACGCCCCGGCCCAGGTCGAAGTCCGGGGTCAGCTCATCACTGAGGTCGGCCAGCACCATGCCGCGCCGCGTGGCGGCCTCGGCCAGCACGGCCTGCGCGGCAGCCAGCACGCTGGGCTTGAGCGTCTTGCCGGTGGCCAGGGCCTGCACGCAGGACAGGGCATAGACCGTGTCGAGCCGGCCCAGCTGCTGCAGCGCGACCACGGCGCGCTCCTTGCGCGTCTTGTGCCAAGCCAGGGCGGCCGAGGACAGCACATCGACGATGCGGTCGTCCGCCGCGCCGGGCAGCAGCTTGAGCACCCAGCGCGATTCGGGCGCGCCATCGGCAGCCACCCAGTGCTGGACCAGGGCCTGGGCCAGCCGCGCGCGATTCTCGGCGCTGGCCTGGGCCAGCAGGTGGTGGGCCAGCGCCGGCAGCTCCTGCGGGCTGGTGGCCGCCAGGTGCAGCAGCGCACGCGCGGCCTGGGCCGACAGGGGCGCGAGCAGGTCCAGCAGCGCCGGCTGGTCCAGCGCGGCAATGGCGGGCGACAGGCGCTGCAGGCTGGCGGCCTGGGCTTCAAGATCTGCCAGGGAGCCGGCACCATCGCTGCCTGCCGGAGCGACCTCGCCGGCAGGTGGCCTGGCTGCGTCCGCAACCGGGGCTGCGGCACCCAGATCCTTCAGGCGCGCCTGCACCGGGCCTTGCTCGGCCACCTCCAGCAATCCACCGGACAGCAGTGCCGACAGCAGGCTGCCAGACGCCGGATCAGAATGGGCCACCAGCACATCGCGGTAGGCCAGCACCAGGTTCTTGTTGGGCTTGGCCAGCCAGCCGGCGGCCTGGGGCGCATCCACGGGCAAGGCAGACAGGGCCTGTGCCAGCGCCGCACGCAAGCCCTTGGAGGCACTGCTGGAGGCGGCCTTGCCCAGTTGCGGCAGCAGCCGCTGAAGCGTGTCCACGCGCAGCGCGGGCAGCAGGTGCGTGAGCGGGCCGGCGGCCAGCCGGGCCAGGTCGCCAGGGCGATCGGCCAGCAGGGTCTCGGCCACCGGGGCGTAGCCGGCGCGGTCGGATTCGTGCTTGCAGCCGTCTGCGCAGGCCGGCAATAGCAGCGGCAGCAGGGCCGGCCACCGGGCGTCCCACAGCCGCTGCGCCACGACGGGATTGATCGCCAGGTGGCCCAGTTGCTTGAACCAGGCGACCAGCGGTGCGGCATCGGTCTGCAGCATGCGCTCCACCAGGGCACGGTCATGCGGCCAGTCATCGTCCGAGGCAAAGCACAAGGCCTTGAACAGGTCCTGGGCCAGCAGGTCGCGGCGCGCGGCATCGGCCGCCTCCCAGCGCGATGCAATCAGCACGGGCTCGGGCAGGCGCAGCTGGTCAAGCACGGCGGGGAATTGCGCAAAAAAATCCCGCCACAGCGCCCAGCGCTGCCCTGCAGGCCGCGTGCGCTGCAGCGGCAGCTGGCGTTGGACGATGTCGCGGCTGAGCTGGCCGCCGCCGTCCTCGATGGCCATGGCCAGCAGTTCGGGCTCGGGCAGCTGGTGCAGCAGGTGCTGCCAGTGGCAGTAGTACTGCGCGCCGGGCGCAATGCCGGCCTTTGCGCTCAGTTCCCGCGCCCAGCGCAGCAGGCCGGTGACCTCGGCACTGGACATGCCTTCATGGCCCAGCACGCCAAACACCTGCCTGAGCACGAGGTCGTAGCCATCGCGCAATCTCCAGGGCTGGTGGGTGCGGGTGCCCCAGTCATCCAGCCAGGCGCGGGCCAGTGCCGTCAGCTCCGCGGTCAGCTCGGCACTGCGCCGGGGCACGCCCGAGTTGCCCCCATAGAACTGTCCCAGCGGAAGGCTGATGCGCGCCAGCGCCAGCCACAGCGCGTGGTCGCGCTGCCAGGGCGCATGCTCGCCGGGCAGCTGGTGCAGCCGTTCCTGGCACAGGCTGCTGCTGTCGCGCAGGAAGTCCGCCACCTCGGCATCACGCCCCTGGGCCAGGCGCTTTGCCAGTTCGGCGGCAAAGGCCGGCATGCCCTCGCGCCCGGCCGGAGCGGCCGTGTGCAGTTCGTACAAAGCCTGCAGGGGAAGCGCTGCTGTCTCGTTGTTGCTCATGGTCTGTGGAGTCTTCGGTGATGGGCGGTCGGGCGGCCAACGTTTCAAGGGAGCAAAGGTTCACAAAGGCTCAGGCAGCCGCCTTGGCCGCCAGGGCCAGCCACTGGCCTTGCAGCGTGGCCAGCAGCGGCTTGGGCAGCCGCGCCGGGTCGGCGCTGGCCCCGTATTCCTTGCTCAGGTCGTGCACTCGCAGGCCTTCCACGGCCACGGGCAGGCCCAGGTCCAGGTAGGGCGGGAAATAGCCGTGCGACAACTCCAGGCTCAGCTCCAGCGCGGGCAGGCGCCACACATGCTCATTGATGCTGGGGCCATCGCCCACGGGGCCGGGCCGGTAGCCGAATTTCTTGAGCAGGCCGCCAAGCTGCTCTTGCGCCAGCGTGATCGGCGCGGGCGGCAGCAGCATGCCGTTCTTGAACTGGCCGGGCGCGGGCTGCTCGGCGCAGGCGCCCAGCTGGTCGACCAGGGGCTCCAGCTCATAGTCGGCCATGTAGGCCTGCCAGGCTTCGCGCTCGCCGGGCTGGGCCGTGGCCGGGTGCCAGAGGCTGATGCTGCAGCCAGCGGGCAGGGTCACGGTTTCATCCTCCACATCGACCAGCGAGAAATCCTCGGCCAAGCGGAAGCTGGTGCGCGCCAGGCCCGGCGCATCCTCGGCGCGCCAGATCAGGCTGCGCCCCACGATGCGCAGCAACGGGTGGGCCACGAACAGCCGCTGCCAGCGATCCAGCGGCCAGCGCTTGCCGCTGACCAGGGCCGCCAGCATGCGCGGCGCCTGCTGCTTGACCACGGTCTTGAGGCTGGTGGCCAGGGTCTTGAGCTGCGCGGTGGCCGCCTCCCATTCGGGCTTGAGCGCCTCGTCCTTGACCGCAGGAATGGTCTTGCTGGCCTTGTTTTTGTCGTTGATGACGCGCAGGCTCAGATCGCCCTGCAGCTCCACGCGGTAGCTCTGCGGCCCGACCGTGACCGTCAGGCCCTGGCCCAGGCCGAAGTCCGGCGTCAGCTCGTCGAAGAGTTCGGGCACGCTCATCTTGCGGCGCGCGGCGGCAGCGCGCAGGGCGATGCGCGCCGTGCGCTGCACCTGGTCCTTGAGCGAGCGCGACTCGGAGATCTCCTGCACGCGCAGCAGAGCGTAGAGGCTGTCCACCTCGCCCAGATGCTCCACGGCGGCGGCCGCGCGCTGCAGGCGCGGGCGGTTCCAGGCCTGGACGGCGGACACCAGCGCATCGACCACGCGGTCATCGGCATGGCCGGGCAGCAGCCTGAGCGCCCAGCGCTGCTTGGGCTCGCCCTCGGAAGCAATCCATTGCTGCACCAGGGCCAGCGCCAGGCGGGCACGGTTGTCGGCCGGAATGCGCGCCAGCAGCTCGCCGGCCAGCGGCGGCAGGCCGCCTTCGGCAATGGCAGACACATGCAGCAGCACGCGGGCCGCGTGTTCGGACAGCGGCGCGCACAGCGCCAGCAGCTCGGGCGTATCGAAGGGCTTGATGGCCGCGCTCAGGCGCTTGATGGAGGCGAGCTGGGCTTGCAGATCCACGCCGCCAGCGGCAGACGCTGGCGATGCGGCATCTGCCTGGCTTTCATCCGATGTCGAGGCGCCCTGCCCTGTCAGGCCCAACTGCTGCAGCCGCTGCTGCACGCTGCTGGCCGAGGCCGCATCCAGCTTGCCGCCGGCCAGCAACTGCGCCAGCAAGGGACCGACAGCGGGGTCGGGGTGGGCCAGCAGCACGTCGCGGCAGGTCAGCAGCAGGTTCTTGGGCGGCTTGTTCAGCCAGCCGGCATCCACCAAGCTGGCCAGCGGAATATGGGCGGCCAGACCGGCCATGGCGGCGCGCAGGCCCTTTGCGCTGCTGCCTGCGATGAGCGGGGTCAAGGTGGGCAGCGTGGCCTTCAGGCTGGCGGTGTCGAACGCGGGCAGCACATTGACCAGGTCCTTGACAGGCACCTCGGCCAGATCGGCCGGGCGGCGGGTCACCAGTTCGCGGATCACGCTGCGGTAGCGGCGCAGCTCGTCCTCGCGGTCGCAGCGCTGGGCCATGGCGGGCAGCAGCAGGGGCAGCAAGGCGGCATCGTCCTGCTTCATGACATGCATGGCCAGCGCCAGGCTGATCTGGTAGCGGCCGTTCTCACGCAGCTGCTTGGCAAAGGGCGCGGAATCCTCGGCCACGAGGCGGTCCAGCAATTGCAATGCGCTCGTCCGCTCGGCACGCTGGGAGTAGGTCAATTGGCTGAGCAGCAGCGCGGCCAGTTCCTCTCGCCGGGGCGCGCCGGCACTGGCCCAGCGCTGCCCGATCAGGTCGGGATCATCTATGTAGGATTTGTCGAAGAGCTGGGGATGCTCGGCAAAGAAAGGCAGCCAGTCCTTCCAGCCCTGGCCCTTGGGCTGCCCGGGCTGGCGCTCGTTGCGGTAGTGGTCCAGCACATCGTCGAACAGCTTGCCGCCCACTGCGGCGTAGCGCAGCAGGTCGGCATCGTTCAGCTGGGCGACCAGGGGCTTCCAGGCCGCGTGGTACTCATGGCTGCGGCGGAACCCGGCCTCCTCGCGCAGCGCCAGCGCCCAGTCCAGCGTGGACGTCACCTCGTCATAGGGCATGCCGGGATAGCTGAGCCAGGGCAGCAGGCTGCCGAGCACCAGGCCTATGCCCTTGTACACAGGCAGGTCGGCGCTGCGGGCGTGGGCCAGCCATTGCTCGGCCAGCACGCGCACTTCGGCAGCCACATGGGCATTGGTCAGCTCCTCGCTGCGGCCCGACAGCACATGGCCGCGCGGCACGGTGAGCCGCGCAAAGGCCAGCCAGCGATCGCCGTCACGCGACCAGGGTGCGTCGCTGCCGCTCAGATGCCCCAGGATGTTGAGACAACGCTCCTCGCAGCCGCGCAGGAAGGTGCGGACCTCGTCAGCCCGCCCGTCATGCAGGCGGGCGTCGAGTTCGGCGGCAAAGGCCTCGTCGCTGAGGCTTTCATGCAGCCGGTCATAGAGATCGCTCAGGGAAGCCGCGTGAAGATCGGTAGTGCTCATGGGGATGAGGAGATGAACAATGTGGGCAGCCGCAAACCAGGGCCTGCCGGGATGGAGACGGGGGTGGAGCCTGCACCGGACGGAAGCAAAAGTTCTTGATCCATCCGGACAGTCCCTCGGAAAACTCACAGATTCATGCCCTGCGTATGTCGTCAGCTTTGGAAAAATCTGTAGCGCCATCCGCAACGGCCACGCCATTGTTCCCCGGCACGCACGCGGTGCGGGCGCCGATCTTGTCAGGTCGCGGGCACCGCCACTTGACAGGCTGTCAAGCAGGCGACTGCCACCGCTGCGGGCCATGGACTGTACTGGGGACTTTTCGCCCAGGCGTACTGCCCGGCCCCGCCATGCAGCCGATACCATGGACCGCGACATGACACGCGCCGTGACACGGGAGCCTGACCATCTCATCGCCGCCGCAGCCGGCCTGGACCGCGGCGCCCGGCATGCGCCCGACATGCGGCCGACCTTCGGGGCATTGCACCCCGGGCCGGCGGCTCCCACGCCCCTCAGATCCCCAGATGGAAACCGCCCAGGGTCTGTGCGCCCTGCGCTGAAGCCCCTAACCCAAGAACCAGGACACCGGAGACACCCCATGCCCCAGACGCACAAGTTCTTTGATGACGACGCCTACCTGGACCGCTGCGAAGCCACCGTGACGGCCGTCAGCCCCGAGGGCATCGAGCTGGACGCCACGGTCTGCTATGCCCGCAGCGGCGGCCAGGCCGGCGACACCGGCACGCTGACCCTGGCCGATGGCCGCAGCCTGGCCCTGATCGACACCGTCTATGCCGATGACCGGCAGCGCATCCTGCATGTGCTGCAGACCGATGCCCCGCCTCAGGTGGGTGAACGTGTCCAGGTGGTGATCGACTGGGACAGGCGCCACCGGCTGATGCGCCTGCACACCTGCCTGCACCTGCTGGGCGTGCTGGTGCCTGTGCCCGTGACGGGCTGCAGCATCTCGCCCGACTCGGCGCGCCTGGATTTCGATCTGCCCGAGTCCACGCTGGACAAGACCGATCTGACGGAGCGCCTGAACGCCCTGATCACCGCCAGCCATGCGGTGAACGTGGACCGCATCACGCCCGAGCAGTTGGCCGCCCAGCCCGACCTGGTGCGCACCGCAGGCGCAGCGCCCCCAGGCGGCACGGCGACGATCCGCATCATCGACATCCCCGGCCTGGACCGCCAGCCCTGCGGCGGCACGCATGTGCGCAGCACGGCCGAGATCGGCACGGTGGCCGTCACCAAGATCGAGAAGAAAAGCCGCACCAACCGGCGCGTGGTGGTGCAGTTCGCCTGACACCTCCCAGACCTGTTGATGCCAGACCTGTTGATGCCAGGCCTCAGGACATCCAGGACCTGGGCGCCACAGGCTCGCTCGCCTCAGGGAGCCCATCGCCTCCCTGTGCCAGCCCCTCGCCCTGGCTGCCGGACTTTCGCACCAGTTGCAGGATCTGGTCGAGCTGGTCATGCTCGACGGCGATCGAGTGCAATCTGAACAGCACATAGGGAATGAGGACGCTGGCGCAGGCCATGGCCGCCAGCGCCGCCTGTTGATGGGAGCTGTCGACGAAGAACGCCGTCAGCAGAAAGATGGCGCCGATGATCGAGCCTATGAAAACAAGCAATCTCATACATTCCCTCTATTTCCCGCAATCGTACCCAAATGTGACTGACGTGAGTAGAGGCATGCGAGCTGTGGGGTTGCCCGTCGCCAAAAGACCACGGGCGGCAAAACCGTTTTCCTGCGGCAGCCCGAATGCATGCCCTGCATGCGCGACGCCATACCGCATGCTCCAAGCGCAAGTCTTCGAACTCTTTTGACTTGATTCAAATCAACCTGCCGCCCCCGATCCTGTCTATGCTTGGGGCAGCCATACAAGGCATCCATGGCGACAGACCGCCTGCCGGTCCATGGCCCTCGGATGCCAGCCACCTCACCCGCTTTTCAAGGAGAAAACAATGGCAATGCAATGGAAATCCGTCTTCCTGGTTCTGGCCGTGTCCGCGACCGCTCCCGCCTGGGCCGCCGACTGCGCCGTCGAGATCGAAGGCAACGACGCCATGCAATTCAACAAGCCCACCATCAGCGTGCCCGCCAGCTGCAAGCAGTTCACGGTCAAGCTCAAGCATGTGGGCAAGCTGCCCAAGACGGCCATGGGCCACAACTGGGTGCTGAGCAAGACGGCCGACCTGCAGCCCGTGGCCAATGACGGCATCGCCGCTGGTGCGGCCAAGGACTTCGTGAAGGAAAAGGATGCCCGCGTGATCGCCCACACCAAGGTGATCGGCGGCGGCGAGACCGACTCCGTGACCTTCTCCACCGCTGCCCTGAAGGCCGGCGAGGCCTACAGCTACTTTTGCTCGTTCCCCGGCCACTCCGCTCTGATGAAGGGCACGCTGACGCTGGCCAAGTAAGCCGGCGATCTGCCTTGGCGCGGGGCTCTCGTCCCGCGTTCAAACCGGCGGCACTTCGGTGCCGCCTTTTGTTTTCAAGGGCGCGCAAAGCGGCTTGCCTGCCGCGCTCCGTGCCATGGCGATGCCGCCTTCAACGCCAGTGTCAGTGCCGGCTTGCGGCCCTGCCATGCGAGCGGCCCTGCATTTCCACGCAGCCCTTTTGCATCAGGCGCAGCAGCAGCTGGGTCCAGCTGGCGTCGGCCCATTTGGCGCTTTCCAGCACCAGGGAGCGCGCGGCCTGCAGGCCGTCGCCGGGCTGCAGCTCCACGCGGAAACTGCCGCGTTCGCGCTGGGCCGTGACGGCCACCACGCTGCCCAGCAGCGCGATGTCATGCGAAGGCCTGGGGCCCTGCGGGCCGTCCAGGTCCACGCGCAGCACGCAGCCGGGGCGCAGTTCGTAGGTCCAGCGATGGTCGGCATGGCCGGCCGCGCCCATGACGTTCATTTCGGCAAGCCGCTGCTCCTGGGTCATGTCGTAGGGGCTGATGATGGGCGCCTGCTGTTGCGGGTAGCCCTGCACGCCGTCCAGGCAGGCGGCCATGAAGACCACGGCCGCCGCGCATGCCAGCAGTTTCCATGCGCCGCGCGGGCCCCGGCGTTCAGCGCGCGGCATGGGCCGCACCGCCGTCTTCACCACCCGGCACCTGCAGCGACACGTCCACGCGCATGGCCAGCACCTTGTCGATGGCCTTGCCGTCCATGTCCACCACCTCGAAGCGCCAGCCTTCCCATTGCACGGTGTCGGTGACACGCGGCAGCCGGCCCGTGAGCAGCATGACCATGCCGGCCAGCGTGTGGTAGCGGCCGCGCTCTTCCTCGGGCACGGTGGCCAGCTCCAGCCGGTCCTTGAGTTCGGGCACGGGGATGTGGCCGTCCAGCAGCCAGCTGCCGTCCTCGCGCTGCAGCGCCCAGGAGTTGCGCGGATCGCGGGGCTGGAATTCGCCCGTGATGGCTTCCACCAGGTCCTGCAGAGTGACGATGCCCTGGACCTCGCCGTACTCGTCGATCACGAAGGCCATGTGCACGTCGGACAGGCGAAAGCTCTCCAGCAGTTCCATGCCGGTGATGGTCTCGGGCACATAGAGCGCGGTCTGCATGGGCTGGTCGGTCAGGCCCTGCTCCTTGCCCTGCAGCGCGCGCGACAGCCACTGGCGCGCATTGAGCACGCCGATGATGGAGTCCATGCCGCCGCGCACCACGGGAAAGCGCGCGTGGTCGGACTGCTCGATCACGCGCAGGTTGTCCTCGAACGGCGCATCCGCATCCAGGCAGACCACGTCGCTGCGCGGCACCATGAGCGAGCCGATCTGGCGGTCATCAAGGCGGAACACGTTGCGCACCATGGTGTGCTCGTGCGATTCGATGACGCCGGCCGTCGTGCCTTCGGCCAGCATGGCGTGGATCTCTTCCTCGGTGACGGCGCTGCCGCTGTTTTCCTTGACGCCCAGCAGGCGCAGCAGCGCATGGGTGGACACGGACAGCAGCACCACGAAGGGCTTGGTCAGATGGGCCAGCCAGTTGACTGGGCGTGCGATCAGGCGCGCAAAGGTCTCTGGGTAGGTCTGGCCGATGCGCTTGGGCACCAGCTCACCGACGACGATGGAGAAATAGGTGATCAGCACCACCACCAGCGCCGTGGCCGTGTAGCCGCCATAGGGCGCGGGCACGCCCATGCGCTGCAGCCACTCGGCCAGCGGGGCGGCCAGCGCGGCCTCGCCGACGATGCCGTTGAGCACGCCGATGGAGGTGATGCCGATCTGGATGGTGGACAGAAAGCGCGTGGGATCGGCCCCCAGCTGCGCGGCGGCGGCGGCGCCGGCATCGCCCTCGTCTATGAGTTTTTGCAGGCGCGCCTTGCGCGCCGTCACCAGCGCGATCTCGGACATGGCGAAGACGCCATTGAGCAGGATCAGCGCAAAAAGTATGGCAATTTCCATGATACGTGTTGTGGGAACCGGGAGCCGCAGTTGCGGCAGAAAGGGCCCATGCGGCGATGGGTCCGGGAAGAAGGAAAGCCAGGGGCCAGCCCGGCAGCCGGGCATTCAGGACAGGGTCCCGAAGCGGCAGAGGCACCGCAGGCGCAGGGCACTGCAGGTCAGAAAAACGGCAATGGGGGATCAGGCTGCCCGGGGAGGCCGGTCGGGCGGGGCCAGGCTGCGCCAAGGGCCTTCGCGCAGGCTGGCGGTGATGTGGCGCCCGGCCTGCAGGCGGGGTGCCGGCATGCCGTCCACGGCGTGCACGACATCGGGGAGGTCCTGCTGATCGTCCATCAGCGCGTGGTCGAAGTCATCGAGCAGGGAGACCGTGTCCACCCGCGGCGCCGCCGCGCGTTCCGGGCCGGCGCAGGCGGCGCGCGGGTGGACACCGGGCGGCTCGCATGGCTCGTGCGGCAGGGCACGCCATGGCGCAAGCCCCAGCGTGGACAAAGCCACGCTGACGACGAAGTGCAGGGAGAAAACCGCGATGAACCATCTGGACATGGTCCTCGGATTCTATCCATGCCCGTGACCCGCAGACAGGCAGGCCGCCTGTCCACCGCTGTTCGCCGCTTCCTACAAGCGGCGCGCCGCAGCCGTGGAAACATGCGCCACGGCCCACTCTCCGCCCTCTGCCATGAAAGCCATCCATACCCTTTTCACCGTGTTGCACGCCCTCATCGCGCTGCTGTTTTCGCTGGCCGCCGTGGCCCTGCTCTGGATCGCGGGCCTGAAGGGCTGGAACGCCATGGCGCATGGCGTGGATGGCGAATCGGGCCTGCGCATCGTCGAGGCGCTGGGCATCCTGGCCTCCGGCGTGGTTGCACTGCAGATCGCCCAGACCATCACCGAAGAGGAAGTCATACGCGAGGCCCACATCAGCGGCCCCACGCGCGTGCGCCGCTTTCTCTCGCGCTTTCTGGTGGTGCTGGTCGTCGCGCTGGCCGTGGAAGCACTGGTCGCTGCCTTCAAGACGCAGGAAGAACCCGCCCACCTGCTCTACCCCGCCGCCCTGGTCAGCGCCGTGGGCGTCCTGCTGCTGGGCTGGGGCGCCTTCATCCACCTCAACCGCTCCGCCGAGGAGCTGGAGCCCGAGGCCATGGAAGAAGCCAAGGGCGAGGACCACAAGGTCAACAAGTCGTGAGGGCCAGGCCCGCTCACGCAACTGCTGCCGCAGTTGGGCATCGATGCGCAGCGGGACCGCGTCTTCGACAAGACAGGGCCCAGCTGCTTCGAGGGCACCGGCCTGGCCACCTGGCTTGCCGAAGCCGGCATTGCCGAACTGGTCATCGCCGGCATGAAGACCGAGTTCTGCGTGGACACCACGTGCCGTGCCGCAGCCGGCCTGGGCTTTCGCCCGGTGCTGGTGGCGGATGCCCATACCACCACCGATTCGCCGCTGCTGCAGGCCGAGCTCATCATCGGCCACCACAACCGCACGCTGGGCGGCGCCTTTGCGCAACTGGTGCAGACTGCGGACTGCCGGTTCTGAACGGACTTCGCGCATGATGGCCCTGGCAGCGTCGCGGGTCGTGCCGTGGCAGCCTTGCATCAAACCAATATGAATGATTCCCGTTAACTGGTTCATGACGTGCGCAGGCCTGGCATGCTGGCCTGCAGCGCACCACAGGAGCGAGCAATGCCCGAACCTCTTGCACCGTCGGCCGGCCCGGCTTTCACCGATGCGCCGCCCTCCACGCCCCGGCAGGAAAAACTGTCCGACGTCAGCGAGACGCTGCGCATTCCGCTGACCGCCCGCGCCCTGGGCGACCGGCTGTTTCCCGGCATGGCCGTCAGTGACGCCCACGCCTTGGACACGCTGACCCAGCTGGGCGACGACGGCAGCCGCTGGCTTCAGGACAGGCAGAGCATCTACGGCGTGCTGGCGCGCACGCACTGCTTTCGCGCGCTGGCGCAGGACTTTCTCCGGCGCCAGCCGCAGGGCCATGTGGTGAACCTGGGCTGCGGCCTCAGCGACTATTTCCAATGGCTGGACAACGGGCAGATGCGCATGACGGATGCGGACCTGGGGCCGGTGGTAGCCCTGCGCAGGCAGTTGCTGCCCTGGCAATCGGAGCGCCAGGAGATCCGCGAATTCGACCTGGCCGACGCCGACTGGTGGCGGCGGCTGGGACTGCCGGCCGACAGGTCAGGGCCTGCCGTGTTCATGATGGCCGAAGGCGTTTCCATGTACCTGCAAAAAGAGCAGATACAGGCGCTGTGGACCACGTTTGCGCAATGCAGCCCGCCGGGTTCGGAACTGGTGTTCGACGCCATGTGCTGGCTGGCCGCCGGGCGCGCAAGCCAGCACCCCTCGGTCCGGCTCACCCAGGCCCAGTTCCATTGGGGCCTGCGCCGCGAGGCCGATCTGGCGCAAGCCCATCCGCGCCTGCAGCTGGTGGCCGCGCACCAGGTGATGGAAGGCTACGGCCCGCCCTACTCGCTGGTGGGGCCGGCATTCCGCTGGACCTTTGGCGTGCACTTCTATGCCATCTACCAGTTGAAGTCGGTCGAGACGGCGGCTTAGGCCGATTGTGCAGCCGCAACGAAAGATGCCCGGTCTAGCCGGGCATCTTTGTTTCAGCGAACCAGGATCAGCCTTCGTCGGCCGCGCTGGAGGACAGGGCCAGGGCCAGGCCTTGCACCAAGTCTTGCCCGGGCTGCCATTCGCGCACAAAGCGGTTGCGCGGCGGCCGCAGGGCTTCGCGGCCGGCCGAGACGGGCGTGCCCACATACAGCAGGCCGACGAGCCGGTCATGGGGCTCGAATCCCAGGGCCTCGCGCACGCGCGCATCGTGGCTGTTGGCGCCGCTGGCCCAGAAGCCGCCAAAGCCCAGGATGTGCAGGGCGTTGAGCATGTTCATGGCGGCAGCGCCACCGGCCAGCAGCTGCTCGCTTTCAGGCACCTTGTGCTCGGGCTGCAGGTGCACGCCCAGCGCAATGATCAGCGGGGCGGACAGGGCCTTGGCGCGGAATCGCTCGACGTCGGCCTGGGGGTCGCGCGCCTTGGCGGCCTGCACGAACACCTCGCCCAGCGCATGGCGCGCATCGCCCTGCACCAGCACGAAGCGCCAGGGGCGCAGCTGGCCGTGGTCGGGGGCGCGCAAGGCCGCGTCGATGACGGTGTCGATCACGCCAGGGCCGGGCGCCGGCTCCTGCAGCGGCCAGCGTGACTGGCGCGACATCAGCAGGTCCAGCGCGGCGCGCTGCTCGGGGGTCAGGGATCTGTCGTTGGTGCTCATTCGTTGTCCTGCAGCGCAGGCTGTCTTGCCTGCACGGGCTGTGCCGGTGATTCGGGTGGCAGCTGCGAGCATGCGCCGCAATGGCCGTACAGGGCCAGGCGGTGGTCGGCCAGGCGGTAGCCGTGGGCCTGGGCCACCTGGTGCTGCAGCGCCTCGATGTGGTCGTTGCTGAATTCATCCACGCGTCCGCACTGCAGGCAGATCAGGTGGTCATGGTGCGGCCCCTCATTGAGCTCGAACACCGCCTTGCCACTTTCAAAGGTCTGGCGCAGCAGCAGGCCTGCGGCCTCCAGCTGCGACAGCACGCGGTAGACGGTGGCCAGGCCCACCTCGGCACGCCGCTCGGCCAGCAGGCGGAACACGTCTTCGGCGTGCAGGTGACG
Organism: Delftia acidovorans NBRC 14950; assembly: GCF_001598795.1. GTDB lineage: Bacteria > Pseudomonadota > Gammaproteobacteria > Burkholderiales > Burkholderiaceae_C > Comamonas > Comamonas acidovorans. Next base: position 60,062 of record NZ_BCZP01000021.1, on the reverse strand, counting down.
CGACTCGCTCTGGCGAAACATCTCCAATACCTGCATGCGCGGCAGCGTGGCCTTCAGGCCGACGCTGCGCAGTTCGGGTTCGCCGCCCGGGCTCAGGGGCATCTTGCTGCGTGTCATGCGGTGGTGTCTCCGTGTGTCAGTGTCATGGCGGGGTTGTCGCCGCCTTCGGCACCCCGGTGTATGCGGACGATGCGCAGCGCATCGGGCTGCTCCACCAGCACGCAGGTCTTGCCCGTGCGCTGGCAATGGTCCTGCATGCGCCAGTACTCGCCGTGGCTCAGGCAGCCGGTCTGGCAGATCACCAGATCGGCCTCGCGCAGGCTGGCCTCGAAGGCCTCGGCGTCCTGTTCGGGCTCCCGCGCAGGCATGGCGGGCTGTGCCGCGGGCGCGGCCGTCTGGCGCTGCCAGCGTGCGCGCTCGCGCAACAGGTCCTGCACGCGCACCAGCAGCGACTCCACGCGCCGTGCCAGCGTGACGCGGCGCGAGAGGCCGGGAATGGCATTTTCCAGCGCCTCGCGCTCCTCGCGCGCCCACAGCAGCTGGGTTTCCTTGGCCATCAAGGCAGCGCGCTGGCGGATCACCAGCCTTTGCAGCCTCTCTATTTCCTGGGCTTGAAGGCACAGCAGCTCGCTGCTGCGCAACTGGGCGTGGCCGTAGCCACGCAGCAACACCTGGTGCTCATGCGCCAGTTGCTGAATGTCGTCCAAGGTCTGGGTCATGGTTTCCTCGGCAAACCTGAGCATTGCGCGGTGGTCGCGCGAAGGCCTTTGCGCATGGCCCTGTGCGGCACGGGCCGGGCTTGCCGGCAAGGCGGTGTGCTGCGGTGCAAGCCGGATGCGTCGGCAAATCAGTGAGAATGATTCTTATTAAATCATGAAATGCCGGCCGTCAAACCGATGACCGTACGCCGTCTGGTGCAAAGGCCGCACCGGCGCAGATGCGCTTGCAGGGCGGCTGTCAGCGCCCTGTCCCTTGCAGCAACGCAGGCCTGCGCCCGGCCTGCCGTTGCCTGTCCGATCCGCTCAAAGACCCTTGAGCAGCCGCCCGTTGACCTCGGTGCCGTACAGCGAGTACGGGTTGTCGTGGAACTGCTTGCGCGTGTCGGCCACGTTGCCGGTGAAGCGCGGGTCCTGGGGGCGCTCCATGCTGTTGATGTAGGTGGCCACGTCCCAGGCCTCCTGGTCATCCAGCGTGGGGTTGCCGTAGGGCATGTTGCCCTTGATGAAGCTGGCGGCCTTGTCCACTTCGTGCGTGCCCGCGCCCCAGTTGTAGGACTGCTTGCCCCACAGCGGCGGGAACACGGTCACACCGCCTACTTCCTGGCCCTGGCCCTGAGGGCCGTGGCACAGCGCGCACTTGGCCTCGTAGACCTTGGCGCCGCGCTCGAAGCTGGGCTCCTGCGCGGCCTTGCCCACCTTGGTGAAGCCCGCACCGGGCAGCTTCTCGCCCGTGGGCGCCTTCTGTGCCATCCAGTAGGCATAGGCCTCCAGCGCCACGAGGATGTCGTGGCCGTCGTCGGGGGCCTTGCCGTTCATGCTGTACATGAAGCAGCCGCGCACGCGCTCGGCGAAGGTGTCCACGTGGTTGGTCTTCTTGCGGTAAGCAGGGTACAGCGGGTAGGCACCCCACATGGGTGCGGCGCCCTTGAGCCGGCCTGCGTCCAGGTGGCAGTTCACGCAGTTGAGGGTGTTGCCCGAAAAGCCCACTGCGTTGGCCGGCGTGCGCAGGAAGATGGCCTCGCCACGCCGAATCCACTCGCCCATGGGCGTGTCGGGGATGTCGCGGGCGCCGGGGGGCGTGAAGGCGCCGCCGTCGGCAGCCACTTTCACGGCCTGGGAGGTGACCTGGGCATTCGCATTTGCATCGGCCCTGGCTGCGGTGGCAGCCGCAGCGGGGACCGCGCCCACGCGGGCCGGCGCAGGTGGCATGTCTGGCTGGCTGATGTACATGCCATAGGCGAGCGCGCCCGCCAGGCCGGCGAACAGGCAGGCGACGACGGCGTACTCGGCGGTATTGGAGTTTTTGGAGGCGCGGGTGGGTTGTGTGTCGGACATGTTCGGCTCCCGGTCCATCAGGGTTTGGCTGGCGCGGAGGCCGTGGCTGCGGTGCTGGTGCTGGGGCTGGCGCCATGCAGGCGGGCGTAGTAGGCCGCCACGGCCTGGATGTCCGCGGGCGTGAGCTTTTGCGCGACCTTGCCCATGAGGCCCAGCGGGCCAGCCTCGCGCTGGCCCTTGTTCCAGGCGGCGACCTGGCTTTGCATGTAGTCGGCCGTCAGGTGGCCGATGGCCGGGAAATCGGCGCCCACGCCCACGCCGCCCGGGCCGTGGCATTGGGCACAGGCGGGAATGCCGTCCGCCCAGCGTCCGCGCTCGACCAGCCAGGCGCCGTCATCGTCCTTGCCCTTGGGCAGCGGGCCGCGCACGGGCTGGATGGGCAGCGGCAGGCTGGCGTAATAGGCGGCCACATCGGCGCGGTCCTGGGCCGACAGGGCCTTGGCCATGGGCGCCATCACGGGGGCCTGGCGGCTGCCGTCGGCCAGGTGCTGGAGCTGGCGCGCCAGATAGCCGGCGTGCTGGCCGGCCAGGGCCGGAAAGCCCGCCATGCCCTCGCCCTTGGCGCCGTGGCAGGTGGCACATGCCGCCGCACCCTGGGGCGTGCCCGACTGGGCGATTTTCTGGCCGGCTGCTGCACTGCCTTGCACCGCAGCTGTGGGCGCTGCTGCCTTGGGCGCGGCGTCTTGCGCCCAGGCGCTGCCCATCAGCATGCAGATGCCGATGGCGATGCTCGACCGGGACAGGGTCTGTTTGTTCATGCGGATCATCGTGGGAAGAGGCATTTGCCCTGCCATGCGTCCGCGCCACGCACCCAGGAGCGCACGGCTGCGGCGGACAGGATCGAATAGGGATACCGGCCGCCGCCCCGCAAGGCGCAATGCCCGCAGGGCTGGCCAGCCAGGCCCGCACGATACGGAACCGAGATTAAGCCGGCGTTAATGGGCCGGCGCTAATGGGCCGGCGGCCGGGGCCTGCGGGCCCGGGCCGTCCGCCAGCGGCAGGTACAGGCGCGCGACCAGGCCGCTGGCCTGGCCTTCCTCGGGCCGCCACAGGCTGCGCGGCTGCAGCAGCAGGCAGCCGCCTGCGCATTCGGCGATGCGCTGCACGATGGGCAGGCCCAGGCCGCTGCCATGCTCCTGGGGACGCTTGCGCCAAAAGCGGCGCGTGGCCTCTTCGCATTCCTCGGCGCTGAGCCCCGGGCCATGGTCGGCCACGGTGAACTCCACATAGCCTGAGCCCGGCTGCTGTGTCTTGCCCGGCATGGCGCCAATGGGCCGCACCGCCAGTTCCACGGCATGCTGCGGCGCATGGCGCAGGGCGTTTTCCAGCAGATTGCGCAGGGCCGAGACCAGCAGGGGCTCGGAGATGGCCAGCGGCCAGGCGCCGTTGCCGGGCTGCTGGTGCGTGTCCAACCATTGGCGCTGCGCCGGCGCCGGTGCTCCGGCGCTCACGGCATTCACCGCCAGTTGCCAGGCCTTGTCCAGCGCCTGCAGCGCATCGGCAGGCGCATCGCCGCAGGCCAGCGCATTGGCGGCACCCGGTTCATGCTGCTCCAGCCGCGCCAGCAGCAGCAACTGCTCCAGCGTGTGCTGCAGGTGCTCCACGCCCTCGCCCGCCTGGGCCAGCGAATCGCGGGCCATGGAGCCGGGCGGCGCGGCCAGAAGGCCGGCAGGCATGCCGGGCGCCGCCAGCGCCATCTGCGCCACCTGCACATGGGTCTTGATGGCGGTGAGCGGCGTGCGCAACTCATGGGCGGCGTCGTCGCTCCAGCGGCGCTCGCGGTCGATGGCGGCGCGCACGCGGTGCAGCAGCTGGTTGAGCGTGCCCACCAGCGGCGCCAGCTCGCGCGTCTGCAGGCCCTGGGCCACGGGCGAGTCGTCGCCGGGCGGGCGGCGCGCCAGTTCGCGCCGCAGGGCCTCCAGCGGCCTGAGGCCCTGGGTCACGGCCCACCACATCAGCCCCATGCTGGCCAGCAGCGCCAGCACGAAGGGCAGGACGATGGTGTAGGCAAAGCCGTGGATCAGGCCCTCGCGCACATCGATGCGGTCGGCCGTGGCGATGCGCACGCCGTGGTCCTCCAGCACATAGGTGCGCCAGGGCTTGCCGCCCTTGATGATGGTCGAGAAGCCCAGCGGCATGCTCTGCGGGAACACGGGACTGCCCTCGGTCTTGGCCAGCACCTGCGGCAGGGCCGATTCGGGGCGCACGGGCTGGACCTCGCCGCGCACCAGGCTGACCTCGCAGGCCACGCCGTCGCGCGCGATCACGTTGAGCATGGGGCTCCAGTCCTGCGGCAGCTCCCGGGCAGGCCGGAACTGGTGGACGATGCCGGCCACCATGCGCGCCGAGGCGATCAGCCGGTCATCCAGCACGGTGCGCAGTTCGTTGCGCATGTCGGAGAACATCCAGGCCGCCACCCCGCCCCACAGCGTGCACAGCGCCAGGCACAGACATGCCAGCAGGCGCACGCGCAGGCTGCGCATCATGGGTGCAGGCCCAGGCGATAGCCCTCGCCGCGCACCGTCTCCACCAGTTCATGGCCCAGCTTGCGGCGCAGATGGTGCACATGAACGTTGACGGCATTGCTCTCCACGTCCTGGCTGTAGCCGTAGAGGCTGTCGCGCAGTTGCTCGGTGCTGAGAATGCGGCCCGGCGACTGCAGCAGCGCGCGCAGCAGCGACCACTCGCGGCGCGACAGCTCCACCGTGCGGCCCTGGCGCTGGATATGGCCTGCAGCGGGATTGATGCGCACCTCGCCCAGCTCGATCCAGTCCACGCTGCGGCCGGCCGCGCGGCGCAGCAGCGCATGCAGGCGCGCCGCCAGTTCGTGCAGGTCAAAGGGCTTGACCAGGTAATCGTCGGCGCCGGTCTGCAGGCCTTCGATGCGCTGGGACACGGCATCGCGCGCCGTCAGCACCAGCACGGGCACCTGCAGGCCCTGGCCGCGCCAGCGCGCCAGCAGCGAGAGGCCATCCTCGTCCGGCAGGCCCAGGTCCAGCACGCAGGCATCGAAATGCGAGGAACGGATGGCCGCATCCGCCTGCCCGGCCGAGGCCACGGTATCCACGCCAAAGCCCTGCAGCTGCAGGCCGGCTCGCACGCCGCTGGCCACCAGCGCGTTGTCTTCCACCAAGAGAACATGCATGTTGTTGTCCGCAGGGCCTGGCGCCAGGCCCCGCCGTCTGTATTCAAGTCGGGAACGAAAAGCGACTGAGCATCGCAGATTTGCCGCGCTGGCGCGGCGGCGTGCCGAATTTCGCAGGCGGGTGCACAAGAATGCGGCCAGGTGGCCCGCTCAGGGCCGGGCCAGCAGCCCGCCCAGCAGCAGGTCCAGCGCCGCCGCGCCGCGCTCCAGCCGCAGGTCGGCGTCCTCGCCCTCGGCAATCCAGAAAGCCGCTTCGGCCAGGCTGCCGTAGATCAGCGATGCCAACGCCTGCGGATCGGCCCGGGCCACGATGCCCTGCGCCATGAGGTCCGCAATCAGTGCCTGCATGGACGCAATGCAGTGGCGCTGCGATTGCGGCAGCGCACCGCCCAAAGCCGCGCGCGCATCGCGCAGCACGATGCGCTGGATTTCAGGCTCCAGCGCCATTTCCAGGTAGGCCTGGCAGCGACTGCGAAAGCCCTGCCAGGGATCCTGGGCATGGGCGGTGATGGCCTTCAGGCGTTCATCCACCTCGGCATCGATCTGCTCGACCACGGCCGCCAGCAGGCCCTGCTTGTCGCCGAAATGGTGGTACAGCGCGCCCCGCGTCAGGCCCACCTGCGCGGTGAGATCGTCCATGGAGGCATCGGCGTAGCCCTGCTCTCCAAAGGCCTTGCGGGCCGTGGCCAGCAGCGTGGCGCGGGTTTCTTCCATCTCGGCGCGGGTGCGGCGAACCATGGCCAATCTCCTTACATACGGCGTGCATGATTATTTACATACGCCACGTATGTATATAGGATTCTATTCATACGCAGCGTATGTATTTTCTCTGTCCCGCGACGGCGGCGCAACACCCCCCACCTGTTTGAAGGGATCTGGACCATGAATTCGTCTTCCTCCACGCGGCCCGAACCCGCCGCGCGCCGCCCGTGGCTGGCCGTGTCCGCCGTGGGCCTGGCCACCTTTTCCGTGGTGACCACGGAAATGCTGCCGGTCGGCCTGCTCACATCGATTGCCGGCAGCCTGGGCACCTCCATGGGCAGGGCCGGCCTGATGATCTCGCTGCCGGCGCTGCTGGCCGCGCTGTTCGCGCCGCTGGTGGTGATGGCGGCGGGCGGCATGGACCGGCGCCGCATCCTGTGCGGACTGCTGGCCCTGCTCGTGCTGGCCAACCTGGCCTCGGCGCTGGCGCCGTCGCTGATCTGGCTGCTGGCCGCGCGCGTCCTGGTGGGCTTTTGCATGGGCGGCATCTGGGCAATCGCGGGCGGGCTGGCGGCACGGCTGGTACCCCAGGCGTCGATGGGCCTGGCGACCTCCATCATCTTTGGCGGCGTGGCGGCAGCCTCGGTGCTGGGCGTGCCGCTGGGCGCGCTGATCGGCGATTTCGCGGGATGGCGCTGGGCCTTTGGTGGCATGGCAGGCTTCAGCGCACTGGTGCTGGCGCTGCACGTGGCCGTTCTCCCCGCCCTGCCTGCCACAGGCTCGGCCAGCCTGCGCCAGTTCAGCCATCAGCTGGCCAACCGCAGGCTGCAGGCCGGGCTGGCACTGACGCTGCTGCTGGTGGCCGGGCATTTCATGTCCTTCACCTTCGTGCGCCCGTTGCTGCTGACGATGTCGGGGTTCGATGCGCAATGGATGAGCGCGCTGCTGCTGGCTTACGGCATCGCGGGCATTGCGGGCAACTTCCTGGCGGGCATCATCGCGGCGCGCCGCACGGCGCCGAGTCTGGCGGCGATCGCCCTGGGCCTGCTGCTGGCGCCTGTGCTGTTCCTGTCCGTGGGCGGCTCGCCAACCGGTGGTGGCGCCGTGCTGCTGGTCTGGGGCCTGGCCTACGGCGGCGTATCGGTGGGCCTGATGACCTGGATGATGCAGGCTGCGCCACGCGCCGTGGAAATTGCCACGGCGCTGTACGTTGGCGTCTTCAACATCGGTATTGCGCTGGGCTCATGGGCGGGCGGCCAACTGGTCGATGGCTGGGGGCTGCACGCCACGCTCTGGCTGTCTGGCGGCTTGGCCGCTGCGGCCTTGCTGCTGTCTGCGGCCATGGGATTGGCTGGGCGAAATGGACCGGTCGCAGCCTGATGGCCATGAGGCCGTTAACCCCCCGTTAATTCCCCGCTGCCAGCATCCACGACCTGTCAGCCTGCATGGCTGAAACTCCTTGCCCATGCATCTCCGGTCATCCCCTCTTCTTTCGTCCTTCCTGCCCTTGCTTGCTGGCCTGCTGCTGGCGCCTTCGCCTGTTCTTGCCGGACCGGCCGAGCCTGGCGGGCCGTCAGCGCTATCGGCGCTGGGCACCTGGCTGCACCTGCCCGCCAGCCTGGCGCTGGGGCCGCTGGTCCTGCCGATGGGCGTGGTGGTGGCCATGCTGGCCTGGCTGCTGGCGCAGTGGCTGGCGCGCAGGAACGAAAGGCGCACGGGCCAGGCCGTGGATGCGCTGCTTTGGCAAAGCACCCTGGCCGGCCTGCTGGCGGCGCGCCTGGCCTATGTCGCGCAGTGGTGGACCGAGGTCGCGCCGGCCCCCTGGGATTGGAGCGGGATGCCGGCCTTCGCAGGCCGCATCATCGATATCCGCGACGGGGGATGGAACCTGTGGGCCGGCCTGCTGGCCGCGCTGCTGTACATGCTGTGGCGCAGCCGCCGCTCCCCGGTGCTGCGCCGCGCCACAGGGCTGGCGCTGGGCGCGGGGGCGGCCCTGCTGGTGCTGGGCAGCCTGCTGCAGGCGCTGCCCTCCGCAGATGCACCGGCCCTGCCGGCCTTCACCCTGGTCAACGGGCAGGCGCAGCCGGTCTCGCTGCAGCAGTTGCAGCAGGCCGATGGCAAGCCCATGGTCATCAACCTCTGGGCCACCTGGTGCCCGCCCTGCCGACGCGAGATGCCGGTGCTGGCCCAGGCCCAGCAGCAGCGGCCCGATGTGCGCTTCATCTGGATCAACCAGGGCGAGTCTGCCGAGACCGTGATGGGCTACCTGCGGCGCGAGCAGGCAGCAGCCCCGCTGCCGCTGGCCCAGGTGCTGTTCGACCCGCAGCAGCAGGCCGGCCGGCACTGGCGCCAGCGAGGCCTGCCTTCCACCTATTTCTATGGCGCCGACGGCCGGCTGTGCGGCATGCGCATGGGCGAGCTGTCGCGCGCCAGCCTGGCCCAGCATCTGAAGGAATGTTCATGAGCGCTTCCCCCCTGTTCCCCCTGCCTGCACTGGCAGGAGCCCTGGCCCTGTCGGCAGCCTTGGCCCTGCCGGCTGCGGCGTCCGAGCTGCCATCGGAGGATTTCCTGGCCCAGCAGGGACTGACCCTGGTGGGACCGCTGCCGGCCGTGGGCGGACTCAAGGCCTGGGCCGCCTACCGCGACCGCCAGCCCGTGCCCATCTACCGCATGCCTGACGGCAAGCACTGGGTGCTGGGCACGGTGATCGACGCCCAGGGCCGCGACGTGAACGCCCAGGCCCTGCAAGCCGCCGTGCAAAAGCCCATGAGCGAGCAACTGTGGGGCGATGTGCAGCGCGCCCAGTCCATACCGGACGGCCGCGCCGACGCGCCGCGCACGGTCTATGTGTTCACCGACCCCAACTGCCCCTATTGCAACCAGCTGTGGAACGATGCCCGGCCCTGGGTGGAGAGTGGCCAGGTGCAGTTGCGCCACATTCTGGTCGGCATCCTCAAGCCCAGCAGCGAGGGCAAGGCCGCCGCCTTGCTGACCGCGCGCCAGCCCGAGCAGGCCCTGGCCGAGCACGCACGCGCCTATGCCAAGGCCGGCCGCGCCAGCGCAGAGGGCGCGGGCGCCACGCCGCTGGCCCCGGTGCCGCAGGCCACGCGGCAGGTGCTGGCCAACCATGCCTCGCTGATGTCCACCTGGGGACTGCGTGCCACGCCGGCCCTGGTCTGGAAGGATGACAAGGGAGTGGTGCAGGTGCGCACCGGCCTGCCGCCGGGCCTGCTGGAAGAGGTCATGGGGCCGCGTGGCAGGAAATGACGGGGTCGACCATGAGCACAAGCCGTTCTCCCGCCGCTTCCACATCCTCCAGCGACTGGAGCGACCTGTTCCCCGCCAGGCCGGATGCGCCGCCGCTGCGCATCGTGCTGCATGCGCCCACGCCCGGCGCCCTGGCCCGTGCACGCAGCAATCTGGCCAACCTGCGCCAGGACCGGCCCGGTGCCGAGGTCCGCATCGTCATCAACGGCCCGGCCGTCGAGGCGCTGCTGGACGCCGCGCCGGGCACGCCGCAGCATCTGGATGCAGAGGCCCTGGCCCATGCGCTGGTCTGCCCGAACACGCTCAGGAAGCTGGGCCGCGAGGCGCCTGCCGGCATGCGCGTGCTGCCGCAGGGCGGCATCGAGTCACTGGCCCTGCTGCAGCAGTCGGGCTGGTGCTACGTGCGCTGCTGAGCGGCCTGCGCCAGCGAGGCCAGGCAGCGGGCCTGCCATTGGTATTCAGGCTCGAACGATTCGCGGTCCGTGACGGCGCCGTGGCCGCCCTCGCCATAGACCATGGCATAGGCCGCATAGTCGGCCGCCTGCAGCGCCCGGCCCGCCAGCCCATGGGCCGTGGCATAGGTGGCGGACACGGCGGCATGGCCGCAGCCGTCGAGGGAGCGCGATCCCTGGTGATGGTTGGCCAGGCTGGCCGCCTCGCGGGCCAGGCGGTCCAGCTCCTGCCTGTCGATCTGGCCGTCCAGGTAGCGGCGAAGGCCTTGTGCGCAGCGGATGACGTCCGGGTCTTCCAGCAGGTGCGCGATGCGGTCCACGCAGGCCTGTGTGAATTGCAGCCTCAGATGCTCGCCGGCTTCGGCGGCAAGGTCCAGTTCCGAAGCAAGGCTGTTCAGGGCATGGTTCATGGAGAACTCCTTGGCAGTGGCAACACAAGCAGCGTAGACCGGGGCCGCGCACGGAAACAAGAGGGTGATTTCCGATACGCGCCCCGCATTCCCGAGGAATGCAGTCACCCTGTTAACCCCGTCTTAATCCCTGCGCCACACGCTATGGACTGCCTTGGGCGCCTGTCCATGGCAGGCAGTCGGTGGCGCTTTACAAGCCCATTGCTTGACTCACATCAAGCCACCAAGGCCCTGAATTTCATATATTAAATTCAATATAAAAAGCATATTTTTAATGCTTTATTGAGTTTGAGCGACCACCCTCCGTGGCCGCAGGACGATGAAAGACAGGCCATGCCAAAAACATCCCGCGCCGGCAGCGGCTGCAACGACTGCAGCTGCAAGCCCTCCTCCCAGGACATCCCCGCCCGCGCCGCCGCCCATGCGCAGCCCGCCGCAGGCAAGCGCGGCTTCCTGCAGGATCTGCTGGCCGCTGCCATGGCGGCCGTGGCCCTGCCCGTGGCGGCGGCCGCGCCCGGCACCCCGGGTTTCCAGCCGCCGCGCCGTCCCGGCGAGGCCGGCAAGCGCTACGGCATGCTGGTGGACCTGCGCCGCTGCATAGGCTGCCAGGCCTGCACGGTGAGCTGCTCCATGGAGAACCTGCCGCCGCTGGGCCAGTTCCGCACCACGGTGCTGCAGTACGAGGTGCAGCACGCGGGCAACGAGGACCTGCCGCCGGCCATGCTCAACCTGCCGCGCCTGTGCAACCACTGCGACAACCCGCCCTGCGTGCCGGTCTGCCCGGTGCAGGCCACCTTCCAGCGCAGCGACGGCATCGTGCTGGTGGACAACGAGCGCTGCGTGGGCTGCGGCTACTGCGTGCAGGCCTGCCCCTATGACGCACGCTTCATCAACCACGAGACGCAGACCGCCGACAAGTGCACCTTCTGCGAGCACCGCCTGGAAGCCGGCCTGCTGCCGGCCTGCGTGGAAAGCTGCGTGGGCGGCGCCCGCGTGATCGGCGACCTCAACGACGAGGGCAGCGAGATCCGCCAGCGCATGCGCGAGCACGCCAAGGACCTCAAGGTGCTCAAGCCCGCCATGGGCACGGACCCGCATGTGTACTACCTGGGATTGCCCGACGCCTTCGTCGACGGCGTGGACGGGCAGGCCAGCGTGCGGCTGGTCACTTCCCACTGAACGCAAGGAGCACCCCATGCACATCGTCGAACTCCTGACCCCCGCCTACGAATCGGCCTGGCTGCCCTGGGCCGTGCAGTACTTCTTCCTGGCCGGCATTGCCACGGGCGCCGCCCTGCTGGCCGCCGCCTGCGCCTGGGCGCCGCGTGCCAGCGCCATGGCGCGCCTGCTGCCGGCCGCCGTGCTGGTGCTGGCCGTCAGCGCCATCGCCGCGCCCGTGTCGCTGCTGGCCGACCTGCACCAGCCTGCGCGCTTCTGGCATTTCTATGCGCACTTCACGCCGTGGTCGTGGATGTCGGTGGGCGCGCTGCTGCTGCCGGCCTTCGTGGGACTGGCGCTGGCCTTCGTGCTGGCCTGGTGGCTGGGCCGGCCGCAGTGGCTGCGCTGGCTTGCGCCGCTGCTGGCCGTGTCGGCGCTGACCATCACCGCCTATACCGGCGCCGAGCTGATGGCCGTGCGCTCGCGCCCGCTGTGGAACACGCTGTGGGTGCCGCTGAACCTGGCGCTCACGGGCTGGCTGGCCACGGTGGGCTGCATGCTGGTGACGGCGCGCTTTCTGCCCGCCCGCCACCGCCCCGATGCCGGCGCCCTGCAGGCGCTGCGCATGCTGGGCCTGGCGCTGGCGCTGTGCCTGCTGGCCATGGTGGCGGTCTGGGCCGTTGCCGGCTGGCTGGGCCAGGGCCGCTCCTTCCAGGCAGCGCTGCAGCTGTGGCAGCAGTTTCCGGTCTGGCGCCTGAGCATGCTGGGCTCGGCCGTGGCCGGTGCCGCCCTGCTGTGGGCCCTGGTGCGGGGTGGGCAGCGCATGGTCTGCCCGCGCTACACGCTGGCCCTGGGGCTGGGTCTGGCCGCCGCGGCCTGGGCCTTCCGCTGGGCGCTGTTCATGGGCGTGCAGGGCGTGCCCAAGTACGGCGCGGGCCTGTACATCTACCACATGCCGCTGGGCGGCGACGGCCTGCTGGGCATGCTGGGCGTGGCCGGCCTGTGCATCGCGCTTGTGACGCTGGCCACCTGGGCGCTGGAGCTGTTTCCCGCGCGTTCGGCCGCGGCCCGCGCCCTCTGACACCGCCGCCCTGACGACCCCTCACCCATTCACGGAGCGCGGCCCGCCACCGGCCGGCCGCGCCACAGAAAGCCTTTCATGACCGACAAGAAGAAACTCCCCCAAGCTCCCGAAGATTCCCTGGATGCCGAGGCCGCCCGCCGCCGCCTGCTGCTGCGCGGTGGCCTCACCGCCGGTGGGCTGGCCGCCTTTGCGGCCGGCTACGGTGAAACACTGGCGCGCGGTGCCAAGGGCCTGGTCGCAGGCACCTCGGGCACGCCCACAGCCAGCGCCACGCGCGGCAATTCGCTGACGCCGGAGTTCCGCATCGACCCGGCCACGGGCGCGCTCGCCACCCAGCCCGGCCAGGTGGTCAGCCCCTCCAGCTGCCTGGGCTGCTGGACGCAGTGCGGCGTGCGCGTGCGTGTCGATACCGCCAGCAACCGCATCCTGCGCGTGGCAGGCAACCCCTACCACCCGCTGGCCACCACGCGGCCAGCGGCCATGGACGAACCCGTGCGCGAGGTCTACGCCAAACTGGGCAAGGAACTGGGCCTGGAGGGCCGGGCCACGGCCTGCGCGCGCGGATCGTCCATGCTGGAGCACCAGAGTGCGCCGCACCGCGTGCTCACCCCGCTCAAGCGCGTGGGCCCGCGCGGCAGCGGCCGCTGGCAGAGCATTTCCTTCGAGCAGCTGGTGCAGGAAGTCTGCGAGGGCGGCGATCTGTTCGGCGAAGGCCAGGTCGAGGGCCTGCGCGCCATCTGGGACCCCAGGACGCCGCTGGACGCCGACAACCCCGAGTTCGGCCCGCGCTCCAACCAGTTGCTGGTGACCGACGCCTCCAACGAAGGCCGCGCCCAGCTGCTGCGCCGCTTTGCGGGGCCGTCCTTCGGCACCGTGAACGTCAGCAACCACGGCGCCTACTGCGGCCAGAGTTTTCGCGTGGGCGCGGCAGCGGCCCTGGGCGACCTGCCCGGCATGCCGCACGGCAAGCCGGACTGGAGCCATGCCAGCTTCGGCCTGTTCATCGGCGCGGCGCCCGCGCAGTCCGGCAACCCCTTCCAGCGCCAGGGCCGCGAACTGGCCGAGGCCCGCTCGCGCGAGGACAACCGTTTCCGCTACGTGGTGGTCTCGCCCGTGCTGCCGACCTCGTCCAGCCTGGCTGCGGGCAGCGGCAACCGCTGGCTGGCCGTCAAGCCGGCCAGCGACCTGGCCCTGGTCATGGCGCTGATCCGCGTCATCCTGGACGAGGCGCGCCATGACACGGACTTTCTCGCCCAGCCCGGCCCGGCCGCCATGCAGGCGGCGGGCGAGGCGTCCTGGAGCAATGCCACGCACCTGCTGGTCAACGAGCACGGCCACCCGCGCCATGGCAGCTTTCTGCGCGGCGCCGACCTGGGCTGGGCCCTGCCCGCGCCAGCCGAAGACGGCAAGCCGGCCCAGGACGTGTTCGTGGTGCAGCGTGCCGATGGCAGCCTGGCGCCGCACACCCAGGCCGAGCCTGCACAGCTGATGGTGCGCACCCGCGTGGCCGTGCCCGGCCTGAAGGCCGAAGGCGCGGACCAGGCCCCCGAGCTGTCGGTCTGCTCCTCGCTGGCCAAGCTGCATGAGCAGGCCAGCCTCAAGACACTGGACGAATACGCGGCGCTGTGCGGCGTGGCGCGCGGCGAGATCGAGGCGCTGGCGCGCGAGTTCACCAGCCATGGCAAGCGCGCCGTGGCCGATGCGCATGGCGGCACCATGAGCGGCGCGGGCTTCTACACCGCCTACGCCATCAGCATGCTCAACACCCTGGTGGGCAACCTCAACGTGCAGGGCGGCCTGGTGCTGGATGCCGGCCCGTTCGGCCCCTTCGGCCCCGGCCCGCGCTACGACTTCGCCAACTTCGACGGCAAGGTCAAGCCGCGCGGCCTGGCGCTGTCACGCCACCGCCAGCCCTACGAGAAAAGCGCGGAATTCCAGCGCAAGCGCGAGGGCCAGCCAGAGGGCGCGAAGGACTACCCCGCCGCCCAGGCCCCGTGGTACCCGGCCGTGGGCGGCCTGTCCAGCGAGATGCTGGCCAGCGCGCTGGCCGGCTACCCCTACCGCGCCAAGGCCTGGATCAACCACATGAGCAACCCCGTCTACGGCATTGCGGGCTTTCGCAATGCGCTGGTGGACGATCTCAAGGACCCGAAGAAGCTGCCGCTGATCGTCTCCATCGACCCCTTCATCAACGAGACCAGCGCGCTGGCCGATTTCATCGTGCCCGATACCGTGACCTACGAGAGCTGGGGCATCTCGGCGCCCTGGGCCGACGTGGTGGCCAAAAGCTCCACCGTGCGCTGGCCCGTGGTGCAGCCCGCCGTGGCGCGCACGGCCGGCGGCCAGCCCGTGAACGTGGAGAGCTTCCTCTTCGCCGTGGCAGAACGGCTGGGCCTGCCCGGCTTTGGCGAGGCCGCCATCAAGGACGCCCAGGGCCAGCCCCATGCGCTGCGCTCGGCCGAGGACTTCTTCATCCATGCCCTGGCCAACGTGGCCTGGGCAGGCGGCAAGCCCGTGCCGGCGGCCAGCGATGACGACATCGCCATCACCGGCGTGGACAGGCTGGTGCCCGCGCTGCGCCAGCGCCTGAAGGACGATGAATGGCGCCAGGTGGCCATGCTGCTGACGCGCGGCGGGCGCTTCGACCGCATCGAAGACGCCTGGAAGGACGGCCACACCCGCAAGGCCCACGCGCCTGCCCTGCAAGTGTGGAGCGAGGAGCTGGCCCGCATGCGCCACGCCATGACGGGCGAGCGCTACAGCGGCTGCCCCACCTGGTACCCGGCGCGGCTGGCCGACGGCAGCGCCATGCGCACGCATTTCGGCGAGCAGCAATGGCCGCTGCTGCTGACCTCGTACAAGTCCAACCTGATGAGTTCCATGTCGATTGCCGTCTCGCGGCTGCGCCAGGTGCATCCGCACAACCCGGTGTCCCTGCACCGCGATGACGCCGAGCGGCTGGGCATCGCCAACGGGGACACGGTGCGCATCCGCACGCCGGGCGGCGCGGTGACGGCCGTGGCCATGGTGCGCGACGGCGTGATGCCGGGGACCGTGGCCATCGAGCACGGCTACGGCCACCGCGAGCTGGGCGCAGGCCGCCACAGCATTGACGGCAAGCCCATGCCGGTGAACGCCGAGCATGCCAATGGCGTGAACCTCAACGACCTGGGCTTTGCCGATCCCACGCGGCCCGGCTGCAAAAACGTGTGGGTGGACTGGGTGTCGGGCGCCGCGGTGCGCCAGGGCCTGCCTGCGCGCATCGAGAAAACCTAGTGTCTTCAGCCCATCAGGATCAATGCACCACACGACCCACTCCCTGCCCAATGGCTGCGTTGTCGCAGAGTTGAAGGGTCTTGCCAGGGCCACCATTTACAAAAGGAGACACCATTCGCGGGATTGCCGGTCCTCGTGGCGGATGCTGAAATCCCGGCAGAGCCTGCACACCCAAGGGGTGCGAGGCAGGCTACTGCAAGCCGCTACGTTTCGAAAGCACACCCAAGAGAGGGGCGCTACATGCAGGTTGACTCCTTCTTTCAATCTGGTGGCACCTGGCGAGTTGCCACCCCAATACGCGAGCCGGCTCCCGGCGGCCGGTGGCAGCACGGCGCAACCGTGGCTTTGGCCGCCGCCGCAATCGCTTTCGCGCACGCCTGTCACGCGCAAACCACTTGGGTGGGCAGGGTCACGATCGGGGACGTGATCCGCGAGGATCTGACCAATGCACTGGCGGCCCAGCAACAGGCTACGAAGAACAAGTCCGAGTTCAACCGCAGGATCGCCAAAGCACGTCAGGGCTTTCTTGAAACAGCCCGGACGCCAGGCACCAGAGCCAAGGCGGAAGCGGAGTTCGCCAAGCTGCTGCTGGAAAAGGATCTCTACTTCCTCACGCTCTACCTCAACGAAGGCTTTTCGGAACGAAATATATCCATCGTCAAGGGACTGGAGCGCGTGACAGGGGGCGCTTTGGACAACGGCATCCCATCGGATGGCCGTGCGGCCTTTGAAAGCTGGGTCAGAGGCATCAGGGCTTCGCTGGGAGCGGCGCGAGACGGCCAGATGGCGATGGCGGCACTTCAGCCCGACCGCTTGCAACAGGCACTGCAGGCCAACGATTCGACCTACCAGGCGTACAAACGGCTCAGAGACCGACAGGAAATCCAGCTCGGCATGGGCCAGGAACAGCAGGCGCAGGCAGCCGCCACCAGGGATGTGCAGGCCGCCACTGCACCCGATGGTGGCGCACGGCTGTTCGAGCAACAGCGGCAACGCCTCTCCGCCGTCGATCTCCACGGTCTGGCCGAAGGCGATGTGTATCACTGGATGGTTGAAACCGGGAACAAAGGCCATCAAACCCTGCAATGCACCTATGGGCCTAAATTGAACTCCAGCGGTGTCAAAAGCTATGCCACCTATGGCTTCTGGTATGCGAAGGCACCGGAAGACATCCCGGCCATGCTCGCGCGGGACCCTAAGGGAGTGCTGCGCTTCATCGGTGACCAGGCCATCAAGGAATGCCCGCCCAGCGACAAGGCCGCGCTTGCGCTGCGCCGCAGCCTGATGGCCCGGCACCCCGTCACCGGCACAGCGCAACCCTTGCCATCAAGTCCTGGAATGGCGCCCCTTCCTGCAGCCCCCATGCCCCCAGGCCTCTCGCCTCAGGAGGCAAGGAACTGGGTGCGCAGCAACGCAAGGCAATCGGCCGGGAGAAACCCGCAATGACGCAATGGACCTGTAACAAATGCGGCCGAACGATAAGCTCCACCGGCACGCTGCCACCCGATCACGACTGCAAGCAAAGTCTCGCAAGCCCGGGGGCAGACCGTGGGTTGATCGCATTTTTCGCGGGTGCTGCTACCGGCCTCTACTGCTGGTACAAGACACAGCACGCCGGACTCGCAATGGGCGCGGCGCTACTGGCCGCAGCCATCGCATCCACCAAGCTGTTCGGCACACTTCTGTTTTGGGCTCTCGCCGTCATGGTGATATATGCGCTTGTGTCCGGCTGACTGCGCACTGGGCCAGTGCGCCATATCCCGCCATGGCCAGCACAGCCCGGAGCAGCTCCTGAAAGGTCAGTCCCCGGCCTGCCAGCCGCCGCCCAGCGCCTGGTACAGCGCAATGGCGTTTTCCAGCTGGCTCTGGCGCAGGCGTATCACCTCCTGCTGCGCCTGGAAGAGATTGCGCTGGGCGTCCAGCTCTTCCAGGTAGCTGGCGTAGCCGGCCTCGTAGCGGTCCTTGGCAAAGCCCAGGGAGCGCTGCAGCACCGCCTCGCGCTCGCTGGCGTGCTGCCACTGCGACTGCAGGCGCCGGGTGCCGACCAGGGCGTTTTCCACATCGGCCAGGGCCTTGATCACCACGCCACGGTAGGCATAGGCGGCCTGGTCGCGCTGGGCGGTCACGGCGTCGAACTGCCCTTGCAGCCGGCCGCCCGTGAACAGCGGCGCCAGCACGCTGCCGCCCAGGGCCCAGACCGTGGCCGGGTGGTATTGCAGGGCGTTGACCAGCAGGCTGCCGGCGCTGGCCGTCAGCGAGACCTGGGGCAGGAAGGCGGTGCGCTGCACGGCCAAGCTTTCGTCGGCGGCCGCCAGTTGCAGCTGGGCCCGTGCAATGTCGGGGCGGCGCTGCAGCAAGGCCGAAGGCAGGCCGGCGGCCGGCGCAGGCGGCGGTGCGCCCAGCGCAGCGGACTGGCCGTCGGTTGTTGCCATGAGCGCGGCTGCCTGCTCGTCACCCTCGCCGCCGGCCAGCAGCAGGAGCGCCGTGCGCTGGCGCGCCAGCGACAGTTCCAGCTGCTCCACGGCCTGCTGCACGGATTGCAGCTCGGCCTGGGCCTGGGTGAGCTGCAGCTGCGAGGTGTAGCCGACGCGTGCCTGATCGTCAGCCAGGCGCAGGGCCTGTTCGCGCGAGCGGGCCGTGGCCTGGGCCACTTGCAGCTGCGATTGCAGCGAGCGCAGGCCCACATAGGCCTGGGCCGTGGTGGCGGCCACGGCCAGTGCCACGGCGTCGCGGTCGGCCTCGCTGGCCTGCAGGCGCAGGGCGGCGGCCTTTTCCAGGTGGGCGATGCGGCCCCACAGATCAGGCTCCCAGCTGGCCTGCAGGCTGGGCTGCACCGAGCGCGTGTGCGCCAGGCCCCGCGCGCCCAGGCTGCGGCCCGTGGAGACGCCGGCCGTGGCCGAGAGCTGGGGCAGGCCCGCAGCGCCTGCCACATCCAGATTGGCCCGCGCCTCATCCACGCGCGACAGGGCCAGCAGCACATCGTTGTTGCGGGACTGGGCCAGTTCCACCCAGCGCGTGAGCAGCGGATCGCCAAAGGCCTGCCACCACGATGCCTGGACGGCGGCGGCCGGCTCCTGCCCTGCCCCGCTCCACTGGGCGGGCATGGCGGGCCGAGCCGCTTCAGGCGCGTTGCTCAGCGGCGGCACGCTGCAGCCGGCCAGCGCGGCGGCGCAGGCGATGGCCATGGCCAGTGCGCGGGCGGTCATGGGCGGGCCTCCGGTTGGGGTGCGGGCTGCTGTGCGGGTTGCTGTGCGGGTTGGGTCTCAGGCTGCGCCGTATCCAGCCGCACCACCACCGACATGCCCGCGCGCAGCCTGGCGGCCAGCTCCTGGTCGGGATCGATTGCAATCTTGACTGGCAAGCGCTGCACGACCTTGGTGAAGTTGCCCGTGGCGTTGTCGGCCTTGAGCACGCTGAATTCCGAGCCCGTGGCGGGCGCGATCTCCAGCACGCGGCCCGTGAGGTGGGCGCCGCCCAGCGCATCAACGCTGAAGCGCACAGCCTGGCCTATGCGCACCTGGGCGGTCTGGGTTTCCTTGAAGTTGGCCACCACCCACAGCGTGTGCGGCACCACGTACATGAGCTGGGAGCCGGCCGTGACGTACTGGCCCCGGCGCACGCCCACCTCGCTGACCTGGCCATCGCCGGGCGCGTGCACCACGGTGTTGTCCAGGTTGATCTGGGCCTGGCGCAGCTGGGCCTCGGCCATCTGGACCTGGGCTTCGAGCGAGGCGCGGTTCACCGTCGTCGCCTTGATCTTCTGGGCGTTGATTTCGATGTCGGCCTGGGCCTTGGCCACGTTGGTGGCCGCCAGGCGCGCGGTGGCACGCACCTTGTCGCGCTCGTTGAGCGAGACGGAGCCGCGCTCGGACAGCGCCTGCACGCGCTGCAGCTCGGCTGCCGCACGGTCGGATTCGGCCTGCGCCGCCGCCAGGCCGGCGCGGCTGGCGCCCAGCGTGGCGCGGTTCTGGGCCTGGGTCTGGTCGGCATTGGCCAGCTGTGCGCGGGCATTGGCCAGCTGGGCCTGCGCCTGGGCCTGGGCGGCTTCGTAGGTGCGTGCGTCGATGCGCACCAGGGGCTGGCCGGCCTTGACGTTCTCGTAGTCCTGCACCAGCACCTCGGTCACATAGCCGCTGACCTGGGGCGCGAGCACGGTGACGGCGCCGCGCACATAGGCGTTGTCGGTGCTGACCACGGTGCCCGCGAAGGGGAACAGGTTCCATGCACGCAGCACCAGCAGCACGCCGGCCAGTGCGACCACCAGCATCACCAGCACGCTGCGCAGCGAGGGTTTGATGAGCTTGGGCGATGGCGAAGGTGATGGCGAGGGCGAAGGCGCCGCAGCGGGAGCCGGCGCAGGCGAGGCAGAGGCGGCCGTGCCGCCATTGGAATTTTCGGAGTCACTCATGTTGTTGTCTTTTCTCTGGGCGAACGGTTTCAGGCGCGGGCGACGGGTTGGGTGGGCGGCTGGCCCGGCGCGTCCTGCGGCGCGGCGGCATCGGTGCCGCGCATGGCCGAGGCATCGGCAGCGGCGGCGCGCATGCGCTCCACGAAGGCGCGCTGGCGTGCGCGGCCGGCCAGGGCCAGCATCCACAGCAGGTAGAGCACGGCCACGCCGGCCGTGAGCGCGAACACGTCGTTGTAGGCGCGCACATTGGCCTCGCGGCGTGCGGCCTGCGCCAGCTGGGCCGTGCCCTGGGCCGCACGCAGGGCCGGGTCGGCGATGACGCGGGCCAGGCTTTGCTGCTGCAGGCGCAGGCGGTCGGCCACGATGGGGTCGGTGGGATCGACATCGGCCACGATGGCGGCCGAATACACCTGCTCGCGGTGCATCTGGTAGGTGCTCAGCAGGGCCGAGCCCATGAGCGCGCCCATGGCCTGCGTCATGGAGATGGTGACGATGGCCGTCAGCATGTAGTGCGCGCCGAACTTCAGGCCCTGCACCACGCCGATCAGCATCAGCGGCCCCATGAACAGGCCCGCGCCCACGGCCATGAGGAACTGGCTGCCGAAGAAGTCCTCGGGCCGGGCCAGGCTGGTGCGGCTGTGGTCCAGCCAGGCCGCCAGCGCGAACAGCACGATGGAGCCCACGATCTGCTTGCCCATGTTCTCCAGCCCGAAGGTCAGCGCCGACACGGCAATGCCCGCGATGGTGCCCAGCAGGATGACGATGAACAGCGGCTGCATCTGGTCCACCGTCATGCCCAGCATGCGCTGCATGCCGATCACGCCATAGGTCTGCTCGGTGGTCAGAAAGCGCAGCAGCAGCGCACCGATCACGAAGCGCACCGTGGGCGCCAGCACGAACCAGCGCGTCTGCAGCATGGGATTGCGGCGGTGGTGCTCGATGTACAGCGCCACGCTCAGCAGGACGATGGAGCCGATCAGCATCCAGGCCAGCCAGGGCGTGTCCAGCCACCAGTGGTTGTAGCCCTGCACCAGCACGGCGATCAGCAGGCCCACGCCGGGCACCATGAGGAAGAAGGTCAGGAAGTCCAGCCGCTCGAAGCTGCGGATGTGCACGCCCGGCGGCAGCTTGAGCACCACCACGCCCGCGAACGAGATCAGGGCCAGGCCGGCCTCGAACAGATAGAGGTTGTGCCACTCGCTGTTGAACAGCAGGCCCGGCGAAAGGATCCAGGCCAGCGGCGTGGCGATCTGCCCCAGCCCCACGCCGATCACCAGCATCTTGAGCACATGCTTGCGCGGCGCAGCCTGCAGCATGTAGAGCGTGCCCAGCGTGCTGCAGGTGGCGCCCGCCAGGCCGCTGGCCGCGCGCAGCATGAGCAGGCTGGTGTAGCTGCCCAGCACCAGGTGCAGCAGCGTCAGCAGCGCATACAGGCCCAGCCCGATCTCGGCGAACAGCCGCATGCCGAACTGCTGGCGGAATTTGTAGACCAGCAGGTTGGCCGTCATGTTGAGCATGACGTAGGCGCCGGTCAGCCAGGCGGCCTCGGAAGACGTCAGCCCCATCTGGCCCTGGATGGTGGGCAGGTTGGCCGTGAACAGTGCATTGCCCAGGCCACCCGTCAGCGCCACCAGCACGGCGATCAGGCCATAGGCGGCGCGCACGGCCGGCTGGTGCAGCGGCATGGACGGCGAGCCCGGCAGGCTGGGCTTTTCATGCTCTTCCCAGTCCGGCGGGGGCTTGAGGTAGACGACGGGGGGCGACGGGGGCAGCACGGGCCCCGGTGGAGTGGGTGTGGTGGCCATGTCAGGCCTTCAAGCCTTGCCAGACGATCTGCAACGCCTTGCGCGCCAGGGTGCGCCGCTGCTGCGGCGTCTCGCCGCGCAGCGAGGCGCCCAGCATGCCGAAGACCAGGGACAGCTCGGCCTGCGTCAGCGGCTGGCGGCAATGGCCACAGGCCACGGCCCGGTCCATGGCCGGCCGAAAGATCTGCCACATGGCAACGCGGGCCTGGGCGATGACCTCGTCGCCGCGCTCCACGGTGCGCCAGTAATCGGTGATGGGGGCCGAGACCGCAATGCGCTCGGCCAGGCGCGACAGCAGCTTGTAGAAGGCATCGTCATCCTCGGCCATGGCTTCGGCCGCGCTGCGCATGTTGTCCAGCGAACGCTCCAGCAGCGCCAGCATCAGCGCACGCCGGTCAGGAAACTGCCGGTACAGCGTGGCGCGGCCGACCTCGGCGCGCTCGACCACCAGGTCCAGCGGCGCGGTCACGCCATGCTCGGAAAACACGGCATCGGCCGCGTCCAGCAGCTGGGCGCGGCGGATATCGGCACTGGGTCTTTTGGAAGTCATGCGGACAATTATCGGACAAAGTTGTCCGTTAAATGTCCGCAACCGGCCTATCCCATGGCAAGGCCATGGACAAAAAAGCCAGCGGTTTCCAGCAGCGGCAAGGCCTCTACAGGTCGGTCAGCGGCAGCAACTGGCGGCGGCTGTCAAAGCGCCGCGACTGGCCGTCCAGAGGATCGGTGAAGGCCAGGCTGCGCGCCAGCAGCTGCAGCGGGCGCGAGTAGTCGCCCTCGGGCATGTCATGCACTTCAGGGTAGAAGCCGTCACCCCACAGCGGCAGGCTCAGGGCGGCCATGTGCACGCGCAACTGGTGGCGCTTGCCGCTTTCGGGCTCCAGCCGGTAGCGCGCCCAGCGGCCGTGCTGCTCCACCACCTGCATGTGGGTGCGGGTGTTGGGCGTGCCGGCCACCTCGTGCATGCGAAAGAAATGGCCGCTTTCTTCCATGCGGCTTTCATGCGTGCGCGGGAAAACCACGTCCTCGCGCCAGGGGGCCACGGCCTCGTAGGTCTTGTGGATGGCGCGGTCGCGGAACAGCGCCTGGTAGATGCCGCGCGTGGCGCGCTGCACCGAAAACACCACCAGCCCCGCCGTGTCGCGGTCTATGCGGTGGATGGGCGACAGCTCGGGCAGGTCGAATTCGCGCTTGAGCCGCACCAGCAGCGTCTGCTGCAGGTACTTGCCGGCCGGCACCACGGGCAGGAAATGCGGCTTGTCGGCCACCAGCAGATGCGCGTCGCGGTGGATGACTTCGGCCTCGAAGGGGATGGGCGGCTCGGCCTGCAGCTCGCGGTAGTAGTAGTAACGCAGGCCCGGCGCAAAGGCCGTGCCTGCATCGGCGGCGCGGCCATGCTCGTCCACCACCTCGCGCAGCGCCAGGCGCCGCAGCCAGTCCTCGCGCGCCACGGCCGGCAGGCGCTCGGCCAGAAAATCGATCAGCAACCCGCCGCCCTGGCTGGGCAGCACCACGCAGCTGGGGCTGACGCCGTCGCGTATGGGAAGAACCTTGGGGTCGTGGGCGTTGTGCATGGATTCCTGCCCTCAGCGCTTGTGCAGCGCTGCCCACTCATCGGGCGTCACGATCAGGCCGGGAAAGCTGTCACGCAGCGCCAGAAGGTCGCCGTCGCCGGTGATGAGCGCCCGGGCCCGGCCCACATGCGCCAGCACCAGGAACACCTGGTCCTTGTCGTCCCGGCACAGCGGCAATGCAGGCCAGGGCTGCGGCAGTGTGACGACATCGGCCCAGGGCAGGAAATCCTCCAGCAAGGCCTGTTGCTCGGCCGTTGACAGCTTGAACTTCGGGTAGGCGAGCACACGCAGCAATTCGCTGGCCGTTTCCCTGCAGACCAGGGGCTTCAACTGCTGGTGCTGCCAGGCCCGGCGTATCCACGCAAGACGGCCGGACGTGAACAGCAATGCCGAGAGCACGACGTTGGTGTCCAGGACGACACGCATCATTTGCGCGCCCAGGAGGTGGCCTCCTGCACATCCTCTTCGGTGATGCCCATCTGCTGCAGCTTGTCGCGGACGGCCTGTGCGCGCTGGACACGCTGCACGTGCACAGGCGTGAGCACGATGCGGCCGTTTTCCACGGCCACCTCGAAATACTCTGCGGCCTCCACCTCGGACACCACGGCCTTGGGCAGGGTGATCTGGTTCTTCGACGTCAATTTGGCAAGCATGGCCGGCTCCTGCAAATGAGAGAAAACACGGAAATCTTACTTCCTTACTCCATTCCTCTGCGGCTCACCGGCTTTCTTCACCTGGCAAGGCTGGCCCGCTCAGTCCACTCACGCCGTTCAACCCGCTGTCCGCCGTCACCAGCACGCCCGCCGAAACGATGTAGTCGGCCGCGCTTTCGATGTCGCCGCGCAGCGCCTCCTTCGCGGCTGGCGCATCGCCGCGGCGCAGGGCCTCGACCAGGCGCGCATGGTGGCCGACCGCCACCTGTTCGCTCACGCGGCGCGAGCCCGAGCGCATGTCGTGGTTGAGGATGGGACCTATGCGAAGCCACAGCGCCTCGATCATCTGCAGCAGCATGGGCATGCCGGCCGCGCTGTAGACGGCGAAGTGGAAATCCTTGTTGAAGGCGATGAGCCGCGCGCCGTCCGGCGAGGCGCTGGCCATCTCGGCCGCAAAGCGGTCCTGCAGTGCGGCGATGCGTTCCAGCTCGGCGGCCGGCAGTTGCCGGGCCGCCTGCTCCGTGGCCAGGCCTTCGAGGTTGACGCGGATGCGCGTGATCTCGCGGAAGGCGCTTTCCGTCATCAACGGCACGCGCAGCGCGCGGTTGGGCGTGAGTTCCAGCGCCTGCTCGGCCACCAGCCGGTGCACGGCCTCGCGCACGGGCATGACGCTGACGCCCAGCGCGCTGGCCGTGGTGCGCAGGGAGATCTGCTCGCCCGGAATCATCTGGCCCGTGATCAGCAATTCCCTGAGCTGTGCATAGACATCGCTGCTGAGGGTCTGGCGTTTGAGTGGGGTGACTAGTTCGTTGATGGCCATGGCGGCGATGGTAGCGCGGCGCCGCCGCTGTCATGGCGCATAGGGTATTCACCATATTTGATCTGTGATCACAGATACAAAATCCAAACCCAACCCGAATCCCTTTCACCTTTGTTTGAGTTCCCAAGGAGTCCCCGCATGTGGAAAAACGATCTTCTGGCCGGCCAGCGCGTCCTGGTGACGGCGGGCGCCGCCGGAATCGGCCTGGAAATCAGCCGCGCCTTTGCCGAGGCCGGCGCGCGCGTCATGGTCTGTGACGTGGCCCAGGCCAGCCTGGATGCGCTGGCTGCCGCCCTGCCCGGCGCCAGCGGCCGTCTTGCCGATGTGTCGGATGCCTTGCAGATGCAGGCCCTGTTCAAGGCCGTGGACAACGAGTTGGGCGGCCTGGACATCCTCGTCAACAACGCCGGGGTGGCAGGCCCCACGGGCGCGGTGGAGACGCTGGACCTGGCCGACTGGCAGCGCACGCTGGATGTGAACATCACCGGCGCCTTCCTGTGCACGCGGCTGGCCGTGCCCCGGCTTCGGCAATCGGCACGCGAGGGCCGGCAGGCGGCCATCGTCAACCTGTCTTCGGCGGCAGGCCATCTGGGCATGCCGGGCCGCACGGCCTATTCGGCGTCCAAGTGGGCCGTGATCGGCCTGACCAAGTCGCTGGCACTGGAGCTGGGCGCCGACGGCATCCGGATGAACGCCATCCTGCCGGGCGCCGTGGACGGCCCGCGCATCCGCGATGTGATTGCCGCCAAGGCGCAGGCACGCGGCATGCCGCTGGAGGACGTCACGCGCAGCTACACGCACCAGGCCGCGCTGGGCCGCATGGCCACGGCGCGCGACATTGCCAACATGGCCGTGTTTGCCGCCAGCCCGCTGGCCGGCCATGTCACGGGCCAGGAGCTGGCCGTCGATGGCCTGACCCAGGCGCTGAGCTGAGCGCCCTCTCCTCCTCTACTCCTCTCGCCTTTTCACCGTTTGCAAGGACCTTCCATGGCCACCCGCACCAAAGCCATCATCACCTGCGCGCCCACGGGCGCCATCCACACGCCCAGCATGTCGCCCCACCTGCCCGTGACGGCCGAGCAGATTGCGCGCGCCGCCATCGATGCCGCCGAGGCCGGCGCCGCCATCGTGCACCTGCATGCCCGCGATCCCCGCGACGGGCGCCCTTCGCAGGACCCTGAGCTGTTCCGCCCCTTTCTCAAGGCGATCCGGGCCGAAAGCGATGCCATCGTCAACATCACCACGGGCGGCAGCCCGCACATGACGGTGCAAGAGCGCATGCGGCCCGTGACCGAGTTCCAGCCCGAGCTGGCCTCGCTGAACATGGGCTCGATGAACTTCGGCCTGTTCCCCATGCTGGAGCGCTTCAAGAACCTGGAACACGCCTGGGAGCGCGAGCACCTGGAAAACAGCCGCAACCTGGTCTTCAAGAACACCTTTGCCGATATCGAAGGCATCCTGCGCCTGGGCCAGGCCCAGGGCACGCGCTTCGAGTTCGAGTGCTACGACATCAGCCACCTGCACAACCTGGCGCATTTCGTGGACCGGGGGCTGGTGCAGGGGCCCGTGTTCGTGCAGTCGGTGTTCGGCATCCTGGGCGGCATCGGCGGCCACCCGGAGGACCTGATGCACATGCGCCGCACGGCCGACCGCCTGCTGGGCAGCAACTACCAGTGGTCCATCCTGGGCGCCGGGCGCAACCAGCTGCCGCTGGCCACCATGGGCGCGGCCATGGGCTCGCATGTGCGCGTGGGGCTGGAAGACTCTCTGTGGATAGGCCCGGGGCAGCTGGCCACCTCCAGCGCCGAGCAGGTGCGCCGCATCCGCACCGTGCTCGAGGCCCTGAATGTCGACGTCGCCACGCCTGACGAGGCGCGCAGCATGCTGGGCCTCAAGGGTGCGGCCAATGTGGCCTTCTGAGCCCCCTTTCCCCCCATCCAGCACATAGCACCAGAGCCTGCAGCAGCAGGCCGGGCCGGTCCCTGGAAGTTCCGCCCCACGCCCCCCAAGCCTTGAAGGAGACAAGCACCATGTCCAGCCATTCCGTCCATGCGCCGCCGCCAGTTCCTGGCAATGCGGCCAGCAGTGCCAGCGCGGCGCTCAACGCCCGCATCTTCCGCAGGCTGATGCCGCTGCTGGTGCTGTCCTATGTGATCAGCTTCATAGACCGCACCAACATTGCGCTGGCCAAGTCGCACATCGAGGTGGACCTGGGCATCTCGGCGGCCGCCTACGGCCTGGGCGCGGGGCTGTTCTTCCTGAGCTATGCGCTGCTGGAAGTGCCCAGCAACCTGATCATGCACAGGGTGGGCGCGCGGTTCTGGATCACCCGCATCATGGTGACCTGGGGCCTGCTGTCGGCCGGCATGGCCTTCATCACCGGAGAGACCTCGTTCTACGTGATGCGCGTGCTGCTGGGCGCGGCCGAGGCGGGGCTGTTCCCCGGCGTGATGCTCTACCTGACCTACTGGTTCGGCCGCGAGGAACGGGCCCGCGCCATCGGCTACTTCCTGCTGGGCGTGTGCATTGCCAACATCCTCAGCGGCCCCGTGGGCGGCGCGCTGCTGCAGATGGACGGCTTCCTGGGCTGGCATGGCTGGCAGTGGATGTTCGTGATCGAGGGCCTGCCCGCCGTGGCCCTGGCCTGGGTGGTCTGGAAGAAGCTGCCCGACGGTCCGGCCAGCGCGCCCTGGCTGACGGCCGCCGAATCGCGCGAGGTACTGCAACGCCTGCAGGCCGAGCAGGACCAGCAGGCCGGCGCCGGCCAGGTGGGCCACTCGCTCCGGGACTGCCTGCGCGACCGCCAGATCTGGCTGGCCATCCTTGTCTACTTCTGCCACCAGATCAGCATCTACACGGTGATCTTCTTCCTGCCGGGCATCATCGGCACCTACGGCCAGCTCTCGCCGCTGCAGATCGGCACGCTCAACTCCGTGCCCTGGATCGCAGCGGCCATCGGTGCGGCCTGGCTGCCGCGCTTTGCCACCCACCCGCAGCGCTGCCGGCGCATGCTGCTGGCGGGCCTGGCCACCATGGCCGCCGGCCTGCTGGTGGCCGCGCTGGCGGGCAAGGCCTCGCCAGCCCTGGGCCTGCTGGGTTTCAGCCTGACGGCGCTGATGTTCTTCGTGGTGCAGTCCGTGGTCTTCCTGTTTCCCGCCTCGCGGCTGGCGGGCGCGGGGCTGGCGGGCGGCATAGCCCTGGTCAATACCTGCGGCCTGGTGGGCGGCTTCATCGGCCCCACTGTGATGGGGATGATCGAACAGGCCACGGGCAGCACGCGCAACGGCCTGTTCATCATGGCGGGCCTGCTGGTGGTGGCCGCCCTGGCATCCACCCGGCTGCGCCAGGGCCAGGAGACGCCGTGATGACGGCCTCTTCCCCGCCGCAGGCCGCGCTGTAGGTCAATCTCCTGTATGCGGGCCTGCCGGCTGCCCGCCAGCGCGTCCCGGGCCTTGGCAAGCGGTTTCATGGCGATAGGATGGACCGAACCCCATTTAGCGGCCCCCTGCGCCATGACAGACACAGCGACCGACACAGCGAACCACAGCCCCGCCACGCCAGCACCCCACCGCCCAGCCCGCCGCCGCTGGCTGCGCGCCCTTTTGTGGACGGTGTCGGCCCTGGTGCTGCTGCTCGCCGCGGTTGTGGTCCTGATTGCCACCTTCGACTGGAACCGGGCCAAGCCCTGGGTCAACGAACGCGTCAGCGAAAGCACCGGCCGCCACTTCGCCATTGAAGGCGATCTGCGCCTGCGCTGGACATGGCCCCAGCCCCTGGACCAGGGCTGGCGCCATTGGGTCCCGGGCGTGACCATCGAGGCCGAGCAACTGGCCCTGGGCCAGCCCGAAGGCTGGCAGGTCGAGCAGGAACCGGCCAAGGGCAGCGACGAACTGCCAGCCCTGCCCGCGCCGCCCGACCATCTGAACAAGGGCCGGCTGCCCGAAGACCCACCCATGGGCCAGCGCAAGGACCAGCCAAAAGGGAAAACGAAGGCCAAGGAAGGGGACGCGCAGGCCAGCCGCCCCGCACGCGATATCGATACCGACAGCATCGCCCTTTCCGACGAAAAGCTGGCGCCTCCGGCGCGCGATGCCGCCACCATGGCCACGGCCGCGCGCGCCACGGCCAGCCTGCGGCTGTGGCCGCTGCTGGGCCGGCATGTGCTGCTGGACCATCTGCAACTGGAAGGCCCTGACCTGGTCTTTGCCCGGCGCAAGGATGGCAGCAACAACTGGACCTTCAAGCGCCCCGAGTCCACAGGGCCGCGCTGGCGCTTTCAGATAGCGCAATTGAGCCTGCGCGGGGGCCTGGTGGGCTGGAGCGATGGCGTGCGCCAGATGGCGGTGCGCGCACGTCTGGACAGCCTTGTGCAGCCGCCCAGTCCAGACTTTCCGTATGGCATGCGCTTCGGCCTGACCGGGCGCATCGCCAAGGCCACGGTCGAGGCCCAGGGCCTCATCGGCCCCGTGCTGGACCTGCAAAGCGAACAGGCACGCTTTCCCGTGAAGCTGTGGGCCCATGCGGGCAGCCTGCGCGCCCGGGCCGAGGGCATTCTCGACAATCCCAGGGCGCTCAAGGGCATGGACCTGCAGGTGCGCCTACGCGGCTCCAGCATGGCCGACCTGTTCCCGCTGACGGGTCTGCTGCTGCCGCGCACACCGCCCTTCGACACCAATGGCCATCTGGTCGGCAGCCTGGAGCCGGGGCGCGCCGTCTGGGATTACGAGGAATTCGATGGCCGCGTGGGCCAGAGCGATCTGCGCGGCACGCTGCACTACGCATCGGGCAAGCCGCGCCCCAAGCTCAGCGGCGATCTGGCCTCGCGCAAGCTGCGCCTGGCCGACCTGGGGCCGGTGGTGGGAGCACCGTCCACCAAGCAGGGCCAGAAGACCCGGCAGGCGGCCAGCGGCAAGGCCCTGCCCACGCAGCGCTTTGACACCAGCAAGTGGAATGCCATGGACATGGATGTGCGCTTCAAGAGCGACCGCATCGAGCGCCCCCAGGCCCTGCCCATCGAGGACTTCAGCGTGCATGCCGTCATGGACAACGGCGTGCTGCGCCTGTCTCCGCTGCGCTTCGGCATGGCCAAGGGCCGGCTGGACATCGAGGCCGTGGTGGACAGCGGCGCCAAGCCGCCCAAGGCCAGCCTCCAGGGCAAGGTCCAGGGGCTGCAGCTGTCGGCCCTG
Organism: Delftia acidovorans NBRC 14950; assembly: GCF_001598795.1. Taxonomy (GTDB): domain Bacteria; phylum Pseudomonadota; class Gammaproteobacteria; order Burkholderiales; family Burkholderiaceae_C; genus Comamonas; species Comamonas acidovorans. The sequence continues at coordinate 30,068 of NZ_BCZP01000021.1, read as the reverse complement.
TTCCCCGAGATCGAACTGATGAAGAAAAGCCTGGGCAGCATGGACGGCGCGCTGGGGCTGGAGGGCCGGGGCCAGTCCATTGCCGAATGGCTGGGCACCAGCTCGGGCGACATCCGCCTGTATGTGCGCGATGGCCGCTTCAGCAAGCAGCTCCTGGACCTGGCCGCGCTGAACCTGGGCAGCGTCATCGTCACCAAGCTGTTCGGCGCCGACAAGGAAGTGCAGCTCAACTGCGCCGTTGCCGACCTGACCGTGGAGCAGGGCATTGCGCGCACCCGCAACGTCAAGCTGGCCACGCCCGAGGCCATCATCGAGGCCACCGGACAGATCAGCCTGGCGCAGGAGACCATGGACCTGCGCATCGTGCCCGAGTCGCTGAAGTGGAAGTTCTTCTCGCTGCGCACGCCGCTGTATGTGCGCGGCAGTTTTGCCAATCCCAAGGTGGGCGTGGAGCCCGGCCCGCTGCTGCTGCGCGCGGGCGCGGCCGTGGCCGCCGCCGTGGTGGCGCCGGCGGCCCTGGCGCTGGTGCCGCTGACGGTGCCGGCCGCCGAGGAAGATGCGCAATGCCAGCGCCTGCTGGCAGAAAGCAGCAAGAAGTAAACGCGTGGCCAGGATGCGCGGCAAGCGCCGCGCTGCATTGGCGCAAAAAGGCTAGCAAACCCGGTGGCAATGTGACGAAATAGCGCCGCAGCACACAGGCATCGAGACGCGGCGCCGGCAGGTCAAGAGCCTCGCCAATGCACTCGCAGACGATGCGCAGGCAGCGGGCGCCCTGGCGGCAGCGCCAGCGCGCCGGCCCCGACGGCCCGTTTGCAGGAACGCCCTGCCAGAGCACCCCTTCGCTGTAGCGATCCATGCATTGCGTATTTCCCCTTAGCCCCTGCGACGGCGCAAGCCGTTGATTTCGCTTAACCTTGACGTTCGCTTTTCTCCTGTGCCAAGTCCTTTCCCCATGTCCTCCAAAGTCCAGTTCCGCCTGCGCGTATACAACGACAGCACCATTGCCATCGGTCCCGGCAAGGTGCAGTTGCTCGAAGCCATTGCCGAGGCGGGCTCCATCTCGGCTGCAGCGCGATCGCTGGGCATGTCCTACCGGCGCGCCTGGGTGCTGGTCGACGAGATGAACCGCGCGCTGCAGACGCCGGCCGTCAACACCAGCGCCGGCGGCGCCCATGGCGGCGGCGCCTCGCTCACCTCCACAGGCGAAGCCATCGTCAGGCATTACCGCTCCATAGAGACCACGGCGCGCATGGCGGCGGCGGCCGATATCGCCGCGCTGACACGCCTGCTCAATCCCCAGGGCACCGCCAGCGCATGAGCGATGCCGCCACGCAAGCCATAGGCTGCCGCCCCATCGGCCATGTGCGCAGCCGCTTCACCGACCCGGTGGGCATGCCCATACAGACGGCGGGCGCGGCCGACGAGGCCGGCCGCGTGGAGCTGCTGCCCGAGTTCGAGGCCGGGCTGCGCGACATCGAAGGCTTTGACTACCTGATCCTCATCACCCACCTGCACCAGGCCGTGGAAAAGCTGGAAGTCGTGCCCTTCATGGACGACAGCAGCCACGGCGTGTTCGCCACGCGCGCCCCGGCGCGGCCCAACCGGCTGGGCCTGTCCATCGTGCGCCTGGTGCGGCGCGAAGGACTGCTGCTGCATTTCCTGGGCAATGACATGCTGGACGGCACGCCCGTGCTCGACATCAAGCCCTACGTGCCCAGGCTGGATGTGCGCCAGACCGAGCGCATAGGCTGGTTCGGCAAGCGTATCGACCAGATGCCCGACATCCGCGCGGACGGCCGCATGGCCTGAGCCTGCAGCGGCAGCAACGGCAACAGCCCTCAGTGGAAATTGCGGCTCGCCACGCCGGCGCCGCCCAGGCGGCCCAGCCAGCGGCTCATGTCGCGGGCGCGGTGCACGATGAGATGGTGCACGGCGGGCACCTCCTGGCTGGCCTGCTCTGCAGGCGCTGGCTCGCCGCAGTTCTTGCCGCCGCCCCAATCCGAGCTGCTTTGCCAGATGCCCTCCACTGCCAGCAGCCGCGCGCCCAGCAAGGGCTCGCCCCAGCGCGTGACGGTATCGGGCCAGACCACCAGGTTGACCGTGCCCGTCTCGTCCTCCAGCGTGATGAAGAGGGTGCCCTTGGCCGTGGGCGGGCGCTGGCGCACGGTGACGATGCCGCAGGCCCGCACGCGCATGCCCGGCAGCGTGTCGCGCAGCTCCAGCGCCGTGCGAAGCCCGTGGCGGCGCAGGCGGTCACGCAGCAGGGCCAGCGGGTGGCGGCGCAGGCTCAGGCCCGTGGCCGCGTAGTCGAACAGGATTTCCTCGCCCTCGGGCGCAGCAGCCAGCTGCACGGGCGCCTCATGCACAGGCACGCCCGCGAACAGCGGGGGCTGCACCTGCAGGGCCGCCGCATCCCACATCTGCTGGCGGCGGTGGCCTGACAGGCCCTGCAGCGCATCGGCCGCCGCCAGGGCCTGCAGCTCGGCGCGCTGCAGCCGGGCGCGCAGGGCCAGGTCCTCGGTGCTCCTGAACGGTGCCTGCGCGCGGACCTGCGCCACGCGCTCGCCCGAAGTCTTTGGCAACTGCGCCACCATGCACAGACCCAGGCGCACGGCCGGCTGCGGCAGCTCGACGCCGGCAATGCGCTCGTGCGGCGCCTCCAGCGTGCAGTCCCAGTCGCTGTGGCGCACATCGACGGGCAGCACGCGCACGCCGTGGCGGCGCGCATCCTGGATCAGCTGCGAGGGGGTGTAGAAGCCCATGGGCTGGGCATTGAGCAAGGCCATCAGAAAACAGGCCGGCTCATGGCGCTTGAGCCAGGCGCTGGCATAGGCCAGCATGGCAAAGCTGTAGGCATGGCTTTCTGGGAAGCCGTATTCGCCAAAGCCCAGCATCTGGCGGAAGATGGCCTGGGCAAAATCAGCGCTGTAGCCATTGGCCAGCATGCCGTCGATCAATGGGCGCTCGAAGCGGTGCACGCCGCCCTTGCGCCGCCAGGCGGCCATGGAGCGGCGCAGCTCGTCGGCATCGCCCGCCGAGAAACCCGCCGCGATCATGGCGATCTGCATCACCTGCTCCTGGAAGATGGGCACGCCCAGCGTGCGCTTGAGCGCCTTCTCGAGCGCGGGCTTTTCCAGGACCAGCTCGCCGCCCTGCCGCCGACGCTCGCGCGCCTGCAGATAGGGATGGACCATGCCGCCCTGTATGGGGCCGGGCCGCACAATGGCGACCTCAACGACCAGGTCGTAGAACACGCGCGGTCGCAGCCGGGGCAGCATGCTCATCTGGGCGCGGCTCTCGATCTGGAAGGTGCCCACGGTGTCGGCGCGGCAGATCATGTCGTAGGTGGCGGCGTCCTCCTTGGGAATGTCGGCCAGCTCCCAGCGCGGCCCGCGCAGCGCGGCGCGTGCCTTCAGGCTGCCGCGCAGCACGGTGAGCATGCCCAAGGCCAGCACATCGACCTTGAGCAGATTCATGGTGTCCAGATCGTCCTTGTCCCACTGGATGACCGAGCGGCCCTCCATGGCGGCCGGCTCCACGGGCACCAGCCGCGTCAGCGGCCCGTCGGTCAGCACAAAGCCGCCCACGTGCTGGCTCAGGTGGCGCGGGCTGTCGCGCAGTTGCAGGGCCAGCTCCAGCCACAGCCGCGCACGCTGGGGCGACAGTTGCGGGCAGTCGTCGCCCAGCCGCTCGCGCAGCCGGGCCAGGCGCAGCAGCTTGGAGCGCACCCAGCCCAGGGCGGGGTCATCGGGCTCGGGCTCCGGCTCGGCCGCTTCGTCCTCGGCATCGCTGAACCAGTGGTGCTGCCGGGCCATGGCGTCTATCAGCACCGCATCCACGCCCAGGGCCTTGCCCGCGTCGCGCAGTGCGCCACGCGTGCGCCAGCAGCTGACCACGGCCGTCAGGGCGGCACGGTCACGGCCGTATTTTTCGTAGATGTACTGGATGACGGTCTCGCGCCGCGCGTGCTCGAAGTCCACGTCGATATCTGGGGGCTCGCTGCGCTCGCGGCTGATGAAGCGCGCGATCAACAGCGTCTGCAGAGTGGGATCGACGGCCGTGATGCCCAGGCAGAAGCAGACCACCGAGTTCGCGGCCGAACCCCGGCCCTGGCACAGGATGTCCTGACTGCGAGCGAATCGCACGATGTCGTGCACGGTGAGGAAGTACATCTCGTAGCCACAGTCGGCGATCAGCGCCAGTTCCTCTTTGAGCTTGTCGCTCACCGCGTCGGGAATGCCTTGCGGATAGCGCCCCGCCGCTCCCTGCCAGGTATGCCAGGCCAATGTCTGGCGCGCGTCCATGCCGGGCAGCACGCTTTCCTGCGGATAGTGGTAGCTGATCTCACTGAGCTTGAAATCGCAGCGCGCGGCAATCTGCAGGGTTGCATCCAGCATGGCGCGCGGATAGATGCCGCCCAGCCGAAACCGCGAGCGCAGATGTCGCTCGGCATTGGGGTGCAGCTCGAAGCCGCACTCGGCCACCGTGCAGCCCAGGCGCAGCGCCGTCACCAGGTCCTGCAGCGGCTTGCGCGAGCGCGCATGCATGTGCACGTCGCCGCAGGCCACGCAGGACAGGCCCAGCAACCCTGCCACGTCCTGCAGGCTTTGCAGCCACAGGCTGTCGTCGGGCGCCAGCAGCAGCTCCACGCCCAGCCAGCAGCCCGGCCCCAGCTGCGCCACGGCGGCCTGCACGGACTCGGCCATGGCGGGCACATCGCCGGGCAACAGCTGCGCACGCTGCGGCACAACGATGCATTCGCAGCCTTCACGCAGCAGATGCCAGGGGCTGTCCGCATCGACCAGGTACTGGCCCTTTTCGGCACGGGCGCGCGCCGCGCTGATGAATTCGCAGAGGTTGCCCCAGCCGTTCAGATCGCGCGCCAGCGCCACCACGCGCAGCGGCCCCCAGGCGAATTCGCTGCCATGGATCAGCGCCATCTCGCAGTCGCGCGCGGCCTCGAAGGCCCGCACGGCGCCGGCCACCGAGCATTCGTCGGTCAGGGCCAGCGCCTGGTAGCCCAGGGCCTTGGCGCGCTGCACCAGTTGGGCGGGCGAAGAGGCGCCGCGCAGAAAGCTGAAGTTCGACAGGCAGTGCAGCTCCGCATAGCCAGGCAGGCCCGGGCCTGATGCCATGCCGGACACCGGCCCGGTGGCCTGGGGCGGGGGCTGCAGCCGCTGCAGCTGCGGGGGCGGCGGCTCCAGCAGGATGTCCTGTTCAGCCATAGATGCCTTGCGCAAACCAGGCGGCGGGCGTCAACAGGGCCGGCATGCCTGGCAACCGCTCCGATGCAGGCGCGCGCTCGCGGTAGATCCAGACATGGCCGACAGCCGCGTTGCTGGCCACGAAATAGTCACGCACGGCCAGCGCCGCATCGGCCTGCGGCTCTCCCCACCAGCCGGCCTCCAGCCGATAGGGGCCGGCCAGCAATTGCAGTGGCCCCTGCCAGCAGGGGCGGCTGCCCTGCAGGAGCAGAGGCTGGGGCGGATCGAGCAGCCAGGGCGGCAGCAGGTCCTGCCAGGGGTTGGCCGCCTTGCGCGCATGCGCGGGCCGCCGCGGTGCCTGCGGGGTCTGCAGGGCCTCGCAGGCAGGGGTCCAGCGCTGCATGGCCTCGGGCCGGTGGTCCGATTGCAGCTGCGCCACCCGCACGCCCTGCGCACCACGGCGAGCCGAGACGCGCTCCACCCATTCATGCCAGGCCATGCCGCTGGCCGCGCCTGCCCCATCTGTCGCGCCTGCCGTCTCGCCCAGCGGCGCCGGGCCGGGCGCGGCCGGTGGCAGGCAACTGCCGGCATCGGCCGCGAAAGGCGCGGTGTCCAGCGCCACCAGCTCCAGCATGTCCGCAGGCGCGCGCCACGGCGTGCGGGCCAGGCGTTCGCGCAGCAGGCGCTCCATGTGCTCCAGCGCCTGGGCGGGCCGGGCCGTGCGGATGTCCAGCGCTTCCCAGGCCGGCAGCTGCGTGCCGTCCACGCGCCGCAGATCGTGGTGCCAGCGCAGCTGCAGGCCCAGCACACCCTGGTGGCGGGCCTGCAGCCAGGCCTGCAGCGCACGCAGCAGGGGCCGGGCGGCCTGCAGCAGGGCCTGGGCGTCGCTGGCCGGATAGCCCAGGTCGGCGCGCAATGCAAAGTGCTCGGGCAGCTCCAGCCAGTCCAGCGCATGGGGGCTGCTGCCATAGGCCTGGTCCAGCGCCAGCAGCGCCGGCAGCCCGATGCGCCGCGCCAGGCCCGCGCGCGGCAGGGCGCGCAGCTCGCCCCAGCGGCGGCAGCCCATGCGCTCCAGGGCCGGCGCATGCGGCTCCAGTGCGGGCAGTGTCCAGATGGGCAGTGCGTCGGCAGGCGGCCAGGGCTGGCGCGAATCCGTACCCTGCATGCGCCAGCGCAGACGCGCCAGCGCCTGCCATGCCGTGGCGCCCCGGGCCCAGAACGGCATCCGGGGGCCGCCCGCCTGGCCGCCCTCGGGCTGCTGTTCGCGCAGCGCGCGCAGCAGGCCCAGCAGCATGGCCTGGCGACCGCCCCACAGGCGCTCCACGCTGCCCACCTCCATCAACGCCACGGCCTGCCCTGCCCCGTACCAGAGAGCCACGCGCGGCGTCCAGCGCAGGGCCCACCAGGCCTGCTGCGCGCAGGCACTGCGTTCGCCATCACTGTCGCCGTTGCCCTGGCCATCGCCCTGCGCGACATGCAGCGGCCAGGCAATCCAGTGCAGTGCTTGATTCGGCTGTGCCATGGCATCTCACCCCAGGGTGTGCGCCGCCGCTTGCAGGGCGGGCGCCTCGGCGGGCAGCAGTTGCCCGTGTCCATGAAGCCAGCGCTGCGCCTCGTCCGCCTGCCGGGTGCGCCGCTGGGCCTGGGCCTGCAGCACGTCCTGCCAGGCCCAGTGGTGCAGCGGCAGCTTCAAGGGATGCTGCAGCGCAGGCCCCCGGCGCTTGAGCAACTGCACGCGCAGGCAGGCTGGCGTGCCGCCTTCGCCCGGCTCCCCCAACTCTGTCTCCACGCGCAGCCGCAGCGGCGCGGGCGAGGCCACCGTCTGCAGGGCGGCCGAGGCCTCGCGCCACAGCCACAGAATGCGCCCCTGCGCAGCGGCCGCCCATTGCAGCCGGCGCAGCGTGGCCATGGGCAGACCGGCTGGCAGCCAGGCCAGCACGGCCAGCACGTCGCGGCAGCGCAGTGCCTGCTCACAGACCCAGGCCAGCCCTGCCCCATCGCCTGCCGGGTGGGCGCCGGGGTGGGTGTCGGCCTCCACGCAGCACAGCCGGTGCGCCGCCACGCCCGCCGCTTCCAGTCCCGGTGCAAAAGGCCTGCAAGGCGGCGCCACCAGCACCACCTGGCCCGCGCTGCGCTGCATCAGGGCCGCCAGGCCCGGCAGCAGCAGCGGCCACTCGGCATGGCCATGGGCGGGTTGCAGCAGCTCGACCATGGCACCCAGCGGCCAGCCCCCGCCTGGCAATTGCGCATCCAGCAGCGCATGGCCCGAAGGCTGGACCCGCTGCTGCAGCGCCTGCTGCCAGCCATCGCCACGCCACACGCCCTGCAACTGAGGCAGCACACGCGCCGCGCCCGCCATGGGGGCGGGCTGCGCAGGTTGGGAGGCGTAGGGCGTGGTCATGGGGAAAATCTTAAATACTGTATGAATATACAGCACTCTTGATTTCCGAGAGATCCACGGATGTAAAAAAGCCGGGCAAGCCCGGCTGTCTCAGTGCGCTGGCGCTCTCGCTGCGCCGCCCGCTGGGGGCGTGGCGTCGATCTGCATGCAGGCTTCGCACCATTGCGCGACCGCTGTGTCCACGGCGTGGGTGCGGGCATTGATGGCGGGCCAGCGGCGCAGGCAGGCGTTGACGATGGCCTGCAGTTGCCACAGCGCCTCGCGGCTGAGCAGGGCCAGCTCGCTCATGCCCTGCACGTCGTCCTTGAGGTAGGCCAGCAGGTCGGTTTGCTGGCTGGGATGCAGGCCGGCCTCGGCCAGCTGCTTTTTCAGGCCGCCGATGCTGGAGTCGATGTAGACGGCCGCCTGGTGGTCGGGCATGGCCTGCCAGCGCTCGGGAAAGGCCTGGCTGAACGTGTCCCACATCTGGAAGGCGGCCGACAGCGCTGCCACGCTGTGCGTGACCTCGGCCTGCAGCGGCGGCAGGGGCGTGCCCGGCGAGATCTCGTCGTACAGCAGCGGCAGCAGGATGCCGACCAGATCGGCCGGATAGCGGCGGTGGTTCATGCGCAGCATCAGCGACAGGCGCTGGCCGGGCAGGTCCTGGAATTTGTCGAAGAAGGCCGAGACCACCTCGGCCAGCAACAGGATACGGCCCATTTTGGAGATGGCTTCGCCATGCACGCCGCGCGGATAGCCCGTGCCGTCCATTCGCTCGTGGTGCTCGAGCACGGCCATTTCCACGTCCTGCGAATACGCGCCCGCGCCACGCATGATGAGCATGCCCGTGACCGAGTGCGCCACCAGGTGCTTGCGCTCGGCGCCCGTGAGCCGGTAGTTGGGGTCGGTCCAGGCCGGGTCCATGTAGAGCATGCCCACATCGTGCAGCAGGGCCGCCGTGGCCAGGGGGCCGCATTCACGCTCGCTCCATTCGCTTTGCAGCGCCAGGTAGACGGCCACCAGCATCATCTGCAGGCTGTGGGCGAACAGCTCGGGCCGCTGCTCGCGCATGACCGTGAGCTTGAAGGCGATCTGCGGCGGCAGCACCATCAGGCGCAGCGGCGCCAGCAGCCGGTCCGTGCCGCCCAGCGACTGCACCAGGCGGCGCATCAGGTCCACGGTTTCGCACTGCACCATGGCCTGGGCCTCGATGGCCAGCACGTCCACGCGGTTGTCCACGCCCAGGTGCTTGTCGATGGGGTCGCGCAGCTTGTGCTTGACCAGGCGCTCGTACATGTTGCCGTCGATGCGCGCACCCTTGTCCACGAGCTTGACGCCCTTGTCGTTGAAGATGGGCTCGCCGGTGACCACGTTGCAATGCTCGGCCATGTCGGTGACGGCGCGCAGGAAATGCACGCCCTCGTCCTTCCATCCCTGCGCTGTCGGTGGATTGCGCACGGCCGCGACATCCGTCATAGAGGCTCCCATTGGCTCGAAATCTGAAATATAAGCAAAAGAGCCCGCGCAAGGCGGGCTCTCGTTGCGCAGGCCTGCCAAGGCAGGCCGTGCACGGCAACATCAGCGAATCAGCGTCACGCCGGTCTTGGACTGGATGTCCTCGAAGCTCACTTCGGGGGCCAGTTCCACGAGCTTCAGGCCCTGCGGCGTCACGTCCATCACTCCCAGGTCGGTGATGATACGGTCCACCACGCCCACGCCGGTCAAAGGCAGAGTGCAGGCGGGAAGAATTTTGAGGTCGGTCGTGCCGTCCTTCTTCTTTGCCACATGTTCCATGAGCACGATGACGCGCTTGACGCCCGCCACCAGGTCCATGGCGCCGCCCATGCCCTTGACCATCTTGCCGGGAATCATCCAGTTGGCCAGGTCGCCCTTCTCGGACACCTGCATGGCGCCCAGGATGGACAGGTTGATCTTGCCGCCGCGGATCATGGCGAACGACTGGTCGCTGCCGAAGATGGACGAGCCGGCAATCGTCGTCACTGTCTGCTTGCCGGCGTTGATCAGGTCGGCGTCCACGGCATCCTCGGTCGGGAAGGGGCCGATGCCCAGCATGCCGTTCTCGGACTGCAGCCACACTTCCTTGTCACCCGTGTGGTTGGCCACCAGGGTGGGAATGCCGATGCCCAGGTTGACGTAGAAGCCGTCTTCGAGTTCTTGGGCCGCGCGGGCGGCCATCTGGTCTTGGGTCCACGGCATGGTCAGGCTCCTTGTTTTTCTGTGATGGTGCGCTTTTCGATGCGCTTTTCGGGATTCGGGTTGTGCACGATGCGGTGCACGTAGATGCCGGGCAGGTGGATGTCGTCCGGTGCGATCTCGCCGACCTCGACCACCTCTTCCACTTCCACGATGCAGACCTTGCCGGCCGTGGCTGCGGCAGGGTTGAAGTTGCGCGCCGTCAGGCGGAACTGCAGGTTGCCGCTCTTGTCGGCACGGTGGGCCTTGACCAGGGAGACATCGGGCACGAGCGAGCGCTCCATCACATAGGTCTCGCCGTCGAATTCGCGCAGCTCCTTGCCCTCGGCCACCATGGTGCCCACGCCGGTCTTGGTGAAGAAGGCGGGAATGCCGGCGCCGCCTGCGCGCAGCTTCTCGGCCAGCGTGCCCTGGGGCGTGAATTCCAGCTCCAGCTCGCCGGCCAGGTACTGGCGCTCGAACTCCTTGTTCTCGCCCACATACGACGAGATCATCTTCTTGATCTGGCGCGTCTCCAGCAGCTTGCCGAGGCCAAAGCCGTCCACGCCCGCGTTGTTGGAAATCACCGTCAGGCCCTTGACGCCGCTGTCACGCAGCGCGTCGATCAGGGCCTCGGGAATGCCGCACAGGCCGAAGCCGCCTACAGCCAGCAATTGCCCGTCGGCCACGACGCCCTGGAGCGCCTGCTCCGCGGAGGGGTAGAGCTTTTTCACACATGTCTCCTTCAGATTGGATGCGCTACGATACTACGTACTTGCATAGGTAGTTTTTCGTAAAGATTTGCCCATGGATATAGATTACCGGCTGGCGTTCGAAGCCGCCCCCGTCGGCCTCGTGATCTCGCGCAATCGCACCATGATCGACTGCAACCGCCAGGTCTGCGAGATGTTCGAGGCCTCGCGCGAGGTGCTGATCGGCCAGACCTTCCAGATCCTCTACCCCAGCGCCGACGAGTACGAGCGGCTGGGCGCGCGCATCGCGCCCATTCTCAACGCCCGGGGTTTCTACTCGGACAACCGCATCATGAAGCGCGCCAACGGCGAAACGTTCTGGTGCCATGTCACGGGCCGCACGCTGGACCGCAGCGACCCGCACGCCTCGGGCATCTGGAGCTTCGAGGACCTCAGCGCCCACCGTCCCGTCAAGGCCGAGCTCACGGGGCGCGAGCGCGAGGTGGCCGCCCGCCTGCTGGAGGGGCTGACCTCCAAGGAAATCGGCCGCGCCCTGGCCATCAGCCACCGCACGGTGGAGATCTACCGCGCACGGCTGATGCGCAAGTACGGCGCCTCCACGGCCGCCGACCTGGTCCACAAGCTGGTCTCGGGCTGACAGGGCGACGGCCTACACGGGCCGTATCCGCCCGCGCAACACAATGCCTTGGCAAAAAGCATGCCCGGCACGGCGCATGCGGGGGGCGGTGAAATTTTTTGGCTATGGCGCAGTTGAGATTTGCCAATCGCCAAAGCCTTGCCGCATCCATAGAACGAAACAACAATAAAAGCAATTCGATAGCACACAGCTATTGATTTTCCAAGCGCCGCGCTGCCTGCGTGCAAGCCGGCGCCGCTACCACCCCTCGATCAAGGAGAGACCATGACCCACAAGCTCACCACCGCCGCAGGTGCCCCGGTTGCCAACAACCAGGACTCGCTCACGGCCGGCCCGCGTGGCCCGATGCTGCTGCAGGACCTGTGGCATCTGGAAAAAATGGCCCACTTCAACCGCGAAGTGATTCCCGAGCGCCGCATGCACGCCAAGGGCTCGGGCGCCTTCGGCACCTTCACCGTGACGGGTGACATCACGCGCTACACCCGCGCCAAGGTGTTCTCCGACATCGGCAAGCAGACCGAAGTGTTCGCGCGCTTTTCCACCGTGGCCGGCGAACGCGGCGCGGCAGACGCAGAGCGCGATATCCGCGGCTTCGCCGTCAAGCTCTATACCGAGGAAGGCAACTGGGACCTGGTGGGCAACAACACGCCGGTGTTCTTCTTCCGCGACCCGCTCAAGTTCCCCGACCTGAACAAGGCCGTCAAGCGCGATCCCTACACCAACCTGCGCTCGCCCGAGAACAACTGGGACTTCTGGACCGGCCTGCCCGAGGCCCTGCACCAGATCACCATCGTCATGAGCGACCGGGGCATTCCGCGCGGCTACCGCCACATGCACGGCTTCGGCTCGCACACCTACAGCTTCATCAACGCCAGCAACGAGCGCCACTGGGTCAAGTTCCACTGGGTCTGCCAGCAGGGCATCGAGAACTTCGGCGATGCCGAGGCCGCCGCCGTGGTCGCCTCCGACCGTGAAAGCAGCCAGCGCGACCTGCTCGAAGCCATCGAGCGCGGCGAGTTCCCGCGCTGGAAGCTGTGCGTGCAGATCATGCCCGAGCATGAAGCCGAGACCTACCGCTTCCACCCCTTCGACCTGACCAAGGTCTGGAGCAAGAAGGACTACCCGCTGATCGAAGTGGGCGTGATGGAGCTCAACCGCAACCCGCGCAACTACCACGCCGACGTGGAGCAGGCCTCGTTCACGCCGGCCAACCTGGTGCCGGGCATCGGCCCCTCGCCCGACCGCATGCTGCAGTCGCGCCTGTTCTCGTATGGCGATGCCGCGCGCTACCGCCTGGGCGTGAACCACCACCAGATCCCCGTGAACGCGCCGCGCTGCCCCTACCACGCCTACCACCGTGACGGCGCCATGCGCGTGGACGGCAACTACGGCGGCACCATCGCCTACGAGCCCAACACCAAGGGCGAGTGGCAGGAGCAGCCCGCCTTCGCCGAGCCGCCGCTGGCCCTGCACGGCGCGGCCGACCGCTGGAACTACCGCGAGGACGATGCCGACTACTTCACCCAGCCCGGCGACCTGTTCCGCCTGCTCACGCCCGATGCGCAGCAGCGCCTGTTCGAGAATACGGCGCGCAACATCGCCGGTGTGTCCGAGCACATCGTGCAAAAGCACATAGCGCACTGCACCCAGGCCGACCCGGCCTACGGCAAGGGCGTGGCCGATGCCATCGCCCGCCAGAAGGCCGGCACGCTCTGACCGGCTGACGCCCACGGCAAAACGCCCCCGAAACTTCGGGGGCGTTTTTCATGGCGCGCCCTGCCCTCAGGCCACGGCCTTGAAGGCGGGAAGCTTGTCGCCCAGCCGCTTGCCCATCTCCGTGCCCAGGGCCTGCAGGCCGCTCATGGGGCGCACCATGACCTCGAATTCCCGGATCAGCCCCTGCTCGTCGAAACGGATGAAGTCGATGCCCTTGAGGTTCTTGCCGCCCACGCTGGCGCTGAACTCCAGCACCACGTCCAGGCCGTCATCGCTGGCCATCTGGCGGTGGTAGGTGAAGTTCTCGAACACCTGGACCACGGTGGACAGCGCCAGCATCAGCGCGGGTGCCGAGGCATAGGGCGTGTTCGCCATGGGCGAGCGGAACACTGCATCGGGATGGACGATGGTGTGCAGCTCGCCCAGGTTGCTGGCGGCAACCATGCGATGCCACAGCTCCAGGGAGCGGGCGACTGCGGGATGGGCGTTCTTCGGGGGCTGGGACATGCTTGTCTCCTGGTGGTTGAGGTTGAAAACGGAATCGGGCGGCGCCCTCAAAGGCTGGCCGCCAGCGTGGTGCCTTGCAGGATGGCGCGCTTGGCGTCGAGTTCGGCCGCCACGTCGGCGCCGCCGATCAGGTGCACGCTGCAGCCCGCCGCGCTCAGGGCCGCATGCAGCTCGCGCTGCGGCTCCTGGCCCGCGCAGAGCACGACGTTGTCCACCTCCAGCAGTTGCGGCTGGCCGTCCACGGTGATGTGCAGGCCGGCGTCGTCGATGCGCTCATATGCCACGCCCGAGCCCATGGCCACATTGCGTGCCTTCAGCGAGGTGCGGTGTATCCAGCCCGTGGTCTTGCCCAGTTGGTCGCCCACCTTGGTGGACTTGCGCTGCAGCAGGTGCACGCGGCGCGGCGAGGGCTCGGCCTGCGGCTGCGCCAGGCCGCCGGCCTGGGCGTAGTCCGTGTCTATGCCCCACTCCGCATAGAACTTGCGGGGCGCCACGGCGCCGCTGTCGCCGGCGTGGGTCAGGTACTCGGCCACATCGAAACCTATGCCGCCCGCGCCGATGATGGCCACGCGCTCGCCCACGGGCCTGTTGCCCTGCAGCACGTCCAGGTAGCCGAGCACCTTGGGATGGTTGACGCCCTCGATGGCGGGAACGCGCGGCCGTATGCCCGTGGCCAGCACGATCTCGTCATAGCCGCCCTCGATGAGCTGGGCTGCCTCCACGCGGTGGCCCAGTTGCAGCGCCACGCCGCCCAGCTCCAGCTGGCGGCGGAAGTAGCGCAGCGTCTCGTGGAACTCCTCCTTGCCGGGCACCTTCTTGGCAATGTTGAACTGCCCGCCGATCTCGCTGGCCGCATCGAACAGCGTCACCGCATGGCCGCGCTGCGCGGCAGTGACGGCAAAGCTCAGGCCCGCGGGGCCGGCGCCCACCACGGCGATGCGCTTGGCGGCGGGCGCAGGCGCAATCACCAGCTCGGTCTCGTGGCAGGCACGCGGGTTGACCAGGCAGGAGGTGATCTTGCCGCCAAAGGTATGGTCCAGGCAGGCCTGGTTGCAGGCAATGCAGGTGTTGATCTCGTCGGCCCGGCCCTGGCGCGCCTTGCGCACGAAGTCGCCATCGGCCAGCAGCGGCCGGGCCATGGAGACCATGTCGGCATAGCCCTCGGCCAGCAGGCGCTCGGCCACTTCGGGCGTGTTGATGCGGTTGGAGGTGATCAGCGGGATGCCCACCTGCCCCATCACGCGCTGCGTGACCCAGGCATACGCGGCGCGCGGCACCTTGGTGGCGATGGTGGGGATGCGCGCCTCGTGCCAGCCTATGCCCGTGTTCAGCAGCGTGGCGCCTGCGGCCTCGATGGCCTGGGCCAGCGCGATCACTTCCTCCAGCGTGGAGCCGCCCTCCACCAGGTCCAGCATGGACAGGCGGTAGATGATGATGAAGTCCCGCCCCACGCGCTGGCGCGTGCGCCGCACGATCTCCACCGCAAAGCGCATGCGGCCCGCGTAGCTGCCGCCCCATTCGTCATCGCGGTGGTTGGTGCGCGCAGCGATGAACTCGTTGATCAGATAGCCCTCCGAGCCCATGATCTCCACGCCGTCGTAGCCCGCATGCCGGGCCAGGGCTGCGCAGCGCACGAAGTCCTCGATGGTCTGCTCCACCTCGTCGCCCGTCAGCGCATGCGGCACGAAGGGGTTGATGGGCGCCTGCAGCGCGCTGGGCGCCACCAGCCCGGGCTGGTAGGCATAGCGGCCGAAGTGCAGGATCTGCATGGCGATCTTGCCGCCCTCGGCATGGACGGCCTGCGTGACGATGCGGTGCTGGTCCGCCTCGTGCTCATTGACCATCATGGCGCCGCCCTTCATGGGCCGGCCGCGCTCATTGGGGGCGATGCCGCCCGTGACGATCAAGCCCACCTCGCCGCGCGCGCGCTCGGCGTAGAAGGCGGCCATGCGCTCGAAGCCGTTGGGCGCCTCCTCCAGGCCCACGTGCATGGAGCCCATGAGCACGCGGTTTCTGAGCGTGGTGAAGCCCAGGTCCAGTTCGGCATTCAGGTGGGGGTAGTGGGTCATGCCTGTCTCGCTTTTATGCAACTGATTGCATGAATGTAGTCAGCCTCCTTTATTTATGCAACTGGTTGCGCAAAAAATTGCAGAAATGACCGCAGCGCTTGGCCACACCTCCATGCAGGCCCGTAAGATGGCGCCCAGCGCCAGTCCCTTTGTTGCCGATGTCCCTGCCACACGCCCTTCTCACCGCCTTGGTCGAGCACCCCTGCTCGGGCTCGGAACTTGCCGAGCGCTTCGACCGCTCCATCGGCTATTTCTGGAATGCCACGCACCAGCAGATCTACCGCGAACTCGCCCGGCTGGAAGAGGCGCAATGGATCGAGGCCCTGCCCGCCGAATCCGGCCGGGGCCGCAAGCGCCAGTACCGCATCCTGCCCACCGGCCGCAAGGAGCTCAAGCGCTGGGTGGCCGAGCAGGAAGACCCCAAGCCGCTGCGCGAGGAATGGATGGTCCGCCTGCGTGCCGAGGCGGTGGTGGGCCCCTGCGGACTGCAGGACGAAGTGCAGCGGCTGCTGGCACTGCACCAGGCGCAGTTGGATGTCTACCAGCGCCTGGAGCAGCGCGACTTCCTGGACAAGCCGCCCACGCGCGAGCGGCGGCTGCAGCACCTGGTGCTCAAGGCCGGCATACAGCAGGAGCAGCTGTGGATAGGCCTGCTGCAGGAAGCCCGGGAGATCCTGGACATGCCGGCCAGGCCCTGAGCAACGGTTGCGAAGACTGAGACGGCCGAGACGGTCGCGACGGCCGCCTCAGCCCTTGTTCAAGCCGTGCAGCACCAACCCCGGCGCCTCCAGCCGGGCACGCAGAATGCGCCCGTGCGTGGAGTCCGTCACATACAGCGTGCGGCGGTCCGCGCCGCCAAAGGCCAGGTTGGTGAGCGAGCTTCCCGGCACGCCACGCAGCACCTGCACGGGCTCGGCACGGTGGTTGAGCACCCACACCAGGCCCAGGCCCGGGTTGGCCACCAGCAGCCGGCCCTGGTCATCCACGGCCAGCCCGTCGGGGCCGCTGGGGCCGTAGGAGGTGAAGAACTGCCCCACCTTGGCCACGCTGCCATCGGGCAGCAGGGGCACGCGCCAGACGCAGTTGCCGCGCGTCACGGCCAGGTAGAGAACGCGGCCGTCGGGCGACAGCGCCACGCCGTTGGGGCTGGGCACGTTGGCCAGCAGCAGGTCCAGCCGGCCGTCCGGCCGCAGGCGGTACAGGCGGCCGCTGGGGTCGTGCAGGCCGCTCTGGCCCTGGTCGGTGAAGTAGAGGTTGCCTTCGGCATCGAAGACCAGGTCGTTCACCCCCTTGAAGCGCTCGCTGTTGCGCCGCTGCAGATAGGGGCTGACGCGCCCCGTGGCCACCTCCAGGCGCATCAGGCCGTTCTTGTAGTCGGTGATCAGCAGCGTGCGCTCGTCAAGGAATTTCATGCCGTTGGGCTCGCCGTCGTACTCGGCCACCAGGGTCCAGGCGCCTTGCGGATCGATGCGGAAGACGCGGCCCCAGGGAATGTCGGCCACGTACAGATTGCCGGCCGCGTCGAAGACCGGGCCTTCGAGGAAGGAGTCGGTCACGGCGCCGCTGCGGTTGGCATCGGCCCAGTCGCTGCGCTCGGGGCGGCGCAGGGCGTTGGGCATGGCGGTGAACGATTCGAGTTCGCAGACCTGGGGGGCTTGCAGCAGGAACATGGTGTCTGTCTTTCTTGGAGTGTCAGGCCGCGCCGTCGAAGCCATACAGCCTTGCGGGGTTGTCCACCAGGATGCGGTCCATGGCCTCGTCCGTGCCGGCCCAGGCCTGCAGCAGATCGACCAGGTCGGCATCGTCGACGGAGCCCGGCGCCTCGGTGGTGTGCGGCCAGTCGCTGCCCCAGACCAGGCGCTCGGGTGCGGCGCGCACCAGGTCGCGGCCCAACGGCAGCGTGTCGGCATAGGAGGGGCCGCCCACCGATGAACGCATATAGGCGCCGGAGAGCTTGACCCAGGTGTTGCCGCCATCGAGCAGCCGGCGCAGCGCGGCATGGGCCGCGCCCTCCACGCCAGCCACGCCCTTAACGCCCTCAGCCGGGTCGATGCGGCCCAGGTGGTCCACGACCAGGGGCACGGGCAGCGCGCCCAGCACGGGCTCCAGCGCCACCAACTGTTCGGGCTGCACAAAAATCTGCACATGCCAGCCCAGCCGTGCAACCCGGTGCGCCAGCGTGACCAGCATGTGGGCCGTGGTCTCGCCCCAGGACTGCGGCGAGACAAAGTTCACGCGCACCCCGCAGACGCGGTGCGCGGCCAGCCGGTCCAGCTCGGCATCGGCCACGTCGTGAGCGACCACGGCCACGCCGCGCGCCATATCGCCCAGGCGCTCCAGCGCATCGAGCGTGCAGGCGTTGTCCGTGCCATAGGTCGATGGCGTGACCACCACGGCGCGCGAAGTGCCCAGGCGCTGCTGCAGTTGACGGTACATGGCCACGTCGGCATGCGGCGGCGTGCGCGGCCAGTGCGGCGACGGCGCAAAGCGCGCATCGAAGATGTGCATGTGGCTGTCGCAAGCCAGGGGCGGCAGCGTGCGCGCAGGCCGGCTCGTGCCGGCCGAGTGCGGCACGGCCATGGCGATGTCGGTCATGCCCATGCGCTCAGTCCAGCACGATGGCGCCCTTGCGCACCACCTCGCCCCACTTGGCGTCTTCCTTCTGGAGGAAGGCGGCGAACTCGGCCGGCGTCGTTCCCATGGGCTGGGCGCCCAGGTCGCTCAGGCGCTGGCGCACCTCGGCTTCCTGCAGCACCTCGGCCAGCGCCTGGTGCAGGCGCGTGGCCACAGGCTCGGGCGTGCCCGTGGGCAGGAAGATGCCGTTCCACTCATAGGCCTCGTAGCCAGGAATCACGGTCTCGGACACGGTGGGCACATCGGGCAGGCGCGCCGAGCGCTGGGGCGCCGCCACGGCCAGGGCGCGCAGCTTGCCGCCCGTGACCAGCGGATAGGTGGCCGCCATGGTGCCGAACATGAAGTCCACCTGCCCGCCCATCACATCGGCAATGGCCGGCCCGCCGCTCTTGTAGGGCACGTGGACCATGTCCAGCTCCAGCCGCTGGCGGAACAGCTCGGCCGCCAGGCGCTGCACCGTGCCGCTGCCGCCCGAGGCGAAGTTGATCTTGCCCGGCTGCGCCTTGGCCCTGGCCGCCAGGTCGGCCACGCTGCGCACGGGCGAGTCAGCCTTCACCACGACCACATTGGGCATGAGCAGCACCAGCGACAGCGGCTGCAGCGCGCTGCGCGCATAGGGCAGCCTGGCGAAGAGATGCGGGTTGATGGAAAACGGCGTGGCGTCGTAGAGCACCGTGTAGCCGTCGGCGCGCGCCTTGGCCACCTGGCTGGCGCCAATGGTGCCGCTGGCGCCGGGCCGGTTGTCCACGATGATGCTGGTGCCCAGCCGCGCGCCCATGCGCGTGGCCAGCAGGCGCGCGGCCGCGTCGGCGCCGCCGCCGGGCGCATAGGGCACGACCAGGGTGATGGGACGCTCGGGAAAGGCGGCCTGGGCCACGGCGGCGGCCAGGGCGCAGGCCGCGATCAGGGTTCCGGCAAGGAATTTCATGGCTTGTCTCCAGATTTTTTCGAGGGGGTGGCGGCCGAATCAATCCGCCTTCAGGTTCAGTTCGCGGGCGATCTGCGCATAGGAGGCCGCTTCGCTGGCCACGCGCTGCGCGAAGGCGCTGCCGCAGCTCGACTCGGCATCCATGCCCAGGCCGTGCAGCTTTTCCGCGGCCGATGCACTCTTGGCAAACTCCACGGCCACCCGCTCCAGCGCCTGGGCCACGCTGTCGGGAATGCCGGCCGGCGCGAGCACGCCATACCAGACATCGGCCGAGTAGTCGCCGCCGCCCGCTTCTGCAAAGGTGGGCACCTGGGGCAGCAGGGACGCGCGTTTGGGCGAGGCCACGGCCAGCGCCGTGAGCTTGCCGCTGCGCACCTGGGGCAGCACCGAGCCCAGCGTGGCGAACGAGCTGTCGAGCTGGCCGCCCATGAGGTCGGTCACCACGGGCGCCGCGCCCTTGTAGGGCACGTGGTTGAGCTTCAGGCCCTTGGCCCGCGCAAACATCTCGGTGGCGAAATGGCCCGAACTGCCCATGCCCGCCGTGCCGGCCGTGACGCTGCCGGGCCGGCTGCGCGCCTGGTCCATGTACTCCTGCAGGCTGCGCGCCGGCATGCCCGGCCCCACGACCAGCACCGTGGGGCTGCTGGCCACCGTGCACAGCGGCCGGAACGAGCGCACCACGTCGAACTTCACGCGGCCCTGGTACAGCGCCGGGATCATGCTGTGGTTGGTGGCACCGAACAGCAGGGTGTAGCCATCGGACGGCGCACCAGCCACGGCCTGCGCGGCCACGATGGTGTTGGCCCCGGGTTTGTTGTCCACCACGAAGGGCTGGCCCAGGGCCTTGCCCGCATGGTCGGCAAAGGCGCGCGCCACCACGTCGGTGGGGCCGCCCGCCGCAAAGCCCACGACCAGCCGCACGGGCTTGGCCGGATAGTCCTTCTGCGCCAGTGCGGGCTGGGTGCCCAGCACGGCCAGCCCCATGGCGGCCAGCAGGCCGCCGCGCAAGGCCAGGCGGCGGACCTCTTGGAAATTCCTCGACATCGCTTGTCTCCTCCTCAAATCACATGCATGCACATGCATGGGCCAAGGGCGCGCACGGCGCCCCTGCCCTGGCTCAGGCGCCGGCCGCCGCAGGCACGCGGGCCAGCACCTCCAGCACATTGCGGGCCGCGCCCACGCCCATGTTCACGTAGGCATCGCCGGTCACGCCGCCGATATGGGGGCTGAGCACGAAGTTCTTCTCGCCCTGGAACGGGTGGCCGGCCACCATGGGCTCCACCGCAAAGCTGTCCAGCCCTGCGGCCGCCACCTGGCCCGAGCGCACGGCGGCCAGCAGCGCGGCCTCGTCGATCAGGCCGCCGCGTGCGGTGTTGACCACGATCACGCCGCGCTTGCAGGCCGCCAGCGTGGAGGCGCCGAGCATGCCCCGGTTTTCCTCGGTCAGCGGGCAGTGCAGCGAAATCGCATCGGACTCGCGCCAGATGGTTTCCAGGTCCACGGGCTGCACGTAGGCGGGCAGGTTCTTTGCGAAGGGATCAAAGCCGATCACGCGCATGCCCAGCGCATCGGCCATGCGCGCAAAGCGCAGCCCGATGGCGCCCAGCCCCACCAGGCCCACGGTGCGCCCGCCCAGCTCCAGGCTCTTGTGCGTGGCCTTGTCCCAGTGGCCTGCGTGCATGCGGGCATCCAGCGCCACCACCGACTTGGCGCAGGCCAGCAGCAGGGCCAGTGCCTGCTCGGCCACGGCCGCCGCATTGGCGCCAGCGGCGGCCACCACGGCAATGCCGCGTTCGGCGGCGGCCGCCTTGTCGATGGTGTCCGTGCCGCTGCCGTGCTTGGAGATCACGCGCAGCGAGGGCGCCGCGTCCATCACGGCCGCGCCCACCTTGCCGTAGCGCACGATGATGGCCACGGGATCATGGGCGCGGCACAGCGCGACCAGGTCCTCTTCGGTGGGCGTCTTGCCCGCATAGACGATCTCGTGCCGGGCCAGCAGGTCCAGCGCCTGTTGCGCCAGATCGGCGCCGGTGACGATGATGGTGCTCACAGCGATTCCCCTTCCTTGAGCACGCCGGCCGCGCGCAGGGCCGCGGGCAGCCACTTCGATGCGGTGTCGCCGCGCGCAATGGCCTCGATGCGGGCGGCTTCGTCCGCCACCTTCTTCACGGCCAGCTCCAGCATGGCGGGGGCCTTGGCGCGCTCGATGACGACCACGCCATCGGCATCGCCCACCACCAGGTCGCCCGGGTGAACCGTCGTGCCACCAGCGGAGATGGCGTGGTTGATGCGGCCTGGCACGAACTTGGTCGGGCCTGCGGGATTGAAGCCTGCGCTGAACACGGGGAAGTCCAGCTCCAGCAGCTCCAGGCGGTCGCGGATGGCGCCGTCCACGATGACACCGGCCAGGCCCAGCTTCTTGCAGGCGCTGAGCATCAGCGTGCCCATGAGCGCCGCCGTCTGGTCGCCCTTGCCGTCGATGACCAGCACGTCGCCGGGCCGGGCCAGCGCAATGGCGGCGTGGATCATGAGGTTGTCGCCGGGGCGCACCTCGACGGTGAAGGCCGGGCCGGCCACTTTCATGCCCTGATGCACGGGCGCCACGCGCGAATGCATGGTGCCGCGGCGGCCCGCCACGTCGGCCAGGATGGCGGCCTGAAAGCCTGCTGCGCGTTGCACGACTTGGGCGTCCACGCGCTGTATGTCACGGATGATTTCTGGGAGTTGGCTCATGATGGTCCAGTGAGATGAGGTGAAGGAAAACAGGAAGATGCAAGCGGTTCAGTCGGCCTTGATGCCGGCCTCGCGGATGAGTTGGGCCCACTTGGCGGAGTCGGATTTCTGCAGCTCGCCCAATTGCCGCGGCGTGCCGCCGACCAGGGTCACGCCCAGCCGCTCGGCCAGTGCCACGACGGCCGGGTCCTTGAGCGCCTGGCCGATCTCCTGGTTCAGCCGCTGCACGATGGCGGCCGGCGTCCTGGCCGGCGCAAAGACGGCCTGCCACTGCTCGACCACGAAGTCGCCGATGCCGGCCTCGGCCATGGTGGGCACGTCAGGCAGGGCCTTCAGGCGCGCCGCCGAGGTCACGGCCAGCGCGCGCAGCTTGCCGCCCTGCACATGGGGCAGCGCGGCCGCCACGGGGGCGAACATGAACTGCACCTGCCCCGCCAGCGTGTCCTGCAGCGCGGGCGTGTCGCCCTTGTAGGGCGCATGGATGAAGCGCACGCCGCCCTTTCTTTGCAGCAGCTCGCCCTGCATCTGCAAGATGGTTCCGCTGCCGCCCGAGGCAAAGGCCAGCTGGCCCGGCTGCGCCTTGGCGGCGGCCAGCAGATCGGCCACCGACTGGAAGGGCTGGGCCGCGCCCACCACCAGCAAATGGGGGATGGTGCCTATGGTGATGACCGGCTCGAAGCCCGCAATCGGGTCATAGGGCAGCTTGCCCATGAGGTGGGGCGCGATCGCCTGCGGGCCGATGGAGGTGCCCAGCAGCGTGTGGCCGTCCGGCGCCGCCTTGGCCACATAGGCCGCGCCGATGGTGCCCGTGGCGCCCGCGCGGTTGTCCACGATCACGGTGCTGCCCAGGGCCTTGCCCAGTTGCAGTGCCACCTGGCGGCCCAGCACATCGGTGCTGCCGCCGGGCGGATAGGGCACAACCCAGGTGATGAGCTTGCCTGCCGGCCATGCGGGCTGCGCCTGGGCGGCGGGGCTGCACAGCGGCCCCAGCAGGGCGGCGCCGCCTGCGGCCAACAGTGCGCGGCGCGCGGGATGGAAAGTGTTCATGGTTTGTCTCCTGCTTGTGTGCAAAGCGATGGCGGCGCTGCGGTCTCGAAGCCGTACAGCGCCCGGGGGTTGTCCACCAGCACGCGCTGCAGCGTGGCGGCACCGCCGGCATGGGAGGTCCAGTCGGCCAGGCGGTCGATCTGGCGGGCGTCATCGGGCAGGGGCTGCATGCCTGCCGAGGCGCTGACATGCGGCCAGTCGCTGCCCCACAGCACGCGCTCGGGCGCGCAGCGCAGATAGCTGGCGGCCAGGGCGTCCAGCGCCGGGTCTTCAACCGACTGCAGCGCGCTGACGATGTAGCCGCCGGACAACTTGACCCAGGCCCTGCCGCCCTCCAGCAGCTCCAGCAGCAGCGCATGGCCCGCATGGCGCCCCGCCTGCACCGGGGCAATGCGGCCGAAGTGGTCGAACACCAGCGGCACCGGCAAGAGCCGCAGCACGCCGGCCAGGGACGCCAGCAGGTCCGGCGCCATCAGCAGCTGCAGGTGCCAGCCCAGCGGCGCGATGCGGCGGGCCAGTGGCACCAGCAGCTCGGCCGTGCCCGTCACGCCCAGCGACAGGTTCAGCCGCACGCCGCGCACGCCCAGGCCGTGCAGGCGCTGCAGTTGGTCATCGCTTTCGCTGCCATCGATCACGGCCACGCCCCGCGCCTGCGGGCCGAGGGCGGCCAGCCCATCCAACATGCAGCGGTTGTCGCTGCCATAGGTGGACGGCGTGACCAGCACGCAGCGCGAGGTGCCCAGGCGCCGCTGCAGCGCGCGGTAGTCGCCGGCCGAGGCGTCGGGCGGCAGCAGCCGCGCGCCCGGGGTTGCCGGGTAGCGGCCGTCATAGACATGCACATGGCAGTCGCAGGCATCCGGGGGCAGCGTGGCACGGGGCCGGGCGCTGCCCTGCGAGAAACGGACGGGCACGGCAAGGCTGTCGCAGTCCATGGCGAGATCTCGATGGAGGAAGAAAAAGGAAGGGAGGAGGAAGCGCGGAGGAAGCGAAAGGGCTGGCGCCCCTGCCCCCCGGTCTCAGTCCAGGCTGGCGCCCGAGTCCTTGACGATGCGTGCCCAGCGCGGCACCTCGGCGCGCAGCAGCGCGGCGAACTTCTCGGACGAGCCGCCCAGCACCTCGCCGCCTTCGGAGCGCAGCTTCTCGGCCACCTCGGGCACCAGCAGCGCGTCGTTGATGGCCTTGTTCAGCTGCTGCACGATGGCCTGGGGCGTCCCGGCCGGGGCCAGCACGCCGAACCAGGTGACGGCCTCGAAGTCCTTGTAGCCCGACTCGGCCAGCGTGGGCGTCTGCGGCAGCTGGTCGGAGCGCTTGAGCGAGGTGACCATCACCGCGCGCAGCTTGCCGTTGCGCACCTGGCCCAGCAGCGTGGGCACGGCGGACATGTAGAAATCGATCTGCCCGCCCACCAGGTCGGTCATGGCCTGGGCCGCGCCCTTGTAGGGCACATGGCGCAGCTTGATGCCGGCCGCGTTCTCGGCCAGTTCGCCGGCCAGGTGCGCCACCGTGCCGTTGCCCGAGTAGCCCAGCGTGAGGCCGTCGGGCTTGGCCTTGGCGGCCTTGACCAGGTCGTCAAAGGTCTTGTAGGGCGAGTTGGCGGGCGCGGCCATCACGATGGGCGCGGAAGACACCAGCGCCACGGGCACCAGGTCCTTCAGCGGGTCATAGGGCAGCTTGGCGTACAGCGAGGGGTTGATGGCCAGGTTGCTGGTCTGGCCCATGACCAGGGTATGGCCGTCCGGCGCGGCCTTGGCCACGGCATCCACGCCCAGGTTGCCGCCGGCGCCGGGCCGGTTGTCCACCACCACGGTCCACTTGTTGTGGTCCGCCAGCCGCTGGGCCACGGTGCGCGCGATCATGTCCGTGCCGCCACCGGGCGGAAACGGCACGACCAGGCGGATGGGCTTGCGGGGATAGGTGTCCTGGGCCTGTGCAGCACCCATGGGCACGATGGCGGCAACGCCGACCAGGGCGGCAAGAAGGCGTGCGTTGAGGCAACGCGAAAGCGAGGGAATCGGCATGGCGGTTTGTCTCCGTTTGTTGTGTCCAACGCCCGCATGGCTGCGGTGCGTGGGACGAACTTTATGAAAACGTTTCAACCCATACAATGCCGTTTCATACAGCGCAACCAATTGCATGCCTTGCACCATGAACAAGCCCCCCAGCACCCCTTCCCCGGCGCAGACATCCGATGACAAGGCCAGCCCGGCCAAGGACGGCGGCGTCATCGCCGTCACGCGTGCCTTGCAGCTGCTTGGCGCCTTCGCCCTCGGAGAGTCGCACCTGTCCCTGGCGGAACTGAGCCGGCGCTGCGCGCTGCACAAGACCACGGTGCTGCGGCTGGCGCGCACGCTGGCGCAGTCGGGCTTCATGGTGCAAAGGGACGATGGGGACTGGCGCCTGGGCCCGGCCGCAGGCTGGCTGGGTGCGCGCTACCAGGCGGGCTTTGATGTGCAGAACGTGCTGGAGCCCGCGCTGCGCGCGCTCACGCAGGCCAGCGGCGAGAGCGCGGCCTTCTATGTGCGCGAAGGCAATGTGCGCACCTGCCTCGTGCGCGTGGAAGGGCCGCAGGCGCTGCGCCACCATGCGCGCATGGGCGAGGGGCTGCCGCTGGACCAGGGCTCGCCGGGGCGCGTGATCCTGGCCTTTTCAGGCGAACCGGGGCCGGTGTACGAGCAGATCCGCCAGCGCGGCTACCACTGGTCCATCGGCGAGCGCGAACAGGGCGTGGCCACGGTGTCGGCGCCGGTGTTCGGCATGCACTGGCGGCTGATGGGGTCCGTGTGCATCTCCGGGCCGGCATCGCGCCTGCCCGAGTCCCGGCTGGAAGCCATGGCGCAGACGGTGGTGGCGGCGGCCAACCAGCTGTCCTATGCGCTGGCGGGCAGCGCCAGCACACAGGCCCCTGTGGTGCGCGCCAGCCAGTGGCATCCCTGAGACCACCTTCCGGGGCGACGCCCGGAAGGTGGATGGCCGCTTACTGCAGCGCGCCCATGGGCAGGGCGATGGGCTTGCCGTTGAGCGTGACCTGGCCGGCCTGCATCTTGAGCGCGCTGACCAGCTTGTCGCCTTCCAGGCGGGCATAGCCCGTGGCCTGGGCCATGCCCAGCATGCCCTCCACGTCCTCGGCCGAGACATCGGGCTTGCCCGATGCCTTGAGCAGCGGCTCCAGCCAGGCCTTGGGCAGGCTGGCATTGGCCTGCAGTGCCGAGGTCTTGAGCAGCGCCGGCATCCAGCCGGCCTGGGCGACCTGCTCCTGCGTGGGCGCGCTTTGCACTTCGGCGCCGTACTCCAGGTGGCCGGTCTGGCCCTGGTAGGTGGCCTGCAGCTTCATGGAGTAGGCCGGCAGGGCCGCCACCAGGCGCGGGGCGTTCTGCATCAGCACGCCCATGCCCTGCTCTTCCAGCGATTCCAGCGCCTTGGCCAGGCCCTCCTTGCGGTAGCCCTCGACCATGACGCGCTGGAAGCCGCGCAGGGCCTCGATGTCCAGGCGCTGGATCTTTTCCTCGTAGCCCACGGACTCGAAATCGATGGGGCCGATGCGGCCCGTGCCCTTGACCTGGGTGGTCATGCCCAGCGTGGTCTTGTCGGACTCGATGACCGAGCTGCCGTCCACGTTCTTGAGGTCCAGCAGCGTCTTGGCCTCGCCGCCTTCGGCGGGCGTGCTGCTCATGCCGAAGCGGGCGATGCGCACGCTGGCCTTGCCGGGGCCCAAGCCCCACAGGCCGTCGATGACCTTGTTCTCGAAGCTGCTCTCCAGGCCCGTGAGCATGATGCTAGTGCGCTCCACCGGCACTGCGGCCGGCTGGGTGGGAAGGGCCTCGTCGTTGTCGGATTCCTCCTCCTCGCCCTCTTCCTCTTCCACGCCCATGGACTTGTCGCGGCTGGGCAGGCCCAGCAGGGCCACCTCGGGCCAGCGCCAGGTGCCCTTGACGCTGCCACCGCCCAGGGCCGTGTCCAGCACCATTTCCTGCCAGCGCATGGTGACTTCCTGGTCGCCCAGCTCGCCGGCGGGCAGCAGCAGGCGCACATCCTGGCCGCCCGTGAAGTGGTGCACGCTGGTCAGCGTGGGGGCTGCGGCCTTGGCCAGCATCTGCGTGCTCTTTTCGTCCAGGCCGTCGAGCGCAAAGCGCGTCTCGGAAACCGCTGCCGCCAGTCGGCCACCGGCCAGCGGGCCGTGGCGCACCGTGGTGTCCACCACCAGGCGCACGGGCTTGGACGCAGCGACCGGTTCTGCGGCGGCGGGCGCTTCAGCTGTGTCGGCTGCTTTTGCCGCGTCAGCCGTTTCAGCCGCATCGGCTGCCTGAGCTTGCGCCGCAGGCCACTGCAGCACCAGCTTGGCCTGGGAGGAAAGGAATCCCTTGTGGTACTCGTCGGTCACGACGACTTTCTCGCCCAGCACCTTGCGCAATTCGGCCACGGCCTCCTTGTAGCCAGCCTCGGCCCGCTGGCCGGTATACCAGGTGGTTCCTCCATAGCCCACGACGGCCAATGCCACGGCAGCGGCCACTACGGTTTTCTTGTTGCTCATTGTGAATATCCCGTGATGAATAAGACCCTCCCCCTCGGGCGGGCCGCGCGACTGTATCAGTTCGGCGTTTCACCACAGATCGGCAATGGGCTGCGCATTGACGCAGCCATGCCTCCTGTCGCAGGCACGCATGGACGCAGGCCCTTGCCCAGGGCTTGCCAGGCCTTGCCTGCAGCGGTTTTCAGGACCTGCGCCCCCGGCATTGCCCGCGCAAGACAGGCACCCGGATTTTTCAATTACTTACCATTGCCGCACATGATTGGCATGCCAATTGAATTCGGAGGAAAACGCTATGGCGTCATGCATATGGCGTCACGGATATGGCGTGAATGCACCTTTCCCCTCTTTGCCGGCTTGCCCGAATGCCGTACCGAGTGCCTCCAATGACGGCACTCACCCGGCCTGCAGCAGAAATGGCAGGGCCGCGTCCAGCAGTGCATCGGGCGCCTCCTCGGCGATGTAGTGCCCGCAGGCCAGCGGCCGGCCGCGCACATCGTCGGCCACGAGCTGCCACTCGCGCAGCGGATCGAAGCAGCGGTGCACCACGCCCTCCTCGCCCCAGAGCACCAGCAGCGGCATGGACAGCCTGCGCCCGAGCTGGCGGTCTTCGCGGTCATGCTCCAGGTCGATGCCGGCCGAGGCGCGGTAGTCCTCGCACATGCCGTGCGCGCTGCCCGGCAGCGCCAGGCAGCGCTGGTACTCGGCCAGCGCCCGGGGATCGAAGGGCGCCAGGCCGGCGCTGCGCCGGCCCATGATCTCGCGCACATAGGCGGCGGGGTCGGCCTCGATCAGGCGCTCGGGCAGCGGCGCGGGCTGGATCAGGAAGAACCAGTGCCAGTAGGCGCGCGCAAAGGCCTCGCCGGTCTGCTCGTACATGGCCAGCGTGGGCGCAATGTCCAGCAGCACCAGACGCTGCACGCTGGCGGGATAGTCCATGGCCAGCCGGTGCGCAACGCGCGCGCCCCGGTCATGCGCCAGCACGCTGAAATGCTCATGGCCCAGCCGGGCCATCATCCGCAGCAGGTCGCGGGCCATGGTGCGCTTGCTGTAGTTCACATGCTCGGGGTCGCCGGCCGGGCGCGAGGAGTCGCCATAGCCGCGCAGGTCGGCCAGCACCACGGTGAACTGCTGCGCCAGCCGGGGCGCGACGCGGTGCCAGATGGCGCTGGTCTGCGGGTGGCCGTGCACCAGCAGCAGGGCCGGCCCCTGGCCGCCCACCCAGGCGTTGATCTCCACCCCGTCATCGACCGTGATGCGCTGCTGGCGCAGGCCCGGCATCCATGGATCTGTGTGCATCCCGGAGATTCCTTCTACGTTGTTCATGACTGTCAGCCTGCCATGCTAATCAGTAAACCAGGCTGCATAAATAGCAAAATACTGCATTGATCCATCAGTTCAATTTACGAATCAACCATCCACCGCATCCACCATGGACGGCTTTTCCGACCTGCGTTTCTTCTCGCTGCTGATCCGCGAAGGCAGCCTGGCCGCCGCGGCCCAGCAGATGGGCGTGACGCCGCCCGCCGTCAGCCGCCGCCTGTCCCTGCTGGAGCGGCGCCTGGGCGTGCGCCTGCTGCAGCGCACGACACGGCGCATCCACCTGACGCCCGAGGGCGAAGCCTACCTGCTGGACGGCGCGCGCATCCTGGCCGACCTGGAGGCGTTGGAGCGCAGCATCTCGGGCACGCGCGCCACGGCGCGCGGCCCGCTGTCCATTGCCTGCACGCTGGGCTTTGGCCGCCAGCGGCTGGCGCCCGCGCTGTCGGCCTTTGCGCGTGCCTATCCCGAGGTGCAGGTGCAACTGCAACTGACGGACAGGCCCGTCAACCTGGTCGAGCAGGGCTTTGACGCCGTCGTGCGCTTTGGCACCCTGCCCGACTCCGCCCTCACCGCCCGCCTGCTGCTGCCCAACCGCCGCGTGCTGTGCGCCGCGCCCTCCTACCTGGACGCCCACGGCGAGCCGCGCCAGCCCGCCGACCTGCAGGCCCACCGCTGCATCGTGATCCGCGAGAGCGACGAAACCTATGGCAGCTGGCGCCTGAGCCGGCGCACGCGCCAGGGCCTGAACGAGCACAACATCAAGGTCAACGGCGTGATGAGCACCAACGACGGCGCTGCAGCCCTGGCCTGGGCGCTGGACGGCCACGGCATCCTGCAGCGCTCGCTCTGGGACGTGGCCGCGCCGCTGGCCGCAGGCGCGCTGCGCGAGGTCCTGCCCCAATGGCAGCTGCCTGCGGCCGACATCTACCTGGTGCACGCCACGCGTAGCGAGATGTCGGCCAGAATCCGCGCGCTCACCGGCTTTCTGGGCGACTGGTTTGCACAACGGCCTGAGCCGGACATGGCGCCCGCCTGAGCCCGGGCGCAATCTGCAACCTCGGCGGCAGACAGGCTGTCATGCGCGTTCACCCCGCGCAGCGCAGGCCATGCGAACATGGCCCGCAACGACAACCACCACACCCAGGAGACAAGACACATGGCCACCGCCCGCTACCCCCAGCCCGAACTGTCCAGCCTGCCCGAGGACATCCGCACCCGCATCCTTGAAGTGCAGGAAAAGGCGGGCTTCATCCCCAACGTCTTCCTGGCCTTTGCGCGCCGCCCTGCCGAGTGGCGCGCCTTCTTCGCCTACCACGATGCCCTCATGCTCAAGGAAGAAGGCAGCCTGACCAAGGGCGAGCGCGAGATGATCGTCACCACCACCAGCGCGGCCAACCAGTGCCTGTACTGCGTGGTGGCCCACGGCGCCATCCTGCGCATCTACGAAAAGCAGCCCTAC
>NZ_BCZP01000020.1 GCF_001598795.1 Delftia acidovorans NBRC 14950 | reverse complement strand
GGGGCGGGGGCGGGGGTGGGGGCGGGGGCGGGTGCCTGCGTGGCCACGGCCCCGGCAACGGCCGCAGCCCAGCGGCAGGCAGCTGTGCTGTCCAGCGCTGCAGTCAGCATGACGATGTCGATCTGCTCCGATGCCTGCAGGCGCACGGGCGGGGCCGAGAAATCCGGTTGCAGATAACCGTGGCCGTTCAAGTCGCTGTGCAGCACCGGCTGGACCAGGCCCTGGCGCAGCAGGGCGCCCAGGGCGTGCAGCATCTGTGCAAGCGGCGCATCGGGCGCTGCGGCGCAGTGCTGCATGAGGCTGGTGCCGGCCTGCAGCGGGGCGTTCAGCGCCAGCACGGCGGCAGAGCCCAGGGCCAGGGTGTCGCGTTCGCTGGCCAGCAAGAGGCGGTCGCCCTGCTGCACGGGCGGCAGGAATTTCTCGTGCCAGCGAAAGGCGTGGACGAACAGGTCCGGGGCCGTGGGCTCAGGCAAGAGGCTGTGCTCCGAGTTCAAGGCGGACGACGGCATAGGGGTGCTGGCCGGTGGTGGCGTGGAAGGCGGTCTCGAACAGCTGGTGCTGCTGCGAGAAGCGGGCATACAGGTGCTCTTGCAGGCTGATGCGGATGGCGGGGTGGATGCGCTCTATCTGCGCGCCGTCCGCAAAGCCGGAGACGACGGGCAGGCGCATTCCGCCCACCTGCATGGGCAGCCGCGCAAGGGCCGGGTGCACATGGTCGAGTACGACGGTGCACGGCGGGCTGCCGGGCGCGGCAAAGCGCTGGGCCAGCTGCTGCAGCATGGCCTCCAGCGCAGCCTGGGGAAGATAGGGGCAGACGCCTTCCAGCAGCACCAGAACGGGCTGGTTGCCGGGCAGGGCGGCGGTGTCCAGCCAGGAGGTGTCGAGGATGGAGCAGGCGAGGTTGGCTTCAGGGCCTGCAATGTATTGCGCGCGCAGGGCGATGGCGTCTGGCAGGTCCACGTTCAGCCAGCGTGCGGTGCCGGCCTCGGGTGCCAGGCGGTTGCGCCGCGTGCACAGTCCTGCACCCAGCGCAATGCACAGGCCGGACGGATGGGTGGTCAGAAATTCGGTGGTGAGCCGGTCGAACAGCTGCGAGCGCAGCACCACGCTGCGTACAAAGGCGGGGTCGGCCGCATGGGCCTCGCTGGCCTGGGGCAGGGCGGCGGCAATGCGGCGCGCCTCGGGGTCGGAAAAAGGCGGCAGGTCCGGCAGTTCCGTGGAAGCTGCCGGACCTGCCGCCCGGGCACGTGCCGCCAGCGTCAGCAGCAAGGTGGCCGTGGCCCCTTGCAGCTGCGCCGGTGCCGTATCAGCAGGTGAAGGGGTAGGCGTCACCGGTGTTGTTGTAGGAGGTGAGGGCGATGGCCCACAGGTCCTGCTCGGCGGGTGCCACCGGGTAGTTCAGCACGATGCCGTTCTTGATGGCCGTGCCGTCTGCGCGCTGCAGGTTCCATTCGCCGCGTGCCGCATCCCAGGTGAAGGCCTGCTCGGTCTCGAAACGCACCTGGAAGTTGAACGGGTTGTTGTAGCCCAGCCATTGGCTCAGCACGGGGGCCTTGTCCTTGCCATCGTCACGCGTCAGCTCTGCATGGAACTCGGGCGACTGCCAGGCCAGGGCGATGGCGCGCAGCACCACGCCGCCAAAGGCCAGCAGCGAGTCCGGGCCGCCGCCGGGGATGCCCAGGCCCGTGGGCAGGGCGGCCCTGAGCGTGCCGTTGCTCGGTTCCTCGAACGAGGTGCTGATGCCCATGAAGTTGGGGAACAGCTGGTAGTAGGCGGCCAGCGCCTCGGAGGCATGGGTCTGGGGCGCCTGGGGCAGGACGATGACGAATTCATCGTCAGGACCGATCCAGCCGGCCGTGAGCACGGGCTTCCATTCGGCTCGCTGGGTGGGGTCGTCGCTCAGGCGCAGCGACACATCGACCTGGGGCCACTGGGTCGGCAGGCTGAAGTCGCGGTGCAGCATGGGCTGGATGTCGCGCTGCCCCAGCAGATCACGGCGGTAGGCGTCATCCTGCCAGGAGCGGGCGATGGCCCGCAGATAGGCAAGGCGGAATGCGAGCAACGGTTCAGTATTCTGCAGCTGGGTGGTCATGTGACTTCATCCTCGGTTCAAGAAAAATGCACCTGGCCGGGCAGGGGCCCGGACAGGTGCACGGACAGTTCAGGCCGCAATGCGGCCAGCTCACTCAGGCGCGCGGCCACGTCCGGCCTGGCGGGTGCCAGGGCCTGCGACAGGGCCAGCGCCTCGGTTTCGGTGCGGTACTTGCCGGCGGTGCGCGCAGTCCCTGCCGCCTGGGCCAGGCTGTCCTGCACGGCTGCGTGGTTGGCGCCCATGGCCAGCAGGAAGCGGGCCTTCTTCAGGTGCAGCTCGCTGCTGTGCAGCCGCTCGTCCAGCACGTCGGCCAGGCGCAGGCACTCGTCGATCTTGTCCAGGGCCTCGGCCCAGCGCCCGCTGGCCGCCAGCATTTCGGCGACGAAGGAGCGGTAGTAGGTCTGGCAGTAGCGGCAGCCCATGTCCCAGAGCAGCTGCGCCGTGCCGCTGGCGCGTTCAATGCCCTCGGCGCTGGCGCTGCCTGCGCTGTCACCCAGCGCCCAGCAGCGGATGATGTCCGCATAGCCCGAGAACGCGGGCAGGCCGTAGCGGGCCGTGATGTCCAGCAGCTCGCCCGTGGTGGCCAAGGCGCTTTCCTTGTCGCCACGCGCCTGGTGGACCAGGGCCTGGTAGAGCAGGGCCATGCTCAGGGAGGGGATGTGCGAGACCTCGTGCGCCAGGCGCACGGCGTCGTTCGCATCGGCCAGCGCGGCCTGGTCGAAGCCGGCGAACCAGCGCACCAGGGCGCGCCCGCAGGTGGCCCAGACGCGCGTGTCGAAGCCGAACTCGGCCGCATGGTGGGCATGGGCCACGGGGTCGTAGCGAGTGATGGCGTCGGTCAGCGCTTCTTCGGCCTGCTCGAATCGGCCGTCGGAGTAGTGGGCCAGGCCCAGGTAGGTCTGCGCGGCCACCAGTACGCCCGTGTCCTGCTGGCGCACGGCCTGCTCCAGCAGGCGGTGGCTGAGCTGGCGCACTTCCTCGCGGTTACTGGCCACGTGGTGGTAGGTGATCAGCATCCACAGGTGCTGCACCTGCTTGTAGTCGGCCACCGCATTGGCGCCGGGGCCGGCCAGCAACTCCTGCGACAGCGCGATGCTTTCCACCACCTGGGCATGGGCCCAGCCGTGCTTGTTCATCAGCGCCTGGGTCACGTAGCTGTTGACGTCCAGCCGCGCCTCGCGCTGGGCCACGCCCTGGAGCTGGTGCAGCCAGTCGTCGATGTGGCGCGCGTAGGCAATGGTTTCATCGTTGAGCGAGCGCAGCTGCGTGATGCGCAACTGCCGTACCGCAAGCGCCACGGCCTGGGCATGGTCGCCCGCGTCTGCCCAGTGCTGGGCCACGCCTGCGGGTTCTGCGGCAACGCGCTGGGGCTGGTGCTGCATCAGGGCCAGGGCCACGTCGCGGTGCAGCAGCCGGCGCTGCGATGCCAGCATGCATTCGTAGGCCGTGTCGCGGATCAGCGCGTGGCGGAACATGAAGGCGCCGGCGCCCGCACGTTCATCGGCAATGACCAGGCCGGCCTGGCCCAGTTGCGCCAGTTCCTGTTCGACCTCACCTTGCGGGCGTTCCACGCAGGCGCACAGCAGGCCGAAGTCGAAGTGCCGGCCCATGGTGGCGGCCAGTTGCAGCAGCGGCTTGAGAGGGCCGATGCGGTCAAAGCGGCTGACCAGCGAGTCGCGCAGGGTCAGCGGAATGGCGGCCGGCAGCCCGGCATGGCGAAAGTCCCAGACGCCGTCCTGCTCCACCAGGTGGGCGTCCAGCAGCATGCGCGCCATTTCCTGGATGAACAGCGGCACGCCGTCGGTGCGCTCCACCACGTGGCGGATCACGGCGGGGCTGAGTCTGCGCGGCGCCAGCGTCTGGCGGGCCAGCTCGGTGGCCTGCGCGTCTTCCAGGCGCCGCACGTCCACGCACTCGGCCTGCAGGCCTTCGGGCGGCTGCCACTGCGGCCGCGCCGTCAGCACCAGCAGCACGCGCCGCCCGGGCAGGCGCGCTACCAGTTGCTCCAGCAGTTCGATGCTGGTGGGGTCGGCCCAGTGCACGTCTTCGACGACCAGCAGCAAGGGCTCGGCTTCGGACATGTGCAGCAGCCATTGCGCGGTGGACTGCAGCAGCAGCGCCCTTTGCATGACGGCCGAGATGCGGCTGGGCTCGCAGTCGCCCAGGGGCAGCGAGAGCCAGGCGCACAGAATGGGCAGGGCGGCCTCGGCATCGCAGCCTGCGGCGCGCAGGGCTTCGCGCATCTGCTCGCGGTGGTCCTGCGGGGGATCGGCCGCCTCCAGCCGCTGCCGTATCAGGCCCAGGAAAGGGGTCAGCGCGGTGTTGCGGTGCTCGGGCTGGCATTGCAGCACCACGGTGTTCGCGCCCTGTGTCCTGGCGTGGACGAGCAGCATGTCGGCCAGGCAGGATTTGCCGATGCCCGGCTCGCCGCGAATCCACAGCGCATTGCCCCCGGCTTCGCGGGCCCGCGCCCATGCGTCGTTCAGGCGCTGCAGTTCGGGTTCGCGGCCTATGCACTGCAAGGCCGCATCGGACACAGGCCCTGGCAGTGGCTCGGCCGGCTGCTCCAGCTCCAGGCGATAGGTCTGCATGCCCGTGGGCTGGCCGGGCAGGCGCAGGCTGCCGGCTTTCTCGAAGCGCGCATGGCGGGCCAGCAGGCGATGGCTGCTTTCGCTGGCCAGCAGGGTGCCCGCATCGGCGATGGCCTCCAGCCGCATGGCCACGTTGACGGCATGGCCCGAGGGTGCTTCGCCGCCGACCACCACGGCCATGCCGGTGTGCAGGCCCATGCGGATTCCGAGGTGCAGTCCGTGGACCTGCTCGATGGCGGCCGCGCGGCTGCGGCTGAGCGTCAGCAGCTCCTGCGCCGTCATGCCGGCCTGGCGGGCATCGGTGTCGCTGGTGTGCGGGTAGCCGAAGAGCACCAGCATGCGGTCGCCCAGCGTGCCCGCCAGCATGCCTCCGCGCCGGGTGGCAACGTCGGAGAACAGCGTGAGTTCCTCGCGCTGCAGCAGTTCGATGTCTTCGATGTTCAGCCCCTGCGAGGGCTGGCCTGCGGTGCGTGCCGCGCTGTCCATGCCGTGGATGTCGCTGCCCGGCCACAGGGAGACGCTGCAGCACAGCACGGTGAGCTGGCGCACTTCGGAGAACACGCGTGTGGTGGCCACGGTGCGTGTCAGGTCCGCCTGCTGCACCTGGGCGGCGGCGGGCAACTGGCCCACCAGATCGTCCAGCCGCACGCGCATGAGGTCCCTGAGCAGGGCCGCCGCCGAGTCGCTGCGCTCCGCAGGCCGCTTCTTGAGCGCCTTGCGCAGCAAGGTGGCGATGGGGTGGGTGGAGATGGCGGGCGGCAGCTGCACTTCCTGCGGGCTGAGCTGGCGGTGCACGATCTCGGCCACCGAGGCGCCCTGCACGGCGGGCGTGCCCGTCAGGCATTCGAGGAACATCAGCCCCCAGGCATACAGGTCGGTGCGGGCGCTGGGCGGCTCGCCGCGCAGCTGCTCGGGCGCGCTGTAGGCCGGCGTGCCCAGGCACTCGTCGCCCATGGTGAGCTGCGAGACCTGCGGGCCGGCAAACTGGGGAATGACGGTGCCGATGCCGAAGTCCAGCACCATGGCGTGACGCACGGCGCCCGTGGAGGTGACCATCACGTTGTCGGGCTTGAGGTCGCGGTGCACGATACCGGCGGCATGCGCGCAGTCCAGCGCATCGAGCACCTCGGCCATGAGGCGGCCGGCCTCGGCGGCAGTCAGCACGCCCTGGCGGCGGATCAGGCTTTTGAGGGTCTCGCCGGGCACATACTCGAAGACGCCGTAGACACAGTCGCCTTGCTCGCCCTTGTCCAGCAACTGGACGATGTGCGGATGGTGCAGGGACGCGCACAGCATGGTCTCGCGGTGGAAGCGCTCCACCTGGCGGCCGCCTTCCTGCAGCCTGACGACCTTGATGGCCACCGATGCACCCGTGCGCCGGTGGCGCGCGCGGTAGACGGTGCCGTAGCCACCCGATCCCAAGGTTTCCAGCAGTTCGTAATCGGGTATTTCCAGGGGGGCTGGCGCCACCGGGGTCACCGCAGCTTGCGTGGGGTTGGTGATGGCATCGTGCATTTCAGCCTCGGTTGGGGGTCCTCCTGGAGGGTATCCAGTCGTCCATTTGTCATACGGCAGACCGTGCTTTTGATACCGTTCGTTACTATAGCGTACGTCCGAATGCAATTGACTGTTTTTGCCTACGTGCTTGCCTATGGTTGCCGTCGCCGTGGCGTCCGGCGCTCAGTCCAGTTGCAGCAGTGCGCTGACGGCGGTCTGCAGCATGTCCACCAGCTCGGGGTCCATGTAGCGGTACTCGTCAGGGATATCGAGCACATGCACGCGCTTTTGCGCCAGCAGCCGGCCGAAATCGGCCTTGAGGCGGGACTGGTGCCTTTCCTCCATCACGAGAATCACGTCGGCCCAGGCCACATCGTCGGCCGACACGCGGTGGCGGGCGCCCGCACTGGTGCCGCCCGAGCGCACCTGCAAGGCAGGGTGCCTGCGCCAGACCTGCTCTGCCGTGGGGCTGCGCCACTGGTTGCGGCTGCAGACGAAGAGGACCTTGAGGCGGTTGTCATTGCGGGGCATGTTGGAAAGAGGCGTTGGTCTTTGAATGCAAGTGCGCTCAGGCCCAGCTGGCCGCATTGCGCAGCCGTATGCCGCTGGCATGCAGCGAGCTGTCCCAGACGCCGCGCAGCGGCTGCAGCGAATCGACGATGCGCAGCTCGGTGCCGCATTCCGCTAGCGCTTGCGGCAGATCGACCAGCAGGTCCCGGCGCAGGGGCTGCACGGCCTGCCGGCTCACGTACATGCCGGCGTCCTCCAGACTTTCAAACGTATCGGCTGGCAGCTCGTACCGGTGTATCCGGGCCGCTTGCAGGCGCGCGGCCCAGGCGGTCTCCACATAGGCCACGGCCAGCGCTGCGGCGGGCAGGGCGTTCAGCCATTGGGCCCTGTCTTCGCGGGTGCTGTGCTCGTGCGGCCATATGACGATGCGCGGGCATTCGCGCGGAAACAGGTACAGCCGCTGATGCGTATGGGCGATGGCCCACACCAGGGGGCCGTTGAGCCATTCCTGTCCCTGGCGGCGGGGTGCCGCCTTCAGGACCGGGCGGGGCTGGAATTGCCGGATATCTCCGTCTTCGCTGAAGTGAAAAAGCTGCATGGCGCGCAGTGTAGGGCGCCGCGGTTTGCAGGCGCTGCGCCATCGCCTATGATGCGCGGCACCTGTGAATAATCACAGCTACTTGCAACCCACGGAAAGGTCCACGCACCATGAACGGTCACTGTCTTTGCGGCGCAGTCAGCTTTGTCTCTCCCCAGGCCCGGGAAATCGGGGCCTGCCACTGTGGGTACTGCCGGCGCTGGGGCGGCGGCCCCATGCTGGCGGTGCATTGCGGGCCCGATGTGAAGTTCGAGGGCGGCGAGCACATCGGCACCTATGCATCCTCCGAATGGGCCGAGCGCGCCTTCTGCAAGCAGTGCGGCACGCACCTGTACTACCGGCTGCACGCCACGGGCGAGTACTTTGTGCCGGCCGGCGCCTTCGAGTCGCAGGACTTCGAGCTGGCCACGCAGATCTACATCGACAAGAAGCCCGGCTACTACGACTTCGCCAACCAGACGCCGACCATGACCGAGGCCGAGGTCATCGCCCAATACGCGCCCCCGCAGGAATGAGGCACAGCCCCATGCCCCTGCACGATGACTCCAGCGGCCTGGCAATGGAGCCTGCCGCACGGCCCGGCGATCCGCTCGACCGGGTCGATACACCCAGCCTGGCGCTGGACCTGACCGTCTTCGACGCCAACCTGCGCACCATGCAGGACTGGGCCGACCGCCACGGCGTGGCGCTGCGCCCGCATGCCAAGGCGCACAAGTGCCCGCAGATCGCGCTGCGCCAGCTGGCGCTGGGCGCGCGCGGCATCTGCTGCCAGAAGGTGAGCGAGGCCGTGCCCTTTGTGGCGGCCGGCGTGCGCGACATCCTGATCAGCAACGAGGTCGTGGGACCCGCCAAGCACGCGCTGCTGGCCCGGCTGGCGCGCAGTGCGCGCATGGCGGTGTGCGTGGACAACGCGGCCAACCTGGTGCAGTTGTCCGGGGCCATGTCGCAGGCGGGCGTGGAGATCGACGTGCTGGTGGAAGTGGACGTGGGCCAGGGCCGCTGCGGCGTCACGGGCCCCGAGGCCGTGCTGGCCCTGGCGCGGCAGGCGCATGACCTGCCGGGCGTGAATTTCGCAGGCCTACAGGCCTACCACGGCGCGGTGCAGCACCGGCGCAGCCGCGAAGAGCGTGCGCAGGTCTGCCGGGAGGCGGCGCGCCAGGCGGCGGCATGCGCGCAACTGCTGCGCGACAACGGCATGGCCTGCCACACCATCACGGGCGGCGGCACGGGCAGCGTGGAGTTCGACGCGGCCAGCGGCGTCTACACCGAGTTGCAGCCGGGCTCCTATGCCTTCATGGATGGCGACTACGGCGCCAACGAGTGGGACGGGGCGCTGGCCTTTCGCAGCAGCCTGTTCCTGCTGTCCACGGTGATGAGCACGCCCGCGCCGGACCGCGTCATCCTGGACGTGGGCCTGAAGTCCACCTCGGCCGAATGCGGGCCGCCTGCCATGTACGGCACGCCGGGCCTGCGCTGCGTGGCCATCAACGACGAGCACAGCGTGGTGCGCGTGGAGCCGGGCGCCCAGGCGCCCGCCCTGGGCAGCGTGCTGCAGCTTCTGCCCTCGCACGTGGACCCGACATTCAACCTGCACGACGAGCTGGTGGTGTTGCACGACGGCGTGGTGCACGCGCTGTGGCCGATTGCGGCGCGCGGGCTGTCGCGCTGAAGACGGCATGAAAAAAGCCGCCGGCCTTGCGGCACGGCGGCTTTTTTGCGTCTGCGGCCTGCTGTGGCCTGTGGCTTACAGCTCGATCTTGGCGCGGCGGATCACGTCGCCAAAGCGCTTGTTCTCTTCGACGATGAAGGCCTTGAACTCCTCGGGCGTGGGGAAGTAGTTCTCGTAGCCGAAGGTCTGGAACTTGGGCTGGATGTCGGGTTCGCGCAGGACTTTCATGGTGTCCTGGCGGATCTTCTCGACCACGGCGGGCGGCGTGGACTTGGAGACGGCAAAGGCATTCCAGCCGGTGACCACGGCGTCGGCCGGGCCGCCGGACTCGGCCACGGTGGGCACGTCTTCATAGCCCTTGAGGCGATGGGGTGCCAGCACGGCCAGGAAGCGCAGCTTGCCCGAACGCATCAGCGGGCCGGCCGTGCCCGAGGAGCCCAAGGCAAAGGCCAGCTCGCCCGTGGCCACGCTGGTGTACAGCTGGCTGGTTTCTTTGTAGATGACGTGTTCCATCTTGGTGCCCGTCAGCGACTCCAGCAGGGCCGAGCCCAGGTGCACCGGGTTGCCCACGGACCACGAGCCGTAGTTCAGCTTGCCGGGGCGCGCCTTGGCGTCGGCAATCAGGTCGGCCACGGTTTTGTAGGGGCTGTTGACCGGCACGCAGACGAAGAAGAAGGTGCGAAACAGCGGCAGGACGACCTCGAAGTCCTTGTCGATGTTGTAGGGCAGCTTCTTGAACAGATGGGGATAGGCGGCCAGGTGGACGTTGTCCAGCTGGATGATGTCCGTGCCGTCGGTGGCGCCGCGCTTGAAGGCCTCGATGGCGATGAAGCCGTTGCCGCCGGGGCGGTTTTCCACGATGACGGGCTGGTTCCACAGGCGCGCCAGCTTGTCGGCCACCAGGCGCGAAGTGCCGTCCGGCCCGCCGCCCACGGGGAACGGATTGATGATGCGCACCTGCTTGGTGGGCCAGTTGGCGGCGGCACCCGACTGGGCACGCGCGGGCGCCAGCGCGCCCAGGGCCAGGGCGCCAAGGGCGAGGCCCGCCTGGCGGCGATTGATGCTGAAGGCGCTGTCTTTCATGGTTTGTCTCCGAGTCGCTGTTGGGCTTGCTGGGTGGCTTGGCCCTATGCCGGGAATGCACGGGCCGCTCTTGTTTTTTACGCTCTCTTGCGGGAGCGGCTGGATGATCCAGTCGCCGCATTGTGTCAGTTCGCCGCAAAGCACCTAGCCATCGCCGCCGCTAGCAGCTATAGCAAAATGGCATAAGTGAGGAGACGATAGAACATGAATTTGCAGCAGATAGAGACCTTTGTGCATGTGGCCGAGACCGGCAGCTTCAGCAAGGCGGCCGTGCTGCTGGAGACGGCCCAGCCCGCACTGAGCCGCCAGGTGCGGGCGCTGGAGACCGAGCTGCGCGAAACCCTGCTGATCCGCACCGGCCGCGGCGTGACGCTGACCGACGCGGGCCGCCGCCTGCTGGAGCACGGCCACGCCATCATGCAGCGTGTGGCGCTGGCCAAGGAGGATCTGGGCAGCCAGCGCGACGAGCCCGTGGGCCGCATCGTGGTGGGCCTGCCGCCCAGCCTGGCGCGGCGCCTGACGCTGCCGCTGATCGACCTGTTCAGCAAGGACATGCCCAAGGCCCGCCTGGCCGTGGTCGAGGGCTTTTCCATGAACATCGCCGAATGGCTGACCTCGGGCCGCATGGACCTGGGCCTGGTCTATACGCCCGAGCCGCATCCGCACATCGAGGTCACGCCCGTGCTGGAAGAGCGCCTGTGCCTGATCGGCCCGGCGCGCACCCTGGGCGGGCGCAGCGGCGTGCGCTTTGACGAGCTGTCGCAGTTTCCGTTGATCATGCCGCAGCACGGCCAGATCTTCCGCAAGCTGATGGAAGCGCAGGCCACGCTGTCCCAGGTCAAGCTCAACGTGGTCTGGGAAGTGTCCAGCGTGCCGGCCATCCTGGACCTGGTGCGCGGCGGCTACGGCTACGCCGCGCTGACCGACAGCGCCATGCGCAGCCACCTGACCGATGCCGAGCTGGTGGGCATTCCCATCGAGTCGCCCCATGTGGTGAGCACGCTGTGCCTGGCGCAGTCGGCCAAGAAAAAGGCCACGCCGCTGATCCGCAAGACCTCGCTGGCCCTGCGCGAACTGAGCCGGCTGGTGTGCGCGCCGCTCTGAGCGGTTGCAGCGACCGCGGCAGGTCGCAGGTCAGCAGGCCTCAGAGCAGCGGCCGCAGCTCCCGCGCCGCCTCCTGCAGCAGCGGCAGCAGCTCGGCCGCCATGTCGGCGGGCGCCATGCGCTGGGGCGAGGTCACGATGTTGAGCGCGGCCACCGTGCGGCCCTCCATGTTGCGCAACGGCACGGCCAGGGCCTGCACGGCCAGCTCATGCTCTTCCAGGGCCAGGCAGAAGTCCTGTCGGCGCACTTCGTCCAGCACGCCTTCCAGCGCGGCGCTGTCGGTGACCGTGTGGGCGGTCAGGCGCCGCAGATCGTGCGATGCCAGCCATTGCCTGAGCTCGGCCGCAGGCAGGGCGGCCAGCAGCACACGGCCCGTGGAGGTGGCATGGGCGGGCAGGCGGCTGCCCAGGTGCAGCCCG
This sequence comes from Delftia acidovorans NBRC 14950, assembly GCF_001598795.1. GTDB lineage: Bacteria > Pseudomonadota > Gammaproteobacteria > Burkholderiales > Burkholderiaceae_C > Comamonas > Comamonas acidovorans. The sequence goes on along the minus strand of NZ_BCZP01000020.1, from coordinate 93,315 downwards.
TGGGCCATGAGGCGCTGGCCGCGCTCGTGCAGGGCGCTGCGCGCGACGATGACCACCTCGTGGCCATCGCGCACCACGCAGGAAAACGACAACTGGGTCTGCGCCGCCAGCCGGTAGAGCACGGGCTGGACGATGCGCGGCAGCCGCGCCGAGGCCAGGTAGCTGCCCGACAGCCGCAGCACCTTGGGCGCCAGCCAGAAATGGCTGCCGTCCGTCTCCAGATAACCCAGGTGCGTCAAGGTCAGCAGATGGCGGCGCGCGGCCGTGCGCGTGATGCCAGAGCGCTCGGCCGCCATGGTGGCGTTCAGGCGCTGGCGCTCGGTGTCGAAGCTCTCCAGCACGGCCAGGCCCTTGGCCAGTCCGGCGATGAAGTCATCCGGGTCGATGGGAAAAGGCTGGTTCATGGGCGGGGAGGGCGGGCATGCAGGTAGTGCGCGATTGTCGCGCAGATTGCGCGATCACCGCGCAACGCGTGCTGCAGCCCCTCGTCTTTGCGCTGCCTCAAAACTAATCTTGGGCGCAGGCCATGGCATGAACCGGCCATGACATCGAACAACGCAACGGAGACAAATCAATGCGCACCCAAGTCGCCATCATCGGTGCAGGCCCTGCCGGCCTGCTTCTCGGCCAGCTGCTGTACCGCGCAGGCATAGACAACGTCATCATCGAGCAGCGCAGCGCCGACTACGTGCTGGGCCGCATCCGTGCCGGCGTGCTGGAACAGGTCACCGTGGACCTGCTGGAGCAGGCCGGTGCCGACGCCCGCATGCGCGCAGAAGGCCTGCCGCACGACGGCATCGAGCTGCTGTTCGGCGGCCAGCGCCACCGCATCGACCTGCATGGCCTGACCGGCGGCAAGCGCGTCATGGTCTACGGCCAGACCGAGGTCACGCGCGACCTGATGGAAGTGCGCGCCGCCGAGGGCCTGACCACGGTCTACGAGGCCAGCAACGTGCAGCCCGTGGGCTTCGATGGCGACAGCCCCGTCGTGCGCTATGAGAAGGACGGCCAGGTCCATGAGCTGCAATGCGACTTCATCGCCGGCTGCGACGGCTTTCATGGCATCTGCCGCGCCAGCGTGCCCCAGGACAAGGTGCGCACCTTCGAGAAGGTCTACCCCTTTGGCTGGCTGGGCCTGCTGTCGGACACGCCGCCCGTCTCGCACGAACTGATCTACGCCCAGACCGAGCGCGGATTCGCACTGTGCAGCCAGCGCAGCGCCACGCGCAGCCGCTACTACCTGCAGGTGCCGCTGACCGAAAAGGTCGAGGACTGGAGCGACGAGGCCTTCTGGAACGAACTGCGCCTGCGCCTGGACCCCGAGGCCCGCGAGCGCCTGGTGACCGGCCCCTCGCTGGAAAAGAGCATTGCCCCGCTGCGCAGCTTCGTGACCGAGCCCATGCGCTTCGGCCGCCTGTTCCTTGCCGGCGACGCGGCCCACATCGTGCCGCCCACAGGCGCCAAGGGCCTGAACCTGGCCGCCTCGGACGTGGGCTACCTGTCCAGCGCCTTCGCGCAGTACTACCGCGACAAGGCGCCCGAAGGCATCGACGGCTACTCCGAGCAATGCCTGCGCCGCGTCTGGAAGGCCGAGCGTTTTTCGTGGTGGATGACCTCGCTCATGCACCGCTTCCCCGATGCAGGCGGCTTCGACACCAAGGTGCAGGAGGCGGAACTGGACTACATCGTCAACTCCCGCGCAGGCTCGACCTCGCTGGCGGAGAACTATGTGGGGCTGCCGCTGGTGTGAGAACCGGTGTGAGGCCCCGCGCGCCGCCGAGGCTGCGCCCGCATTGATGCGCGTCTGTCGCCACAGCATTGCGCAAATTTGCAGCCCGCCTCGCCCGGACGGGTGCGGGCGAGGAGTAAGCTTGTCGGGTTATGGCGCACATCACGTTTCCCCCTCCCTATATCGCCCCCCAGAATGCAGCGCAGTCGCTGCGCGACGCAGGCTATGCGGTGCTGCGCCCCGATGAATTCGCGGCCTGGGCAAGCGTGTCATTGACCGAGCTGCATGCGCTCGATGCCGACTGGGCCCAGCTGCCGCCAGATGCCTTTCTGAAGGACGGCGGGCGCTACCGGCGCCGCCGCCATTCCTGCTTCATCGCCGGGGAGGACGGGCTGCAGCAGGTGGAGCACCGCGCGCACTGGCAGCCGGTGGAATACAACGCCCTGCATGGCGGCATGCTGCGCATGTTCGATCCCATGCGCGACGCCACGGCGCAAAGCGCCACCTGGAGCCGGCTGCTGCTGGCGCTGGCGGGCCTGTCCGACCAGGTGTTCTGCGCCCAGGGTGATGATGTGCAGCACGAGCGCTGGTTCATCGAGTCCCACCAGTTCCGCATCGACACCACGGACGGCATTGGCCGGCCCACGCCCGAAGGCGCGCACCGCGACGGCGTGGACCTGGTGGCCGTGATCCTGGTCGGGCGCGAGGGCGTGAAGGGCGGCGAGACACGCATCTTCGAGGCCACGGGCCCCAGCGGCCAGCGCTTCACGCTGACCGAGCCCTGGTCGGTGATGCTGCTGGACGATGCCCGCATGATCCATGAGACCACGCCCATCCAGCCAGAGCAGCCGGGCGGCGTGCGCGATACCCTGGTGCTGACCTATCGCCGCCAGGGTTTCCAGGGCTCGGAGCTGACGCGTCGCCGCAAGGATTGATGCAGCTCAAGACGCTGGCGCATGATGGGCGCACACTTTGGTTCATCGACCCGGCCGCCCCCGATTGTTGACGGCGGCCAAGCACAAAGGAGAAAACGCATGTTCAAGCACATCCTGGTTCCCGTGGACGGCTCCAACAGCTCGATGCTGGCGGTTCACAAGGGCGTGGAGCTGGCCAAGGCCTTTGGCAGCACGCTGACGGCGGTCTACGTGGTGGACCCCTATCCATTCACGGGCGTGGGCGCCGACTTCGCCTACGGCCAGTCGCAGTACCTGAGCGCGGCCACGGCCGAGGCCAACACCACGCTGGATGCCGTCAAGAAGATCACCGACGAGGCCGGCATCACCGCCACCACCGTGGTGGGCGAAGGCCATGCGGTGCACGAAGGCATCGTGCGCGTGCTCGAGAGCACGGGCGCCGACCTGATCATCATGGGCTCGCAAGGCCGCCGTGGCCTGGAAAAGCTGATGCTGGGCAGCGTGACCCAGCGCGTGCTGGGCGCCGTGCGCGTGCCGGTGCTGGTGGTGCGCGAGTAATCACCGGGCCGCTCGGCCCTTCGCCGGGTGAAACGTCAACGGCTCCCTCGGGAGCCGTTTTTCTTGGTGCGCTGCAAGGGGAGAGGGTGATCAGCGATTGAGCAGCCGTGCCAGCCAGCCCTTTTTCTTGCGCTGCAGTTCCAGCTCCTGCAGCACTTCGTTCTTGAGCCTTTCCTTCTCGGCGGCAGGACTGGACTCGCGCGCCATGCGCAGATAGGCCTTGGCCGAATCCACGTAGCCGGTGTCTTCGTTGCGGATGTGGTTGAACAGCCAGCGCGAGAGCATGCCGTGCAGCTCGGCGGCCACGTCCTCGCCTGCATCGAAGCGGGTCTGCATCTCTATCACGCGGCGCGTGAACAGCTCGTGCACCTTCTTGTGCGGGCCGGCGAACATGTAGCCGGCGCTCTCGATCAGGCTTTCCTCGAACACGAAGTGCGAGACGGTGTAGTCGATCATCTCGCCGATGACATCGCCCAGGGCCTCACGGTCGGGCGACGAGCGCAGCTCGTAGAGCTTGTTGATGTAATCGACGATGCGGCGATGCTGCCGGTCGATTTCTGCAATCCCGGTGTCCAGCTCGGGGACCCAGACCAGCAATGCCATGACGTTCTCCAGGAATTCGGTGATTTCCAGAGAAGTATTCATGGGACTGTCACATAGCTCCTTGATGCAGATCAGGCTGATCTGCATCAATGAAATGCGGCGTTGGCCATTGCAGGCGGTGCCGGGCATGCCGCCCTGGCACCGCAGGCATGTCACTCGATCTTGGCGCCCGAGGACTCGACGATCTGCTTGGACTGCTTGAAGTCGGCCTGGAACATCTTGTCGAAGTCGGCCACGCTCATGGCCTGGGGCTCGGCGCCCTGGGTCTGGATGGCGTCGCGCACTTCGGGCATGGCCAGCAGCTTGTTCACTTCGGCGTTGACCTTGGTCACGATGGCCGTGGGCGTGCCCTTGGGCATGAACAGGCCGTACCAGGTGCTCACGTCAAAGCCCTTGAGGCCTGCTTCGGCCAGCGTGGGCGTGTCGGGCAGCGAGGACGAGCGCTTGGCCGAGGTCACGGCGATGGCGCGCAGCTTGCCGGCCTTGATCTGGCCGATGGCCGAGGGCACGGAGGACACCAGCAGGTCCACGTTGCCGGCCAGCGCATCCATCAATGCCGGATTGGAGCCCTTGTAGGGCACGTGCACCAGCTGGATGCCTGCGGCCTTCTCCAGCAGCACGCCCGAGATGTGGATGCTGGTGCCATTGCCCGGCGAGCCGTAGGTCACCTTGCCCGGGTGCTGCTTGGCAGCGGCCACGATGTCGGCCAGGGTCTTGTAGGGCGAGTTCACGCTGGTGGCGATCACGATGGGCGTGTAGGCCACGTGGGCCACGGGTACCAGGTCCTTGACGGGGTTCCAGGGCAGGTTCTTGTAGAGGTAGGGGCCCAGGACCACGTTGTCCTTCTGGCCCATGACCATGTCGTAGCCCGTGGGCGCCGCCTTGGCGGCCTCGGTGATGCCGATGGTGCCGCCTGCGCCTGCGCGGTTGTCGGGCACCACGGTCCACTTGCTGACTTCGGTGAGCTTGTTGGACACCACGCGCGCGAGGATGTCGGTGCCGCCGCCGGGCGGGAAGGGCACGATCATGCGCACGGGCTTGTTCGGATAGTCGGCCGCCGTGCCTTGGGCGGCTGCGGAAAAGCTCAGGCCCATGGCGGCGGCCACGGCGGTGCAGGTGATCAGTTGGCGGAACATGAAAGAAGAAACTCCAGGGTCTGATGGGGCGGTGCAACCCTCTCGCAGCGGACCGGCAGTGCCGGGCCGCCCATGCGGTGGGTTGTCGATGATCGGGGAGGGTGGTTCCGCCATCTTGCATTGGGAAACCCGCTATTTGGGCGGATTTCCGCAATCTGTGCCACAGGGGCTTCCACCAAGGAGCAGCTTGTGCCTGCTCCAGAGGGAAGCGGGCTATTTTATGCCGCCTTGGTCCCTGGCCGCAGGCCAGGCGCTCAGCCCTGTGCCAACTGCCTGTCCAGCACGCGTACCGTCTCGTACAGCACCCTGGTGCCGTCCAGCAGCTGGGCGGGTTCTATCCACTCCTCGGGCGCGTGGCTGCGGCCGTGGAGGCAGGGGATGAAGATCATGCCCATGGGTCCGGTGGGCGCCATGTAGACGGCGTCATGGCCGGCGCCGCTGGGCATGCGCATGTGGGCGTAGCCCAGGTTTGCGCAGGCCTGCTCCACGCCCTGCATGACCAGGCCAGCGCAGTCCGTGGGCTGGGAGCGGCTCACGTCGGCCATCTCGGCACGCACGCGCAAGGCGGCCAGGCCGGGCAGGACTTCGGCCAGCAGTTCCTCGGGGAAGCTCTCCAGCACGCCGGCGTGGTCGCTGCGCACTTCCATCATCATCTCGACCAGGCCGGGCACGGCGTTGGAGGCATTGGGCGTGAGCGATAGCCGGCCCACGGTGGCCACCACATAGTGGGGTTGGCCATTGAGCGCGGCGGCCTTGCGGTTGGCCGCATCGATGATGCGCGCCGCGCCCACCAGCGCGTCCTGGCGGATGTCCATGGGCGTGGTGCCTGCGTGGTCGGCCTGGCCGCGCACGGTGAAGCTCACGCGGCGTATGCCCACGATGTTCGTCACCACGCCAATCGGCAGGCCGCGCTGCTCCAGCACCGGGCCCTGCTCTATGTGCAGTTCCACGAAGGCGGCTGTGCCGCCGGCGCTGCGCAGCGGGCGGTCCAGCGCCTCGGGCCGCGCGCCGATGCGGCGCATGCCTTCGGCCAGGGTTTCGCCTTGCGGGTTGCGGGCGGCCAGCATGGCGGCGTCCAGCTTGCCCGACAGCGCGCGGCTGCCTATGCAGGAGATGCCGTAGTCGCTGGGTTCTTCGGACAGGAAGTCGATCACCTCGAACGGGTGCTGCAGGGCGATGCCGTTTTCGTGCAGGCAGTGCGCGACCTCGATGCCGGCCAGCACGCCGATGATGCCGTCGAAGCGCCCGCCCATCATCACGGTGTCGCAGTGCGATCCGGTGGAGATGGGGGCGCGTTGCACCGGGCCTGGGGCAGCCGGCAGGCGGCCTACCAGGTTGCCGCCCTCATCCAGATGGACCTGCATGCCCGCAGCCTCGAACTGCCCGCGCAGCCAGGCGCGGGCCTGGTCGAATTCAGGGGAGAAGGCGCGGCGCGTCCACGGCACGTCGGGCAGGGTGAAGGTGGACAGGGTCTCCACGCGGCGCCACAGGCGCTCGGCATTGATGGGGGGAAGGTTGGGGGCGGAGGAAGCGGGCAGGGCGGTCATCGGTCTCGGTGGCGTCTGGGGCAGCTGGATCGGGCAGCCCGAATTCTCGCGCGAAAAAAGCAGTCCTCACGGCAGGGGACGCAGGCCCGCCAGCAGACGCTCGAGCGTGTCGAAGCTCACGGGTTTGACCAGGTGGTGGTCCATGCCGGCTTCCCGCGATCGTCTCAGGTCCTCCTCCTGCCCCCAGCCCGTGAGCGCGATCAGCACGACCTGGTCGCGGCCGTGCTCGGCACGGATGCGGCGGGCGACCTCCAGGCCGTCCATGCCGGGCAGGCCGATGTCCAGCAGCACCACTTCGGGCCTGAACGCCGCGTGCATGGCCAGGGCGCCGGGGCCGTCGCGGGCAATCTCGACTTCGGCGCCCAGCAGCCTGAGCAGCATGGCCAGGGTGTCGGCGGCGTCGATGTTGTCATCGACCACCAGGATGCGGCCGAAGGCCGTTGCATCCTCGGGCTGGGCATTTGGTGCCTGTCCCGCCAGGGGCTGCGCCTGGGTGGGCAGGGGCAGGTGCAGCCTGAATTCGCTGCCCTGGCCCTTGCCTCCGCTGAGCGCCTGCACGCTGCCGCCGTGCATCTCGACCAGGCTGCGCACCAGGGTCAGCCCGATGCCCAGGCCGCCCTGCCCACGGCGGCCGTTGCGGTCCACCTGCATGAACAGATCGAACACCTTGCCCAGCAGGGCGGGCGGGATGCCGATGCCGTTGTCGCGTACCGAGACCACGGCCTGCGCGCCATCGGTCCAGGCGGACAGAACGATGTGGCCGCCGGAGTGCGAGTACTTGGCGGCATTGTTGAGCAGGTTGGAGACCATCTGCGCCAGCCGCATCGGGTCGGCCAGCAGCGATACGGGCGCGGCGGGCAGCTCCAGGCGCAACTGGTGGCTGCCTGCCTCCATGACCGCGCCGCTGGCCGCCACCACGCCTTGCAGCACATCGTTCAGATCCACCAGTTCCTTGCGCAACTGGACCTTGCCCGTGGTGATGCGCGAGACCTCCAGCAAGTCGTCCACCATGCGGATCATGTGGTTGACCTGGCGCTCCAGCATCTCGTGGCTGTGGCGCACGCTGTCGTCGCCGCTGGCGGTGCGCTTGAGGATTTGCAGGCCGTGGCTGATGGGCGCCAGCGGATTGCGCAGCTCATGCGCCAGCGTGGCCAGGAATTCGTCCTTGCGTCGGTCGGCTTCCTTGAGGTGGTACTCGGCCTGTTTGAGTTCGGTGATGTCCTGTATGACGGAGCAGGTGCCTATGAGCTGGCCGTCGTCATCGCGCAGCGGCGCGCAGCTGACGCGCATCCACCATTCGCGGCCATCGTCGTCGGTGTGCAGCATCTCCAGACCCGGCATGACCACTTCGCCGCGCAGCGCGCGCTTGCCGGGCCAGTTCTCGGGGGCAATGGGCTGGCCCTTGTCATCCCATCCCTTCCAGCGCGGCAGGCGGTCCGCCAGGGTGGACGGAATGGCGCGCGGCACGAAGCGGTCCATGAGCGCATTGCTCAATACCATGGTGCCGCTCATGTCGGAGACGCCCACGCCCGCAGGCATCTGGTCGATGATGGCGCGCAGCTTTTTCTCGTTGGCCTGCACGGCGGCGTGGACCTGTTCGCGCACACGCACCAGCTGCAGCAGCGATGCGATGCGCGCCAGCAACTCGCGCGCCGAAAAGGGCTTGACCAGGTAGTCGTCCGCGCCCGCGCGCAGGCCTTCGACCTGGGCCTCCTGGCCGGCCCGCGCGGACAGCATGATGACGGGAATGGCGCGCGTGGTCTCGTCACTGCGCAGCGCATGCAGCAGCTCGAAGCCGTCGAGCACGGGCATCATCACGTCGGCCAGCACCAGGTCGGGCCGCTGGCGGTGGATGCTGGCCAGCGCGGCGCGGCCATCGCCCACGATCTCCACTTCATACAGCGGCTCCAGCAACTGGCCGATGTAGCTGCGCATGTCGGCGTTGTCATCGGCGCAGACGATGCGGGCGCGTGGGGGCTGCGTACCGCGCATGTCCCGCTGCATGGGCCTGACTTCGTCGCTGGCAGCCGGGGCGGGCTCGCCGGGCAGCCAGCGCAGGGCCTCATCCACCTGCGGGTGCGATGCAGGCGGGCGCGCGGGCCGGTGCTCGGCCGGAAGATGCGCATGCCCCCTGGGCAGGCGCACGGTGAAGCGGCTGCCTTCGCCCTCCGTGCTGCTGACCGTGACGGTGCCGCCATGCAGTCGTGCCAGCTCCTGCACCATGGCCAGGCCGATGCCCGTGCCCTCGTGCGTGCGGGCCGGCTTGCCGGGAATGCGGTGAAAACGCTGGAAGAGATGGGGCAGGTGCTGGGGCGCAATGCCCGATCCGGTGTCGGTGACGGACAGCTCCACCGCACCATCGGCCCCGCCCGCGCCGTGCGCATCGGACACATCGGACACATCGGGCACATCGCGCAGCGCCACTGCGATTTCGCCTTGCAGCGTGAACTTGAAGGCGTTGGACAACAGGTTGAGCACGATTTTTTCGTACATGTCGCGGTCCACATGGACCGGTCCGTCCAGCGGCGGGCAATCCACGCGCAGCCGCAGGCCGGCTTGCTCCACGGCCGAGCGGAACATGCTGGCCAGCTCGGCCGTGGTGCGGGCCAGGTCCGTGGGCTCGTAGCTGGCCTGCATGCGCCCGGCCTCGATGCGCGAGAAGTCCAGCAGGGCATTGACCAGTTTTTGCAGGCGCAGCGCGTTGCGGTGGATCATCTGCGTCTGCCCGGCCGGCACCTGGCCGCCGTGCTCGCGCAGGGCATCTTCCAGCGGGCCCAGGATCAGGGTCAGCGGGGTGCGCAGCTCGTGGCTGACGTTGGAGAAGAACACGGTCTTGGCGTGGTCCACCTCGGCCAGGGCCTTGGCGCGCCGCGCTTCCTGCTCGTAGGCCTGGGCGTGCGCGACCACGCTGCCCGTGTGGCTTGCCACCATGTCGAGGAAGGCGCAATAGTCCACATCCAGCGGACGGCGCGGGCTGACGCCCAGCACCATCACGCCCGAGACCTGGCCGTCGCCCGACCAGCGCACAGGCACGATGCGCGCCAGACGCGAGACCTCGGGCCAGGGGCCGCCGGGCAGGGACAGGCCCAAGGACGCCAGTTCCACATTGGCGGGCTGGCCCGGCTGGGCCGCCTGATGCGCCTGGTCCGTTCGGTCCGATGGATCGGATTGCACGGCCCGGTCCAGCGGCCAGCGCGAGGGGTCGGCCGCCAGCTCCATGTCCATATCCATGCCCGTGGCGCAGAGCATCCTGAAGGCCGGGCCGCTGGCGCCTGCGCTGCCCGCGGCAGGGGTGTCCACGCATTCGTAGATGATGGCGAAGGGCACGTCGTAGGGGTTCTCGTCCAGCACGGCGCAGACTTTCTGGGCGGCGTCCCTGGCGTTGTGCATGTCCAGCGTGCGTATGCCCAGGCGGTGCAGCGTCTCCAGGCGCCTGCGGCTGACGATTTTTTCCGTGGTCTCGGTGCAGGGGCAGAACACGCCCTGCACGGTGACGCCGTCATCGGCCAGGATGGGGCCGTAGGTGAAGGTCACGAAGACCTCTTCCTGGGGCAGGTCGCGGTCGAAGAAGTAGCGGGCGTCGGTGGACCAGGTGGCCTCGCCGGTACGCATCACGCCTTCCAGCATGGGGCCGATATCGCTCCAGATCTCGCTCCAGCAGTGCGCGCCGGCCTGGCCCAGCGCCTGGGGGTGCTTGCTGGTTCCCAGGAAGGGGATATAGCCATCGTTGTAGATCAGGCGGAAGTCTTCGCCCCACCAGATGGTGATGGGAAAGCGCGAGCCCAGCGCCAGGCTCACGGCATTGCGCAGGTTCTGCGGCCAGCCATCCGGCGATCCCAGGGGCGTGGCCGCCCAGTCGTGGGAACGCACGCGTGCCGGCATTTCGCCGCGCTGCGGCAGGAATCGAAAACTGTCTTCTGAGTTCACACTTTCTCCCACGGCAATTGCGGGTCTCGGGTCTCGGGCCTGGCCGCAGTCGCGGTTATTTTGACTTGGACTGGCCCGCTTGCCTGCCCCGGCCCGAGCCCGACAGCTTGCCGCCGCCGCTTTGCCTGTTCACGGTGGCCCAGGCGCGCTTTTCAGCTTCTTCGTGGCCCACGCCGCGCGACTCGTAGCTGTCTTCGATATGCCGAGCCTGGCGCTTTTGCTTATCGGTATAGGCCGATTTGTCACCTTGTGGCATGTCACTCTCCCTTGCGCGTCTGTTCCTGCTCCGGGGACGGTGGCAGCTCGATGGGCGGCGCCGTGGTGGGCGGGTCGATGGGCTCGGGCCCGCGCGGGCGGCCGGGCTGGCGGTTGGGATCATCGGGGGCCACTGGGTCGTTGGGCGTGGTCGGCACCTGGGGAATATTGGGTGCGTGGGGCAGAGGGTGATTCATGGTGCGTGTCCTTTTGGGGGTGTGTGGTGATGAGCGGTGGATGCCGGCTCAGCGCGCAGGCGTGGAGGTGGGGGCAGGCGTCGTGGCCGGATCAGCCTGCTGCGGCGCGGCGGAAGGCGCGGGCGGCGACACGGACTGTGTCGCGGGAGACGGTGAGGGCGAAGGCGTTCCAGTCGCTCCAGTGGCGCTGGGCGCATCCAGCCGGCCCTTGGGGGCCATGAAGTTGAACATCAGCACCAGGATCAGTGCGACGGCGGCGGTGAGTGCGCCAATGCGCAGGGGCCAGCGTCCGTCGCGGATGTGGTTGTTCTCGCTGCGCTGGCGTTCGAGGGGGGCATGCATTCGGCGGGGTGAGTTGTCCATGGCGGGCTCCTTCAGTCCATGAGCTTTCACCTTAGGCCGGGCGGCGGCCTGCAACTGTCGGACAAGGCATGCCCTGCGGGAGCGACAAGCCGCTGCACGGCGGTGGGGCTTGGCAGGACGGGCCGGACAGGCTTTTGGACAGGCACGCCGCTTGCCACCACGCCAGGTTTCAGGCGTGGCGCCTGCGCCGGTCGGCCGGTTCTATGCGCAGCAGCTGGCGGTATTTGGTGACGGTGCGGCGCGCCACGACCAGGCCCTGGGCACCGAGCTGGCGTGCGATTTCAACATCCGACAGCGGCCGGGCATCGGACTCGGCCGCGATGATGTCGCCGATCAGCTCGCGGATGGCCGTGGCCGAGCAGGCATTGCCGCTGGCGCTGAGCATGGGGCGCGAGAAGAAATGCTTGAGCTCGAACACGCCCGTGGGCGTGGCCATGTATTTGTTGTTGGTCACGCGCGAGACGGTGGACTCGTGCACGCCCACTTCCTCGGCAATCTCGCGCAGCACCAGCGGCTTCATGGCCATGGCGCCGAACTCCAGGAACAGCTGCTGCTTGCGCACGATGGCCTGCGCCACGTCGAGGATGGTGGAAAAGCGCTGCTCCACGTTGCGCACCGTCCAGCGCGCATCCTGCAGGTGGTCGGCCAGTTGGTTCTGGCCGCTGCGGCGGTGGCGCTGAAACAGCTGCTCGTAGACGCGGTTCAGGCGCACGCGCGGCACGACCGCGGGGTTGAGGTGCACGTCCCAGCCGTTCTGGCCCCGGCGCACGATCACGTCGGGAACGATGTAGTCCACGTGGGAGGAGCCGAAGTTCCAGCCCGGCCTGGGGTTCAGCCGACGTATGCAGTCCAGCGCCTGCGTGATCTGCGCGGGTGGCACCTGCAGCGCCCGGGCCAGCCGGGGCACGTCGCGGGCGGCCAGCGCATCCATGTGGTCCTGCACCATGGCCTGGGCCAGCTGGCGCAGGTGGGCATCGCCGATCTGCGGGCATTGCAGCAACAGGCATTCGCCCACGCTGCGGGCGGCCACGCCGGCCGGGTCCAGCGATTGCACCAGGCGCAGGGCAATGAGCATTTCCTGCGCGTCAGGTGCGGGGGTGAGGGCCAGCAGGCCGGCCAGCTCCTGCAGGTCGGTGCGCAGATAGCCGTCGTCGTCCAGCGACTCCACGATGGCGCGGGCCATGCACAGGTCGCGCGGCGTCATCGTCATCACATTGAGCTGGCCGTGCAGGTGCATGGCCAGCGTGGTCTCGCAGGCCGCCAGATCCATGGCGGTGCCTTCTCCATCCACCCCCTGGCGCGCGCCGGTATGCATGTCGGCCAGCCACAGGTCGCGGTCGTCGGCGGGTTCGGTGGCGGGGCCGGGCAGGTGGTCGGCCGGGTCGGGCGGGTGCTGCATGCCGGGGAGATCGCGGTCCATGTCCAGACCGATGCCCATGCCGATGCCGTCATCCATGCCCGTGTCCGGGGCCAGGCCTGCCTCCGGGGCCAGCCTGCCCATGCCGCCTTCCCGGTCCTCTTCACCCAGCTCCTTGCCGTCGAGCAGCCCCTGTTCGTACTCGCCGTCCTGCGCATCTTGCGGGTCTTCCAGGAACGGGTTGTCCTCCAGCTTGCTGCGCACCACGGCGGCAAAGTCCAGCGAGGACATCTGCAGCATCCGCACTGCAAGCTGCAGGCGGGGAGAAAGCGTCTGGGACTGGCGTATGTCCGCCCTGAGGTGCATGGAACCCATTTCATCTCCTTGGTGCGATGACCCGAAGACGCAAGCTCCATGCCGCCATGCGGGCGGCGAATCGTCTGGATACACTTTGGGCACGAAACCTGCTGTGGTCTCCCTGCGCAGGCGGCACGGGGCCCAGGGTTTTGCCGCCGCTGCGGGGGATCGGTTCTGGAACAGCGGGGCCGGTCATGGCGTCCACGGCAGAAATTGCCGTTTGGGCGCAAGGTTTTCTGCAAACTTTGCCATGTACCAGTCCACCAGCTTCCACACGGTCCCGCCCCCGGGGGCCCAAAATTCCGTTCCACGGGAGGCGCCGCGTGATGCCCTACCCGAAGATCCCATGTCCATACGCCTGAGGTTGGTCCTGCTGCTGCTGGCCTTGCTGGTCTTTGTACTGGCGGCCTCGTCCTGGCTGCTGTTGCGCGCCTACCAATCCGAGCATGCGGCGCAGGAGCAGGCCGCGCGCGTCAGCAGCATGGCCGTGGCCCATTTGCTGGACAAGGAGCCGCGCACGGCCGGCGCCGACCAGGTGCTGGCGGCCTTGCGGCCCTTGCTGGACTCCGGCTGGCCCGGCTTTCTGGTGGACAGCACAGGCCGCGCCCTGCCGGCCGGGCCCGGCGCGGCAGCCGACCTGCCTGCCTTGCCCGCCGATTTCAGCGAACGGCTGGCGGCCAGCCTGGCGCAGGCTGCGCCCGGCGTGAAAAGTGCGGGGCAAGGCGCAGAGCAAAGCGCAGGGCAGGGCGCAGGGCAGGACGCTTCGCAGGGCTGGCTGGATCTGCCAGATGCGCAGGGCGGGCCGCTGCGGGCCTTCTTCAGCAAGTCCGCCCAGGGCTGGACCTGGGTGAGCTGGGTCCCCTGTTCTGCGCTGGACCCCGCATGCTCCCGGCCCCTGAAGGGGGTGATCTGGGTGGCCATCGTTTTGTTTGCGGTGGCGGGCCTGGGATTGGCGCGGCTGGCGCTGCGGGGCAGCGCGGCCCTGGTGTTGCCGGCAATGGGCGGCAATGCGCAAGACCATGGCCAGGGCCAGGGCGGCGGTGATGCCGGCCGGCCCGATGGCGCTGCGGTGGACGCTGCCGGCCTCGAAGAGGCCGCTGCCCGTCTCCAGAGCGAACGCCTGCAGGTGGTGGGGCGGCTGGCAGGCCGGTTTTCCCATGAGTTCAACAACCAGCTGGGCATTCTGAGCAACAGCGCCTATCTGATAGAGCGGCGCTCCGAGGACCCGGGCCTGCGCCTGCCCGCCCAGGCCATGCTGCGCTCGGTGGACACGGCCAGCCGCCTCACGCAGCAACTGCTGCGTTTTGGGGCGCGCCATTGCACGCATGCGCTGGTGGTGGACCTGTACCGCTGGCTGCCCGGCCTGCAGGGCACGCTGGCCGTGGTGCTGGGCAAGCGCATGGCGATGGAGGTGGCGGAGCCTGCCGAGGCCAGTCAGCCCGGCCAGCCGGCGCCGCGATTGGGCGTGCATGTGGACCCGGATGAGCTGGAGCTGGCGCTGATCAGTATTTTTCTTGCCATCCGCGAAGCGATGACCGATGGCGCGCAGGTGCACATGGCCGCCCGGCCCCTGCCCGAGGACCAGGCCGCAGCTTCTCGCGGGAATGCGCTGGTGGAGATCCGCATCGAGGCCCTGGCCCACGGGGCGGGCGCCGCCAGCACCGGCTCCGGTACTGGCGAGGCGGGCGCGCCACGGCTGGAAAGTGTGGAAAGGCAGGACCCGCCGCCTGTCTTCACTCCATTGAACGATGCCGATGCGGACGCCACCTGCGGCCTGAGCCTGGCGCGCCGCCTGTGCCTGGAGCGCGGTGGCGTGGTGCGGGCCGAGGGTGAGCATGGCCGCTGCCTGGCGGTCTCACTGGTGCTGCCGCGCGTGGCCATGGCGGCGCAGGACTGCCTGGCGCAAAGGCTGGACTGACAGGCTGCCTGGCCGCTTTCAGCGCGGCACGCTCCGCTTGCACAGGTTGAAGATGGCCAGCAGCGCAACGGCGCAGGCCAGAGAGACGAAGATGGACATGGAGGTGGCCGGCGCCTCCGTCTGCGCATTCATGGCCGAAGGCCCCAGCATCGGCGCCAGCAGCCAGCCGCCCAGCAGTGCGCCAATGGCGCCTATGACCACGTTGAGCAAAATGCCCTGCTCGGCCTGGGTGTTCGTGACCATGCTGGTAATCCAGCCGATCAGGCCACCCACCATCAGCCAGATGAGGAAGTCCATGGCATTGCCCTTGAGAAAAAGTTACGGTTGGTGGTCAAGGGCAATCGGCGTGCCCGGCTCCTGCAGGCCGTTCAGAGCCTCGGCTTGTCAGGGGCGGTGTCCTGGTCCGAGGCAGGGCGAATCTCTGCACGCTCCGCCTCATGGCCCGAAGGCGTCTGGGCATCCAGGCCCCGGTCGGGCGACTCGCTGACCTGGGGCAGGTCGGCGGCGTGCTCTATCAATTCCTCGATGATGAAGCGGCCATACAGTTGGGCGCGCTCGGCGCCGGCGGCCTTCAGGGCATCGGCGGCCATGCGTGCGGCCTCGTCGTTGTCCACGCGCACCACCAGCCAGTGGTAGCCGCGTTCGGCCAGGGCCTGGTGGGCCTTGACCAGGTTGAGCTCCTGGCCCACGGCGGCAACGGGGCTGGCCTGGCGCAGGTCTTCATCGATCTGGGCCAGCATTTCCCGGTCGGTATAGCGCTGGATGTCCTGGGCGGGCAGGTCCAGCGCCTGCAGCGCGGCCACGCCGTCATCGGCCTGCGCAGCTGTGGGAAACGAGACCACCATGTGGCCCACGGGCTTGAAGACACCGTAGGCGCGGGGAGGAGAGGAGTCCATGGGCTTGTCCTTGGTTGCACGAAGGTGCAAGCAAGGTGGCAAGCAGCGTGCCTGCAGGCGGGTGTCAGCCGGGCTCGGCGTCCGTTTCGCCCTTTTTGCCCCCCCCATAGTCCCTGAGCCGGTTGTACAGGGTCTTGAGGCTGATGCCGAGCACGGCCGCCGTGCGTTCCTTCTGGTACTTGCACTGCTTGAGCGTGGCCTGGATGAGCAACCGCTCGGCCTGCGCCATGGTCATGCCGATGGGCAGCTGTATGGTGGCCGGCTCCGTGTCGGGCAGGTCGTAGGTGGCGGCTGCAGGGGCGTGGTCGGCGGGCGCATGCGCTGTGATGGTGGGGGAGGTGGGCGCAGTCAATGGCGTGGTCAATGGCGCGCTCATTGGCATGGACCCCGCCTGCGGCATATGTGGCATTTGCGGCATTTCCGGCACTTGGGGCAGGTGCAGGGCGTGGGCGGCCGGATGCACCGGGGCCGGCTGCTGGGCAATGGCCACGGGCGGCCGGGGCAGCCATTCCTGGCCCACCAGCGGGCCGGGCTCCATCACATAGGCGCGCTGCACGGCATTGCGCAACTCGCGCACATTGCCGGGCCAGCTGTATTGCGCAAGCTGCTTGAGGGCCGATGCCGTGAATTGCTTGGCCTGGCCCTCGCGCTGGGAGATGGCCTCCATGAAATGCTGCGCAAGCAGCGGAACGTCGGTCAGGCGCTCGCGCAGCGGCGGCAGCTCGATGGGGAAGACGTTCAGGCGGTACAGCAGGTCTTCGCGCAGCTTGCCGCTGGCCACGGCCTCGTAGGGGCAGCGGTTGGTGGCGGCGATCACGCGCACATCGGTCTGCAGCGTCTGTGTGGAGCCCACGCGCATGAAGCGCCCGGTCTCCAGCACGCGCAGCAGCTTGACCTGCAGCTCCATCGACATTTCCGTGATTTCGTCCAGAAACAGCGTGCCCGTGGCCGCGCGCTCGAAAAAGCCCTGGTGCTGGCGGTCGGCGCCGGTGAAGCTTCCCTTTTCATGGCCAAAGATCTCGCTTTCGATCAGGTGCGGAGAAATGGCACCGCAGTTGACCGCCAGGAAGGGCCGGCTGCGCCGCTGGCTCAGCTCATGCAGGGTCTGTGCCACGACTTCCTTGCCGGTGCCGCTTTCGCCCGTCAGAAAGACCGTGACCGAGGTACCCGCCACGCGCTCCATCTGCTGGTACAGCCGCTGCATGGGGGGCGAGCCGCCCCACAGCCGGCCAAAGCGCCCTTCCTGCGCGCAGTAGCCGGCGCCGGGCCTGTCTTGCGGGGTGATCTGGTCGAAGGCCGCGCCCGCGACGGTGCTGGTGCCCGTCTCCGGCAGGCCAGCCGTGGGGATCAGAAAGCGCGAAAGAATGTCCTCCAGCCGCCCGATGCCCACGGGCTTGACCAGGTAGTCCATGGCGCCGCGGCGCAGGGCCTCGATGGAGGAGTCCAGGCTGGCGTGGCCGGTCACCAGCACGATCTGCGAGTCCTGCGGCACCTGCTGGTCGCCGAAAAGGTCCATGCCGTTGCCATCGGGCAGTTGCAGGTCCAGCAGCACCAGGCTGGGCGGCTGCATGGCCATCTGCCGGCGCGCGTCGCGCAGGGTGTGGGCCACGGCGACCGAGAAGCGGTCCACGCCCACGAGTTCGCGCATGGTCGCTGCGGAATCCGCATCGTCATCGACGATCAGCACGTGGTTCATTGCATGGCCTCCAGGGGTCCTCGCCGCAACGCGTTTTGACAAAATTTCATGATCGGCCAGTTTAAGGGCGAGCATGCGGGCGTCTTTGTCAGTCCACAGGCACAGTGTTTGCCGGGCGTGCGGGAGGCGGGATCAGGGAGGCGGCTGGCGACTGGCGCGCCGGCCGCTGCGGGGCTGCAGCAGCCCCAGGAACAGGCATTCCTTGGCGCTCAGTCCGCGCGGGCGCCTGTCCGGTGCGGTGGGAATGTCCTGCCCAGGTTGCTCGCACAGGGCCAGCACCTGGGGATGGATGTAGAACTTGCGGCAAACCGCACAGGTATTGCCCAGGCGCCGGGCGACCTGCGTGACCAGAGCGTTCAACGCCGCCGCACTGGTGCCTGCGCCTTCTTGCGGCGCTGCCTTGCCTGCGGTCAGCGCCAGTTCCAGCGCGTACACGCTGGCATGCCAGGTGCGGAAATCCTTGGCACTGAAATCCGGGCTGTCTGCGGCATCTCCGACATCTGCGGTATCAGCCCCATGGGCCGCAGCCTTGCCGCATATCCTGCGGATGTAGTCGTTCACGTGCTCGGATCGCACATGGTGGACTTCGCCTTCATCGTCGATGAACTGGAACAGCCGCTGGCCCGGCAGCTCCTGGCAGCGCTTGACGATGCGGGCCACGGCCCGGTCGGACACGCGGGCCTGCTGCAGCACGCCGCTCTTGCCCTTGAAGCTCAGCGTCAGCTCACCCGCGTGCACCTGGGCATGGCGGTTTCTGAGCGTGGTGAGGCCGTAGGAGCCATTGCTCTCGGAATACTCGTCATTGCCTATGCGCAGGGCCGTGCAGTCCAGCAGCCAGACGATGGCGGCCACCACGGTGTCCAGCTGCGGCCGGCCAGGCTTGAGGTCGCGCGCCACCGCCCGACGGATGGCGGGCAGGTGGAGGCCAAAGGCGTGCATGCGGTCGAACTTGACCTGCTTGCGCTGTTCCTGCCACTGCGGGTGGTAGCGGTACTGCTTGCGGCCCCGGGCATCGCGGCCCGTGGCCTGCAGGTGGCCCTGGGGATCGGGGCAGATCCAGACATCCACATAGGCCGGTGGAATGGCCAGTTTGCGGATGCGCGCCAGCGCCTGGGCATCGCGCACGGGCTTGCCGTCCTGCGCCACGTAGGAAAAGCCCTTGCCGTGCCGCACGCGGCGCCAGCCGGGCATGCGGTCGTTCACATAGGTCAGGGCAGGGCCGGGGCCGTCTGCGTTCGCTGCCCTGCCCCTGGCTGGCGCGGAGCTCAGTGCACCCCCTGCGGCGGCGGTGGCGGCGGGGCAATGGGCGGGTCGGAGTAGGGCGAAGGTGCCGGGGCCGGTGGCGGGTCGCCCACGGGGGGAACCAGCGGCTCGGTGGGGGGCGGGTTGACCGGGGGCGCAACAGGCGGGGTGACAGGCGGGGTGACAGGGGGTGCAGGTACCGAAGTGATCATGGGAAGTTGCTCCTGTAGGGGTGGCAGGCCGGGCCGGCCTTGGTGTTGCCGTGGCAAGCGCCATGCCTGGACCCGAGGTAAATGGCCCGGGTACAAGGTTGGTTGAAGTCCGGCGCGGTGCCATCTGGTGGCAATGATGTGGCGCACGCCGGGGCGGGGGGTCAGGCCAGCGTTCTCAACTTCGCTTCGCGGGCCCAGAAGCGCTTCTTGGCGCCTTCGATGAAGGGTTCGGGCTTGTCGATGGGGAACACGCCCTCGTCCGGTGTGATGCCGGCCGTCTTCATGATGTGCTGCGTGGCCTTGCAGGCGGCAATGGCCTTGAGGTGGCCGAAGGCGTCGCGGAACCAGTCCTGCGCGGCTGCCTCACGGGCCAGCGCCTGGCCGCGCTCCAGCGTGATGATGGACACCACGGCATCGAACTGCGCGGATGGCGATCCGGCCAGCTGGCCGTCGGCGGGCAGGTGGCTGCCGTCGTCCAGCGTGGCGCCGCCGATCTTGGGCGCAATGATCTTCACGCTGGCCTTTTGCGCCACCAGCGCCTTGTGGAAGGCGGCAACGTGCCTGGCGCTGGAGCCTTCGTCCACCAGGATGGCAACGCAGCGGCTCTGCAAGGTGGGCTTCATGCGGTCGATGATGCGCGTGGCCGGGCTGGGCGGCAGCTTTTGCGGGGGCACGGCAGGCTTGGCGGCAGGCGGCAACTGGGGCAGGCCCAGGCCGTCGGCCACGCGCTGTGCCAGGTCGGCGTCTATCACCTGCAGGTGGCCGACCACGGCCAAGCGCACATGCGGCGTCTGTACCTTGGACAGCTCGAACACCAGGGCGCTGGCGATGTGGGCCTGCTCCTGCGCGCTCTGGCTTTGGTAGAACATGCGCGCCTGGCTGTAGTGGTCGGCAAAGCTCTCTGGGCGGATGCGGCCCTTGGCGCCCTCCTGCGCGGGCTGCGCAAAGTGCCGCAAGCCGCGGGCTGCCGAGGCGCGCGGGCTGTCGGCCTGCAGGCTGGAGGGCTCATAGGCCACGCGGCCCTTGGGCACCTCGGTCTGCATGTGGCCGTCGCGCTGGTGGTGGGCGAACGGGCATTTGGGCGCGTTGATGGGCAGCTGCGTGAAGTTGGGCCCGCCCAGGCGCGACAGCTGGGTGTCCAGGTACGAGAACAGGCGGCCCTGCAGCAGCGGGTCGTTGCTGAAATCGATGCCGGGCGGGATATTGGCCGGGCAGAAGGCCACCTGCTCGGTCTCGGCGAAGAAGTTGTCGGGCCAGCGGTCCAGCACGAAGCGGCCGATCTTGCGCAGCGGAATTTCCTCTTCGGGGATGAGCTTGGTGGGGTCCAGGTGGTCGTAGGGCAGGGCGTCTGCCTGCTCCTGCGAGAACAGCTGCACGCACAGCTCCCAGGCCGGGTAGTCGCCCGCCTCGATGGCCTCGAACAGGTCGCGGCGGTGGTAGTCGTTGTCTGCGGCCTGCAGCTTGAGGGCCTCGTCCCAGACCGTGGACTGGATGCCCAGCTCAGGCCGCCAGTGGAATTTCACGAAGGTGCTTTCACCCTGGGCATTGACCAGCCGGAAGCTGTGCACGCCAAAGCCCTCGATCATGCGCAGGCTGCGCGCGATGGTGCGGTCGCTCATGATCCACATGACCATGTGCATGGACTCGGGCATGAGGGAGATGAAGTCCCAGAACGTGTCGTGCGCCGTGGCGGCCTGCGGAAAGCCCCGGTCGGGTTCCATCTTCACGGCATGGACCAGGTCGGGAAACTTCATGGCGTCCTGGATGAAGAAGACCGGGATGTTGTTGCCCACCAGATCCCAGTTGCCCTCTTCGGTATAGAACTTGATGGCAAAGCCGCGCACATCGCGCGGGGTATCCACCGAGCCCGCTCCACCGGCCACGGTGGAGAAGCGCACAAAGATCGGCACTTGCTTGCCGGTTTCGGTCAGGACCTTGGCGGTGGTGTATTGCTCCAGCGAATCTGTCAGCTGGAAATAACCGTGGGCGCCTGTGCCGCGTGCATGGACGATTCGCTCTGGAATGCGCTCATGGTCGAAATGCGTGATTTTCTCGCGCAGGATGAAATCTTCCAGCAGCGTAGGGCCTTTTTCCCAGGCGGTGAGGGAGTTCTGATTATCAGGGACCGGAATGCCTTGCTGCGTGGTCAATCCGGGGTGCTGTCCGTCGGCCTGTTGCTGTAATTCTCCGCCATGGCCTGTGGGGGATTGCTTGGACGATTTCTTTTCACCAGGGGATTTCTTAGCCACGATTTACTCCTTGAAAGAAAGAGGATGGCCTGTTGTATGAGGCAATAATTATTGGAAGAGGCGATTGGCTGAACCAAAGGGCATCGTCAGCAAAGCTCTGGAGATAAAAAAAGGGCCCAGGGGGCCCTTTGCCAGTTCACGCTATCGGCAGCTTAACGCTGCTGATGGCTGCCCTGCTTTTGCTGTTCCCCTGGTTGGTTGCGCTGGGGATTGCTCTGTTGCTGCTGTTGGTTGGGATTGTTCGGGTTGTTGGGATTGCTTTGCTGCTGCTGCCCCGGATTGTTCTGTTGCTGCTGCTGCTTGTTCTTGTCGTTTTGCTGGTTGCTGGCCGTGTTGCCTTGAGGGTTGTTGGTCTGTTGCGTCATTTCCGTACTCCTTAAGTAAACAGCGATGCCGTCATCACTGCAATTTCATTGTGCGACCGTGAAAATGGCGGGCTTGTAGGATATTTGGAAGATTACTTTTGGTAAAGCATTGGAATTTGCTATGGAGTGGTCTTGTTCCATTTTGTCGGTACAAATGGATGTATTTCTTATAATGAAATTGCTTTTGTAAAAAATGCAGCCAGGCCAAATATGGGGTTATTTAGCGGCGGGGCGTTTTGCAGGGGCCCTGGCCGGGGTTTTTGTGGATTTTGTCGATTTTCTGGACGCTGGCGTCTTTGCATTTTTTACCGTTGACGCGGTATTTTTTTCCTTGGCTGCGGTGGCGGATGGTCCGCCTGCGCCCTTGCCCAGGCTGTTCTTGAGCAGGGCCGTCAGGTCCAGCACGGCCGCGTTGGCCGGCGCGGCGGGTGTGGTCTCCTGCTTTTCCACGTTTTGGACATCGCCCGCGTGCGCCTTGGCCTGCACGAGCTGGTGGATTTCCTCGCTGAAGGAGTTGCGGAACTGGTCGGCGTCCCAGGCCTGGCTCATGTCCTTGATGAGGGCCATGGCCATGGTCATCTCGGCGCTCTTGATGCCGGCGGCCTTGGCGTCCAGAGGCGGCAGGTCCAGTTGCTCGAAGGAGCGGATCTCGCCGCCCCAGCGCAGCAGGTTGAGCACCAGCGCCCGGCCGCAGGGAATCAGGATGGCCAGATGCTGCTTGGTCTGGATGACCACCTTGGCCACGCCCACCTTGTTGCTCTTGCGCAGGGCCTCGCGCAGCAGGGCGTAGACCTTCTCGCCACGGTGCAGGGGGGCGGTGTAGTAGGGGCGTTCCAGGTAGATGAAGGGGATGTCCTGGGCATCGACAAAGGCCTCGATCTCGATGGTCTGCGTGGTCTTGGGAAAGGCGGCGGCAATCTCTTCAGCGCTCAGCACCACGTAGCGGCCCTCCTCGAATTCCACGCCCTTGACGATGTCGGCCGTGGCCACCTCCTTGCCCGTGACCTTGTTGATGCGCTTGTAGCCCACGGGCTGCATGTTGCGCTTGTCCAGCCAGTCGAAGTCGATGTCCGAGCTGGCCGTGGCCGCGTACAGGCCGATGGGAATGTGCACCAGGCCAAAGCTGATGGCGCCCTTCCACATGCTGCGCGCGGAGGTGGACGGACTGGATTTGGGGGAGGCGGCTTTCTTCATGGCGTTGCTTTCTTCGATTCCTGCAGGACGGTGCTCAGCGCTGCGCCTCGAAGCCCAGCGCCTTCATGGCGCGGCCCAGGCCCACGGCGGCCGTGCCGTAGTGCTCCCAGGGGGAGTTGCCCAGGCGCAGGCGCTGGTCTACCGAGCGAATGGTCCAGTGCGCGCCGCCCGTGAGCCTGTCCAGCTCGTTCCAGGCCACGGGCACGGAGATGCCCATGCCCGGCCGCGCCCGGGCCGTCCACGCGCAGGCCGTGGTGGCGCCGAAGCCGTTGCGCAGGTAGTCCACAAAAATCTTTCCCACGCGGTTGCGCGGCCCGCTTTTGGCCACGAAGCGCTGGGGCACGGCATGGGCCAAGTGCTGGACCACGGCCTGCGAGAAGGCCTTGACGGTGTCCCAGTCCAGCAGCCGCTTGATGGGTACGACCACGTGCAGGCCCTTGCCGCCGCTGGTCTTGAGGAAGGCCGGCAGCTCCAGCTCCTGCAGCAGCACATGCAGCAGGCTGGCGGCCTCCTGCACCTGCTGCCAGGGCACGCCTTCGCCCGGGTCCAGGTCGAAGGTCATGCGATCGGGCCGGTCGATGCGGTCCTTGCGCGCGTTCCAGGTGTGCCATTCGATGGTGTTCATCTGCGCCGCCGCCACCAGGCCTTCGCGCCGGGACACCTCCATCAGCGGAGCATGGCCGGGGTCCAGTTCCGGCGACAGGGCGGCGATGCCCTGCAGCGGCGCCTGGTCGAGGTGCTTTTGGAAGAACAGCTCGCCCTCGATGCCGTCCGGCGCCCGCACCATGGCCACGGGGCGGGACTTGAGGTGGGTGATCATGAAGGGCGCCACCGTGGCGTAGTAGCGCGCCAGATCCATCTTGGTGATGCCGGTGGAGGGATCGATGACCCGCTCGGGATGGGTGATGGTCATCGAGGCGGGCAGTCGCGCCGCCCTGGCATGGCGGGTTTGCGTTCGTGCAGCGCCAGGCGTGGCGGCAGCGCTGGCGGAAGATGCGGTCGATGGCACGTGCTGTGGCTCCTCTTTGACAATGCTGCGTGCAGGCTTGTCCGCACGCAGGCCCTGGAATACGGCATGGCGGACCTGGCCGTCCTCGGTCCACTGCGCGAACGAGACCTCGGCCAGCAGCGTGGGGCGCACCCAGTGCACCCCGCTGCCAAGGCCCCGGCTGTCCGCCAGCGGCGAGGTGCCGGTGGCAAGGCGCTCCAGGCGCTGGCGCAGGTCGGCCAGGGTGCGCCTGTTGAACCCCGTGCCCACCTTGCCTGCCGCGCGCAGCTGGCCGTCCTCGCCATGCACGGCCAGGACCAGGGCGCCCAGGCCCGTGCGCGTGCCCTGGGGATCGGTGTAGCCCGCGATCACGAATTCCTGGCGCAGGCCGCACTTGAGCTTGATCCAGTCCGCGCTGCGCCGCGAGGCATAGGCGCTGCCGCGCCGCTTGCCGATCACGCCCTCCAGGCCCAGCTGGCAGGCGGCGGCCACCAGGTCGGCGGGCGGGGCGTCAAAGGCCTCGCTGAAACGAAGGCGGTCCGAAGGCGCCTTGTGCAGCAGGGCCTGCAACTGCTGGCGGCGCTGCTCCACGGGCTGGGGCCGCAGGTCCTGGCCGTCATGCCACAGCAGGTCAAACGCGAAGAACACCAGGTGGTCGGTGCGCTCGCCGTCAAAGGCGTTTTGCAGGGCCTGGAAGTCAGGGCGGCTGTCGCTGTCCAGCATCAGCACCTCGCCATCCACCCAGCCCGATTGCAGGGGCAGTGCGGCAAAGGCGCGGGCCAGGGCGGGCATTTTGGTGGTCCAGTCCTTGCCGTTGCGCGTGAAAAGGCGAACGGCGCCGTCCTCGATGCGCGCCAGCAGCCGGTAGCCGTCGAACTTGCTCTCGAAGATCCATTGCCCGGCCTCTGCAGGTGCATGGTCCACCAAGGTTGCCAACTGCGGGGCGATGCTCTGCGGCATGGACGCGGTGACGTGCGTAGCGACGGGCGTGGTGACGGGTGTGGTGACGGGCGCTGTGGCGGTGGGCAGGGGAAGGCCGGCCACGCTGTCGGGCATGTCCCCGACCACGTTGAATTCGCTGGCAGCACGTTCCAGGCCGTCGTGCTCCTTGATCAGCAGCCAGGCGGGCTTTTTGGCGTCGTCCTTGCCGCGCATGCGCACCAGGGTCCAGCGGCCCTGCAGCTTGTGGCCTCGCAGTTCGAACTTGAGCTTGCCCTTGCGATAGCCTTCGGCCGCATCGCCCTCGGGCAGCCAGGTGCCACGGTCCCAGATGATGATCTTGCCCGCGCCGTACTGCCCCGGTGGAATCTGGCCCTCGAAGCGGTTGTAGGCCATGGGGTGGTCTTCCACCTGGACGGCCATGCGCTTGTCGGCCGGGTCGTAGCTGGGGCCCTTGGGCACGGCCCAGCTTTTCATGCTGCCGTCCAGCTCCAGCCGGAAGTCGTAGTGCAGATGGCTGGCCCAGTGCTTTTGAATGACGAATTGCAGGGCGCCCGCGCCGGGCTGCCCTGCAATCGTCTCACTGGAAGGTTCTGCCGAAGGTTCCGGTGTGCGCGTGAAGTCGCGCTTTTGCCGGTACAGCGCGAGCGAGGCCTGGGGTGTCGCCGCCTTGGCCGCCCCTTTGGTGGGGCGGGCCTGGCGGGATGCCTGGGACTTGCTGCGCGTGGCCGGCATGGCGGCATCCGTCAGTGGATGAGCGCAATCAGGATGATGATGGGAATGGGAACGCCCAGGAGAAAAAGCAGTATGGATCGCATGGCAAGCCTCCGTTGAATGGATTGAATTGGATTGATTGGGTTTCAGTGCCGGGGATTATCAAAAGGCATCGCGTTGACGACCACCCCAGGTGGCGCACAGGCTGCCCACAAAAGCGCCCAGCATCAGCGAAACAAACAGCCAGAGCATGGAATGGGCCGTGGCCTTGCGCGCCTCTTCAGCAGCCTGCTTGGCCTTTTGCTTGGCTTCTTCAGCCTTTTGCTCGGCCTGCTTTATCTGCATTTGCACGGAATCAAAGGTGCTA
This sequence comes from Delftia acidovorans NBRC 14950, assembly GCF_001598795.1. Lineage (GTDB taxonomy): Bacteria > Pseudomonadota > Gammaproteobacteria > Burkholderiales > Burkholderiaceae_C > Comamonas > Comamonas acidovorans. The sequence continues at coordinate 67,592 of NZ_BCZP01000020.1, read as the reverse complement.
CGCACTTTCTTTTGCGCATCTTCCACGGACATATCGGAATTGCGCGCAATCAGCTGGGCCAGGTATTGCTCGTCTGCGGGAGACAGCTGGCCGGTGCGCAGCGACTGGGCAAAGATCACGCCGGCCTCGCGGGTGGCGCTGGCCAGGTCGGCGGGGGTGGCATTGCTGGTGGAGGTAGCGGCGCCTGAATTGCGGAACAGGCTGCCGGTCCAGTAGACCAGGCCCTGGGGCGAGGCATCGGCGCCCGAGGCACCGGCCATGGCTGCGGCACCGCCTGCAGCTGCACCGCCGGCGGCGCCGATCGCGCCGCCCACCACGTTGGAGGCGCTGGTGGCCACGGTCTGCGCTGCCTTGAAGGCGCCGGAGACGGCACCGCCTGCAGCGGCGCCCATCAGGGCCACCATGGCCAGCGTGGCCAGTGCCCAGGACAGAAAGCCGTGGGCCGTATCGCGGAAGTAGACCTCGTCCGTGTGCACGCCTTGCCAGCGTGTGCGCAGCCGCCCGGCCAGATAGCCGCCCACGCCGGCCGAGGCCAGCTGGGTGAAGGCGATCCATGCCACGGCCGTCAGGCCCAGGGCGCCTGCATCCAGGCCTTCACCGGACCATACCGACACCGACGACAGGCCCAGGCCTGTGCCCAGAATGAACAGCAGCAGCGACAGCGATGCCGCCGCCATGGCGCCGGCAAATATCGCGGCCCATGAAACGCCGCTGCGTGAGGTATCTACGGTGGCGACCGTGTTGACCACTGGCGCTTCAGCCAGGGGCGCGGATTCGGAATAGGCAATGGACATGGCCGACTTTCTTGGAGTTGAGTGCCCCATTCTTGCCAGTCGCAATAGACGCCGCTGTAGGAGGATTGGAAATGCAGGACTGGCAAACGCAGATGAAAAACGTCATCCTTTGCCAGATGACGATTTTCAAGCGAATGCTCAGGTTGGATACGGAAAATGCTGCCTGCAATCGGTAATTCTTGCAGAACATTTTCCAGTGCGGTATTTGGATTATTCAGGCCAGTGCGGCGATGCCTTTTCCATTGCCGGATATTCATCGCCGCATTGAAGCTGCCATCCGGAAAATGCTCAGGGCTGGCGCACGTCGGCCACCACTTGCTCGCCAAAATCGGCACGCTGCAGCCAGCCCAGCACCAGCGCTGCCGCCTGCTCGGGCGTGGACAGCTTGCCGCCTTGCTTGAGCTGGGCAAAGTTGCCTGCGTCGGGGAAGGCGGCGGTATCCGCGCTGCGCAACTGCACCTGCATGTCGGTGTCGATGACGCCGGGCGCCAGCGAGCAGATGCGCGCGCCGTGGGGCTTGAGCGCCTCGTCCAGCGCCACGCTGCGGCTGAAATGGTCCATGCCGGCCTTGGCCGCGCAGTAGGAGGCCTGCGAGGCAATGGCGCGCCGGCCCAGGCCCGAAGAAATGTTGAGCACCTTGCGCGGCACGGCTGTCCAGCTCTCGGTGGCGGCCAGGAAGGCGGCCGTCAGCAGCATGGGCGCCTCCAGCCCCACGCGCATGGCCTGGGCAATGTCGGCGGGCTGCAGCTGCGACAGCGGTGCAATCTGCGGAATCACGCCCGCGTTGTTGATCAGGGTGACGCTGGCGTAGCGCGCGGCGTCCAGGCCGGCCAGCCAGTCGCCCAGCCTGCGGGCCGCGGCCTCGGGCTCGCCCAGGTCCACGCTCCACTGCTGCAGCGGCGCGCCCGCCGTGGCGGCCGCCTGGGCCAGGTCTTCGCTGGTGGAGCGCGACAGCGTGACCAGTTCATGGCCGGCATCCAGCAGTTGCCGGGCCATGGCCTGGCCCATGCCGCGCGAGGCGCCGGTAAGAATCGTCAGGGAAAGAAGAGGCGATGCATTGTTCATGCGGGCGATGGTATCGCTTGTGCCCGTGCTGCCGGCCCGGCCGCTGCCTGGGCGGCGACAGGGTCCGATGGCAGCAGCAGCTCGGCGCTGTGCGCCTGCCGGGTGCGCTCCAGCGCCTGCACGATGCGTTCGCAGGCACGTTCGGCCGCCTCGTGCAGGCTGGCGCCCTGCAGCCAGTGGCCGGTGAGCGCGGCACTGAAAAGATCGCCCGTTCCCTTGGGCACCGCGTCCACCCGCGCGTGGGTGATCACATGCACATCATCGCGCGTGACCAGGGCCACGCGCATGCGCTGGGCGGGCTCGCCGTCCAGCTCGGGCGATGCGCTGGTCACGGCCACCCACTGCGTGCGGCCGGTCAGCAGGCTGCGCGCGGCCTGGACCACATCGTCCATGCCGCGCACAGGGCGCGCGGTCAGCTGCTCCAGCTCGAAATGGTTGGGTGTCAGCCCGTCGGCCAGCGGCAGCAGGTGGCGCTGGTAGGCCTCGACCATGGCGGGGTCCACATAGATGCCGCTGTCGTGGTCGCCGATCACCGGGTCCACCACCACGCGCAGGCCGGGCCGCTGCGCCAGCAGGCCGGCAACCCAGTCCGCCAGCAGCGTGGCCTGGGCCGGCCCGCCCAGGTAGCCGGCCAGCACGGCCTGCAACTGCCGCAACCCGCCGCGCGCACCCAGGTCCTGCAGATAGCCCGCAAACCACTCGGCGGCAATTGCTCCGCCGTGGATGCTGGGATAGTGCGGCGTGTTGCTGAACACCACCGTGGGCACGGCCACCGCCGCCAGCCCCAGCGCCTGCAGCGTGGGCATGGCCACGTTGTTGCCAACGCGGCCGTAGACGACCTGGGACTGCACGGACACCACGTCGATGGCCAGGGGTTGCAGCATGTCTTGGGGGGCGCAGGCGTTCATGGGCGTAGGGGAGCAATGAGAGGCAGGGACGTGTTTTATAACGCCTGCGCCCAAGCCGCAGACCCCACAATCGGCCGCGCATGACCAGACCACTGTGCGATCTGCGCGTGAAAAGAAAAAGGCCCGCCAAAGGGCGGGCCCGTGGAGCGCTGGGCGCCTGTGCGTTGTCAGGCGCCCAGGTAGGCGCGGCGCACGGCGTCGTTGGTCAGCAGGTTGGCGCCGGTGTCTTCCAGCACCACCTTGCCGGTTTCCAGCACATACCCGCGGTCGGCGATCTGCAGGGCGCGGTTGGCGTTCTGCTCGACCAGGAAGACCGTGACGCCGGCCGTGCGGATGGTCTGGATGATCTCGAAGATCTGCGCAATGATCAGCGGCGCCAGGCCCAGCGTGGGCTCGTCCAGCAGCAGCAGGCGGGGCTTGCTCATCAGCGCGCGGCCGATGGCCAGCATCTGCTGCTCGCCGCCCGACATGGTGCCGGCGCGCTGGTGGGCGCGCTCACGCAGGCGCGGGAAGAGGCCGAACACATGTTCGATGCCGGCCTCGATCTGCGGCTTGTCCAGGAAGAATCCGCCCATCTTCAGGTTGTCCGTGACCGTGAGGTCCGAGAAGATGCGCCGTCCCTCGGGCGAGACCGCGATGCCCTTGCGCATGATGTGGTGCGAGGGCAGCTGGGTGATGTCCTCGCCCTCGAACGAGATGCGGCCCGAGCTGGCGCGCGGGTTGCCGCACACCGTCATCAGCAGCGAGGTCTTGCCGGCGCCGTTGGAGCCGATCAGCGAGACGATTTCGCCCTGGTTGACGTGCAGGCTCACGCTGTCGACCGCGCAGATGGCACCGTAGTGGGTGGAGATGTTCTCCAGTTGCAGCATGGCAGGCATCAGGCTTCTCCCAGGTAGGCCTTGATGACCCGTTCATCGTTGCGGATGGCGTCCGGCAGGCCCATGGCGATGGGCTTGCCGTACTCCATGACGAGGATGCGCTCGGACACACCCATGACCAGGCCCATGTCGTGCTCGATCAGCAGCACGGCAATGCCGTACTGGCGCCGCAGCTGGTCGATCAGGCCCTGCAGGTCCTTCTTCTCCTGCGGGTTCAGGCCGGCGGCGGGTTCGTCGAGCATGAGCACGCGCGGCTTGGTGATCATGCAGCGCGCGATCTCCAGGCGGCGCTGGTGGCCGTAGGCCAGGTTGCCGGCCTCGCGGTTGACGAACTCGCGCAGGCCCATGACGTCCAGCCAGTGCAGGGCGCTCTCGATCTTTTCCTCTTCGCTGCGGCGGTAGCTTGCCGTGTTGAACAGGCCCGACAGCAGGTTGACGCCCGAGCTGCGGTGCTGTGCCACCAGCAGGTTTTCCAGCACCGTCATGGACTTGAACAGCCGCACGTTCTGGAAGGTGCGCACCACGCCGTGGTTGGCCACGTGGTGGCTGCTGCGGCCCTCGATGGCGCTGCCGTCCAGCGTGACGGAGCCGCTGCTGGGCTGGTAGAAACCGCTGATGCAGTTGAACACCGTGGTCTTGCCGGCACCGTTGGGGCCGATGATGGCAAACACTTCCTGCGGGCGCACGTTGAAGCCCACATGGTCCACGGCCAGCAGGCCGCCGAAGCGCATGCACAGGTCTTTGACTTCTAGCAAATACTCGCTCATTGCCGGCCCTTGCTGCTTTCTGTTGTCCCAAAAATCATGGTGTCGGCATGCCTCATGAGCGCACCTCCACATGGTGGCGGCGCATGGGCAGCAGGCCCTGCGGGCGCCAGATCATCATCAGCACCATCACCAGGCCGAAGATCAGCATGCGGTACTCGGAGAACTCGCGCGCCAGCTCGGGCAGCACCGTCAGCAAGATGGCCGCGATGATCACGCCCAGCTGCGAGCCCATGCCGCCCAGCACCACGATGGACAGGATCAGCGCCGATTCGATGAAGGTGAACGATTCGGGGTTGACGATGCCCTGGCGCGCCGCGAAGAAGGCGCCGCCCAGGCCGGCGAACATGGCGCCCAGCGTGAAGGCGGACAGCTTGATCTTCATGGGGTTCAGGCCCAGGGAGCGGCAGGCGATCTCGTCCTCGCGCAGCGCCTCCCAGGCGCGACCTATGGGCATGCGCACCAGGCGGTTGGAGATGCACAGCGTGACCACGGCCAGCAGCAGCGCCATCAGGTACAGGAAGATCACCATGTGCAGCGAGCTGAACTCCAGCCCCAGGAACTGGTGGAAGGTCGTGCCGCCCTCGGTGGAGGGGTTGCGCGTCATCTCCAGGCCCAGCACCGTGGGCTTGGGGATGCTGGAGATGCCGTCCGGCCCGCCCGTGATGCTGGTCAGGTTGACCAGCATCAGGCGGATGATTTCGCCGAAGCCCAGCGTCACGATGGCCAGGTAGTCACCGCGCAGCCGCAGCACCGGAAAGCCGAGCACGAAGCCGAACATCGCGGCGGCGGCGCCAGCCAGCGGCAGCGCTTCCCAGAAGGACCAGCCGGCCCAGTGGAACAGCAGCGCATAGGTGTAGGCGCCCACGGCGTAGAAGCCCACGAAGCCCAGGTCCAGCAGGCCGGCAAAGCCCACGACGATGTTCAGGCCCAGGCCCAGCATCACGTAGATCATGGCCAGCGTGGCGATGTCCACCGCGTTGCGGCCCGCGAAGAAGGGCCAGGACACGGCGATCAGCAGGGCGGCCAGGATCAGGCCGTTGCGGTGGCTGGGGCGTGCGTGTGGCAGCGAGGGCAGCGAGACCTTGGGCATCTTCGCCGCGATCAGCGGGCGCAGCAGCTGCACCAGGAAGACCAGGGCGCAGGCCCAGGCCACCACCGTCCAGTCGGGGTTGATGATGGTACGGGTGCCGGCGCGCTCCAGGTGCAGGCCGAAGATGGGCGTGACGACCACGGCGGTCATCACCGTGGCGATCAGGGCGTCGCGCAGGTTCAAGGTGGGTTTGGCTTTCATCAGACCTTCTCCACTTCAGGCTTGCCCAGCAGGCCCGTGGGGCGGAACAGCAGGATCAGCACCAGCAGGCCGAAGGCCACGATGTCTTTGTACTCGGACGAGATGTAGGCTGCCGCAAAGGTCTCGGCCACGCCCAGCAGCACGCCGCCCAGCATGGCGCCGGGGATGGAGCCGATGCCGCCCAGCACCGCCGCCGTGAAGGCCTTGATGCCGGCCAGAAAGCCGATGAACGGGTTGAGCTTGCCCACGGCCAGCGCGATCAGCACGCCGCCCACGGCCGCCAGCATGGCGCCCAGCACGAAGGTGAACGAGATCACGCGGTTGGTGTCGATGCCCAGCAGGCTGGCCATGTGCATGTCCTGGGCGCAGGCGCGCGAGGCACGGCCCATGCGGGAATGGCGGATGTACAGCGTCAGCAGCACCATGAGCACGATGGCGACCACGATGATCAGGATGCGCGAGTAGGGCGCATAGATCTCGAAGCCACCTTCGGCGCCGAAACGCAGCGCGCCCGGCAGCAGCGAGGGCACGGCCATGTCGCGCGCGCCCTGGCCCAGGGCCACCCAGTTCTGCAGGAAGATGGACATGCCGATGGCCGAGATCAGGGCCACCAGGCGCGGGCTGCGGCGCAGCGGCTTGTAGGCCACCTGTTCCACCACCAGGCCGTAGACGCCGGTGACGAAGACCGACACCACCAGCATCAGGCCGATGATGGCCCACACGGGCAGGCCGCTTGTCGTGCCGATGGCCGACAGCGTGACCAGGCCGATGTAGGCGCCGATCATGTAGATGTCGCCGTGGGCGAAGTTGATCATCCCGATGATGCCGTAGACCATTGTGTAGCCGATGGCGATCAGGGCATAGATGGCGCCCAGGGACAGTCCGTTGAACAGCTGCTGTATCAGCTGAGGTAAGAGTTCTGACATGGTGTAATGCCGCCCCAAAACAGGAAAAGGCCTAAAAGGCCAGGATGCAGACAACCGGGACACGCGCAAGCGTGCCCCGGCCAGTCAACGAGGGGGATTACTTGGCAGCGACCGACTTGCTGCCGTCCTTGTGCCATTCGAACACCTGGAAGTCGAAGGACTTCAGGTCGCCCTGCTTGTTCCAGCCCACCGAGCCCAGAACGGTCTCGAAGTTGGACTTGTGCAGGTGGTCAGCCACCTTGGCGGGGCTGTCGCCCACGGCCTTGATGCTGTCCAGCAGCACTTGCGTGGCGGCAAAGGCGGTCAGCTGGAAGGCGCCCGAGGGATTGCGCTTCTTGTCCTTGAAGGCCTTGACCACGGCGGCGTTCTTGGGGTTGGCCGAGAAGTCTGCAGGCAGGGTCACCAGCATGCCTTCGACGGCGTTGCCGGCGATGGCGTTGACTTCGGGGTTGCCCACGCCTTCGGGGCCCATCATGCGGACCTTCAGGCCCTGCTCGGAAGCCTGGCGCAGCAGCAGGCCCATTTCAGGGTGGTAGCCGCCGTAGTAGACGAAGTCCACACCAGCGCTCTTGAGCTTGGTGATGACGGCGGAGTAGTCGCTGTCGCCGGCGTTGATGCCTTCGAACAGGGCCACTTCCACGCCGGCCTTCTTCAGGTCGTCGCGCACGGAGGAGGCAATGCCCTGGCCATACGACTGCTTGTCGTGCAGCACGGCAACCTTCTTGGGCTTGGCCTTTTCCAGGATGAACTTGGCGGCGGCTGGGCCCTGCTGGTCATCGCGGCCGATGGTGCGGAAGATGAAGTGGTAGTTCTTGCCGTCGGTCAGGGCCGGGGAGGTGGCCGAGGGGGTCACGACGACCACGCCTTCGTTGTTGTAGATCGGGGCGGCGGCAATCGATGCGCCCGAGCAGACGGGGCCGATCACGTAGCCGATCTTGGCGTTGACCACGCGGTTGGCGGCCACGGGGCCTTGCTTGGGTTCGCAGGCGTCATCGACGGACACCAGCTCGATCTTCTTGCCATTGACGCCGCCAGCCGCATTGGCCATTTCCACGGCGGTGTTCACGCCTTCCTTGACCATGTCGCCGTACTGCGTCAGCGGGCCGGTGGTGGGAACCACCATGGCGATCTTGATTTGCGCATGCGCTGTGGAGAACAAGGCGGCACCAGCCAAACCCAGGGCGGCGACGACGGTGTGCATGCGGAACGGAATGCTCATGAGTACTTCCTTCAACTTTGGGTAAAGCGTTCTGAAAAACGCGGTGGCTCCTGTAGGGGCGATCCGCGCAAAGAAGCACAGATTAATCTCCTGGTTACCAATGGCAACAGGGTTATCCCGGGGCTGGCGCGCATGCAGGCTTTTCGCTAAGGGCTGGATGCCATCGCAGGCCGCTTGTCAACGCCGGTTTTGGGCGACGAAAACGCCTGATGCCGACGGTGCACCCAGACGGTGCTGCATGAAACCAATATGACCGACTGCAAGAAGGGGAAACACGTACACGGAATGTTGCATCGCAGCAACGCGTCAGGGGACGCCGGTTTCCGTGTTTCTGCGGTGGATCAAAACGGTACGGCGGATTCGAAACGCAGCGTTTGGCCCGACAGGGGATGCGCCAGCTCCAGCTGGTGCGCATGCAGCAGCAGGCGCGGCGACAGGGCCTGCACGGCGGCATCGGCATAGAGCGCATCGCCCAGGATGGGATGGCTCAGCGCCGCCATGTGCACGCGCAACTGGTGGGTGCGGCCCGTCACGGGCTGCAGCTGCACCCGCGTGGTGAGTGTGCCCTGGTCTTCGGTGGCTGGTGGCATGGCGCGCCACAGGGTCTGGCTGGGCTTGCCCTGCAGGGCGTCGATGATGCGCAAGGGGCGCCGCTCCCAGTCGGCGGCTATCGGCAGGTCGATGCTTTGCCAGGCGTCGGCCTGCTGCGCGGCAGGGCGGCCGGCGACCACGGCCACATAGCGCTTGTGCACGCGGCGCTGCGCAAAGGCTTCGCTCAGGAGGCGCTGGCTGGCCAGGCTGCGCGCCATGACCACCAGGCCCGAGGTGGCCTGGTCCAGCCGGTGCACGACCAGCGCATCGGGCCAGCGCTGCAAGGCGCGGCCGCTCAGGCAGTCCTGCTTGTCGGGGCCGCGTCCGGGCACGCACAGCAGGCCGGAGGGCTTGTCCAGCACCAGCAGCTCGGCGTCCTCGTACAGGCAGGAGACACCTGCATCGGTATCTGCATCGGCAGCAGTACCAGCACCGATGCACTCCTGCAGCCGTTCAGCGCTTGAGCCGCTCACCGTTCATTCAGGAGCCTGTGCACGGTGGCGCACAGCTCCTCCACGTCATTGGGCTTGTGCACCAGCGCCCGGGCGCCTGCGGCCATGGCGGCCTGCTCGATCTCGGCGGTGATGTAGCCCGAAGCCAGGGCGATGGGCAGCAGCGGCTGGATGGACAGCGCCTCGTACACCAGGTCGATGCCGCTGTAGCCGGGCATGTTGTAGTCGGTGACCAGCAGGTCGTAGTCCTGGGGGGCGGCGCGCAGCGCCTCGGTGGCCTCGTGCGGATCGGTGAAGCCGCTGACCTGGTAGCCGCGACGGCGCAGCAGGCGCTGCACGAGGAAGACCAGGGCCTGGTCGTCGTCCACGTACATCACATGCTGCTGTGCGGCCTGCGGGTCGGGCAGCAGGGCGAACTGCGGGCCGGTCGGGGTTTCTGCGGCTGCCAGCGGCTCCGGCAGGCTGGGCGGCGTTTCGGCCACGGGCGCCTGGGCTGGTGCGTACTCGGCGGGCGCCAGGGCGTCGGCCGGGGGAAAGTACAGCGTGAAACGGCTGCCTTGCCCTGGAATGCTGTACACGTCCACGGCGCCGCCGTGGTTGCGCATGACGCCGTGCACCACGGGCAGGCCCAGGCCCGTTCCCTGGCCCACGGGCTTGGTGGTGAAGAAGGGCTCGAAGATGCGCTGCAGCGTGCGCGCATCCATGCCGGGGCCGTTGTCCTGCACCGACAGCGCCACGTAGCTGACGGGCGGCAGGCCCAGGCGCTCGCACAGGCGCTGGTCGGGGCGCACCAGGTCGGCGTCCATCTGGATCAGGCCGCGCCGCTCACCCAGGGCGTGCATGGCGTTGGTGCACAGGTTGAACAGGGCCTGCTCCACCTGCATGGCGTCGGCCAGCATGGGGGGCAGCTGCGGCGGCACGTGCACCTGCAGCTCCACGGCGGGCGGCAGGGTCACGCGCAGCAGCCGCGCCGTATCGCCCATGACTTCGCGCGCCTGCACGGGCTTGCGCTGTGGTGGCTCGTTGCGGCTGAAGGTCAGGATCTGGCGCACCAGGTCGCGCGCGCGGCGGCCGGCCTTTTCGATCTCCTGCAGGCTTTCGATGGCTGCGGCATTGCCGCCGCAGTCGGCCTTGGCCAGCTCCACGTTGCCCAGGATGGCGCCCACGATGTTGTTGAAGTCGTGCGCAATGCCGCCGGCCATGGTGCCCAGGGCCTGCATCTTGTGCGATTCGCGCAGCTGGTCTTCCAGCTCGTTGCGCTGGGCCTCGGCCTTCTTGCGGCTGGTGAGGTCGCGCGCGAACACGGTGGTGGTCTCGCCGCCGCTGTGGTGCTCGAAGGAGACACTGACCTCGACCGGAATCTCGCGGCCGCTGGCCGTGCGCGCCGTCATCTCGCCCAGCACGGCCTGCGTGGTCAGCGGTGCAAAGGACAGGGCCTGTGCCGCATCGGGCAGGAAACGCTCCAGCGGGCTGCCCAGCGCGTCGTGCGGCGGGCACAGGAACAGGGCGGCGGCCGTGGGATTGAAGACGGTGATGCGCTGGTCCGAGTCCAGGCAGATGATGGCGTCCAGCGCCGAGTTGATGACCGATTCCAGCCGCCGCTCGCTCAGGAACAGCTGGTGGTTGCGCTGCTGCAGCGCCAGGCGCTCGGCCAGCAGCGGGCCCTGGTCCACCACGGCGCACAGGTACTGGGCAATGGGCGGGCCGCTTTGCTGGGGGATGGCGATGCAGGCCACGTGCAGGTCGGCGCGCAGCTGGTGCTGCTCGGTGATCTCGAAGCAGACCTCGTGGGCCTCGGTGCGGCCCAGCTCGCGTGCGGCGGAGAAGGTCTCGCGCACGCGCTCGGCGTCGTCCGGGTGCACGAAGGGCGCGAAGTTCACCAGCAGTCGGTCATGCTCGGAGGGCTGGAAGGCGCTGTGCGCCATGGCGTTGGCCTGCACCACCATGTCGTGCTCGTCCACCACCAGCAGCGGCAGGGGAATGCTGGCGAACAGGGCCTCGAAGCGCTCGGAGGCGCTTTCGGCTACGGCCTGGCTGTAGTCCAGCACGCGGTTCTGGATTTCCAGTTCGCGCTGGTAGTTGCGCAGCTCGGCCACCAGGGCCTGCAGCGGGTCGTCTTCGGGCTGGAAGGGGGGGAAGCGTTCGACGGGGGGCAGGTCGGCGCCGGGCGCCAGCAGCGCATGCAGGGGCAGGTGCTCGTCGTCGCGAGGCGGATCGGAATGGTCTGGGCTGCTCATCGCGGGCTGGCGCTGGGGAAAGCGGCACATGCCGCACAAATCCTGGTGGCCCGCGCCCGGCGTCCGGCAGATTACCGGAGCCCGGCGCGGGCAGGGCCGCAGTGTACGCGCGCCAGGCGGGGCGCCACAAGCGCCCCTTTCGGTGGCAGGTGCTTCAGCTCAGGTAAGCGTCCACGGGGATGCAGCTGCAGTACAGGTTGCGGTCGCCGTAGACGTTGTCCACGCGGCCCACCGGGCACCAGTACTTGGACTGGCGCAGGGCAGCCACCGGGTAGGCAGCGGCCTCGCGGCTGTAGGGGTGGGCCCATTCCGAGGCCAGCAGCGTCTCGGCCGTGTGCGGCGCGTTCTTGAGCGGGTTGTCGTCCTGGGGCAGGCGGCCCTGCTCGATGGCGCGGATTTCCTCGCGGATGGCGATCATCGCGTCCACGAAGCGGTCCAGCTCGTACAGGCTTTCGCTTTCGGTGGGCTCCACCATCAGCGTGTTGGGCACGGGGAAGGACAGCGTGGGCGCATGGAAGCCGTAGTCGATCAGGCGCTTGGCCACGTCCTCGGCCATGACGCCCGTGCTTTCCTTGAACTGGCGCAGGTCCAGGATGCACTCGTGCGCCACATGGCCGTGCTCGCCCGCGTACAGCGTGGGGTAGTGGTCGCGCAGCCGTGCGCTGATGTAGTTGGCGCTGAGGATGGCGGTCTCGGTGGCCAGGGTCAGGCCCTGGGCACCCATCATGCGGATGTACATCCAGCTGATGGGCAGCACGGCCGCATTGCCCAGCGGTGCGGCACTGATGGCACCCGTGCCGCCCGCAAGGCCCGCCGTGGCATGGCCGGGCAGGAAGGGGACGAGGTCCTCGACCACGCAGACCGGGCCCACGCCCGGGCCGCCGCCGCCGTGCGGAATGCAGAAGGTCTTGTGCAGGTTCAGGTGGCTGACATCGCCGCCGAAGCTGCCCGGCGCGGCCAGGCCCACCAGGGCATTCATGTTGGCGCCGTCCACGTAGACGCGGCCGCCGTGGTCATGCACCAGCTTGCACAGCTCCTTGACCTGGGTCTCGAACACGCCGTGCGTGCTGGGGTAGGTGATCATGATGCAGGCCAGGTTGGCACTGTGCTGCTCGCACTTGGCCGCCAGGTCCGCCATATCGACGTTGCCGTTGGCATCGCAGGCGGTGACCACCACCTGCATGCCCACCATCTGCGCGCTGGCGGGGTTGGTGCCGTGGGCGCTGCTGGGAATCAGGCAGACGTTGCGGTGCGACTGGCCCCGGCTCGCATGCCAGCCCTTGATGGCCAGCAGGCCCGCGTACTCGCCCTGGCTGCCGGCATTGGGCTGCAGGCTGATGCCGGCGTAGCCCGTGGCCTGGCACAGCCAGTCGCGCAGCTGCTTGTCCAGTTCCGCATAGCCCTGCTGCTGGTCGGCCGGGGCAAAGGGGTGCACCTGGGCGAACTCGGGCCAGGTGATGGGAATCATCTCGCTGGTGGCGTTGAGCTTCATGGTGCAGGAGCCCAGCGGAATCATGCTGCGGTCCAGCGCCAGGTCCTTGTCCGACAGCTGGCGGATGTAGCGCAGCATGGCGGTCTCGGAGCGGTGGGTGTTGAACACCGGGTGCGTGAGGAAGTCGCTGCTGCGGCGCAGGCCGTCAGGGATCAGCGGCTCCACGCCCTTTTCGAAGGCGGCGAAGCTGGGCAGGGCCTGGCCGTCCCGGGCGAAGATCTTCCACAGCAGCTCGACATCGGCGCGCGTGGTGGTCTCGTCCAGCGAGATGCACAGGTATTCCTTGAAATACACACGCAGGTTGGCGCCCAGGGACACGGCACGCTCCACGATGGCCTGCGTGGCCGCACCCGTGTGCAGGCTCAGCGTGTCGAAGCTGGGCACCTCGCGCAGCGGCGCGCCCAGCTCGGCCAGGCCGCGCGCCAGGATGGCCGTGTACGAGGCCACGCGGCGGGCGATGCGCTCCAGGCCCTCGGGGCCGTGGTAGACGGCGTACATGCTGGCCACCACGGCGGGCAGCACCTGGGCCGTGCAGATGTTGGAGGTGGCCTTTTCGCGGCGGATGTGCTGCTCGCGCGTCTGCAGTGCCAGGCGGTAGGCGGGCTTGCCGTGCACGTCCACGCTCACGCCGACCAGGCGGCCGGGCAGGGAACGCTTGAACTCGTCGCGGCAGGCCATGAAGGCGGCATGCGGGCCGCCCGCGCCCATGGGCATGCCAAAGCGCTGGGTGGTGCCCACCACGATGTCGGCACCCCATTCGCCGGGCGGCGTGATCAGGGTCAGCGCCAGCAGGTCGGTGGCCACGATGAAGGCGGCCTGCTTGCCATGGGCCTTGTCCACGTCGGCGCGCAGATCGTCGATGCGGCCGCTGGTGGCGGGGTACTGGGCCAGCACGGCGAAGTAGTCGCCCTCCATCAGCTGGTTCCATTCCTCCAGCGAGTTGGCCAGCAGCACCTCGATGCCCAGCGGCGCGGCGCGCGTCTGGATGACCTCGATGGTCTGGGGGTGGGCATCGCCCGCCACCACGAAACGGTTGCTCTTGTTCTTGACGGAGCGCTTGGCCAGCGTCATGGCCTCGGCGGCCGCCGTGGCCTCGTCCAGCATGGAGGCGTTGGCAATCGGCATGGCCGTCAGGTCGCAGACCATGGTCTGGAAGTTGACCAGGGCCTCCATGCGGCCTTGCGAGATCTCGGCCTGGTAGGGCGTGTAGGCCGTGTACCAGGCGGGGTTCTCCAGAATGTTGCGCAGGATGACGCCGGGCGTGTGCGTGCCGTAGTAGCCCTGGCCGATGAAGCTTTTGAGCAGCTGGTTGCGGCCTGCCAGCGCCTTGAGTTCGGCCAGCGCCTGTGCCTCGGTGGCGGCCGGCGGCAGCGCCATGGGCTGGTGGCGCCGGATGGAGGGCGGGACGATGGCGTCGATCAGCGCATCGCGCGATGCCGCGCCAATGGCGCTGAGCATGTGGGCCTCGTCTTCGGGCGCGATGCCGATATGGCGGGCCACGAATTCGGTGGCGTTCTCGAGGGCGGCAAGGGGCTGGGTGGAGGACATCAGCATGGAGGGACCTGTCTCAAAAGCTGAAAAGCGCCAGGGCGGGCCCTGGCGCCCGTCCTGGCCGGAAAGTGGCGTCAGTTGCTCTGTGCGAAGGCCGTGTAGGCGGCTTCGTCGAGCAGCGCGGCCAGCTGGCCTGCGTCGCTGAGCTTGACCTTGAAGAACCAGCCTTCGCCCAGCGGGTCGCTGTTGGCCAGGGAGGGGTCGTCGCGCAGGGCTTCGTTGACTTCGACGATCTCGCCGCTGACGGGCATGTAGACATCGGCGGCGGCCTTGACGGACTCGACCACGCCGGCCACATCGCCCTGGTTGAAGCTGGTGCCCACGGCGGGCAGATCGACGAACACCACGTCGCCCAGCGCATCCTGCGCGTGGAGGGTGATGCCGACGATGGCCGCGTCAGGGTTGGCGGCGTTGATCCATTCGTGGTCCTTGGAATACTGGATGCTCATGGCTTGCTCCGATAGAAACTAAAAAAAACCTGTGAAAGGCGGTTTGAGAAAGGTCAGTGCGCACTGTAGCGGCATGCGATGGCAGGAAAAACGAATCCGCCGAACTCGATCCACGCCAAGCGCGCAGGCTGTCCTCAACCGCGGTGATAGCGGGGCGCCACGAAGGGCGTGGCCTGCACCTGCATGGGCACGGCCTTGCCGCGCACCATGGCCTGCAGCGTGGTGCCGATGGCGGCGCTGCCCGGCTCCACATAGGCCAGTGCCACGGGCTGGTTCAGCGTGGGCGACAGCAGGCCGCTGGTGACCTGGCCGACCTTGCGGCCGCTGGCGTCCAGCAGCTCCGTGCCTTCGCGCACGGGCACGCGCTCCAGGGCCACCAGGCCCACGCGCTTGCGCGTGAGCAGCTCGGGCGATTGCAGCTGGGCCAGCACGGTGGCCGCGCCGGGAAAGCCGCCTTCGCGCTCGCCACCAATGCGGCGGACCTTCTGCACGGCCCAGGTCAGGGCGGCCTCGGCCGGGGTGGTGGTCGTGTCCAGATCGTTGCCGTACAGGCACAGGCCGGCTTCCAGGCGCAGCGAATTGCGCGCGCCCAGGCCCACGGGCCTAACTTCGGGCTGGGCCAGCAGGGCACGGGCAAAGGCTTCGGCGTGGCTGGCGGGTAGGGAGATCTCGAAGCCGTCCTCGCCGGTATAGCCGCTGCGCGTGATGTACAGCTCGGCGCCTTCCCAGTCGAAGTAGCCGCCCGTCATGAACACCAGCCCGGCCGTGTCGGGCAGCAGGCGCTCCATGGCCGCGGCGGCCTGCGGGCCCTGCAGCGCCAGCAGGCCCCGGTCGAACTGGGGCTCGATTTCACAGCGCTGGCCGATGCGGGCCTCTATGTGCGCCAGGTCTTCGTGCTTGCAGGCGCCGTTGACGATCAGGAACAGGTCGTCCTCGCGGCGCACGAACATCAGGTCGTCCAGAATGCCGCCCGCGTCGTTGAGCAGCAGGCCGTAGCGCTGGCGGTGTTCGCCCAGGCCCAGCACGTCCATGGGCAGCAGCGATTCCAGCGCCGCGCCGGCATCCGGGCCGCGCAGGCTGATCTGGCCCATGTGCGAGACATCGAACAGGCCTGCCGCCTCGCGCGTGTGCAGGTGCTCGGCCATCAGCCCCTGCGGATATTGCACGGGCATGGAGTAGCCGGCAAACGGCACCATGCGCGCGCCCAGTTCCTGGTGCAGGTCGAACAGCGGGGTCTTGAGCAGATCGGTGGTGGAGGCAGCGGTCAAGGAGGGACTCTCTTTTCGGCAAGGGGCAAGGCACAACGCCATCCCGGAATCCCGGGATGTCCTGCCCTGCTGTCCGCTTTACCTGAGAGATTCACCCGCACCTTCCATGCGTGGGGCTTGCTCCTTCGGTGGATGGGGCACACCGCCGTGCCCTGCATCTCTCTCCAGCTAGGAACGCCTGCGGCCGTGGCGGCAGGCGGTGCCAGTCCTTTTGCCTGAGCGTTCGGGGCGAACCCTGCGCCTTCGGCGGTGCCGCTGCCTGTGACCATTGCGGCCGGGCGGGCACTCTCTCCTGACCGGCGCATTCTAGCTGCGGCCAGCGTCCGCGCGGCTTCGGGATTTCCGCGGGCCGGCCCCAGCTCCATGCGCTTGCCTGCATGGATGCATTTGCAAATTGCATAACTGTCTAAAAAATCTCCTACATTGAGATGCATCGATATATGAAATCTCGTGAGCGAGAAGGAAGAAGCGCACATGCAGCAGACGCTGGGAGACACATTGGCCTGGCCGGCACGTTACCTGCCGAACAAGGAAGCCCTGGTCGCGTGGGAGGGCGGCGAGCGCCGCGCCTGGACCTACGCCCAGCTCGATGCCGAAGTCAACCGCCACGCCCACGGCCTGGCCGAGCTGGGCATAGGCCATGGCGACGTGGTCGCGGCCTTTCTCTACAACACGCCGGCCTTTGTCTTCACCATGCTGGCGGCCGCGCGCCTGGGCGCCATCTTCAACCCCATCAACTACCGGCTGGCGGCCCAGGAGCTGGCCTTCATCCTCAAGGACGGCGCAGCGCGCGCCCTGGTGTTCGAGCACGAGGGCGGCGAGGTGGCCGCGCGCGCCCAGGCCCTGCTCAAGGCCGAAGGCGGCGGCACTGGCGCAGGCATCGAGCACTGGATCTTTGCCGACGATGCCCCGGCCGACCCGCTGCCGGTCTGGGCCACGCAGCGCCTGTCCGCCCTGGCCAGGGGCCGCAGCAGCGCGCCGCCCCAGGCCCATGTGCGCGAGAGCGATCCCTGCATCCTCATGTACACCAGCGGCACCACGGGCCGGCCCAAGGGCGTGCTGCATACGCACCGCAGCAAGCTGGCGCACAACGCCCTCATGCACCAGACCATGCAGTTCACGCGCGACGACGTGGGCCTGGCCATGGCGCCGCTCAACCACACGGCCGAGCTGCACACCAGCTTTTTGCCGCGCCTGCAGGCCGGTGCCACCCAGGTGCTGCTGCGGCGCTTCGACGTGACCGAGGCCTGGCGCCTGCTCCGCGAAGAGCGCGTGAGCTTCTTCTTCGCGGCGCCCACCATGGTCACCATGCTGCTGGCCGACCCCATCGCCTCGCCTGAGCAGGCGCCCGCGCTGCGGCTGGTGGAGTACGGCGGCGCCTCCATGGCGCCGCACCTGATCCGCGAATGGACACGCAAGGTCGGCAGCGACCTGGTCCAGGTCTACGGCACCACCGAGATGGGGCCCTGCATGTCCATCCTCCTGCCGCGCGAGCAACTCTCGCACGCGGGCTCGGCGGGGCTGCCCTCCATGGGCCATGACCTCATCGTGGCCCGCCTGCGCGAAGACAACGCCCCCACCGATCCGGCCGAGGCCTGCCTGCCTGGCGAGGTGGGCGAGATCCTGGTGCGCGGTCCCTGCATGATGGCCGGCTACCTCAACCGCCCTGACGCCAACACCCGTGCCCTGGCGCACGGCTGGTACCACACGGGCGACCTGGGCCACATCGACGACGACGGCTATCTCTGGATCCGCGACCGCATCGACTACATGATCAATTCGGGCGCCGAGAACGTCTATCCCCGCGAAGTGGAAGACGCCCTGGTCGAGCACGCCGATGTGCTCGAAGTCGCCGTCATCGGCGAGGCCGACGAGCGCTGGGGCCAGATCGTCGCCGCCCACGTGGTCGCCAAGCCTGGCGCCACGCCCACGGCCGAGGCGCTGGACGCCTTCCTGGTCCATGGCGACCGCCTGGCTGCCTACAAGCGCCCGCGCCGCTACCACTTCCGCGAGGCCCTGCCCAAGACGGCCAGCGGGAAGATACAGAAGCAGTTGCTGAGGGTGGTGGTGGCAGCCTGAGGCTGCGGCCTGCGTTTACTTCTGCGCAGTACAGCACTGCGCCATCGAGTTGCGCAGCCACCGATGCATGGCATCCCCCTGCTTGCGCACATGCCATGCCTGCTGGTAGGCAAACCGGGGCAGCTCCAGCGGCGGAGCGAAACGGCGCAGCGTTTTGTGGCGGCGCAGGTCGCCAATGGCGCGGCTGCCCACGGTCAGCACGAGGTCGGTGCCTGCCAGCACCTCCAGCGCTGCGCTCCAGTGGGGCAGGGCCAGCACCACGCGGCGGCTCAGGCCTTGGGCGGCCAGCGCCCGTTCGATCTCCTCGCTGGCGTCGGGCCGCATGGCCAGCATGACGTGCGGACGCTGCAGCCAGTCCTGCAGTGACAGCCCGCCGCGTGCAGGCAGCACGGCCTGGTCGGCCACGCTCACGAACTGTTCCTGGAAAAGATCCTGCACCTCGATGCCGTCGGGTAGGTCGGGTGCGCCGGGGAAGGGGCCCAGGGCCAGGTCCAGTTCGCCATCGGCCAGCTGGGCCAGCATCACCTCGCGCGTGGACTGGCTGATGGCCAGGTCCAGCCCGGGTGCGTGCTGGCGCAGATGCCGCATCAGCGGCGGCAGCACGATGCGCGATGCGTAGTCCGACAGCGCCAGCCGCAGCCGTCCGCGTGCGTGGGCTGGGTCGAACTCCGCCTGCGCCAGCAAGCCGTTGAGGCTGCCCAGCGCATCCGCCAGCGGTTGCACCAGGCCTTGTGCGCGTGCCGTCAGCGCCATGCGGCCGCCGCGCCGCACCAGCAACGGGTCGCCCAGATGCTCGCGCAGCTGCGCCAGCGAATGGCTCATGGCCGGCTGGCTCTTGTGCAGCCGCAGGGCCGCACGCGTCACATGTTTTTCGGCCAGCAGGGCGTGCAGGGCCAGCAGCAGGTTGAGGTCGATCCGGCGCAGTTCATCCATGCCATGAATATAGACCGTGCACACAAACGATTTCCATCAACACGCTGGATGCGAGAGCATGCAGGCATCGATTGACAGAACAAGAAAGGTCTTGCTGCATGACAGGTAAAAGCACATTCACCGCCCTTGCTCCCGTGGCCCTGGCGCTGATGGCGGGGGCCATGCTGCCATTCCAGGCCGCCAGCAATGCCCTGGTGGGCCGCCTGCTGGGCCACCCGCTGTGGGGCGCGCTGGTCTCGCTGGCCGTGAGCGTCATGGTCGTGGTGCCTGCACTGTGGGTGCTGCGGGCGCCCGCTCCGGCCATGGCCCAGGCGGCAGCGGGGCCATGGTGGCTATGGATAGGCGGTGTACTGGGGGCCATCTATGTGGCCAGCGCGGCCGCCGTCACGCCCAGGCTGGGCGCAGGCGGCTTTCTGGTTTGCGTGGTGGCGGGGCAGATCGTGGTCTCGGTGTTGGTCGACCACTTCGGCCTGATGGGCCTGGGCGCACGGCCGGTCAATGCGACGCGCCTGGCCGGCGTGGCCTTGATCCTGGGTGGCGTGCTGCTGGTGGTGCAGGGCGGGACGGCCCGTGCAGCGGCGGCCCCATGAGCGCCGCGAGCACGCCCTGCTTCAGGGGCGAAGGCCCCGGCCTTGCCCGCGTCAGGCGGGCATGCCCGGCGGCACGGCGGCCGGCCTTGCCGCTGGCGGACGTTCCTGGCGGGCATCTGCCGTGCCGGGCAGGAACCGGCCCAGCCGGATGACAAAGCAGGCCCCGCCTCCGGCAGCCGGCTGGAAGAACGCGTCGCCTGCGTGCAGCCTGGCGATGCGCCTCACCACGGACAGGCCCAGGCCATGCCCGTTGACGTGCCGGGTGGCGCTTGCGCGTTCATAGGGCTCGAAAACCTGTCCTGCCGCTTCGGGCGCAAGGCCCGGTCCCTGGTCGCTGACGGAAATCAGCAGGTCACCGGACGCATCGCAGCGGGCGGCCAGGGTGATGTCGCCCGCCTTGGCATATTTGATGGCGTTGCCGACAAGGTTGGAGATGGCGATGCGCACCAGGACAGGGTCGCATTGCCATTGCTGCGGGCCGTGTTCCAGATCCAGTTTCAGGCGATGCCGCCGGGACCAGCCGACGAGCTCTGCAGACTCCTCCAGGAGTTCATCCAATGGCGTCTGCTCCAGTTGCAGCCGGAACGCGCCCGCGTCCAGCCGGTCGTTGATCAGGCAGGTGTCCACCAGGGTCATCAGCCGGCGCGAGGCCCTGCGTATCTGCGACGCCTGCTCGATGAGGGAGTCCGCGTCCGTCGTCGGGAACGTCTGCAGCTCGGTCGCGGCGCCGTCCACGATCGTGAGCGGGGTGCGGAACTCGTGGTTGATCATGTTGAAGAACTGGCGCTGTTCCAGCCGCATCTCCCGCTCGCTGTGCAAGGCGGTCTGCAGGGCCTGCTGGGCCGTTTGCAGCTGTGCGGTGCGCTGCAGGACCTTGGACTCCAGTTCGCGCTCGGCAGCCTGGGCGCGTGACAGGGCCTGCATCCGCTCACTGCGCAGGGCGCGCTCCGCCACCCGCGTGCGGTTGGTCACCGCCATTCCCAGCAGGATGGCCTCGGAAACACGCCCGGCAAACCAGAGCATCTGGGCCGATGGCAGCGCAACATCCGGCAGCAGGCCCTGGGTTCTCAGCAGGTTCAGGATGCCCAGGGCGGAAGGCACCGCAAACGCCAGCGCGCCCGGCAGGTATTGCCACTGCCTTCGAACCACCAGCAGGTACAGCACGAAGACCGCACCGAACGATGTGGACACCAGGGCCGTGAACACCACGGCACGCGAGATCTGCGGATAGCCACCCAACAGTGCCATGCCCAGTGCGATGGCATTCAGCCAGGCCACCACGCTGAAGAGGTGCGCAGCCCAGATCCAATGGCGACGGAACTCGAACAATTGGCTGAAAAACACCGTCGCCACCACACAGAAGCTGCAGTAGGCGATGGACAGCGCATGCTGGGGCTGGTCGGCGCCGGGCAGCCACAGGCCTTCGGGCCGGTAACGGAAAGCAGCGTAGGCAAAGCCGGCTGCCAGGAGCGCGGCGCAAAGAATGTAGAGCCTTTCCCTGAGCCAGCACCACAGG
The DNA here is from genome assembly GCF_001598795.1 of Delftia acidovorans NBRC 14950. Taxonomy (GTDB): domain Bacteria; phylum Pseudomonadota; class Gammaproteobacteria; order Burkholderiales; family Burkholderiaceae_C; genus Comamonas; species Comamonas acidovorans. The sequence goes on along the minus strand of NZ_BCZP01000020.1, from coordinate 46,586 downwards.
ATCAGGCTCATCAGCGTGATGGCCAGGGCCGAGCCCATGTACGCGTAAAGCAGCATGGCGGCCGGCGCCATGCTCCTGCCGGGAAAGACCGCGATGCCCTGGGCTGCCTGGGGATTGGGCAGCAAGCGGGTGAGCAGTGCCAGAAGCGCTGCAGCTGCCAGGGCCTGCACCAGGGTCTGCATCAGCCATTGCGCTGCAGCACCCGTTTGCCAGTGCCCCCGGCCGCCTTCGGTGGGATTGTCTTGCGTGTGGATCAAGGGTCCGATTGGTTGATGTGGCGTGCGCCCGTATATGTCCGCCGTGCAGGCTTGCGGGGGGCCATTGTGCACCGGCGGCCATTGCGGGAAAGCGCTGTCTGTCGTCTGCCAGGTGCCCCAATGCAACAGGCCGCCCCGCTGCGGATAAGCGGGGCGGCCTGTAACGGGCTCCTGGTCTGGATCACGCATCCGGGCGCTGGCGGTAGTCGGCGGGGCTGGGTGAATGGTTTTGCTGCGCCGGTAAGCGTGCTCCCATGCAGACAAGTGTGCGCGTTTGGCCTCAGAAAATGCTACTTTATTTCTTCAAAACAGGCGTTGCTACAGAAAATTATTCTGCAACTGCCTGTTTTGCAGTAGATTGCCGGCCATGGATACCCTCGACAGAAAGATTCTTTCCGCCTTGCAGGCCAACGCGCGCGCCAGCCTGCAGGAAATCGGCGCCGCCGTGGGCCTGAGCGCCTCGCCCTGCTGGGCGCGCATCAAGAAGCTGGAAGAGGCGGGGGTGATCGAGGGCTATACCGTGCGCCTGAACCCGCTGGCGCTGGGCCTGGGCGATACGGTGCTGGTGCAGGTCACGCTGGACAGCCACTCGGACAACACGCTGGAGAAATTCGGCGAGATGCTGGCGACCATTCCCGAGGTGGTGGAGGCGCACCTGGTCTCGGGCGAGTACGACTACCTGCTGCGCGTCGTCGTCAAGGACACGCGTGACTACGAGCGCCTGCTGCGCGAGAAGCTCTACAAGATCAAGGGCATTCGCCACAGCCAGTCCAGCTTTGTGCTGCGCACGCTGAAGAAGGCCGACCTGCCGCTGGGGGTCTGAAGTCCATGCCCTCTGGCCAGGCGCCGCCGCCCGCCCCCTACCGCGAACACTGCCCGCCGCCCGCCTTGCAGCCGCACTTCCAGTGCCTGTGGAGCAGCACCGTGGCCCCGGACTATGCCGGCGGCTTTCTCGTGGTGCCCGATGGCTGCGTGGACATCGTCTGCAAGGGCGGGCGGCTGCTGGCCGTGGGGCCTGACAGGGTGGCTGCGCGGCCCGCGCTGGTGCCGGGGTCCGAGGTATGGGGGGCGCGCTTCGGCCCCGGTGCGGCCAGCGCCTGGCTGGGCCTGCCCATGGACGAGATCGTGGGGCAGGCGGTGGAACTGGGCGATCTGCTGGGGCCGCGCGCGCGGGAGTGGGTGCATCGCATCAACGATGCGCAGCCGGGCGCAGGGCAGGCCGTGTTCATCCATGGACTGGTGCAAATGGGCCGCGACGCCCCAGCGCCGGACCGGCAGGCCATGGAGCTGTTCAATGTGGCGGCTGCAGCCGGGCGGGATGAATCCGGTGTGCTGGCCGCCATGCGCGCGCAGCTGGACATGTCCGAGCGCAGCCTGCGCCGCTTGTGCCACGCGCAGTTTGGCTACGGCCCCAAGACGTTGGAGCGCGTGATGCGCTTTCAGCGCCTGCTGGCCCTGGCACGGTCTGATCAGCAGGCAGGTCTTGCGGCGCTGGCGGCGGACGCCGGGTATGCGGACCAGGCGCATTTGTCGCGCGAAGTGAGGGCGCTGTGCGGCATCACGCCCCGCGCTGCCCTGCAGCAACTGCTGGATTGAGCGGCCCGTCTGGCCGTTTTGTTCAAGACCGCTGCCACGGCGTGGCCGATGATGGCGGCCTACCAGTATTCAACGGAGCAGCACATGGGCATCAGGGGCAAGAACCACCAGATCGACAACATCGAGTTCAACGTGGCCGACATCGCACGCAGCAAGGCGTTCTACGGCGAGGCCTTCGGCTGGACCTTCACCGACTATGGGCCGAGCTACACCGAGTTCAGCGACGGCCGGCTGACGGGCGGCTTCACCACGGGCGAGGAGGTGCGGCCCGGCGGCCCGCTGGTCATCCTCTACGCCGACGATCTGGCCGAGGCGCAGCGCCGCGTGGAGGCGGCTGGGGCCGTGATCAGCCGCGCGGTGTTCGCGTTCCCGGGTGGCCGCAGGTTCCACTTCACCGATCCGGACGGGTACGAACTGGCCGTATGGTCGGCCGATGCCTGAAAGACGACAGCCCGCATCTGCGGGCTGTTTTTCATGGGGACTGGGCCGGGCGTCAATCGACGTTGGAGCCCAGCTGCATGTCCTTGTACTTCACGATGTGCGTGCCCTTGACCAGGCGGTAGCCGCCCCAGATCAGCAGGAACAGCGGCAGGCCGATGTAGGTGGCGACCACGCCGGTCCAGTCGATGCGGTCGGCCATGAAGGCCTCGTAGTTCTGGCCCAGCGTGATCACCATGCACAGCACGAAGGCGAAGATGGGGCCGAACGGGAACCAGGATGCGCGGTAGGGCAGCTGGTTCAGGTCCAGGCCCTGGGCCTCGAAACCCTTGCGGAAGCGGTAGTGGCTGATGGCAATGCCCAGCCAGGCGATGAAGCCCGTCATGCCCGACAGATTCAGCAGCCAGATGTAGACCAGCTGCGGGCTGAAGATGTTGGTCAGGAAGCACAGCGCCGCCACCACGGTGGTGGCCAGCAGGGCCAGCGTGGGCACGCCACGCTTGTTGACATATGAGAACATGCGCGGCGCCATGCGCTGGCAGGCCAGCGTGTAGAGCATGCGCGTGGAGGCGTACATGCCCGAATTGCCGGCCGACAGCACCGAGGTCAGCACCACGGCGTTCATCACGGCGGCGGCCGACAGCAGGCCAGCGCGCTCGAAGACCAGGGTGAAGGGACTCACGCTGATGTCGCCCAGATCATTCTTGAGCAGGTGCGGATCGGTGTAGGGGATCAGCAGGCTGATGACCAGAATGGCGAAGACGTAGAACAGCAAAATGCGCCAGAACACCTGGCGCACGGCGCGGGGCACGTTCTTGGCGGGGTTCTCGGATTCGCCGGCGGCAATGCCGATGAGCTCCGTGCCCTGGAAGGAAAAGCCCACGATCATGGCCACGCCGATCAGCGCCGAGAAACCGCCCGCAAAGGGCGCGTCGCCCTGGCTCCACAGGGCAAAGTTGCCCCAGACGCCTTCAGGCGCGCCGCCCCGCACGATGCCCAGGATCATGAGCACGCCCACGCCGATGAAGAGGATGACGGTGGTCACCTTGATGGCGGCGAACCAGTACTCGGCCTCGCCGAAGCCTTTGACCGAGATGGCGTTGAGGCCGAACATGATGGCCAGGAACAGGGCGCTCCACAGCATGCCGTTGCCGTCGGGGAACCAGTAGGCCATGACCAGCTGGGCGGCCACCAGGTCCACGGCAATGGTGACGGCCCAGTTGTACCAGTAGTTCCAGCCCAGCGCGAAGCCGAAGCCTTCGTCCACATAGCGCGCGCCGTAGGTGGCGAATGAGCCCGAGACGGGAAGGTTCGCGGCCATTTCGCCGAGGCTGGTCATGAGGAAGTAGACCATCAGGCCCACGATCATGTAGGCCAGCAGGGCGCCGCCGGGGCCGGCCTGCGAGATGGTGGCGCCCGAGGCAACGAAGAGGCCGGTGCCGATGGAGCCGCCGATGGCGATCATGGACAGATGCCGCGCCTTGAGTTCGCGCCTGAGCGCGGTGGGAGCGGCATTCTTGGAGTTTTCTGCTGCCATGGATGTGTCGATTGGTGGATCAGATCCCGCGCGGCCGCTGGCCGGCGCGGGGGCAGGAATGCAAAACAGGAAAAACAAAAGAGCCGCTGTGTCGCGGCCCCATCAAGGTGCATGCACCACGAAAAGGCGTGATTGTCCGAGAACGCTGCCATCGTGGAAAGGCAGGAGTTTAATCCCCCTTCACCCACATAAGCGGAACTGAATCCGAACCTACTGTGTGCATGGCGCCACGCCGTCTGCGGCCCGCCTGCTTGCCTACCACTGTGTCTGCGCCAGCAGCAGCTGGGCCAGTGCCTTGATGCGCGGCGAGGCCTGGCGCGTGCGCGGGTAGACCAGGGACAGTTCGCGGGCTCGGCCCTCATGCTGGGGCAGCAGCCGCACCAGCCGGCCCGCCTGCAGGTGCTCGCGTACCGCGAACTCCATGACCTGGGCCACGCCCAGGCCGCCCAGCGAGCCTTCCACCAGCGGATCGCCGCTGTCGAAGGTCACGGTCTGTGGCGCAGGCCAGTCCAGCATCTCGCCATTGCCCGCCAGGAACTGCCAGGGCACGCGCCGGCCCAGGTAGTGGTTGTAGACGGCCATGCAGCTGTGCTGCGCCAGCTCCTGCAGCGTCTGCGGCGTGCCGCGCGCCGCCAGGTAGGCGGGCGAGGCCACGGTCACCCAGCGCAGCGGCGGCAGGGCGCGGGCAATCATGCGGCTGTCTGCCAGCGGGCCGATGCGCACGGCCGCGTCAAAGCCTTCTTCCACCATGTCCACCATGCGGTCGGTGAAGCTGGTGTCGATCTGCAGCTGCGGATGCTCGCGCAGCAACTGCCCCAGCAGCGGCACCAGCACGATGCGGCCCAGCATGGACGGCGCCGTCATGCGCAGCACGCCGCTGGGCGCGCAGCGCCGGTCGCTGACCAGCTGGCGGGCCTCTTCCAGCCCGGCAATCAGCGGGGCGCAGCGGTCCACCAGCGCACAGCCATCAGGCGTGAGCGAGACGCTGCGCGTATTGCGGTGCAGCAGCCGCGTGCCCAGGTCCTTTTCCAGCTGGGCCACGGCGCGCGAGATGCGGGGCTGGCTGGTGCCCAGCAGCGTGGCGGCCTGGGTGAAGCTGCGGCTTTCGGCCACCTTGATGAGCAGGTGCACGGCGTTGAGATCCATGGCATGTCTCCAGATTCGATTAATGCAGTTTTGCATAAGAAAAATGAAAATCTGCTGTTTATCTTCACAAGTGCATTAATTAGGATCGGCGCCATGCCAATGACCGATTCCCCCGGCGCCCTGCGCCACCCGCGCGCCGCCCTGGCGCTGCTGTCCCTGTCCCAGCTGCTGATTGCGCTGGATGCCACCATCGTCTTCGTCGCGCTCGACGCCATGGGCCAGCAGTTGCAGATGGACGCGCACCATCTGCAATGGGTAGTCAGTGCCTACAGCGTGGCCTTTGGCGGCTGCCTGCTGCTGGGCGGGCGCTGCGCGGACCTGCTGGGCAAGCGGCGCATGTATGTGGCGGGCATGGCGCTGTTCGGCCTGGCCTCCCTGGTCGGCGGCTTTGCCTCGCAGCCCTGGCAACTGGTGCTGGGCCGCGCAGGGCAGGGCGTGGCCGGGGCGCTGCTGTTTCCGGCCACGCTGTCGCTGATCAACACCTTGTATGCGGCCGGGCCCGAGCGCAACCGCGCCCTGGCCGTGTGGAGCATGGCGTCGGCCGGCGGGCTGGCGGCCGGCGCGCTGCTGGGCGGCGTGCTCACGCAGACGCTGGGCTGGAACTGGGTGCTGTGGGTGCTGGTGCCCGTGGCCTGGCCGTGTGCCATGGCGGCGCTGCGCTTTCTGCCGCCCTCGGCCCATACCGGGCGTGCCGCGCCGGGCCAGGGCTTTGATCTGGCCGGCTGCCTGAGCGTGACCGTGGGCAGCAGCCTGCTGGTGACGGCCCTGGTGCAAGGCCCTGAATGGGGCTTTGCCAGCGCCGCCACGCTGGGGACGTTGGCCTTGGCCATGGCGGCGCTGGCCCTGTTCTGGCGCATCGAGGCGCGCATTGCCTCGCCGCTGATGCCGCTGTCCCTGCTGCGCGTTCCCAGCCTGCGCGCGGCCATGCTGCTGACCATGATCTTCATGAGCAGCTTTGGCGTGCAGTACTACTTTCTGGCGCTGTATTTCCAGCAGATCTTCGGCTGGAGCCCGCTGCAGGCTGGCATGGCCTTTTTGCTGCCCACGGCGGTCTGCACGCTGGGTATCCGCTGGGCCGAACACTGGCTGCACCGCTCCACACCGCGCGCCGTGCTGATGGGGGGCTGGGCCGCAGGCACCATCGGCCTGGCCTACATGGCCTGGGCGCTGCCGCTGGGCGGCAGCTATGTCTGGCTGGTGCCCGGCTTCGTGGTGCTCAGCCTGGGCCAGGGCGCGTGCTGGACCGCCATGTGGGTGGTGGCAGGCCAGGGCGTGGCGGCTGCGCAGCAGGGCGTGGCATCGGGCATTGCGGCCACGGCCCAGCAAGTGGGCGCGGCGCTGGGGTTGGCCCTGCTGGTCATGGTGGCCACCGCGCCGCTGGCCGGCATCACGGCGCCCGATGCGCTGCGCGAGGCCACGGCCCGGGGGCTGCAGCAGGCCGAATGGGGTGCTGCGCTGATCGCGCTGCTGGGGTGGGTGGTGTCGGCGGGCATGCGCCGCGCACCGGCAATCCAGGCCGTGCCGGGCGCGGAGCAGCCGGCCTGCTCGCCTTGAGGTCACTGGCCCGCAGTTACCATCTGCGGCTGCTTTGCACACCCCTCACCACCAACCCACATGGCAGAAACGAGCATCTCCAGCGACTGGGTCCGGCATTCGCAGCTGGGTGCAGGCCTGGAGCGCATCGAGGCCTACTTCGGCGGGCACGGCTATGCGCCCCACAGGCACGACACCTATGCACTGGGCCTGACGCTGTCCGGCGTGCAGAGCTTTGCCTACCGCCGCAGCCAGCGGCACAGCCTGCCGGGCGGTGCCATGGTGCTGCATCCCGATGAATTGCATGACGGCCACGCGGGCACCGACGCAGGTTTTCGCTACCGCATGGTCTATGTGGAGCCGGCCCTGATCCAGCAGGTGCTCGGCGGCAGGCCCTTGCCCTTTGTCGAGGGCGGGCTGTCTGCCGATCCGCGGCTCAAGGCCGCGCTGCTGCCGCTGCTGCAGGGCCTGGATGAAGACCTGGAGCCGCTGGCGCGCGACGACGCCATCTACGACCTGGCATGCGCGCTGGACGCCGTGGCGGGCCGGCGCAACGTCCGGCGCCTGCCCGACCTGGGGGCCGTGGAGCGCGCCCGCGCCTGCATCCACGACGCGCTGGTGCAGGGCGTGACCCTGGATACCCTGGCACAGGCCAGTGGCCTGGACCGCTGGCGGCTGTGCCGTGACTTCCGCGCGCTCTACGGCACCAGCCCCTACCGCTACCTGACCATGCGCCGGCTGGACACCGTGCGGCGCCTGCTGCTGGCGGGGCAGGGCGTGGCCGATGCCGCACTGCAGGCCGGCTTCTTCGATCAGAGCCACATGGCGCGCCAGTTCGCCATGGCCTATGGCGTGCCGCCCGCACGCTGGCTCAGGCGCCTGGGCGCGGCCTGAGCTGCACGATCGTGCAAGACCGCAGGGAAGGCGCTTCCTAGCATGGAGGCTTCACACGCTTTCATAAGGTCTGCCCATGACGTTCCCCGTTGGAAACCGCCCCTACGAGGCCATCAACTTCCCCGACAAATTCAGCCGCTTCACCGGCCAGTGGAGCCCCCGCGTCGTCGCCGAGATGAACGACTACCAGTTCAAGATCGTGCGCGTGCAGGGCGAGTTCATCTGGCACTCGCATGCCGAAACGGATGAAGCCTTCCTGGTGCTGGATGGCGAGCTGCGCATCGACTTCCGTGATGGCCATGTGCTGCTGCGCCAGGGCGAGCTGTACGTGGTCCCCAAAGGCACGGAGCACAAGCCCAGCGCCGAGCGGGAAGCCCGCCTCATGCTGATCGAGCCGCGCGGGGTGCTGAACACCGGGGAGGAAGGCGGCGAGAGGACGGCGTTGAACGACGTGTGGGTATAGCCAGCCCGTAGCCATCCCATGAACAAGGGGCGCCGCAGCGCCCCTTGTTCCCGGAAGTGCGGAGCGCTCAGCCCAGCAGCAGCGCGTCGTCGGCCAGCTTTTCGCCGCGCACCTTCTCGAACATGTGCAGCAGGTCTGGCACGTCCATGCGGGCGCGTTCTTCGCCGCTGACGTCGAGCACCACCTGGCCCTGGTGCAGCATCACCGTGCGCTCGCCCACGTCCAGCGCCTGGCGCATGCTGTGGGTGACCATCATGGTGGTGAGCTTGGCCTCGGAGACGATGCGCGCCGTCAGCTGCAGCACGAAGTCGGCCGTGCGCGGGTCGAGCGCGGCGGTGTGCTCGTCCAGCAGCAGGATGCGCGAAGGCTGCAGCGCCGCCATCAGCAGGCTCACGGCCTGGCGCTGGCCGCCAGAGAGCAGGCCGATGCGGTCGGTCAGGCGGTTTTCCAGGCCCAGGCCCAGGATGGACAGGCGCTCGCGGAAGTTGTCGCGCATCTCTGCCTTGACGGCGCGGCTCAGGCGGCGGAAGGTGCCGCGGCGTTGGGCCAGGGCCATGTTTTCCTCGATGGTCAGGTCCTCGCAGGTGCCCGCCATGGGGTCCTGGAAGACGCGGGCCACGCGCTCGGAGCGGGCCCACACGGGCAGGCGCGTCATGTCCTGGCCGGCGATCTCGATGCGGCCCTTGTCCACGGACAGGTCGCCCGAGACGGCGTTCAGGAAGGTGGACTTGCCGGCGCCGTTGGAGCCGATGACGGTGACGAACTGGCCGTCGGGAATGTCCAGCGACATGCCGCGCAGCGCCCGCGTTTCGATGGGCGTGCCGGGGTTGAAGGTGATTTCGAGTTGTTGTGCGCTCAGCATGAGGGTTCTCCGGCGATCAGGACTTGCGCTGTGCAAACTTGCGCTTCAGTTGGGGGATCACCAGGGCGACGGTCACCAGCAGGGCGGTGACGAGGTTCAGATCCTGGGCCTTGAGGCCGATGAAATCGCTGTTGAGGGCCGCTGCAATGAAGAAGCGGTAGACGATGGCGCCCACCACCACGGCCAGCGTGGCCCAGACGATGCGGCGCGAAGGCAGGATGGACTCGCCCACGATCACGGCAGCCAGGCCGATGACGATGGTGCCGATACCCATGGAAATGTCCGAGCCGCCCTGGGTCTGCACGAACAGCGCGCCGGCCAGGCCGACCAGGCCGTTGGAGATCGCCATGCCCAGCAGGATCATGGCGCCGGTGTTCACACCCTGCGAACGGGCCATGCGGGCGTTGGAGCCCGTGGCGCGGATGGCCAGGCCCCGCTCGGTGGCGAAGAACCAGTCCAGGCCCAGCTTGGCCAGCACGACGATCACGAACAGGATGACCGGGCGCATCACATAGTCAGCCACGCTGTCGGGCTGCAGCAGGGTGAACAGCGTGGTCTCGTTGATCAGCGGCACGTTGGGGCCGCCCATGATGCGCAGGTTGACCGAATACAGGCCGATCATCATCAGGATGGAGGCCAGCAGATCCATGATCTTCAGGCGCACATTGAGCCAGCCCGTGATCAGGCCCGCGACGGCGCCCGCGGCCGTGCCGGCCAGCGTGGCCAGCCAGGGGTTGGTGCCCGTGGAAATCAGGATGGCGCAGACGGCGCCGCCCAGCGGGAAGCTGCCGTCCACCGTGAGGTCGGGAAAGCGCAGCAATCTGAACGAGATGAAGACGCCCAGCGCCACCAGGCTGAAGATCAGGCCGATCTCGACGGCACCGAGCAATGAGAAAAGAGACATAGGAGGAGCGACAGGCGCGTGGGACAGAAAACGACTTAAAAAAAGGGCAGGGCCATGTTGCCATGGCGCCTGCCACCGTGGGCGCACTGCCCGGGTTGGTCCCGGGCAGGCAAACCCCGGGTATTACTTGATCACCTGGGCGGCCGACTTGACCAGCGCGTCGGACAGCTTGACGCCTTGCTTCTCGGCGGCGCCGGGATTCACGAACAGCTCCATCTTGGTGCTGACTTCGGTCTTCATGTCGCCGGGCTTTTCGCCCTTGAGGATGCGCACGACCATGCGGCCGGTTTGCTCGCCCAGATCGCGGTAGTTGATGCCCAGGGCAGCCACGGCGCCGCGCTTGACGGAGTCGGTGTCCGAGGCCACCAGCGGGATCTTGGCGTCCTGGCCGACCTTGACCAGCGACTCGTAGGCCGAGACCACGTTGTTGTCGGTATTGGTATAGATCACGTCGACCTTGCCGACCAGGCTGCGCGCGGCGCTGCTGACGTCCACGGAACGGGGTGCGGCGGCTTCCACCAGGGTCATGCCCAGCTTGGGCAGCAGGGCCTTGAGTTCCTTGACCACCACGGCGGAGTTGGCCTCGCCGGGGTTGTAGACCATGCCCACGCGCTTGGCGTTGGGCACGACCTGCTTGACCAGATCCATCTGCTTGTCCAGGGCCAACAGGTCGGACACGCCGGTCACGTTGTTCTTGGACGGCTCCCAGCTGGGCACCAGCTTGGCGGCCACGGGGTCGGTCACGGCGGAGAACACCACGGGCACGGTCTTGGTCGATGCGACCACGGCCTGGGCCGAGGGCGTGGCGATGGCCACGATGGCGTCAGGCTTGTCGCCCACGAACTTGCGTGCGATCTGCGCGGCCGTGCCGGTGTTGCCCTGGGCACTCTGGTACTGCCACTTGAGATTCTTGCCGGCTTCGTAGCCTGCTTCCTTGAGCGCGGCCTGCACGCCGTCGCGCACGGCGTCGAGTGCAGGGTGCTCGACGATGGCGGTCACTGCGACCGACTTCTCGTCAGCGGCGTGGGCGCCGCCCGTGATGGCGGAAATTGCCAGGGCCAGCGCGCCCAGGGGCGCCCAAGACAAGTGCTTCATACGTGTATCTCCAACGTGCTTGTGTTTGTTCCTGTTTGCTCAGCAGAAGGCCGCACAGGACGGTCGCGGCGCTTCGCGGCAAAGTCTACTGCAGCCGCCCTGTACGCCTTGGCGTTTGGACGACCCGGTTTTCACCTATAGGTTTGTATCTAAAAATTGGCATGAAATCTGCGGGGAATGCCCTAGGTGCAACTTTTTCATGCGTGTTGGATAGGTTTGGCGGTGCAGGTTTGCGTCTTCAGGGGCTTGTTTTTGGCTTTGTCGTGCATTTTTATTGCGTGCAAGCGCCTTTCGGATGGCCTTCTATGCTTTCTGGGCCTGCATGGCTTTGACGGCGCTCAAAGAAAAAGCCTGCACAAGCAGGCTTGGGCAGGCTTCAGAGGAGGGCCGGTGTGGCGTGCGGATCACATGCCCGCGTAGTTCGGCCCGCCGCCGCCTTCGGGTGTGACCCAGACGATGTTCTGCGTGGGGTCCTTGATGTCGCAGGTCTTGCAGTGCACGCAGTTCTGGGCGTTGATCTGCAGGCGCTTGCCGCCCTGGGCCGTGTCGTCCACGAACTCATAGACGCCGGCCGGGCAGTAGCGCTGCTCGGGGCCTGCGTACTTGGCCAGGTTGATGGCCACGGGCACCGAGGCGTCCTTGAGCGTCAGGTGGGCGGGCTGGTCTTCGGCGTGGTTGGTGTTGCTGATGAAGACGCTGGACAGGCGGTCGAAGGTCAGCTTGCCATCGGGCTTGGGGTAGTCGATGGGCTTGCACTCGGCCGCAGGCTTAAGGTAGGCGTGGTCGGGCTTGTCGCGGTGCAGCGTCCAGGGGATGTTGCCCTTGAGCACGAACTGCTCGATGCCGTTCATCAGCGTGGCTGTGGTCAGGCCCTTCTTGAACCAGGCCTTGAAGTTGCGCGACTTGTTCAGCTCTTCGTACAGCCAGCTGTTCTCGAAGGCCTCTACATAGGCGCCCAGCTCGTCGCCCTGGCGGCCCGCGACGATGGCGTCATAGGCGGCTTCGGCGGCCAGCATGCCGGTCTTGATGGCGGCATGGCTGCCCTTGATACGGCTGACGTTCAGGAAACCTGCGTCGCAGCCCACGAGCGCGCCGCCCGGGAACACGAACTTGGGCAGGGACAGCAGGCCGCCGGCCGTGATGGCGCGCGCGCCGTAGCCCAGGCGCTTGGCCGGCTTGATGCCCTTGGACTCGTCGCCTTCCAGGTAGTAGCGGATGTTGGGATGGGTCTTCCAGCGCTGGAATTCCTCGAAGGGGCTCAGGTAGGGGTTGGCATAGTCCAGGCCCGTGATGAAGCCCAGCGTGACCTTGTTGTCGTCCAGGTGGTAGAGGAAGGCGCCGCCGTAGGTCTTGCTGTCCATGGGCCAGCCGGCCGTGTGCATCACGAAGCCGGGCTTGTGGCGTGCCGGGTCGATTTCCCACAGCTCCTTGATGCCCAGGCCGTAACTTTGCGGGTCCTTGCCGGCGTCCAGCTGGTATTTGGCAATGATCTGCTTGCCCAGGTGGCCGCGTGAGCCTTCGGCAAAGATCGTGTACTTGGCGTGCAGCTCCATGCCCAGCTGGAACTCGCCCGTGGGCTCGCCGTCCTTGCCGATGCCCATGTTGCCGGTGGCCACGCCCTTGACCGAGCCGTCCTCGTTGTAGAGCACCTCGGCGGCAGCAAAACCCGGGAAGATTTCAACGCCCAGTGCCTCGGCCTGCTCGCCCAGCCACTTGACCACGTAGCCCAGGCGAACGATGTAGTTGCCATGGTTCTGGAAGCAGGCCGGCAGCAGGAAGTTGGGGGTGCGCAGGGCGGATTTCTCACCCAGGAAAACCATGGCGTCATCGGTGACGGGTTGGGTCAGGGGCGCGCCCTTTTCCTTCCAGTCAGGGATCAGCTCGGTCAGCGCACGCGGGTCCATGATGGCGCCCGACAGGATGTGGGCACCGGGCTCCGAGCCCTTTTCCAGCACGACGACGGAGACATCCTGGCCTTTTTCGGCCGCCAGCTGCTTGAGGCGGATGGCTGTGGCCAGCCCGCCGGGGCCGCCGCCAACCACCACCACGTCGTATTCCATGGCTTCGCGCGGCCCGTACTGGGCCAGGATTTCTTCGTTCGTCATCGGGGTGTCTCGCTTGGATATTGAAAAAACAGGATGTTCGGCAGACCGAACGTTCGTTCGGCTGCAGCGCAAATGCCGCAATGCGGTGGATTCTATGACGTGCGTGGACCCCGTCGTTGCTGATAGGTGACAGCGCGGGAATCCGCCCTGCTGCACAGTGACCGGGGGCTGCGGGGCATGGTGCCTTGCGGTGGCGCTACAACAAGGAGACTGCAGGCATGCGCATAGAGATTCCAGAATATAAAAAATGCGTTCACGAGATGCGATTCAAAGTGCGCTGGGGCGACATGGACGCCATGGGCCATGTCAACAACGCCATGTACTTCCGCTATCTGGAGACTGCCCGCATCGACTGGATGGTCGAAGCGGGCATGGCGCCTACGCCGGGCGGGCAGGGGCCGGTCATCGTCAATGCGTTCTGCAACTTCCACCAGCAGCTGGCCTATCCCGACGAAGTGCTGCTCAAGATGTACGTCAGCGACCCCGGCCGCACCACCTTCGAGACCTGGGGAACCATGGAACGCATCTCCGAGCCCGGCGTCATCTGCGCGGCCGGCGGCGGCACCGTGATCTGGGTGGACTTTCCCAGGCAGAAGGCCATCGAGTTGCCGGGCTGGGTGCGGGAGATGGTGGGATAGCGGCCCTGGCGCCCTTCAGATGATGTGCCTGGGCACTGCACGCCAGGCCATGGCGCCCGGAGTGCCTGCGGGCGAGGGAGCCTCGCGGATCATCGGGTGAACGACACATGCCGTGTCGTCCATGCCCGCATTCCCCAGGAGGTTCGATATGGATTGGTTGCAAAAGCTGCTGTGCCGGCTGTTTGGCTATCGCTGCCCGTTGAGCATCGAGCTCAACGGCGACAGCATTCTCAACGGCTACAGCGTGGACATCACGCCGGTGCAGCGCATCCAGGCGGCACGCCCCTGGTGGACGCTGGATGACAGGTGCATCAACGGCCTGCGGTTGCAAAAACTCATGCTGACGTTTGCCGACGTGCCGCACAACAGCCGCGTCACGGTCATCGCCCTGGGCGCCAATGACGGCTTCGGCCTGGTCCCGCCAGACGAGTACCGGGCCGACCTGCTGGAGGCCGTGCGCATCAGTCGGGAATGCGGCTCCACTCCCGTGTTCACGGGCCTGCCCGGCATGCCGCTGGGGCGCTTTCCCGTGGAATGGACGGACAACCTTGACGCCCTGAACGCGGTGATGCACGACATCGCCACGCAACAGGGCATACCGCACGCCGGCTGGGATGCCGATTTTCGCGGGGACGAGGATCTGAACCCGGATGGCGTGCACCGCACCCAGGCCGCCAGCGACAGGTTGGCCCAGTTGCTGATCCAGACCATCGACAGGCTGCCCCGCTGAAACCGCAGGCCCTGGCCCGCCGAGCCGCACGGTTCAGGCCGACTGGCGCAGTACCCGCTTCGGTCTGGCTGGCAGCGAGGCGGCGGCCTGCTTGCCGCGCTATGCAGGGGGTGCATGTCCCCTCGCTCAGAGGGGGAGGGGAATGCGCGACGGATTCGTTGAGCCGTGGAGCAGTGGCTGCAGCAGTGGCTGCAGCCCGAGCATCAGATCAAGGTTCTGCACCGCCGCGCCGGCGGCGCCCTTGCCCAGGTTGTCGAACACGGCGGTCAGCAGCACCTGCTGCTCCTGCGGCTGTCCGAACACCGCGAGCCGCATCCGGTTGCTGCCATTGAGCGCGCGCGGATCGAGCCGCTGCGCATCGGCGTCCTCCTCCAGGGGTTGCAGCTCGATGCAGGGCTGGCCCTGATACCGCACCTGCAGCGCAGCGTGCAGGCTGCGGGCGGTCACACCAGCGGGCAGCAGCCGCAGATGCAGGGCGATGGTCAGTACGATGCCTTGCCGGTAGTGGCCATAGGCCGGCACGAACACCGGCGCATGGGCCAGGCCGGCATGCTGCTGGATCTCGGGCACGTGCTTGTGGTGCAGTCCCAGGCCATAGACCTGCAGGGGCACGGCAGTCGCGGCGGCAGCGCCCTCATGGTCCAGCAGTCCTGCGCGGCCCCGTCCCGAGTAGCCCGATACCGCGTGAATGGCCAGCGGGTAGTCGGGGGGCAGCAGGCCCGCGTCGATCAAGGGCCTGAGCAGTGCCAGCGCACCTGTCGGATAGCAGCCGGGATTGCTGACGCGCCGGGCATGGGCGATGCGTTCAGCCTGGCCTGCCTCCAGTTCCGGCAGGCCATAGACCCAGCCCGGCGCGGTGCGATGCGCAGAACTCGCATCGATCACGCGCACGCCGGGCCGGCGCACCAGCGCCACGGCCTCGCGCGCAGCCTCGTCCGGCAGGCACAGCAAGGCGATGTCGCAGTCGTTGAGCGCCTCGGCACGGTGCGCCGTGCTTTTGCGCTGGTCGGCCGGCAGTTGCAGCAGGCGCAGGTCGGTCCGATCCGCCAGCCATTCGCGCACCTGCAGGCCGGTGGTGCCTTGGTCGCCATCGATGAAAACAAGAGAGGTCATGGGTTGCTCCGATTGGGTGTGGAGCGCATGGTGCAGCGCCTGCCGCATGCAGACCAGTTGAATCTGACAAACTACGGATTCATGATTCCTGAATTGCTGGCAACCTGGGACACCGCACCATGCGCGAAATCAATCTGGACCGTCTGCGCACCCTGCTGACGGTGGCCGACCTGGGCTCATTCGCCGCCGCCGCCAAGGTGCTGCACCTGGCGCCGCCCACGGTGACGCTGCATGTGGCGCAGCTCGAAGAGCGTCTGGGAACTCGTCTATTGCACCGCGCACCGGCCGGCGTCACCGCCACATCGGCGGGCAGCCTGCTGATAGACAAGGCGCGCCAGCTCCTGGCCGAGGCCGACGATCTCCTGCAGACCGTGCAGCGCCAGATCGCCACGCGCGGGGGCCGCGTGCGCCTGGGCGCCTCCACCGGCGCACTCGCGCACCTCTTGCCCCAGGCGCTGGAAACCCTGGCCGCCCGGCATCCCGAGATCGACGTGCAAGTGGCGGTGATGACCAGCGAGGAAGCCCTGGCGCGCCTGGCCGCCGGCAGCCTGGACATCGGCATCGTTGCCTTGCCACAGCCCGTGCTGCGCGGGCTGCAGGTGCAGGCCTGGCGCCAGGACCCCGTGCTGGCCTTCATCCCGGCCGCCTGGAAGCCGCCGCAGCACATCACGCCCGCGTGGCTTGCGGCCCGTCCGCTGATCGCCAACGACCGTGGAACCCGGCTGTCACGCCAGACCGCCGAATGGTTTGCCGCAGGCGGCGCCCGGCCACAGGCACGGATCGAGCTGAACTACAACGACGCAATGAAGAGCCTGGTGGCGGCGGGCTACGGCGCCGCGCTGCTGCCCCACGAGGCCGGCGCACCGCAGCCTGACCCACGCATCACCACGCGACCCCTGCGGCCGGCACTGTCAAGGGCGTTGGGCATCGCGCATCGCAAAAGGCCGGATGACGACGCGACGACGGTGACGATTGAGGTTTTGATGGGGATGCGGGGCATCGCGGCTTAGAAAAATCGATACCAAAGGGGCAGCTGCGGAACGTAGGTGATCATGGCCATCACGACCAGGCACGCCACCAGGAACCAGCCCAGGTTTCGAAGCAGGTCGATGATCGGTACCTTGTTTGTTCGTGCCGCCACATAGAGGTTCGCGGCCAGCGGCGGCGTGAGCAGCCCGAGCTCGATGTTGGTCACCAAAATGATGGCGAAGTGGATCGGATCGATGCCGAACTTCGCTGCAGTCGGCGCCAGCAGGGGGCCCATGAGCAGGGTTGCGGCATTGGTTTCCATGAACATGCCGACGACCAGCAGGATGATGTTCACCACCAGGAGGAAGATGATCGGGCTGTCGGTCACCGTGGTGGCCCACATCGCGATCGACTGCGGTACCTGCTCCAGCACCATGGCGCGGTTGAAGATGCTGGTGAAGCCGATGATCACCAGGATCGCCGCGGCGGACAGCGCGGCGCTCAGGAAAATCTTCTCCATGTCGCGCACGCGCACGGCCCTGCTGACGAGCGTGATCAGCAGCGCGTAGAGCGCCGCCACCGCTGCCGCCTCGGTGGGCGTGAAGATGCCCGTGTAGATGCCTCCCAGCACCAGCACCGGCAGCATGAGCGCGGGCACGGCACGCACGAACACGCTGGTGCGCGAGACGGGCGCGGCAGCGCCGGTACGGCTGGATTCACCGGAATGCACTGCCGCCGGCTTTTCCTTGCCACCCGGCAGCACGCGGCGGGCGAGCGAGGCGTGCACGATCATGAAGGCCAGCATCATGACGATCCCGGGCCCGATGGATGCCATGAACAGCTCGGTGATCGAGACTCCCACGATGGAGCCGTACAGGATCAACGGAATCGACGGAGGGATGAGCACGCCGAGCAATCCCGCAGACGCATTGAGCGCCGCGGTGTAGCCGGGCGAGTAGCCGCGTTCGATCATTTCCTTGCCGACGGTGCTACCTATCGCGGCCACAGTCGCGACCGACGAGCCGGTGATGGCGCCCATCAGGGCGCTGGCCAGCACCATCACATGGCCCAGGTGGGCCTGTAGCCGCCCGATCAGTGCATCGCAGACAGCGGTGAGCTGCCGGATCAGCCCCCCATGACTCATGAGCTGCCCACCCAGCAGGAAAAGCGGGATCGCCAGAAGCGGAAAAACGGTAACGGTGTCATAGGTGATGGAGGGCAGCACCGACCAGTCGATGTTCCACCGTTCGGCGTTGACCATCACCACCAAGGTGAAGGCCACACCGACGGGCACACCCAACAACAGAATGAAGATGAGAGCGGGACCGATGATCATGGGTGTTCCTTGGCAACCGATGGTTGATTGGTTGCGGCACGGATCAGCTCGGCCAGGGCATGCAGCACCACCAGCGCCATGCCGAGCGGGAAGAAGAAAGTGGGAATCGCGACAGGAATGCCCATGTCGAGGCCTCGCTCGCCGGAGCTCAACGCGCTTTGAAAGAACCCCAGTGCTGTCCAGAAATAGACTGCGCCGAAGACGATCATGGTGAGCGCCGTGAACACCCGACCGGTCCGGCGAACCCACGGGCGCTTGACCTGGTCGATGATGTCCACCGCGATGTGCGTCCCTGTGCAGGTACACATTGCTGCACCGACGAAAGTGAGTGGCGCCATGGCGTAGATGGCGATTTCACCGGCGTCGGGCAGGTGGAGACTGAAGTACCTCACCGCCACGCTGAAGCAGATGCCCACCAGCATGGCGACAAGCGAGATGATGCAAATCCACTTCTCGGCCAGGAACGCGTGGCGTTCCACCGAAAACAGCCACGTGCTGGCGCGTTTGCTGACGGACATGGGCCCCTCCTTCACTTATTTGCGAGCAGCCGCAGCCTCTTGGCGCAGAGCAGCGATGCGTTCAGCACCGTAGGTGCCCGACAGCTTTCCCCACAGGCCCTGGCCCACCTTCTCGAACTCGGCCATGGCCTGCGCCGATGGCCGGACGATCTTGATTCCACCGGCCTCGATCTTTTTCAGGAAGTCTGCGTTGAGCTGGCGGCTCTTTTCGATCTGCTTGCTGGTCACCTCGGCGGCGGTGTCGGTCAGGATCTTCTTTTCGGCTTCGGACAGCGCCGACCAGAACTTCGAGCTCGATGCCACCGTACCCATGGCGTAGACGTGGTTGGTCAGCGTCATGTACTTCTGTGTCTCGAACAGGCGCGATTCGTAGGTGATGCTGGCGCCGTTGTCCTGGCCGTCCACCGTCTTTTGCTGAAGCGCCGTGAACAGCTCGGGGAACGGCATCACAACCACCTGGGCGCCGGTTTCCTCGAAAAAGCCCTTGATCGCAGCCGAACCTGGAACCCGCAGCTTCAGGCCCTTCAGGTCAGCCGGCTTCTCCACCGGACGGCTGGAGTTGGTCACAGCGCGGAACTCGAGCTCGAAGAAGCCCAGCGTCTCGATGTTCTGCTTGGCCAGTGTCTCGCGCAGCGTCGTCTGCAGAACGCCCTTGGGGTTGTAGAAGATGGCATCTACCTGCTTGAAGTCGGATGCGATGTAGGGCAGGTAGTGGATGTCGAGCAGCGGGTTCAGGCCGGCCAGCGAGCCGGGGTTCAGCAGTGCCAGCTCCAACGAGCCGCGCGACAGTTCGCGCGCCTGTGCCTGCTCGCCGCCCAGTTGGTTGGCCGGGAAGACCATGATGCCGATCCGGCCCTTGGTGCGTTCGCCCACCAGCCTGGCGAATTCCTGCGCTGCCTGGTCCATGGTGCTGTTGGCAGCGAAGACATGGCCCATTCGGGCCTTGACCTGCTGGGCCATGGCCGGAACGGCGGCCAGGGTGGCGAGTGCGAGCGCAGCGCCCGCGATGAAGTTGCGCTTGTTCATGGAGTCTCCTCTCAGGGTGGAAAAAGTGATGGTTCAGATGCCCCGGGCGCCAGAGGCGAGGAAGCCGCCATCGACCGGCAGGGTGACGCCGGTCACGAACCCCGCGTCCTCGGACACCAGGTACATCACGGCCGCTGCGATTTCGCCCACGGTGCCGTATCGGTTCATCGGGATCGCGTTCTCGTACTCTCGACGGAATTGCGCGGTGTGCAGCACACGGGTCATCGGTGTGTCCACCGGACCGGGCGCCACGGCGTTGGCCGTCACGCCCTTTTCGGCCAGCTCGACTGCCATTTGGCGGGTCAGCGCGATCACGGCGCCCTTGGAGGTGCCGTAGGCAGTCCGCCCGGTGCCGACGGCGCGCATGCCTGCCACCGAGGCGATGTTGACGATACGGCCCCAATGGTTGCGCACCATCAGGCGCGCTGCGCGCTGGCTGCACAGGAAGGTGCCGTTGACGTTGACGGCCATGGTGGCCGCGAAGTTGTCGTCCGGAAACTCCAGGAAGGGATGGACCTTGGCGATGCCGGCCGAGTTGACCAGCACGTCACAGCGTCCATGGCGCTGCTCGATGGCGGCGAAGGCGCTGTCGACCGATGCGGCGTCGCCAACGTCGATGGCCTGGGCCTCGGCGGTCGCACCGTCGGCGCGCAGGTCCGCGGCGGTGGTCTCGGCGGCCGTCTGGTCGCGGTCGGCGACGACGATGGCAAAGCCTGCGGCGGCCAGACGCCGGCAGACTTCGGCGCCGATGCCCATGGCGCCGCCGGTGACGACCGCGACGCGGTGTGGAGTGTGGGTGGATGGCAAGACAGGTCTCCTGGTGGTTTTGTGTGAATGGTTCAATGCATCAGGCGTCCCCGGCGCTGCCCCGCAGCGCGCGGACGAAGTAGTCGGGAGCGCCCATCTGGCCGCCCTTGAGGGCCAGCTCCAGCCCGCTCAGGTGGGACTGTGTGGACAGGACGGCACACAGCGGTGCGCCGGGCGACAGGCGGGCGCGGATCTCCAGGGCGTCGGGGCCGAGGGCCTGTGTGATGCGGCTGGACGTGTCGCCCCCCGAGAGCACCAGGCGACGCAGCCGGTGGCGGCGAACGATGGCGTCCACCGCGATGCCCAGCCGTTCACTGACCAGGCGCCCGCTCTGGTGGCGCGCCTGCTCCAGGCTGGCGCCCCGCATCTGCAGGCCCTGGGTCAAGCGGGCCACGCGCGGATCGGACGGGCCGCGTGCGGTGTGCATCACCACGCTGGCGCCGCTGGCCAGCGCACTGACCACCTCGCTCACGAGGCGCGCCTCGGCGGCGGCGGTGTCCGGGCCGATGGCCAGCGCCTCGACATCGATCGCCACCTCGCGGAAGCCGGCGTCCACCGCCGCCTCGATCTGCATCGCACTGAGCTTCGAGGCGCTGCCCGAGACGACCAGCACCTGGTCGACGGCGCCGAAGCTGCCGTAGCGGTCGCCCGACGCAGCCGTTTCTCCCTGCCAGGATTGCGTCAACGCGTACTCGACACCGGACGATCCGACCACAAAGAGGGGCGCTTTTAGCCCCGCAGCCATCTGCTGAAGGCAGTCGCCGGTGGTGGTCAGGTGGCCGGCGCTCAGGCCGTCGATCACCACCGCCTGCCGGGCTGGCGCCATGGCGCGGATGTGTTGCGCCAGCTCGGCCGGCGACTGGGTGTCGAGCCAGGTCAGCGGCACGTTGCCGATGGCCAATGGCGCCTGCTTTTCCAGGTGCCGGGCCACGTCGGACTCCTGCATCGGCGTCACCGGGTGCACGCTCATGATCGGGTGGCGGTCGATGCGGTACACCTCGCCGTCGGTGCCCGACCGCGCAAACAGGTGGCCAAACAGGCAGTAGCGACCCAGTGCCGGCGTGCTGGCGACGATCGGCACCACGGGCTGCGGGAAGGCCGCCCGAGACAGTTCGATGACCCGGCCGATGTTGCCCACCGCTGGCGCGCTGTCGAAGGTGGAGCACACCTTGTAGTGCACGATCTGCGGCGCCAGGGCGGCGAGCCCACTCAATACGTCGGGCAGCTGCGCATCCATCTCCTGCGGCGTCATCGCCCGGCTCGCGCCGGCCACGCCGATGGCGTCGAAGCCGCCCAACGCAGCCATCTGCGCCGACTTCGGCACCGACAGGAAGAGCGCGCAGCGCAGCCCGCCGAAAGCCAGGACCTCCAGCGCATCGGTGGAGCCGGTGAAGTCGTCGCCGTAGAACGCGAGCTTCAGCCCTTGGGCCTTGTCAGTCGAAGTCATCGTTCACCGCCCGGCAAAGTGCGCCATTGCCCGCTGGAGTGCGGGGTGCGTTTTGGCGTAGGCGTCCAGGCCGATGCTCGCCACCGCCGCCTCCCAGCCTTCACGCATGCTGGCCATACCGGCGGCGATGCCGTCGGGGTGGCCGATGATGCCGCCGCCGGCCAGGTGCATGAGGTCCACCGAACCCAGAGCCGCGTACAGGTCCGGCGCCTGGCCCGCCCACTGGCCCGACGAGAACACCGGCATCAGCGGCTGGTGTCCGGCCCAGGGCGACAGGCAGGCGCGGGCCGAGGCGATGACCGAGTCGTCCGGCTCCCAGAACTTGCTGCGCAGGCCATTGACGTGCAGGTGGTCCACCCCCGCCAGGCGCCACAGCTTCTGGTAAGCCTGGAACGAGAAGCCCAGCCCCTGGTGCCGTGTGAACGCGCCCCAGCCGTTGCGGTGGCCGTGGATCGGCAACTGGGCGTGGCGGCGCAGGTGTTCCACCCCGGCGAAGCCGACCCAGTTGACGCTCACCATCACGCAGGTGCCGCCTGCTGCGAGCACGGCATCGTGGCGGCGCAGCATCTCGTCGATGGAGCCGGAGATGTTGATTGCGTACATCGGCATGCGGCCCAGGCGGTCTGCATGGCGCTGCAGCACCGGCATGACGGCCCGCAGGCGCTCGTCGAACGGCGCATAGGGTGGATCGGCGATCAGCTCATCGTCCTTGATGAAGTCGATGCCGGCTGCGCACAGCGAGTCGACCAGTTCGGCAGTCTGGCCAGGCGTGAGGCCGATACTGGGCTTGATGATGGTGCCGATCAGCGGCCGGCCGTGGACCCCGGCCATCCGCCGGGTGCCGGACACCCCAAAGGCCGGGCCGGCGAATTGGGCGGCGTAGCCGGGCGACAGGTCCAGGTCCAGCAGGCGCAGACCGGTGACCTCGCCCAGTTCGTACAGGTTGCCCGCCACCGTGGCCAGCAGGCTGGACAGGTTGGCTCCGACGTTGGCCTCCGGGAACGCGATCTCGATCTCGGCCCGATGGAACACCCCGCCGTGCGGTTGGCGATCCACATAGGCGCTGGGCAGCGTGGGCTCAAGCGCAGGGGCGAGCGGCTCGATGCGGGTGACACGGGCGCGAGAGCGTTCCTTGAGCTCGTCCGTCTCGCCGGGCAACGAGAGGAAGGTGCCGCTGGACTGTTCGCCGGCGATGACCTGCGCAACCTTCTCGGACGAGACCGAGCTTTCGACGAAGTAGCGCGCGGTGAATTCGGCACGGGTGGTGTTCTTGGTCATCGGGCTGTGAGTTAATTTTGAAACCGGACTGAACGATAAGAGCCATCTTTCCTTGTGTAAAACGATATGATTTCGGTAGGCTGTGACTTAAACTCACACGGCACCCAGGTTGACCCTTAGTTGGAAAGTGCATCCATGACCACCCCCCACCGCCTCTCGCTCAACGCACTGCGGGCCTTTGAAGCGACGGCGCGCCTGCGCAGCTTCAGCGCGGCGGCGGAGGAACTGTCGGTCACGCATGGCGCGGTCAGCCGCCACATCCGGATGCTGGAAGACACGCTGGGTCTGGCACTTTTGCAGCGCACGGCGCAGGGGGCCATGCCGACCGGCGAAGGGCAGCGCCTGGCGGAGGGCCTCTCGAAGGGTTTCGGACTGATCCAGTCCAGCGTCGAGCAGCTCAAGCCGGGCCCGCTGACCCTGGCCTGCTCGGAGTCGATCATGATGTACTGGCTCATTCCCAGGCTGGGTCGCTTCAAGGAAGCTCACCCCGAGGTGGAGCTGCGCTTCAACATGAGCCACGGGCCGATCGACTTTGCGCACGACAACGTCAGTGTGGCGATCCGGCTGTCGTCGATCGAACCGCCCCGGGACGCCGTGCGTGCAGACGTCGCGCACGAGTGGATCGGACCGGTGTGTTCGCCCGAGTACCTGCGACAGAACCGCATCGCTTCCTTCGAAGACCTGGCGCGAGCGCAGCTCATGGTTTCCCGCACCCGCCCGAACGCCTGGGCCGACTGGGCCCGCTGCAGCACGCAGCCAGACCAAAACCTGCGGGTGGACCAGTCGTTCGAGCATTTCTACCTGCTTATCCAGGGCGCGCGCTGCGGCCTGGGCATGGCCAATGTGCCGCGCATGCTGGTGCGCGACGACTTGATGAGCGGCACCCTGGTGGCGCCCATGGGCTTTGTGCGCGGCCCCAACCGGCTCGTGTCCTGGACCGCGCCCCACCTCAGCCGCCGCCCCGATGTGGTGAAGCTGGTGGACTGGCTTCACGACGAACTGCGGGCCACGGAGCCCTGAATCCCCACGGGTCAGCCGGCGAGCAGCGCGGCGTGCTCACGCAGGTGCTGCCTGAACCGCTGCGCATAGTCGCTTCCCACGGAATCGATGACGCTGCGTCGCAGCGCGAGTGCGTTGCGCCATGCCGACACGCGAGGCAGGTTCTCGAAGATGGCGTGCGACACCGCTGGATCCAGGCTGTCGAAGTAGCGAAAAACAGGAGCGAAGACGGCGTCCACCATGCCAAACGCGGTGCCGTCGAAATAGGGCCCCGACCCGAGCTCCGCTTCCAGTTGCTGGAGGCGGTGCCGGAACGCTGCCTGCTTGGCATCTGCAGCCGCGCGGTCGATGGCGTTGAGGAACTGCCAGGCGTGCGCAAGTGTCGCGGTGCCGAACTCGATCCAGCCCCGCTGGCGGGCACGCGCCAGTGCGTCGCGTGGATACATCGGTGCGCCGCCCTGCGACTCTTCGAGGTACTCGCAGATCACCATGCTCTCGAAGATCACGGCTTGCGTTCCGTCTTGCTGGCGCACGCGCAGCAGCGGGACCTTGCCGTTCGGCGACATGTCCAGGAACCAGTCGGGCTTGGCGGCCAGATCGATGGTGATCCTGTCAAAGGGAACGCCCTTTTCCAGCAGGACGATCGCCGCTCGCTGGACAAAGGGGCATAGCGGATGGCTGACGAGGGTGAGGCGGGGCTCGATCATGAAGCTCTTTCGAAGTGGGGGTGCGGTAGCCACAGGCGGTGACACACCGCACACGCTGCGTCCTCAGCGGTTGAGCAGGCGGCCGCCATCGAGCACGATTTCAGAGCCCACCGTCCAGCGGGATTCGTCGGACGCCAGGTACAGCACAGCCTTGGCCACCTCCTCGGAGGTGCCGAAGCGGCCGAGCGGGATGGTTGCCACGATGTCCTTGTTGATCTGCTCGCGGTAGGCGCCGGGGATGCCCAGCTTGTCGTACAGCGGTGTCTCGACGGGGCCGGGACTGACCGCGTTGATACGGATGCCACGCCCGAGCAGTTCGGTTGACAGCGTCTTGGACATGTTCAGGAACGCTGCCTTGGTGGCGGCGTAGACGGACGAGCGATCCGCACCGGCATGGGCGCTGATGGACGTGGTCAGCACCACGGAAGCGGGATTCGCGAACACCGGCAGCAGGGACTGAAGCAGGAAGTACGGCCCCTTGACATTGACATCGAACAGGCGGTCGAACATCTCTTCCGTCCATTCCTCGATGGGACGCCAGACCGACACACCGGCGTTGAGGAAGGCGACGTCCAGCTGGCCAAAGCGGTCCTTTACGGCTTGAGCCAGTTCTTTCTGTGCGGCGACGCTGGCCGAGTCTGCGCGCAGCACCGGGACCTCTGGGCCGAGTTCGGCCTGGGCCTTGGCGATCGAATCGGGATTGACTCCGGTCACGATGACACGGGCACCTTCAGCCAGAAACTGCCTGGCGGTCTCCAGGCCGATGCCGCTGGTGCCGCCGGTGATGAGGGTGCGTTTGCCTTGCAGGCGTGACATGAAATTCTCCTTGGGGTGACGACCAACCGCGGCCGCCTGGGAGTAATGTGCATTCATGTCTTGGAATACATAAGATATGGTTTTTCAATATATTTCATGCAAAATTGGCATGAATAAAAGGAAAAACATGGACCGACTGCTCTGGATGACCTGCTTTGCCCGCGCCGTGGAGACAGGCAGCTTCTCTGCTGCGGGGCGCGACCTGGGCCTGGGACAACCCAACGTGAGCCGCTACGTGGCGGCGCTGGAAGAGCACCTGCAGACACGGCTGCTGCACCGGTCCACACGCAAGCTCTCCCTGACGCCGGAGGGTGAGCGCTACTACGCCGACGCGCGGCGCATCCTGGATGCCGTGGACGAATCGGAATCCTCGTTCCGGGACAGCGTCGATCCTTCAGGGCTCTTGCGCGTGGCCTGTCCCACCTCACTGGCACACACCTTCGTGATGCCCCACGTCCCCGCGTTTCTGGAGCGCTACCCGAGGCTGGCCCTGGACCTGCAAATCAGCGATCGCTACGTGGACCTCGTCAACGAGGGGACTGAACTTGCCATTCGCATTGGACATCTTGAAGACAGTGCGCTGCGAGCTCGGCGCGTCGGCTCGTACGAGCGGGTGTTCGTTGCCAGCAAGGACTATCTGGCCAAACGCGGAGAGCCACAGACGCCCGATGAACTGCGTGACCACGACTGCGTGGTCTACACCTTGTTGTCGTCCGGTGCGACATGGCGCTTCCGTGACGCCGAAGTTCCGGTTTCAGGCCGGTTGAGGGTCAACTCGCCCGACGCGGTTCGCGAAGCGGTCATCGCCGGTTTGGGGGTTGGACACGGCCCCGCGTGGTTGTTCGAGGGGGGGCTGAAAAGCGGGGCCTTGCAGCGCATCCTGCTGGAACATACCGCCCCGCATGTGCCTGTTCAGATCGTCTACGTCGCAAACCGCTTGCTTCCCACACGGGCCATCGCGTTCATGGACTTCATGGGCGACGTGTTCTCCAGGATTCCCGCATTCGGTGCCGCTGGCCAGGAGCAGGGGAGTTAGTTGCAGATGTTCCTTATGGGGTCGACTGCGGACAGTCGATCAGCTCGCCCCGAAAGACTGTTCCCAGCCTGAAGCCACCGGCCAGCAGCCGGCTGGCGACGCCCGGCTGTGGCCTTCGGTTGCTGGCGGCCATTCAATGGCCAAGACACCTACCTTGCATCGCCTGGCTTCCTTGTTCCACTGCGTCGCATGCAGGCGTACGGCAGCACGAAGAGGTACAGACCGCTCAACAGCAAGAGAAAGAGCGGGGGCAACGGCGAGTAGCTGACCCAGGAGGGAGGTTCCCCCTGCGCCCGGACAATGAAGTTGGCGATGACGGTGACCGTGAAGGCGACTGACAGCCAGCGGTGGATCTGCCGGATCCGGTGGTTCCAGTTCAAGGCGGCCTCCCTTAGCGGCGCGCCTGGATCATCTTCCACCCGTTCCCCGACGGATCGCGGAAGCCCGCGTCCACGGTGCCGTACCGTGCCACGGGTTCCTGCGTGAATTCCACTCCGCTTGCGAGCATTCGGTCGTAGGCCGCGCGGCAGTCATCCACGGTCAGTACGAGGGGCGGCATGGCGCCTTTGGCCACAATCGCGCGCACTGCCTGCGCCGTTGCTGCGTCGAGCACGGGCGGGCCGGGTGTGAACAGGCCGAGCTGGAACGACGGCTGTTCCGGGTGCTGCACCGTGAGCCAGCGATAGTCGCCGTTTGCCACGTCCGTGTGAACGCGGAACCCGAGTTTGTCGACATAGAACGCGAGTGCTTCGTCTTGATCGCGCACATACAAACCAACCACTTCAACGCCTTGAATCATGGGATCTCCTGTTGTTCGGGTTCGTTTGTATCGCTTGTTGCCCGGTGTCGCTTCTCCGAAACTGCGGTCGTGAGGTCGGGGCGGTGCGCGGCGCTGACGATGCAGGCGGGCACGAGGCCCAGCTCGTGCATCGTCGCCCGGGCGCGCACCCGGACTGCGCTGGGACTGTCGCCTGTGATATCGCGGAAGGTGCGTCCGAAGGTGCCCAGGCTTGCCCAGCCTGTATCAAAGGCGATGTCGGTAATGGCCAGATCGGTTTCGCGCAGCAGCGTCATTGCCCGCTCGATGCGCCGCGTGAGCAAGTACCGGTGCGGCGGACTGCCGAAGGCCTGCTTGAACGACCGGGCGAAGTGCGCTTCGGACACGCCACTGACCTGCGCCAGTCGCCCGACAGGCCAGGCCTCGTGCGATGCGGCGTCAATGCTGTCCTTCGCGCGCAGCAGCCGGCGCAACAGTTCAGGGTCCTGGTGTGCAAGGTCGTTGTTCATGCCGTCTCCGGTGCCATCGGGAAGCATTTTCGTCTCTTGGGAGTCCACGGTTTGGGAATAGACCCCTGAGCGCGAACTGTATGGATGGACAGTAGAATTTCGGGCTCGATAGTTTTCACAAGGGAAGGGTCTGGACATGTCCGCAGAACTCGAACAAGAAGTCGTCTCAATCTTCGAAGACCGCCTTTGGCATCACAACGGCTGGGAGGCCCGCGTCATCAAGAATGAAGACGACGATGGCTGGGCCGTTGCCATGACCCAGGACGGCCAGGTGGAGCCAAGCCTGGTCGGCCCGTGGACCATGGGCCGCGACAAGAAAAATCCCAAGCCGCTGGACGTTTCCGCCTTCAACACGCTCGTGAAGACGGCGCACGAGGTGATGCGCCGGCATGAGCAGCATCTGGCAGCGCAGTTGCACAAGGATGTGCAGATCGTGGTGAGCGGGTCACGCGTGACCGTCTCTCTGGATATCGAGCCCGATGAGGACAATCCCAGCGCCACGCTCACCGCCACTGCTGCCGACGGCAGCGAGCTGGCCAAGGTGGGAGTCAGGCCGGACCATCAGCTCACCCGGACGTCTGCGCAAGCCTGGGCAGAGGCTGGCTACCCCCGTCCCAGCGAGGACTGAGCCGCGGGCAAGGCCGGGGAATCAGGGGGCTGTTTCACAGCTGCCTTCCAAGGCGGATATGCGGCTTTGCGGCTTTGCTACACGCTCTAGATGTGCAGCATGGCCAGCCCGCCCACGCCAAGGCCTAGCGCTGCCACGCCGAGCATGGCGTATTCCAGCCATTTCTTCTTGGTCAGCAGCGCGATGGCTGCAAGGGCAATGGCGACCTGCAGCGCGGTGGTGGCCTGCGCCCAGCGGTGATGCAGATGCATCTGCATCTCGGACTTCTCGTCCCATTGCCGGGCCTCGGCTTCCAGGCGGTCGGCATCGCGCTTGATGTCGTCCTTTTCCTTTTCGTAGCGCTCCACCTTGGCCTGGTAGGCCGCCCGCCTGTCCTCCGTGGTCGCCAGATCACGTGCGAACTCGGACAGCGATTGCTTGGTGCTCTTGGCCTGGAAGAAGGCCCACTGGTTGGCCGCTTCGGTCTTCTTGATGGCTGCGTCGTTCTTGTACAGCCCGGCATTGGCCTGGGTGGCGCCGCCCATGTACGCGAAGATGGCGCCCACCGTGGCGATGACTGCCGTGCACATGGCGATCTGGTTGGTCAGGCTGCCGCCGCCGATGCCGTGGTGGGCGGTTTGGCCATGCTCGCCCTGGGCAGCATGTTCGAGTTCGTGATCGTGTGGGCCGTGGACGTGAAAGCCGCCGGAAGACATAGGTGCCAATTCCTTGATATCAATGGGTGGCGCATTATGGGGCCGGCCTGGCGGCAATCCAGGGCTCCCAGGATGTGCGGGACGCATGGCCCGCTTGGAGGTCAGCGCCTTGGCTGACGGCCTGCAGATGGGGGAGTGGGATCACGCGGCAGTCGCGCGTTGCGGCAGCGCTGCGAGCAGTATTTGACCTCGTCCCAATCACGTGCCCATTTTTTGCGCCATGTGAACGCAAGACCGCAGCACGCACACAGCTTGGAGGGCAGGTGGGGCTTCTTGTGCATGGCGCGGGCGTTCCTGCCGTTCAGCGCGTCAGCGTGGCCAGGGCGCGCCGGGCCAGCGCCCGTCCGCTGAGCCAGGCGCCTTCGACGCCTGCGCCGCACATCCAGTCGCCGCACAGGCCCAGGCCCGCAGGTGCGTCCCACCAGCAGCGGTTGACCAGGTGCGGCGCCGGCAGCGCATAGCGCCAGCGGTGGGCAGTGACGCGCAGGCCGCCTGGCAGAGAGTCGTACAGAGAGCCGGACAGTGGCCCGGCCAGGGCCTCGAATGCCTGCAGCAGTTGCCGGGCCACGGATTCGGCGTCCGACTCGATGTGATCCTGGCTCCACCGTGCACTGGCATGCAGCACCCAGGTCTGAGGTCCTTGCGGCACTTGCGGCCCCTGTCGTCCTGGCTTGGCGCTGTCGCGTGCCACCCAGCACAGCGGGCCATCCGTGATTTCTGCCGCATCCCAGTCCAGCGGCAGGGGGGCGTCGGTGCGCAGCATGGCCACCCAGCAAGGCTGCATGCGCGCGCTGGCAGCCAGTGCCGACGCATAGGGCGAGACCGGCCCCAGCAAGGCTGCCGCCTGCGGTGCAGGCACTGCCAAAACCAGGGCGCAGTATTCCGATCCGATCTGCCCGTGTTCGGCACAGTGCACAGTCCAGCAGGCAGATTCGTACTGCAACTGCTGAACCGTGGTTTGCAGGTGCAGCCGTGCGCCATGCCCCTGTTGTGCAAGCCGCTGGACAAGAAACGCTGCGGGAGAGGTCATGCGCGGCACGCCCACCCAGCGGTCGGGGCCCCCATCTGCTGGCACCACGTCTTTGCCCTGCAGGCGCACTTCGCGCGGACGCCAGGCGGCGACAACGCCGTGCTGCTCCCACTGGCGCACCTCCTGCACAAACTCCGGGTCCTGGGCCGCAAACGATGGAGCGCCGTGATCGCACTGCCACGCACCCTGCGGATCCTGCGCGCGCCGCGTGCTCATGCGCCCGGATGGGCCTCGGCTTTTCTCGAAGATATCCACGCGGCAGCCAGCATCGGCCAGCAGCTGTGCACATGCCAAACCTGCCATTCCCGCGCCGATCACCGCGACGGGGGGCGCACCGTTCACAAGGCCTCCTGGCTGTGCGCTTCCTGGTGCCGCTCATGGCTGACCCAGATCAGCGCGCCGGTATCGACGCCCAGTTGCGCGGCCTTGGCGACGATGGATTGCAGCGTCTGCGGGGGCAGTTTCGGCTCTCTGGCCAGTATCCAGCAGTACTGCATGTCCGGCCCGAGGACCAGCGCCCAGCGGTAGTCAGGGTCCAGGGCGGCCACATGGTAGCCGCCGTAGAACGGGCCGAAGAAGGAGACCTTGAGCGAAGCCGTGTCCGGCTTGCCCGTGAACAAGGCCTTGCCGACGGCACGCTGCCATTTGCCCCGGGGCACGGAAAACCCCCGGTTCACCACCTTCACGCTGCCGTCTGCCTGCGGCGTGTACTCGGCGGTCACATCGGTCATGCCCCGCTCGAAACCATGGTCCAGCCGTGCCAGTTCGTACCACAGGCCCTGGTAGCGCTGCAGGTCGAACGGTGAGACGGGCGTGACCGAGCCTGGCGGGCGCATGCTGGCGCAACCGCTGGCCAGCAGGCCGGCGCCAAGGGCCGTTGCCAGCAGGGTGCGCCGCCTGGCGATGAAGATGGTGCGGGGGGCGGGAAAGTTCATGCGTATGTCCTTGATGTTCTTGTCGTCTGCCGCCATCGGGCGACCAGCGGTTGCAGATCCGTGAGATGGCGCACCGGCGTCATGCCCGCGACCGGGCTGGAATAAAGCGCCGGGCAAGCTCCACCGGCCCACAACTCGATGGACGGCGGCAGGTGGCTGCGCAGCTCGCCCAGGCAAGCCTGCGCCATCGCTCCGTTGTGCGAGCTGCTGAAGCTCAGCCCCACGATG
Source organism: Delftia acidovorans NBRC 14950 (assembly GCF_001598795.1). GTDB lineage: Bacteria > Pseudomonadota > Gammaproteobacteria > Burkholderiales > Burkholderiaceae_C > Comamonas > Comamonas acidovorans. The sequence goes on along the minus strand of NZ_BCZP01000020.1, from coordinate 15,533 downwards.
TCGGCGCGATGCGCCCGCGCGGCCTGTGCCACGTCGCCGATGGGCGTCTGGGTGCCCAGCGATACGCAGTTGCAGCCTTCCAGGGCCAGCAGGGCTTCGACCATGAGCAGTCCCAGCCCATGCATCTCCTGCGGCAGCGTGGTCAGCAACACCTTGGGCGTGGACGGCGGGGAAGGGGGGGCGAGCGAGGCGATTGCCTGCCTCAAGACGCCGGTGAGCACCTCGGTGTACAGGTGCTCTTCGAACACCTCAAAACGCCCCTGTGCCCAGAATTCGCCGACCGCTGCGGTCAGCGGGGCCACGAGCGTGGTCACGAAACCGGCCAGGCCCATGCGCGACTGGGCCAGGCTAAGGCAATGCCTGAGCTGGGCGGGATCATGTGCGGCAATGGCGTCGAGCATGGGTGCGAAGCGGTCAGAGTCTGCTGCATTCTCTGAATTTGTCCTGGACAAATCCACGCTCGGCGAGGTGTCGGCGCGGGCCAGCAGCGCCTGCAGGCCGTCCAGATCCACGCCCATCAGCTTGCTGGGGCGCAGTCCCGTATCCATGAGCCGCCGGATCAGGGTCAGTTGTCGAACCTGGTCCGCCGGGTAGCGGCGATCGCCTGCCGAATCCCGTTCAGGCCTTGGAAAGCCGTAGCGTCTTTCCCAGACACGCAGGGTGTCCTTGGCAAGTCCGGTCTCGCGTTCGACGGCCGAGATGGGCAGCCCGGGGCCAGGCGCCAAAGGCAGGGGGTCAGAAAGTGGCGTCATTGATCTGAAGGGGACAAAACGTCCGGTCATGGCCGGGATGTTTTGAGGGATTTTGCGAATTGTCTAGGACAAAAATATGTTTTGTCCAATATATTACATAGAGAAACAAAGCGCGGACCCGCTGGCCGCCACCCGGCAGCCGCTGGCGCGAGTGCTTTGTAGATCCCGGCCAGGAGATGACTGCCCCAGGCGCAGGCGAGGCTTCACACCATGATCGCCGCGCCCTTGTGCAGTCTTTCCGGCCACGCAGTCCGTACCGATGATCATCATGAATTTGTCCAACTGGCCACTGGCCCGCCGTCTCGCAGCTGCCTTCGCATGCGTCATCGCCATTTTTCTTCTTGTCATCGCGCTGGCCGTGAGCAGCCAGTCCCGGCTCAAGGAGGCCCAGCAATGGAATGAGCACACCTTCAAGGTCATGTCCCAGGGACAGCGCATGCTCACGGGCATGGTCAACATGGAGACGGCCTCGCGGGGCTATCTCCTGTCGGGTGACTCCCGTTTTCTTGCCCCGTGGGATGAAGGACTCAAGGAGTTCGAGGCCTCCTGGCAGGAGGCCGTACGCCTGACCGAGGACAACCCCGCCCAGCAGCGCCGGCTCGACGGAATCCGGCTGCGCCACCGTGAATTCGTGCAGGCGGTGCAGCCGCTGCAGGCGCTGCGGCGGCAAGTCCAGGACGGCACGGCGACGGTCGAGGATCTGGTTCGCGAGTTCTCCCTGGGGCGCGAGAAGGCGGCCATGGATGGGCTGCGCGCACTGCAGGTGGACCTGGTGCGTGAGGAGGAACAGCTCATGGCCGAGCGCCTGACGCGCACCGAGTCGCTGGCGGCAATGACGTTGGCGTTCGAGCTGGGCGGCGCGCTGGTGGCCGTCGTGCTGGCCGCTCTGCTGGGTACCTGGGTCACGCGCTCCATCACGGGCCCCATCGGCCGGGCCATCCAGGTGGCACGCGCGGTGGCATGCGGTGATCTGACGCAGCGGGTGGAGGCCACCACCCACGATGAAGTGGGGACCCTGCTGCGCAGCCTCGGCGAGATGAGTGATGCGCTATCGCAGGTCGTGGCCGTCGTGCGCAGCGGCAGCGAATCCGTGGCGAGTGCAAGCACGCAGATTGCCCAGGGCAACACCGACCTGTCCTCGCGAACCGAGAGCCAGGCCAGCGCGCTTGAACAGACGGCGGCCTCCATGGAACAGCTCGGAGCCACCGTGACCCAGAACGCAGAGGGTGCCGGCAAGGCCAACGCGCTCGCGCAGCGGGCCAGCGGCGTGGCCGGGCAGGCGGGCGAGGTGGTCACCCAGGTCGTGGACACGATGAAGGGCATCAGTGAAAGTTCGCGCCGCATCGCCGACATCATCAACGTCATCGACGGCATCGCGTTCCAGACCAACATCCTGGCGCTGAACGCTGCGGTGGAGGCTGCGCGTGCCGGTGAACAGGGCCGCGGCTTCGCTGTGGTGGCCTCCGAGGTCCGCAGCCTGGCCGGCCGCAGCGCGGCGGCGGCCAAGGAGATCAAGGCCCTGATCTCCGACAGCGTCGAGCGGGTCGAACAGGGCTCTGTGCTGGCCGACCGTGCGGGGGGCACCATGGCTGAAGTGGTGACGAGCATACGCAGCGTCACCGACCTCATGGGCGAGATCAGCGCGGCTTCCGCCGAACAACGCAGCGGCGTGGCACAAGTGGGCGAGGCGGTCACGCAGATGGACCAGGCGACGCAGCAAAACGCAGCCCTGGTGGAGGAAATGGCGGCGGCAGCCACGAGCCTGCGCCAGCAGGCGCATGACCTTGTGCAGTCCGTGAGCGTTTTTCGCCTGGGGCCTCATGCGCAGGGTTGAGGCAGGGTTGGCGCACCGGTGAAGACACGGTGCGGGACCCTGGGAGAGCGGGCCCCTCTACAGGCGCCGGAACATCAGCCGCTGCTGCCGTCCTGCCCGGGCACCGGCCGGCGTTCAAACAGTTGCGCCATGGCTTTGGCGGCTGCCTCGGCCGCTTCGGCACGGCGCATCTCGGCCGCGTCTTCAAACCCGCAGCCCATGGCCTGGGCCTCGGTGCCGGCGTAGTCGGCCAGTGTCTCGGCGCTGTCGCGGATGCTTTGCAGGGCGCGGGCCACCACGTCCATGTGGCGATGGCCCTTGGGCGTCTCCAGCCATGCCAGGGCGAGCTGGGCGATGGCGGAAATCTCTGCACAGCCTTGCTGCACGAGATGGTCTACCTGGGTGAGGGCATTGGACAGCTGCCGCGTGGTGTGGCCGTCCGTGTCGGGACTGGGCTGGGTGGTGGGGTTCATGCCTTGGCCCTCCGTGTGGAAGGGGCGGCGCCAGCAGAGGGCGCGCAGGCGAGTGCGAGGAAAACGGTGTTCATGCTTGATGCTCCATTGCAAAGCGAATTCACTGGCCTTTGCGATTGCATTGATCCGTGAATTGCATTGACAGACCTCGCTTTCGAAGAGGTTGTGCCGCTGTGTGATGGAGGTGTTTTGAAGCACCGGCCCCGTGACAGGGGGCCGGTGCGGATGATAGCGCCGGCCGGGAGGGCCGGAGGCGGCAGGCCCGGCCATCCGGTTTTCCGAACGATGCAGGCGTTCCATCGTTCGGATTTCCGTGCCACCTTATGCATAAAAGTAAGGTCGATATAGGCGAATCAAGCAGTTAGCGCGGGGTGCAGGTGCCGGATGTGGCTGGCACGGTCTGTGCACTGTCAGGCGCAGGCCACGTGCATCGTGGTTGTGTATGCAGGGAGACAAGCCCGTCTTCGCTGTGGCATCCGGCCCGTGCCGGCAGCCGTGGTGGGCGGGCTCGCTTGCAAGACCGAAATACGTCCAACGAAAAAATCCGCATGAAATTCAACCGCTTGACCACCATGGTGCTTGTGGCCATGGTCCTCGGCGTGCTGGTGGGCTATGCCTGCAACAGCTACGCACCCACGCCCGAGGCCGCCAAGGAAGTCGCCAGCTACTTCGGCATCCTCACCGATGTCTTCCTGCGCATGATCAAGATGATCATTGCGCCCCTGGTGTTCGCCACCCTGGTGTCGGGCCTGGCCAACATGGGCGACGCCAAGGCCGTGGGCCGCATCGGCGGCCGCGCGCTGGGCTGGTTCATCGTGGCCTCGTTCTGCTCGCTGGCCATCGGCCTGATCTATGCGAACGTGCTGCAGCCCGGCCATGGCCTGAGCGTGGCCCTGCCGTCGTCGGCCGAGGGCCTGAACCTCAAGACCTCGGCGCTGAACCTCAAGGACTTCATCGCCCACGTGTTCCCCAAGAACATCTTCGAGGCCATGGCGACCAACGAGGTGCTGCAGATCCTTGTGTTCGCGCTGTTCTTCGGCATTGCGCTGGGCAACCTGCACAACCAGGCCGCGCGCTCCATGGTGGGCCTGATGGACGAAGTGGTCCACATCATGCTCAAGGTCACCGACTACGTGATGCGCTTCGCCCCCGTGGGCGTGTTCGGCGCCGTGGCCGGCACCATCACCATCCATGGGCTGGGCATGCTGTCGGTGTTCGGCAAGTTCATGCTGTGCTTCTACCTGGCCCTGGCCACGCTGTGGGTGCTGCTGATCGTGGCCGGCTACTGCGTGCTGGGCCGTGACATCTTCCGCCTGCTGAACCTGATCCGCGGCCCGCTGCTGGTGGGCTTTTCCACGGCCAGCAGCGAATCGACCTATCCCAAGCTGATGGAGCAGCTGGAGAAGTTCGGCATCAAGCCGCGCATCATCGGCTTCGTGCTGCCGCTGGGCTACTCGTTCAACCTGGACGGCTCGATGGTCTACACCACCTTCCTGGCCATCTTCATCGCCCAGGCCTACGGCATCGACATGACGCTGACGGCCCAGATCACCATGCTGCTGGTGCTGATGGTGTCCAGCAAGGGCATTGCCGGCGTGCCGCGCGCCTCGCTGGTGGTGGTGGCCGCCGTGCTGCCCATGTTCGGCCTGCCCGAGGCGGGCATCCTGCTGATCCTGGGCATCGACCACTTCCTGGACATGGGCCGCACGCTGACCAATGTGCTGGGCAATGCCATTGCCACGGCCGTGGTGGCCAAGTGGGAAGGCGCCGTCGATCCGACCGCGGCCACGGATGACGACGAGTCCCTGCTGCCCACGGACCATTCCGAGCAAGGGCGGCCCGCTGTCTCGGCCTGAGGCCCAGGCGGCGCTGGGGGGCACTGATAACATCGGTGCCTTCACCATGCCCGCCCGCCGCCCCCTGCGCCAGCTCATCCTGCTTTTGCTGTGGCTTGCCCTGAGCGGGCTGAGCGGCTGGGGTGCGTACCTGCTGGCGCAGCGGCTGGGCATCGCCGATCTGCGTGCCACGGGCATGCACCGGCTGGAGCTGTACGGCGCCAGCCTGCAGCGCGAGATCGGCAAATACGCCTTCCTGCCCGACGTGCTGGCACTGGAAGGCAATGTGCAAAGGCTGCTGGCCGAGCCCGGCGACGAGCAGCTCACCAACCGCGTCAACGCCTACCTGGAGCAGCTCAACGACCGTGCGGGCACGCTGACCGCCTACCTGGTCGATGCGCGCGGCCACGTCGTGGCCTCCAGCAACTGGCGGCGCACCGACAGCTACATGGGCGAGGACCTGAGCTTTCGCCCCTACTACCGCACCGCCATGGCCACGGGCAGCGCGCGCTTCTTCGGCATTGGTACCACGCGCGGCGAGCCCGGCTACTACCTGGCCTCCACCCTGGGCGACGACACCCACACGCTGGGCGTGGCCGTGGTCAAGGTCAGCCTGGACCAGCTGGAGCAATCGTGGTCCACGGTGGAGGCGCCCGTGCTGGTGGGCGACGAGAACGGCGTCGTCATCCTGGGCACGGTCTCCGACTGGAAATTCACCACCTTGCGCACGCTGGACGAGGGCACGCGCGCCGCCTTCGACCACACGCGCCAGTACAACCGCCGCGCGCTGGAGCCCCTGGGCCTGCAAGTGCTGCGCGACCTGGGCCAGGGCGCGCGCCTGGTGCGCATTGCCCGCCATGGCGAGGAATCGCCGGGCTCGGTCTACCCGGTCAGCGGCCGCTTCCTGGCCCAGTCGCGCCAGCTGCCTGGCACGCCCTGGACGATCACCGTGCTCTCGCACCTGGAGCAGGTCGACCAGCTGGCCCAGAGCCGCGCGCTGGCCGCGGCCGTGGGTGCGGCCTTTGTGCTGCTGCTGGCCATGATGGTCAACGAGCGCCGCCGCCACCTGCGCGACCGGCTGGCCGCGCGCGAGGCGCTGCAGGCCGCGCACGATGAGCTCGAGCGCAAAGTGGAGCAGCGCACGGCCGACCTGTCGGCCGCCAACGAGGCGCTGCAGGCCGAAGTGGCCGAGCGCACCCACGCCGAGGCCACGCTGCGCGCCGCCCAGGACGAACTGGTGCAGGCCGGCAAGCTGGCCGTGATAGGCCAGCTGTCCACGGGCGTGGCCCATGAACTCAATCAGCCGCTGACGGCGCTGCGCACCTTGGCCGGCAACAGCCAACGCTTTCTGGAGCGCGGCGATACCGAAACCACGCGCGTGAACCTGGAGCGCATGGCGCAGCTGGCCGACCGCATGGGCCGCATCACCGGCCAGCTGCGCAACTTCGCGCGCAAGTCCAGCGGCGCCAGCCAGGCCGTGCCGCTGGCGCATGCGCTGGACAATGCGCTGGCCGTGCTGGAGTCGCGCGTGGCCGAGACCGGCGCCCGCATCCTGCGCGATGACGGCGTGCCCGAGGCCGTGGCTTGGTGCGACCGCAACCGCATCGAGCAGGTGCTGATCAACCTTATCAACAACTCCCTGGACGCCATGCGCGGCCAGCCCGCGCCCTGCCTGGAGCTGGCCTGCGCCGTGGCCGATGGCCGCGCCCAGGTCACCGTGCGCGACCACGGCCCGGGCCTGAGCGAAGCGGCGCAGGCCCATCTGTTCCAGCCGTTCTTCACCACCAAGGAAGAGGGCGTGGGCCTGGGCCTGGGGCTGGCGCTGTCGGCCGGCATCGTGCGTGAATGCGGCGGCACGCTGACGGGCAGCAACCATCCGGGCGGCGGCGCCGTCTTCACGCTGAGCCTGGCCCTGGCACCCTCCACACCCTCTGCCGACACACCATGACCGACGCCCTCAAAGTCCTGATCATCGAGGATGACCCCGACATCGTGCTCGGCTGCGAGCAGGCGCTGCAGCTCGAAGGCATCGCCTGCGAAAGCGTGGGCAGCGCCGAGCAGGCGCGCCGGCGCCTGTCGCGCGACTTCGCGGGCATCGTGGTCAGCGACATCCGCCTGCCGCGCATGGACGGCATGGCCTTCCTGCGCGAACTGGTGGCCATGGATGCCGAGCTGCCCGTGGTGCTGATCACCGGCCACGGCGACATCTCCATGGCCGTGCAGGCCATGAAGGACGGCGCCCAGGACTTCATCCAGAAACCCTTCGCCCCCGAAACCCTGGTCGGCGCCGTGCGCCGCGCCCTGGAGCGCCGGCGCCTGGTGCTGGAGGTGCGGGCGCTGCGCCAGCAGCTGGACCAGCGCGACAGCCTGGAGCACCGGCTGATAGGCCGCGCGCCCAACATGCGCCAGCTGCGCCAGATGCTCACGGGGCTGGCGCAGAGCGCGGCCGATGTGCTGATCCAGGGCGAGACCGGTACGGGCAAGGAACTGGTGGCGCGCTGCCTGCACGAAGCCAGCGCGCGGCGCGAGGGCAACTTCGTGGCCGTCAACTGCGGCGGCCTGCCCGACACGCTGTTCGACAGCGAAATGTTCGGCAGCGAGGCCGGCGCCTATACCGGCGCGGGCAAGAAGCGCATCGGCAAGCTGGAGCACGCCAGCGGCGGCACGCTGTTCCTGGACGAGATCGAGAGCATGCCCCTGCCCATGCAGATCAAGCTGCTGCGCGTGCTGCAGGAGCGCGTGCTGGAGCGCCTGGGCTCCAACACCCTGATCCCCATCGACTGCCGCGTGATCGCGGCCACCAAGGTGGATCTGCTCGAGCTCAGCAGGCAGGGCCTGTTCCGCGCCGACCTCTACTACCGCCTGAACGTGGCCACCGTCTCGCTGCCGCCACTGCGCGAGCGGCGCGAGGACGTGCCGCTGCTGTTTGAGCACTTCGCGCTGCAGGGCGCGGCGCGCCACCAGCGGCCCGTGCCCGAGCTGACCACGGCGCGCGTGCAGCAACTGCTGGGCTATGACTGGCCCGGCAACGTGCGCGAGCTGCGCAACGTGGCCGAGCGCACGGTGCTGGGCATCGAGACCGGCTCGCCCCCCTTCGGCCAGCCGGCCGGCACCACCGCGCAGGACGCCGCGCCCCGGCCGCTGTCCGCCGCTGTCGAGGCCTTCGAGCGCGCCCTCATCGCCGACGCCCTGCGCCGCCACGCCGGCAGCCTGGCGCGCACGGCCGAAGCCCTGTCCATGCCCAAGACCACGCTGCACGACAAGATCCGCAAGTACGGGCTGGATGGGTAAGGGCTGGTCGCCCACCCTCAACCCGGATTTTCGGGAAACAGCCTGGCCTACCTGGATTCGTAGGATGGGCGCAGTGCCGCAATCGCCTTTTGAATCGCAGCGTGCACGGCGGGCCGGTCGATCACCTCGCCACAGTGCAGCACGGGCAATGGCTTGCCCTGCCCGGGACGGGTTTCGTCGCGCATGACGGCCATATCGCCCTTGGTGTTCTCCCGTTGCACCTGCTCGGCAATGCCCACCAGCACTTCGATATCCCCGTGCATGCGCTGCACGACAACGGATGCCCAGGCATCTCCTTGGTCCTTGAGATAGGGCTCGGCCTGCTGGGTCAGGCAGCTTGCGATGGCATAGCTTTCAACGTCGCGCTGCACTTGCGTGCGAGTGCCACCTGCGGGATTCGTGTCTGGGGTGCATCCGGCGATGACCAGACCACATGCCAGCAAAGCCATGCGCATCAAGTGAGCTCCCAAAATTCACCAAGTGAAGTTTTGATGGATGGGTTGTCCGGATTTGTGTAAGTGGAGTAGTTGTCATAGCCCGGTTCACGATAATGGACTCCATTCCATAAGGCGATATGACCTGTGGCGCCACTCCAGTTCACGCTGAAGGCAATGATGCCTTTCAGGCCGCGAAATTTGTCATCATATGGGCTGACGGCATCAGTGGATGGTTTGCCAAGTGATTTCAAAAGATAGGATCGAAAATCTGCTACGCCATAAATGATGCGAGAACCGTCTTTTGTTCCCAATGTCCGTGCACCAGCCGTACCCGCCAAGGCTGCGTTGATCGGCGCACCGGCCTTGTTGAAGGCAACGCTCAACCGGCTGGCACATGTGTTTCCATTGGGACCGAAGCCTGGTAAGTAGATATTTTTCTCGGCAGCACCACCCAGTTCTGTGTATAGATCTTTCATGGTCTTGAATCTGACGTGGTCAGGAAACTCCTGCCATAGCCGATGAAAATTTGGTTTGATCAAAATTCGCCTTTCGTTGCTATACGCCAATCTTCATGTCGATACCGCAAAGTGATGGAGAGTGTCCGGGCTGGCTGCAATCGGGACGGGGGCTTACCACTCGCATTTTTCCCTTGATCGGCAGGCTGGCGTGCAGGTTTGCAATCCCCAATTTGGGCGGATCGTTGTCTGGCGGCAAGCATCGTAACAATCTTCTGTCCGACCTTTTCTTTTTTGTTTCAGGTAATTACATCTATCTCGAATGGCCGCTGGAATGAAAGTAGGTCCCATTGAGTCTGGGCCTACTCCAGTGACTGATGGCGCCATTTCTCTGCAGTACGGGGCGTAAGCCTTTGAGGCCTGACGCCCCAATTCCCTCAACCCCGCTCCCCGAACTCCACGCTTTCGCGCGTCCAGCGCCGCGCCTGCTCGCTCAGGCTCAGTCCCAGGCCGGGGCGCGTGGGCACGAGCATGCGGCCATCGGCGATGTCCAGGCGTTCGTTGAACAGCGGCTCCAGCCAGTCGAAGTGTTCCACCCAGGGCTCGTTGGCGCAGGTGGCGGCCAGGTGCACATGCAGCTCCATGGCGAAGTGGGGCGCCAGGCTCAGGTGGGCCAGTTCGGCCTGGGCGGCGATCTGCAGGAAGGGCGTGATGCCGCCCACGCGCGGCGCGTCGGGCATGAGGAAGTCGGCGCTGCGGTGGCGTATGAGATCGCCGTGCTCGGCGGCGCTGGTCAGCATCTCGCCGGTGGCGATCGGCGTGTCGAAGCGCGCGGCCAGCGCGGCATGGCCTTCGTGGTCGTAGGCGTCCAGCGGCTCCTCGATCCAGACCAGGTTGAATTCCTCGAAGACACGGCACATGCGCTGGGCCGTGGGGCGGTCCCATTGCTGGTTGGCATCGACCATGATGGGCGCGGCATCGCCCAGGTGGGCGCGCATGGCCTCCACACGCCGTATGTCCAGCGCGCAGTCGGGCTGGCCCACCTTGAGCTTGATGCCGCCAATGCCGCGCTCCAGCGAGGCGCTGGCGTTGCGCTTGAGTTCATCCAGCGGCGTGTGCAGAAAGCCGCCCGAGGTGTTGTAGCAGCGCACGGATTCGCGCTGCGAGCCCAGCAGCTTGGACAGCGGCAGGCCCGCGCGGCGCGCCTTGATGTCGTACAGCGCCACGTCGAAGGCCGCGATGGCCTGCACGGCCAGCCCGCTGCGGCCCACGGAGGCGCCGGCCCAGCACATGCGCGTCCACAGCCGCGCGATGTCGCTGGGGTCTTCGCCCAGCAGTTGGGGGGCGATCTCGCTGGCATGGGCGAACTGGCCGGGGCCGCCTGCGCGCTTGGCGTAGCTCAGGCCCAGGCCCCGGTGGCCGTCGCGGGTCTGGATCTCGGCGAACAGCATGGCGACCTCGGTCATGGGCTTTTGGCGGCCCGTGAGCACCTTGGCATCGCTGATGGGCCGGGCCAGGGGGAGGTAGCAGGACGACAGGCGTATCCACTGGATGCGGTCCTGGCTGGTGGTTTCGGAGAGCGCGGAAGAGGTCATGGCTGCGGGAGTGCGGTGGTTGGAAAAAGGACAGGGGCAGGCATCAGTCGATGCTGATCTTTCCGGCCTCGATGACCGTCTTCCAGCGCGCGTATTCCTGGCGCTGGAATTCGGCGAACTGCTGGGGCGTACCGGCCACCATCTCGTAGCCGATGGAGACGAACTGCTCGCGCACCCGGGGATCGTTGAGCGCCTCGACAAAGGCCGCATGGGCCTTGTCGCGCAGCGCAGGCGGCAGGCCCTTGGGCGCGACGATGGCCTGCCAGGAGGCGACCTCCACGTTCTTCACCCCGGCCTCGGCCAGCGTGGGCAGGTCCGGCAGCACGGGCGAGCGGCGCGGGCTGGTCACGGCCAGGGCGCGCATCTTGCCGGCCCGGATGTGCTGGATCACGGCATTGATGTTCTGGAACGAGGCATCGACCTGGCCGCCGATCAGGTCGGCATGGGCGGGTGCGCCGCCCTTGTAGGGGATGTGCACGCCCTGGGTGCCCGTTTGCTGCCAGAACAGTTCGGCCGTCAGGTGGTCGCTGGAGCCGTGGCCGGCTGAGGCAAAGCTCATCTTGCCCGGATGGGCCTTGAGGTGGGCGACCACGTCGGCCACGCTCCTGTGCGGCGAGGCGGCAGGCACGACCAGCACGTTGGGCGACTGCACGGCCACGGTGATCAGGTCGAAGTCCTTGAGGGCGTCGTAGGGCAGGTTCTTGATCAGGTGGGGCACGATGACCAGCGGGCCCAGCGAGGTGACGAGAAAGGTCTGCCCGTCCGCCGCCGCGCGCTGCACGAAGGCCGCGCCGATGGTGCCCGTGGCGCCGGCCTTGTTCTCCACCACGAAGGACTGCCTGAGCTTCTCGCCCAGCCTGGGCGCCACGGCGCGCGCGACCTGGTCGGTGGAGCCGCCGGCGGGGAAGGGCACGACCAGGGTGACGGGCCTGTCGGGCCAGGCCTGGGCCGAGGCAGAAAAGGCGGTGAGCGCGGCCAGGGCCAGCGCCATGGCACGAAGAATGTGGTTCATCTTGTCTCCTGGTTTATGAATGACATCGTTGTCATTTCCGTGGAAATGAAAAAGCGCAGATGCCGTTTTTTAGATGCAAGGATTTGCGCTTCCAACAAAATGATATCGTTGTCATTTTGGCTGTCAATCACGATTTCTGCGATGCAGGGCAGGCCTGGCGCCCGTGCGTGGAGGGCGGTCTGCTATCTTCAGGCCCGTCCCCGATACCAGCCCGCGATCGCGCTTGCCCATGAACACACCCACACCACCCAGGCCCGCCACGCTGCACGACGTGGCCGAGGCGGCCGGCGTCTCGCTGATCACGGCCTCGCGCGCCCTGGGCAATCCTTCCATCGTTTCGGAGAAGACGCGCGAGCGCGTGCGCCAGGCCGTGGAGGCCACGGGCTATATCCCCAATCTGCTGGCCGGCGGGCTCAAGTCCCGCCGCAGCCGCATGGTGGCGGGCGTGGTGCCCGCGCTGTCAGTGTCTCAATTCCTGCCCACGGTGCAGTCATTGACGGCAACGCTGGCGCAGGAGGGCTATCAGCTGCTGCTGGGACAGACCTTCTACGACGAGCAGCGGGAGGAGGAGGTACTCAACGCCATGATCGGGCGCCAGCCCGACGGCATTGTGATGATGGGCCTGGTGCAGTCCGACAAGGCGCGCGAGCGGCTGCGCAGGACCGGCATTCCCGTGGTGGAAACCTGGGACTTCAGCGACCGGCCGCTGGACATGGTGGTGGGCTTTTCCCACCTCAAGGTGGGCAGCGCGCTGGCCGGCTATTTCCTCTCGCGCGGCCTGCAGCGCGTTGGCATGGCCACGGGCAGCGACCACCGGGCCCAGCAGCGGCGCGAGGGCTTTCTTGCAGCCTGGGGCCGCGAGGTGCCCACGGTCACCGTGTCCGCGCCCGGCAGCCTGGAGCTGGGCCGGCAGGCGCTGGGCCAGTTGCTGGCGCAGCAGCCCGATCTGCAGGCCGTGGTCTGCAGCTCGGACATGCTGGCCCATGGCATTTTGGTGGAAGCCCAGGCGCGCGGCCTGCGCGTGCCCGTGGACCTGGCCGTCTCGGGCTTCGGCAATGCCGATTTCGCGGCCCACCTGCTGCCGTCGCTGACCACCGTGCATGTGGACGGACCGGGCATAGGCCGCCTGGCCGCCGAACTCGTGCTGGCACGCTGCAAGGGCCACAGTGCCGGGCGCTCGGCGTTCGACCTGGGGTTCGAGCTGATCGAGCGGGATTCGACCCGCCTGGCTTAGAGAGTCAGCACACGGCGGCCGCCTGGCGCTCGGTCGCCAGCCCGAACAGGCTGCCCAGCACGTGCTGGATTTCATCAGGCGCCAGCTGCCTGGTCTCGGTGCCGCTGGCCGTGATGGTCTTGAGCGCGTCGCCCACCAGGATCATGCGGCCGGCCGGCTGGTGCAGCACCACCACCCGCTTTTGCACGAAGATGGCATCCGGGTGCGTGGAGTTCAGGTAGTTGGCGGGGGCAAAATCCACCCATTCCTGGGGCGACAGGTTGAAGGCGTACTGGTTGGCCCATTCACCGTCCACGCGGGCCTGCAGCAGGTACTCGCCCTGGTCATCCAGGCTCAGGCGGAAGGTGTCGCCGTCCTGGCGGACCTCGGTGTCCAGCACGTCCAGGGCCATGGGGGCGCGTATGCCGTAGCTGCCAAAGCCCAGGTCGCACAGCCAGCGCCGTCCCTCGACCTCGGCCACCAGGGCCATGTGGGTGCGGGGGCGGCGGGCCGGATAGAACATGGGCCGCGCCGCCACAAAGCGGTAGGCAATGCCCAGGGCCTGCAGCGCCATGGCGAACAGGCCGTTCACCTCGTAGCAGTAGCCGCCCCGGGCGCCGCCGAGGATCTTGCCCGCAATGTCTTCGGGCACCAGAGAGACGATCTTGCCGGCCTGCACGTCGAGGTTCTCGAAAGGCACGGAAAACAGCTGCTGGCGCATCAGCGCATGCAGGGTGGCGGCATTCGCCTGGGCGGAGTCCCCGGCACTGAAGCCGATGCGGCGGAAGTAGGCCTGGAGATCGAAATTGCTGGCTTGCATGGGTTTCCTCGGGTTGCTTGATGGCTGCAACGATAAATCCGGGCAGCCAATGCCTGTATAAGCAGAATCCAAGAAAACTGACCTGTACAGATTGGCATGCCCACCACCAACGAACCCTTGCCCCAGTACCGCCGCATTGCCCAGGCCCTGCGCCAGACGCTGGCCTGCGGCGCACTGCGCCCCGGCGACAGGCTGATCTCCGCCCGCAGCCTGGCCGAGCGCGAACAGGTCAGCCTGCCGACCGCACTGGAGGCGCTGCGCTGCCTGGAGGCGGAGGGCCTGATCGTGGCGCGCCCGCGCTCGGGCTACTTTGTGCGGCAGGCAATCGGCGGCGCGGCGTTGCAGGCGTCCCGCCCGTCGTCGCGCCCCGTGCCCGTGACCCTGTCGGCCCTGGCGCGCTCGCTGTTCAGCAGTCCCGACACGCGCCTGATCCCGCTGGGTGCGGCATTGCCCGATCCGGCCTGGCTGCCCACGGCCCGGCTGCAGCGCGCGCTGCAGACCGCCGGGCGCCGCCTGGACGCGCACGGGCAGACCTACAGCATGCCGCCGGGCCGCGCCGACCTGCGCGGCCAGATCGCGGCCCGGGCCGCGCAATGGGGTGCGCGCTTCGGCCCCGATGACCTGGTCCTGACGGCAGGCGCCACCCAGGCCGTGCGGCTGGCCCTGCGCGCCGTGTGCAAGCCCGGCGATGTCGTGGCCGTAGAGCGGCCCGCCTATTTCGGCAGCCTGCTGCTGCTGGAGGACCTGGGCCTGAAGGCGCTGGAGATTGCCACCGATCCCCGCGAAGGCCTGCTGCTGGAGCCGCTGGCCGAGGCCATTGCCCGCCACCGGCCGGCTGCCGTGCTGGCATCGCCCACCGTGCAGAACCCGCTGGGCGCCAGCATGCCGGTGGAGCGCAAGCAGGCCCTGGTGGCGCTGCTGGAGCGGGCGGGCATTCCCTTGATCGAAGACGATGTCTATGGCGACCTTGCAGGCGACGGCCAGCGCCCGCCGGCCTGCAAGGCCTTCGACGGCAGCGGCAACGTGCTGTATTGCGGCTCGGTGTCCAAGACCCTGGCGCCGGGCTGGCGCGTGGGCTGGATTGCGGCGGGCCGCTTCCATGCCCAGGTGCTGCAGGTGCGCCTGGCGGGCGACTGGGCCGGTGCGCCGCTGCTGGAAGCCGCCGTGAGCGAGGTGCTGGCCAGCGGCGACTACGACCGGCACCTGCGCCGTCTCAAGTCCCGCGTGCAGGCCGGGGTGCAGGCCGTCACGGCCAGGGTCGAGGCCAGCTTTCCGCCCGGCACCCGTGTCTCGGCCCCGCGCGCGGGCTTTCTGCTGTGGGTGGAGTTGCCGCGCCAGGTGAATGCACTGGAGGTGCACCGCCGCGCGCTGGAGCTGGGCATTGGCGTCAGCCCCGGCCCGCTGTTTTCATCGCGCTCGGACCTGCCCAACCACCTGCGCCTGAACTGCGCCAACGAGCCCACGCCGCGCCTGCTGGGGGCCGTGGGGCAGGTGGGGGAGATATGCCGGGGTTTGGTCGAGGGTGCTGCTGCGCGCCAGGGGGCACAGGTCGGCCAGCCTACTTCTTCTCGCGCGGCACGCGCCCCATGAGGAAGAACTCGGGATTGGGCTGCATGCCGGCAAAGCTGGCCATGCGGTTGGACAGGCCGAAGAAGGCCGTGATGGCGGCAATGTCCCAGATGTCCTCATCATCGAAGCCGTGGGCGTGCAGCGCCTCGAAGTCGGCCTCGCAGATTTCATGGCTGCGTTCGCAGACCTTCATGGCGAAGTCCAGCATGGCGCGCTGGCGGGCGCTGATGTCGGCCTTGCGGTAATTGACCGCCACCTGGTCGGCCAC
>NZ_BCZP01000019.1 GCF_001598795.1 Delftia acidovorans NBRC 14950 | reverse complement strand
TCCGCTGGCGCCGCTGCAGGAGGGGATTTTGTTCCACCACCTGCTGCAGTCCGAGGGCGATGCCTATGTCACCTCGCACACGCTGTGCTTCGACTCGCGCGAGCGGTTGCAGCGGTTTGCCGAGAGCTTTGACCAGGTGGTCGCGCGGCATGACATCCTGCGCACGGCCGTGTTCTGGGAGGGCCTGGCGACGCCCGTGCAGGTCGTCTGCCGGCAGGCCCGCCTGCCGCTGTCCTGGCTGGAGGAGGGCGGCACGGCGGCATCATCGCAGGACGCGCTGGCCCGGCTGGCCGCCTGCGCACAGGGCTACCGCATCGACCTGCGCAAGGCGCCGCTGATCCACCTGGTGGCAGCGCACGACGCGCCGGGCCAGCGCTGGCTGCTGCAGATCCTGGCCCACCACATGGTGGACGACAACACCACGCTCAAGCAGGTGATCGGCGAGATCGCGCTGATCCAGCAGGGCCGCTCCAGCGCGCTGCCTCGGCCGCTGCCGTTCCGCCGGTTTGTGGCCCAGGCGCGCTCGGGCGAGGGCACGGCCGGGCATGAGGCGTTCTTTCGCGCCATGCTGGGCGATGTGCAGGAGCCCACGGCGCCATTCGGGCTGCTGGATGTCCAGGGCGACGGAGCGCGCACGAACGAGGTCCGGCAGGTGCTTGACGGCGGCCTTGCCGCCCGGTTGCGGCAGCAGTCCCGACGCCACGGCGTCAGCGCCGCAGCGCTGTTCCACCTGGCCTGGGCCCTGGTGCTGGCCAGGACCAGCGGCAGGGACGACGTGGTGTTCGGCACCGTGCTGTTTGGCCGCATGCAGGCGCAGCAGGGTGCGGCCCGCGCGCTGGGCATGTTCATCAATACGCTGCCGCTGCGCGTTCGCCTGGCCGGTTGTGGCGTGGCCCAGGCCCTGCGCCAGACCCAGGCCGCGCTGACGGACCTGCTGCACCACGAGCATGCCAGCCTGTCGATGGCCCAGTCCTGCAGCTGCCTGGCCGGCGGGGCGCCGCTGTTCACGGCCCTGCTCAACTACCGGCACACGGCGCTGCAGGACGCGGACGCTGGCGATGCCTGGACCGGCGTGCAGATACTGCAAAGCCACGAGCGCACCAACTTCCCGTTCGGCCTGTCGGTCAACGACACGGGCGAGGGCTTCACGTTGATTGCGCATGTGATCGATGCGGTGAATGCCCACAGCATGTGCGGCTACATGCACGAGGCGCTGGACGGCCTGGCCGATGCCCTGGCGCGCGACCCCGGCCAGCCCGTGACCGCGATTGCGGTGCTGCCCGCGCATGAACGGGACAGGCTGCTGCAGTGGAGCCTCAATGGCAAGGCCCATCCTGAGGCCCTGCCCGTGCACCGGGAATTCGAGGCCCGCGTGCGGGAGCAGCCCGATGCCGTCTGCCTGGTCCATGGCGACGAGGCGCTGACCTCGGCCCAGCTTAACGCCCGTGCCAACCGGCTGGCCCACCGGCTGATGGCCCTGGGCGTGGGGCCGGACGTGCGCGTGGGCGTTGCGCTGGAGCGCTCGGTGGACATGGTGGCGGGACTGCTGGCGGTGCTCAAGGCCGGCGGCGCCTACGTGCCGCTGGACATGGAGTACCCGGTGGACCGCCTGGCCTACATTGCCCAGGACAGCGGCATTGCCCTGCTGCTGACCGAGCGCAAGGCACGCGAGCGCCTGCCGTTCGCGCAGGCGCTGAACGTGGTCGAGCTCGACGATCTGGACCTGGACGCAGGGCCTGACCACAATCCCGGCGTGGCGGTCCATGGCGACCATCTGGCCTATGTGATCTACACCTCGGGCTCCACCGGCCGGCCCAAGGGGGCGGCCAACCGGCATGCCGCGCTGTCCAATTGCATGGCCTGGATGCAGGACCACTACCGGCTCACGCGGGCCGACGCGGTGCTGCACAAGGCGGCCTTCGGCTTCGATGTCTCGGCCTGGGAAATCTTCTGGCCGCTGACGGCGGGCGTGCGCCTGGTGGTGGCCCGGCCCGGCGACCACCGCGATCCCGAGCGCATCGTCGCGCTGATCCGCCGCCACCAGATCACCACGCTGAACTTCGTGCCGGCCATGCTGCAGGCGTTTCTGGCCCATGAAGGCATCGAGGAGGAGACCCGCCTGCGCTATGTGATCTGCGGCGGCGAGGCCATGCCGGCCGAGACACAGCGCGAGGCCCTGCGCCGCCTGCACGGCGTCAGCCTGCAAAACCTCTACGGCCCGACCGAGGCCGCCATCCACGTGACGCACTGGACCTGCCGCGACGACGGCCGCAGCCCGGTCCCCATCGGCCGCCCCGTCAGTGCGACCAAGGCCCTGGTGCTGGGCCAGGATCTGGGACTGGTTCCCGCAGGCGTGGCCGGCGAACTCTATCTGGGCGGGCAGGCGCTGGCGCAGGGTTACCTGGGCCGGCCCGGCCTGAGCGCCGAGCGCTTCGTCGCCGACCCGTTCGACCAGGGCGGCGGCCGCCTGTACCGCACGGGCGACCTGGTGCGCTGGAACGATGAAGGCCAGCTGGAGTACCTGGGGCGCCTGGACCACCTGGTGAAGATCCGGGGCTTTCGCATCGAGCTGGGCGAGATCGAGGCCCGGCTGCTGGCCCAGCCCCAGGTGCGGGAGTCCGTGGTCGTGGCCCGCAAGGGCCCTGCCGGAATGCACCTGGCGGCCTATGTCTCGGCGCATGAAGGGCTGCAGGTCACGGCGGCCGAACTGCGCGAGCGCCTGGCCCTTGAACTGCCGGACTACATGGTGCCGGCCGCCATCATGGTGCTGGACCGCCTTCCCCTGAATGCCAACGGCAAGGTGGACAGGGCCGCCTTGCCCGAGCCAGAACTGCTGGCCAGCCTGCACTACGAGGCGCCCGTGGGCGACGGCGAGCAGCGTCTGGCCGCACTCTGGAGCGAGGTGCTGGGCGTGGAGCGCGTGGGGCGCCAGGACCATTTCTTTGAGCTGGGCGGGCACTCGCTGCTGGCCCTGAAGCTGCTGGAGCGCATGCGCGCCCAGGGCTGGGTGACGCAGGTGCGCACGCTGTTCCAGCACCCCCGGCTGGCGGATCTGGCGCTGGCGCTGCGCCGCGAGCAGGGCCTGCCCCGGCATGAGGTGCAGGTGCCGCCCAATGGCATCCCCGAAGGCTGCACGGCCATCACGCCCGCCATGCTGACGCTGGCGGCGCTGGACGCGCAGCAGATTGCGCGGGTGCAGGACGCCGTGCCCGGTGGCGCGGCCAACATCCAGGACATCTATCCGCTGGCGCCGCTGCAGGAAGGCATTCTGTTCCACCACACCCTGCACCAGCAGGGCGACGCCTACGCCACGCCCACGCTGCTGGGCTTCGACACGCGCGAGCGGCTGCTGGGCTTTGTGCAGCGGCTCAACCAGGTCATCGCACGCCACGACATCCTGCGCACGGCCGTGCTGTGGGAAGGGCTGGCCGAGCCCGTGCAGGTGGTCTGGCGGCAGGCACAGGTGCTGCTCGACTGGCTGGAGGAGAGCGAAAAGGAGAGTGAAGGGGAGAGCGAAGGGGAGGGTACGGATGTGGTCAGCCGTCTGCAGTCCGTGCTGGACCCGCGCGTGCAGCGCATCGATGTGCGCCGTGCACCCATGATCCGCGTCGTGGCGGCGCAGGATGCGCCCAACGGGCGCTGGCTGCTGCAGCTGCTGACGCATCACCTGGTGCTGGACCACACGACGCTGGAGCGCATCGTCGAGGAGATTGCGCTGATGGCCCAGGGCCGCGAGGCGGAGCTGCCCAGGCCCCTGCCGTTCAGGCGCTTCGTGGCCCAGGCCCGCCTGGGCGTGAGCACCAGCGAGCATGAGGACTTCTTCCGCGCCATGCTCGGCGATGTGGACGAGCCCACGGCGCCGTTTGGCCTGCTGGATGTACAGGGGGACGGCAGTGCGGTGCAAGAGGCCAGGCTGGCCTTGGACGAGCCCCTGGCGCGCAGTGTGCGCCGGCAGGCGCAGCGCCATGGGGTGAGTGCAGCCAGCCTGTTCCACCTGGCCTGGGCGCTGGTGCTGGGCAGGACCACGGGCAAGGATGACGTGGTGTTCGGCACCGTGCTCTTTGGCCGCATGCAGGGCGGGGAGGGCGCGCACAGCGCGCTGGGCATGTTCATCAACACGCTGCCGCTGCGCATACGGCTGGGCGGGCGCAGCGTGCAGGACTGCCTGCATGAGACGCATGCGGGGCTGACGGGGCTGATGCACCACGAGCACGCCACGCTGTCGCTGGCGCAGCGCTGCAGCGCTCTGGCGGGGGGGACGCCGCTGTTCTCGGCCCTGCTCAACTACCGCTACAGCGTGGCGCCGCAGGAGGGGGCCGCAGCGGGCGCGTGGGAGGGCATGACGGCCCTGGGCGGACAGGAGCGCACCAACTACCCCGTGACCGTGTCCATCGACGACCTGGGCGAAGGCTTTGGCATCGTGGCCCAGGCCGATGCTGCTTTGGGGGCTGAACGGCTGTGTGGATACATGGCGGCGGCCGTGGCCTCCCTGGTCCACGCGCTGGAAAGCGAGCCCGGCCTGGAGGCTGCGGCGCTGGACATGCTGGACGGCAAGGAATGGACGCAGCTGCAGGCCTGGAGCCTGGGCGCCCGAACCGAACCAGGGATGCAGCCCGTGCACCAACTGATGGAGCGCCAGGCCCAGGCACGGCCGGATGCCGTGGCGCTGGTCTTTGGCGATCAGGTGCTGAGCTACGACCAGCTCAACCGCCGCGCCAACCAGCTGGCCCACCGGCTGATGGCCCTGGGCGTGAGGCCGGAGACCCGGGTGGGCATCGCCATGGAGCGGTCCATCGAGATGGTGGTGGGCCTGCTGGCCATCATGAAGGCCGGTGGCGCCTATGTGCCCCTGGACCCCGATCACCCGCCCGAACGGCTGGCGCAGATGATCGAAGACGGCGCCGTGCGGCGCCTGCTCACCCACAGCGCGCTGCGCGAGCGCCTGCCCGCAGGCGAGGATCTGCAGTGGCTGGACATCGACCGCATCGATCTGGCCGGTGAATCGCAGCGCAACCCCGTGGTTGCCGTGCATGGGGAGCATCTGGCCTATGTGATTTTCACCTCGGGCTCCACGGGCCGCCCCAAGGGCGCGGCCAACCGGCATGCGGCCCTGCACAACCGGCTGGCCTGGATGCAGCAGGCCTATGCGCTCGATGCCTCGGACGCCGTGCTGCAAAAGACACCGTTCAGCTTCGATGTGTCGGTCTGGGAGTTCTTCTGGCCCCTGATGGTCGGCGCCCGGCTGGTGATGGCCGCGCCTGGCGATCACCGTGACCCCGCAAGGCTGGTGGCGCTGATCACGGGCCATGGCGTCACCACCGTGCACTTCGTGCCTTCCATGCTGCAGGCCTTTGTGGCGCACACGGGCGTTGCGGCATGCACGGGCCTTCGGCGCATCCTGTGCAGCGGCGAGGCCCTGCCGGCCGAGGCGCAGAACGCCGTCTTCAGGCTCCTGCCCGGGGCCGGTCTCTACAACCTCTATGGCCCGACCGAGGCGGCCATCGACGTCACCCATTGGCGCTGCCGCGACGACGGGCGGCGCCAGGTTCCCATCGGCCAGCCCATCAGCGGCATCCGCACCTATGTGCTGGACTGCGCCATGCGGCCGGCGCCACAGGGCGTGGCCGGCGAGCTGTACCTGGGCGGCATGGGTCTGGCGCGCGGCTATCTGAACCGCCCCGCACTGACGGCCGAGCGCTTTGTGGCCGACCCGCTGGACACGCAGGGCGGCCTGCTGTACCGCACGGGCGACCTGGTGCGCTGGAACGGCGAGGGCCAGATCGAGTACCTGGGCCGCCTGGACCACCAGGTGAAGATCCGCGGCCTGCGCATCGAGCTGGGCGAGATCGAGGCCCATCTGCTGGCCCAGCCCGGCGTGCGCGAGGCCGTGGTGGTCGCGGCGCAAGCCACGTCGGGCGCGGCGGGCGCACGCCTTGTCGCCTATGTGGCCGGTCCGGACGCCGATGCGGGGCTGGCCGAAACCTTGCGCCAGGCTTTGGCCGGGCGGCTGCCGGACTATATGCAGCCTTCGGCCATCGTCGTGCTGCCTGCGCTTGCGCTCAATGCCAACGGCAAGGTGGACCGCAAGGCCCTGCCGCAGCCCGAATGGGCACAGCGTGGATACGAGCCGCCGCACAACGGGGTCGAGCAGCAGCTGTCGGCGATATGGGCCGAGCTTCTGGGGCAGGACCGCGTGGGGCGGCGCGACAACTTCTTCGAGCTGGGCGGACACTCGCTGCTGGCCATGGGCATGCTGGAGCGCATGCGCGCGCATGGCCTGTCGGCCTCCGTGCGCAGCCTGTTCCAGCATCCGCAACTGGCGGATTTTGCGGCGCAGCTGATGCAGGCGGGCGTCGCCGCCCAGGTGCAGGTGCCGCCCAACGGCATCCCCGAAGGCTGCACGGCCATCACGCCCGCCATGCTGACGCTGGTGGCACTGGACGCGCAGGAGATTGCACGGGTCGAGGACACCGTGCCCGGTGGCGCGGCCAACATCCAGGACATCTATCCGCTGGCGCCGCTGCAGGAAGGCATTCTGTTCCACCACACCCTGCACCAGCAGGGCGATGCCTATGCCACGCCCACGCTGCTGGGCTTCGACACGCGCGAGCGGCTGCTGGGCTTTGTGCAGCGGCTCAACCAGGTCATCGCACGCCACGACATCCTGCGCACGGCCGTGCTGTGGGAAGGGCTGGCCGAGCCCGTGCAGGTGGTCTGGCGGCAGGCACAGGTGCTGGTCGACTGGCTGGAGCCTGGTGAAAGCGAGGGCGAAGATGATGTAGCCGCCGCGCTGCAGCAGCGGCTGGACCCGCGCGTGCAGCGCATCGATGTGCGCCGCGCGCCCATGATCCGCGCCGTGGCGGCGCAGGATGCGCCCAACGGGCGCTGGCTGCTGCAGCTGCTGACCCATCACCTGGTGCTGGACCACACGACGCTGGAGCGCATCGTCGAGGAGATTGCGCTGATGACACAGGGCCGCGAGGCGGAGCTGCCGAGGCCTTTGCCGTTCAGGCGCTTCGTGGCCCAGGCCCGGCTGGGCGTGAGCACCAGCGAGCATGAGGACTTCTTCCGCGCCATGCTCGGCGATGTGAATGAACCCACGGCGCCGTTTGGCCTGCTGGATGTGCAGGGAGACGGCAGTGCGGTGGAGGAGGCCAGGCTTGGGCTGGATGCACCGCTGTCGCGCGAGCTGCGGCGGCAGGCGCAGCGCCATGGGGTGAGTGCGGCCAGCCTGTTCCACCTGGCCTGGGCGCTGGTGCTGGGCAGGACCACGGGCAAGGATGACGTGGTGTTCGGCACCGTGCTCTTTGGCCGCATGCAGGGCGGGGAGGGCGCGTACAGCGCGCTGGGCATGTTCATCAACACGCTGCCGCTGCGCATACGGCTGGGCGGGCGCAGCGTGCAGGACTGCCTGCAAGAGACGCATGCGGGGCTGACGGGGCTGATGCACCACGAGCACGCCACGCTGTCGCTGGCGCAGCGCTGCAGCGCTCTGGCGGGGGGAACGCCGCTGTTCTCGGCCCTGCTCAACTACCGCTACACCGCAGCGCCGCAGGAGACGGAGGCAGCGGACGCAGCCTCGGGCGCGTGGGAGGGCATGACGGCCCTGGGCGGGGAGGAGCGCACCAACTACCCGGTGGACATGTCCATCGATGACCTGGGCCAGGGCTTCCGCCTGGTCGGGCAGGCCAGCAAGACCGTGGGCGCGCAGCGCCTGTGCGCCTACATGCTGGCCGCAGTGGAAGGCATTGTTGTGGCCCTGGCCGAAACGCCCGCGCTGCCGGCCTGCGATATCGAGCTGCTGGACCGGGATGAATGGGCGCAGCTGACGCAATGGGCGCAATCGGTGCAGTCTGGATGCAACCCGCAGAGCCGCGACGCCCAGCCCCTGGTGCACAGGCTGTTCGAGCACCAGGTGGACGAGCGGCCCCAGGCCACGGCCCTGGTCTTTGGCGACGAATGCATCAGCTATGCGCAGCTCAACCGGCGTGCCAACCGCCTTGCGCACCGCCTGATCGCCGAGGGTGTGGGCGCGGAGGTGCGCGTGGGCATTGCGGTGGAACGCTCGGTGGAGATGGTGGTTGCCGTGCTGGCTGTGCTCAAGTCGGGCGCGGCCTATGTGCCCCTGGACCCCGGCTATCCGGCCGAGCGCCTGGCCCACATGGTCGAGGACAGCGGCATGGCCTGCCTGCTCACGCAGTCTCGCCTGGGGCTGGAGGTGGCCGGTCGCGTGAAGGCGCTGGACCTCGATGCCATCGGCGCGATGCCGGGGCCCGACCACAACCCCGGCGCCGCCGTGCATGGCGAATGCCTGGCCTATGTGATCTACACCTCGGGCTCCACCGGCCGGCCCAAGGGCGTGGGCATTTCCCACCGCTGCCTGGCCGAACAGGCGCAGCTGGCTGTCGGCTTTGCCGCGCTGTCGCCGCAGGACCGCGTGCTGCAGTTCGCCACGCTGAATTTCGATGGCTGTATCGAGCAGCTGTTCGCACCGCTGGTGGCCGGCGCGGCCATGGTGCTGCGCGGGCCCGAACTCTGGGACAGTGCCACCTTCCACAGGGAACTCATGGCCAGGCAGATCAGCGTGGCCGATCTGACCACCGCCTACTGGCTGCTGCTGGTCCAGGATTTCGCGCGCCAGGGCCTGCGCGGGTATGGGCGGCTCAGGCAGGTGCATGTGGGCGGCGAGGCCATGCCGGGCGCCGGCCTGCAGGCCTGGCGCGATGCCGGGCTGGGCCATGTGAGGCTGCTCAATGCCTACGGCCCGACCGAGGCCACCGTCACGGCCTCCCTCTTCGACTGCACGGGCCTGGTGGAAGGCGCCGGCGCGGCGCCGCAGGCGCTGCCGCCACAGGACCTTCCCATAGGGCGGCCCCTGGCGGGCCGGCACATGTGGGTGGTGGACGACCGGATGCGCCCCGTGCCCCTGGGCGTGGCCGGCGAGCTGTGCATAGGCGGCCCCCTGCTGTCGCGTGGCTACCTGAACCGGGCGGGGCTCAGCGCAGAGCGCTTTGTCGCCGACCCCTTCGGCCGCGATGGCGCAAGACTCTATCGCACGGGCGACCTGGTGCGCTGGAATGCGCAGGGCCAGCTGGAGTACCTGGGGCGGGTGGACCACCAGGTCAAGATCCGCGGCCTGCGCATCGAGCTGGGCGAGGTTCAGGCGCAACTGCTGGCGCTGGACGATGTGCGCGAGGCCGTGGTCGTGGCAGGCGAGGGACCGGCGGGCACGCGGCTGCTGGCCTATGTGTCTGCCCGCAGCGGGCGGACCCTGGACGAGCAGGAGATGCGCGAGCGCCTGGCCACGGTACTGCCCGACTACATGGTGCCGGGCGCCATCATGGTGCTGGACCAGTTGCCGCAGAACGCCAACGGCAAGCTGGACCGGCAGGCCCTGCCCGCGTTCGGCATGCCAGCCGCCAGCCAGGCGCCCGAGGGCGAACTGGAGGCGCTGCTGGCCCGTGTCTGGGCCGAGGTGCTGGGCCTGGAGCGGGTGGGGCGCAGCGACAACTTCTTCGCGCTGGGCGGTGATTCCATCCTCAGCCTGCAGATCGTCTCGCGCCTGCGCCGCTTCGGCTGGAAGCTGTCGCCACGGCAGCTGTTCGAGCGGCAAAGCATTGCCGAGCTGGCGCGTGTGGCCGAGCCCGTGCAGGACGAGGCCGTGGAGCAGGACACCCCGGTCCAGGGAAGCGTTCCCCTGCTGCCCATTCAGGCGGAGTTCTTCGAAACGGACGTGCCGCAGCGATCCCACTGGAACCAGGCCCTGCTGCTGCGCAGCACGCAGCCGCTGCAGCCTGCGCCGCTGCGCCAGGCCCTGGCCGACCTGCTGGCCCGGCACGACAGCCTGCGCCTGCGCTTTCGCCCCACGGCGCAGGGCGCCTGGGAGCAGGCCTACGCAAGCCCGTCCGAGGCCGATCTGCAGGCACTGCTGTGGGTGCGCCAGGCACGGGATGCCGGCGCGATCGAGGCCTTGTGCGAACAGGCGCAGCGCAGCCTGGACATCGTCCACGGGCCGCTGCTGCGCGGGCTGTGCATCGAGGTGGGCGACGGCAGCTGGCGCCTGCTGCTGGTGGCCCACCACCTGGTCGTCGATGGGGTCTCCTGGCGCATCCTGCTCGAAGACCTGCGTTCGGCCTATGCCAGCCGGCTGCAGGGCCTGGAGCCCGCCAGGGTCCACAAGACCGCCAGCTACCAGCGCTGGTCGCAGGCGCTGCAGGCCCATGCCGCGCAATGCGGCGGCGAGCTGGCCTTCTGGCAGGCGCTGGCCCAGGTGCCTGCCGTCCTGCCCTGTGCCCGCCCCGAGGGGGCCAACACCCTGGCATGGCAGTCCAGCGTCGAGCTGCGGCTGGACCGCGAGCGCACCGATGCCCTGATCAGCCGCGTGCCGGCCGCCTACAGGACGCAGATCAACGACATCCTGCTGGCCGCCCTGGGGCGCGCCCTGTGCGCGTGGAGCGGGCAGGAGCGCATCCTCGTGGACCTGGAGGGCCATGGCCGCGAGGAGCTGTCGGCCGGCGTGGACGTCTCGCGCACCGTGGGCTGGTTCACCAGCGTGTTCCCGGTGGCGCTCGATGCGGGCACAGGCCCGGGCGACGCGCTCAAGCGCGTCAAGCAAAGCCTGCGCGAGGTGCCGCTGCACGGCCTGGGCCATGGCGTGCTCAAGTACCTGGGCACGGCGCAGCAAAGGCAGGCCATGCGGGCCTTGCCCCAGGCCAGCCTGGTCTTCAACTACCTGGGGCAGTTCGATGCAAGCTTTGACAGCGCGGCTCAATGGTTGCCGGCTGCAGAGGGCAGCGGCATGCCGGCCGACGCCTCGGCGCCGCTGTCGCACGAGTTCACCATCAATGGCCGCGTCTACGACGGCGAGCTGGTGATGACGGCCGCCTTCAGCACGGCCCGCCACGACACCGCCGATGTGCAGGCCTGGATGGGGCGCTACCGGCAGGAGCTGGAAGGCCTGATCGACCACTGCCTGAGCGGCGCGCAGGGGGTGACGCCCTCGGACTTCCCGCTGGCGCGGATCACGCAGGCGCAACTGGACGGCCTGGACCTGCCTGCGGGCAATCTGGCGGACCTCTATCCGCTGTCTCCCATGCAGTCGGGCATGCTGTTCCACAGCCTGTCCGATCCCTCGGGGCTGTCCTATGTCACCCAGCTGCGCATCGGCGCGCATGGCCTGGATGCCGCGCGCTTCCGAAAGGCCTGGCAGGCGGTGCTGGACCGCCATGCCGTGCTGCGCAGCGGCTTCCTGGCCGATGCGTCCCTGCCGCTGCAATGGGTGGCCCGGCAGGTCCTGCTGGACATCACCGAGCATGACTGCCGGCACAGCGAGGATGTGGCGGGGGCCCTGGATGCCCTGGCCGCCGGGCAGTTCGCGGCCTTCGACCTCAGGAAGCCGCCTCTGATGCGGCTGGCCCTGGTCCGCGTGCCCGATGGCAGCCACCACTGCATCTGGACCGCCCACCACCTGCTCACGGACGGATGGAGTTCATCGAGCCTGCTGGGCGAGGTGCTGCGCGACTACAAGGGCATTGCCGTGGAGCCCGTGGACACCAGCTACCGCGACTACATCGCATGGCTGCAAGGCCTGGACCACGGGGCCAGCGAGGCCTACTGGAGGCGCCTGGTGCAGCCGCTGCACGAGCCCACCTTGCTGGTGGATGCGCTTGCCCGGCCTGCTGTCCGGCCTGGTGCCTTGCCTGCAGCCCGGCAGGGGCACCACGAGGCCGGCGCCGCGCTGGATGCCGGTGCCACGCAGCAGCTGGTGGAGTTTGCCC
This sequence comes from Delftia acidovorans NBRC 14950, assembly GCF_001598795.1. Taxonomy (GTDB): domain Bacteria; phylum Pseudomonadota; class Gammaproteobacteria; order Burkholderiales; family Burkholderiaceae_C; genus Comamonas; species Comamonas acidovorans. Next base: position 93,920 of record NZ_BCZP01000019.1, on the reverse strand, counting down.
AGCGCGAGCGCGTGACGGCCAACACCCTGGTGCAGGCCGCATGGTCGCTGGTGCTGGCGCGGTACACGGGCCAGGACACGGTGGCCTTCGGGGCCACGGTGGCAGGCCGCCCGCCCGAGCTGGCCGGCGTGGAAAGAATGCAGGGGCTGTTCATCAACACCTTGCCGGTGGTCGTGGCCTGCGACGGCGCGCTGGAGCTGGGCCCCTGGCTGCGCACGCTGCAGGCTCAGAACCTGGCCTCGCGCGAGCATGAGCAGACGTCGCTTTCGGACATCCAGCGCTGGGCGGGCAAGGGCCAGCGCGGCCTGTTCGACAGCATCCTGGTGTTCGAGAACTACCCCATGGATGCCGTGCTGTCCGCGCATGACGACCCGCATCTGCGGTTTGCGGTGACGCATGCCATCGACGTGACCTCCTATCCCATGGACCTGGAGGTGCGGCTGGGCGATGTGCTGTCGCTCAAGATGATCTACCAGCGGAGCAGCTTCGGCGATGACACCGTGCAGGCCCTGCTGCGGCAACTGGTGCAGGTGCTGGAGTCCATGGCGAGCGAGGGCATGCACTGCCTGCGGGACATCGCCTTGCTGCCCGAGCCCGGCCGCGATGGGCCGGCGGGCACAGGCACGGGCACGGGCACGGGCACGGATGCCTGCCGCCCGCCGTTCCTGCCCGTGCATGCCGGCATGGCGCTGCAGGCGCGCCGGGACCCGGGTGCGGTGGCGCTGGTCATGGGCGAGCAAACCATCAGCCATGGCGAGCTGCAGGCGCGCAGCAACCATTTCGCCAACCGCCTGGTGCAGTCCGGCGTGGGGCGCGGCGCCATCGTCGGCATCGCCATGGAGCGTTCGCTGGAAATGGTGATCTGCCTGCTGTCCGTGCTCAAGGCGGGTGCGGCCTACCTGCCCCTGGATCCGGCGTCGCCTGCCGAACGCCAGAGGTTCGTGCTGGCAGACAGCGGTGCCTCCCACCTGATCGCCCACAAGGCGGCGCTGCACAAGCTGGGCACGCCCGCCGTGGCCCATCTGGTGGTGGCCGAGGAGGTGGACTTCACCCAGGCCTGCAACGCGGCGCCAGCCCATGCCGTGCATGAGCGCGACCTGGCCTATGTGATCTACACCTCGGGCTCGACCGGGCAGCCCAAGGGCGTCGTGGTCGAGCACGGGCCGCTGTCCATGCACTGCGCGGCCACGGCCGGGATCTACGGCATGCGGGCGAACTCGCGCGAGCTGCATTTCATGTCCTTCTCCTTCGACGGCGCCCATGAGCGCTGGCTGACGGCGCTGAGCATCGGCGCCGGCCTGGTGCTGCGCGAGCCGCAGATGTGGACGGCGGAGCAGGCCTGCGAGGCCCTGCGCCACCATGGCATCTCCAATGCCGCGTTCCCGCCGGCCTATCTGGCGCAGATCGCGGACTGGGCCGCAGAGCAGTCGCAGGAGCCACCGCCGGTGGAGTTGTATGTCTTCGGTGGCGAGGCCATGCCCAAGGCCGCCTACGACAAGGTGCGCCAGAGCCTGCGCCCGCGCCTGCTCATCAACGGCTATGGCCCCACCGAGACGGTGGTGACGCCGCTGATCTGGAAGGCCGAGGCCAGCGAGACCTTCGACTGCGCCTACGCCCCCATCGGCCGGCCCGTGGGCGAGCGCACGGTGTACATCCTGGACGCCGACCTGCACCGGGTGCCGCACGGCGTGGTGGGCGAGCTGTACATCGGCGGCTATGGCCTGGCGCGCGGCTATCTGTCGCGCCACGGCCTGACGGCCGAGCGCTTCGTCGCCGACCCCTTCGACGGCGGTGGAGGCCGCCTGTATCGCACGGGCGACCTGGTGCGCGAGATGCCGGACGGCAACATCGAGTACATAGGCCGGGCCGACCACCAGGTCAAGATCCGGGGCTTTCGCATCGAGTTGGGCGAAGTCGAGAAGGCCGTCCGGGCCGTGCCCGGCGTGGTCGATGCCGCCGTGCTGGTCCAGGATGCCGGTACAGGCAAGCAGCTGGTGGCCTATGTGGTGGGGGAGGAGGGCACCGCCGCGCAGACCCTGGTCCAGCGCATCCGCCAGCAGACAGGCGAGCACCTGCCCGACTACATGCTGCCGGCCCATACGCTGGTCCTGCCCGCCTTGCCAAGACTGGTCAGCGGCAAGCTTGACCGTGGTGCGCTGCCGCTGCCGCAGGCAGATGCCGGGCGGGTTCACGTGCCACCGTCCACAGCGTCGGCCATGGCGCTGGCCCGCATCTGGCAGGAGGTGCTTGGCGTGGAACGCGTGGGCGAGACCGACAACTTCTTCGAGTTGGGCGGGGACTCCCTGCTCAGCCTCAGGATGCACGCCAAGGTGCGCAAGCTGGGCGATCCGCAGCTGGACTTCAAGCTGCGCGACCTGCTGCAGCGGCCCACCATTGCCGGCCTGCTGGAGCTTCGCTCAGCCGGCGCCGGTGGAGCTGGGGGAGTCGTGGCGCTCAACGCCGTGTGTGAAGCCGCACCACCGCTGTTCTGCGTGCATGCCGGGTTCGGCACGGTATTTGACTACCAGCCGCTGGCGCGGGCCTTGCAGGACCGGCGCACCGTCCACGCCATACCCTGCCGCAGCCTGGGCGATCCCGGCTACCGCGACCGCTCGCTGGAGCAGATGGCCGACGACTACTGCGCGATGGTGAGGCAGGTACAGCCCGCCGGCCCCTACCACCTGCTCGGCTGGTCCCTGGGCGGCAGCCTGGCGGCCCTGATCGCGGCCCGGCTCGAAGCCCAGGGACAGACGGTGGGTTTCCTGGGACTGGTGGACCCGTTCGTGCCTGCTGGCGATGCGGCCGGGTCCTCGTCGTGGTGGGATGACTTCCGGCTCTTTGTCTCGCAGATGCTGCCCTTGGCGCGCATCGAGGACCTTGCGGACATCGATGCATCGGTGCCGCCCCGCGCCGATCTTCTGGCTGCCGCGCTGGGCCGCGAAGCTGCAAGGCAGGGACCGGGAGGGCCCAGCGGCCATGCCTGCATGGACGGCGCCGACCTGGCCCAGGCCTTTCTGACCACCCTGCACCTGAAGCACCTGGCGCTGCAGGCGCAGGCCCTGGCGCCCGTGCAAGCGGCGGCAAGCCTTTGGTGGAGCGATGAAACCGCGGCCGGGCACCGGCTGCGGCTCGCGCAGCAGCTGCGCCAGGAGGGGGTCGATAGGGCCGAAATGGCCGAAAGGGCAGAGGGCGCGGTGATCCGCGCCGACCACTACGCCATCATGAGGAACGAGGGGCTGACGGCTGAAATCCTCGATGCCTTGGCGCTGGAGTACGCGCTGGACTGACGGGAGCCGGGGAGGGGGGGCAGGACGCCCCCGTCCCATCCCGGTTTTTTCGTGAAATAGGGGTTACACCTTGTCTCCATTTTTCTGCGCAGAACGTCTTTGGAATGCACAACAACCAGCGCCGAGGTCCGCGTCCGGTTGGTAACCAGTCTCATTCAAAGCCTTTGGAAATTCTTCAACCATGCGTTCCTTGCCCCGTCAACATCTGCTGAGCCTGGCCCTTGCCACGGCCTTTGGTTCCGTTTCGTTCTGGAGCACCGAGGCGGTGGCCCAGGCCACAGGGCAGGAGGCTGCCCAAGTGTTCGATATCCATGTGCCGGCCCAGGCCCTGGCTTCGGCCATCAACGAGCTGTCCCGCCAGACGGGAACCCAGATGTTTGCCGCAGGCGACCTGGTTGCCGGGCTCAGTTCCCGCGCCGTCAACGGCCGCCTGACATCGGAGCAGGCCTTGCGGGAGCTGCTGGCCGGCACGTTCCTGGAAGCCACCAGGACGAACAACGGAGGCTTCGCCATCCGCCGTCCCGCGGTCTCCGGCGCGACCTTGCCGACCATCAACGTCACGGACAGCGAAACCGCAGCCGGCCCCGTGCAGGGCTATGTCGCCCGGCGCAGCTCAACGGGCACGAAGACCGATACGCCCATCCTGGAGACACCGCAGTCCATCACGGTCATCGGTGCCCAGGAGATCGAGACGCTGAAGTCGCAAAGCCTGCAGGATGCGCTGGGCTACGCCGCCGGCGTCACCCGCGCCGAGGGCCTGGACCGTACCTCGGACAGCCTGTATCTGCGCGGATTCCGCACCACGGGCATGTACCGGGACGGCAGCCTGTTCACGGCCAACATCTACGACGGACGGCAGGAGCCCTACGGCCTGGAGCGCATCGAGCTGCTCAAGGGCGCCTCTTCGGTGATTTTTGGCTCGGTCTCCCCGGGCGGCGTGGTCAACACCGTGAGCAAGCGGCCCACCACGGAAAAAATCCGGGAACTGAACATCGACGCCGGAAGCTTCGGGCGCAGGCAGGTGTCGGGTGATTTTGCGGGCGCCCTGGACGACGAGGGCAAATGGTCCTACCGGCTGGTGGCGCTCAAGCGCGACAGCGACAGCTTCATCGACCGTGTCCCCGATGACAGAACCTATGTCGCCCCATCGCTCAAGTGGCAGCCCGATGCGAACACTTCGCTGACACTGTTGGCCGAGGTCCAGAAGGACCGCACCACCTACGTCTACGGACTGCCCGCCTACGGCACCCTGCTGCCCAACATCAATGGACAGATTCCCCGCAACCGCTTCATCGGAGAGGCGGGGCGGGACAAATTCGATCTGGACCGCTACTCCATCGGCTATCTCTTCGAACATGCCTTTTCCGAGAAGCTCAAGCTCAGGAACAGCATGCGCTACTACAACGCAAAGAGCAGCTACTTCAGCACGGACGGCTGGGGCCTGTCCGCCGACCAGCGCTCGGTGGTGGAGCGCTACTTCCAGCCGCGCTGGGACCGTTCGTCGGCCTTCGTGACCGATACCTCGCTGCAGTACCAGCTGGACCAGGGCCGCATCAAGCACACCATGCTGGTGGGCTTCGACTACGCCCTGCCAAAGCACGAGACCGAGCGCTATGAACAGCAGGCCGCCGACCTCGATGTCTTCAACCCGGTCTACGGCAAGCCGGTGGGGCCTGTCTCCCCCTACTACCGCTCGTCCTGGAAGAACGACTACAAGCGGCTTGGCATCTATGCGCAGGACCAGATCAAGATCGATGACAAGTGGGTGGTTCTGCTGGGCGGCCGCTATGACAAGGTCCGCTTCAACGAGACGAACTTCTTCACCGGGGACGTGAGCGCGGCCAATGAGAAAAGCTCGGCCTTCACGGGCCGGCTGGGCGTGGTCTATCTCGCCGCCAATGGCCTTGCCCCCTTCTTCAGCTACAGCGAGTCCTTCGAGCCCACCCAGGGCCAGGACCGCCTTGGATCGCGGTTCAAGCCCACGACGGGGCAGCAGTACGAGGCCGGTGTCCGCTACCAGCCCAGCGGCTCCCGGGCCATGATTTCGGCAGCGGTCTTCCAGCTCACCCGCCAGAACCTGCTCGTGCCCGATCCCCAGGACGCCAGCAGGGCGTTCAACATACAGGCCGGGGAAGTCCGTTCCCGTGGCTTCGAGCTGGAGGCGCGAAGCTCCATCGGCCGCAATGTGAACATCATTGCCGCCTATGCCTACACGGATGCGCGCACCACGCAGGCAAGCCCCCTGCAGCCGGACGAGCTGGGCAAGCGCTCCATCGGCGTGCCCTACAACCAGATATCGCTGTGGGGCGACTACAGCTTTGGAGACTTCGGGCTTGCCGGCCTCAAGGTGGGCATGGGTGCCAGGTACCTGGGTCAGACACGCGGCCTGGCCTATGGCGTTCCCGTCTCGCTGCCGGCGTTCACCCTGGTGGATGCCATGGTCAGCTACACCACCGGACCCTGGCGCTTCGCCCTGAACCTCACCAATCTGACCGACAAGACCTATATCGCCAGCTGCTCCTACGGCTGCTTCTATGGCGAGCCCCGCAAGGTGATCGGCACGGCCACCTATCGCTGGTAAGCGGGCATGGGCCATGGGCCACGGCTGGAGCGATCCGGCCGTGGCCTTTTCTTTGTCGGGGAACCGAAGGCGCCGTTCAGAGCGCCTGCAACTGCACGCCGCCACCGGCCTGCAGGCGCACCCTCAGCGGCAGGATGGACGGCAGCACGGCCAGCAGGCCGGCCGAGTCATTGGCGCGAAAGCGCCCGGTCAGGCGCAGCGCGGCCACGCGCGCATCGGCGGCTTCGATGGGCTGGGTGCGGTAGGCGTTGACCGTGGCAAGGGCCTCGGCCAGCGGGGTGTTCTCGAAGACCAGCCAGCCTTCGCGCCAGGCGGACAGCGTGGCGGCATCGGCCTGGCGCACGGCCTCGGCCTGGCCGTTGCGGATGTCCACGATCTGGCCGGGCAGCAGGTCCAGCGTTGCCGCCGCCGGGCCCGTCGCATCCTGCGCATCCCTGCCCAGCACGCGGACCCTGACATGGCCATGCTCCACTCCCACGGTGACGGGGCCGCCGCGGTCGCGCACGGTGAAGACCGTGCCCACGACCTCGATGCGCGCCTCGCGCGTGATGACCTCGAAGGGCCGGTCGGGATCGGGGGCCACGTCGAATCGCACTTCGCCCCGGGCCATGGACACGCTGCGGCGCTGGCGGTAGAGCGTCACGGCAATGGCGCTCTGGGGCGCCAGTTCCACCAGGCTGGCCTGCAGCGGCAGCTTGCCGTCGGCCAGAGTGATCTTGAGGATTTGCGAGTTGCGCGTGGCGTAGGCCGAGGTGTGGATGGGCTGCTGCCAGTACCAGTAGGCGCCCCGGCCCGCCAGCGCGCCTGTGCCCAGCAGCCCGGCGAAGGACAGCAGCAGCTTGCGGCGCCGGACGGTCTGGGTGGAGCGCGAGGCCCGGTCGGCCAGCAGGGCGGTTTCCTGGAACTGCTCGCGCAGGCCGCCGGACATGCCGCCCAGCAGGTTCCAGCGCAGGTGCGCCTCGCGTGCGGCGGCATCGTGCCGGGCTGATTTCCCGCGCCATTCGCCCAGGGTCAGGCGGGCCTGGTCGGCCACCGGGTCGGGAGCGATTTCGCTTTGAACGATCAGCGTCAGCGCATGCTCGACCATGCGCTCGCTAGGTGCACTTGCCATGGAAAGGGGGAGTCAGGATGCGTCGTCGGTCAGTGTACTGTTGTCGAAATCCATGGCGCTGCCCAGCGCATGGTCCTCGATCAGTTCGGAGCGCAGCTGGGCCAGCACGCGCGAGCAGTCCAGCGTGGCGCGCACCATGTGCTTGGCGACGGCCATTTCGGTGATGTTGAGCTGGTCGGCGATTTCCGCGCGCGTGTAGCCATGGGCGCGAAAGAGGATGAAGACTTCGCGCCGGCGCGGCGGCAGGCCTTCCAGCGCCTGGACGACGCGGTTCAGGATCTGGCGCTGGGCGGCCAGGGTTTCGCTGGAGGGCGCACTGTGCTGCACCACCATTTGCTGGCGCGTCCATTCCTGGGCGGTCTTGCGCTTGCGCGCATCGTCGATGCACAGATTGCGTGCCACGCGAAACAGCAGGGCGCGTGGGGATTCGATGCCGGCGTCGGGCAGGGTTTCGGCCTTCTTGCCGCTGCGCAGGCCCAGGGCGTGCACATAGACCCGCTCGAAGCTCGATTGCGCGATGTCGGCCGCATAGTGCGGATCTCGGAGATCGCGCGTGAGCTGGCGGCGCAGATCGCCATAGTGAGCCACGAGTTCCTGGATCAGGTCACGCATCCGGATACCTGCCTTTCCGCAAGGGCGATGGGTTGGAACCCCTGGGTCCGTACAGAGAAGGGCCTACCGGATGCTGCAACCCCGGCCAGGGCCGGGGCGGTGCAGCAGCGGGTATGGGATTCAGCGGCGCAGGTGATTCAAGTTCAAATGCAAATGGTTTGCATTCAAATTATGGCATGGGAGATCCCTGCGCCATCATGCCCTGTGCGATCTTTCAATCCTGCAGCGCCAGCTGTTCTGTGCGCGCAACATCGGGTCTTTGGGCTTGCGCTGCCAGCAGGGCTTCACCGATTTCGCCGGTGCGCACCGAAGTGACGGACAGCAGGGTGTCGCTGAGGCCGTGGGAGCCCTCGCAGGCGCCCTGCAGGAAGATGGCGGGGCGAAAGTCCGGCGTGGTGTGCACCTGGTAGTCGCGGCTCACGGAGAAGTCGCCCAGGTAGGGGGCCAGCGGGTCCAGCAGGGTCTTGTGGTGCTCGCGCGCATAGCCGGTGGCCAGCACCACCACGTCGTAGCGCGATGCATGGTCGATGCCGCTGTTGAGATCGCGCAGGCCCAGGTGGATGCCGTCGCCGGCGGCGCGCACTTCCTGCACCTCGTGGCGGCGCAGGAAGCGGTGGCGCGTGTCGCCGACGACCTTCTGTTCATAGAACACCTTGAAGATGCTCTCGATCAGTTCCAGGTCGGGACAGGCGTAGTTGGTGTGCCAGAACTCGCGCAGCAGGGCGCCGCGCTCGTCGTGCGGGCGGCTGTAGACATGGTCCACGAAGTCGGCGTTGAAGATTTCGTTGACGAAGGGGCTGTCGTCCGAGGGGCGGATGGAGCGGGCGCGCATGACCAGGTCGATCTCGGCCGTGGCGTAGCGGCCGTGCAGGTCCATGAAGATTTCGGCGGCGCTCTGGCCCGCGCCCACGACGGCGATGCGCAGCGGCCTGGCATGCTCGGCAATGCTGCGCAGGTAGGCGCTGGAGTGGAAGACGCGCGCGTCGCCGCGCAGGGCCTTGAACTGCTCGGGAATGCTGGGCGTGCCGCCGATGCTCATGACCAGGTTCTGGCCCAGGCGCTCATGCACGTTGCCGGCCGCATCGCGCGAGCGCACGCGCAGCAGCTCCACCTTGCCGTCGCGTTTTTCAGGCAGCACCTCGATGACTTCCTGGCCGTAGACGCAGCGGTCCTCGAACTTGGAGGCGGCCCAGGCCAGGTAGTCGTTGAACTCGTGGCGGCTGGGAAAGAAGGTCTTGAGGTTGATGAAGTCCTGCAGCCGGCCCTTCTCGTGCAGGTAGTTGATGAAGGTGAAGCGGCTGGTGGGGTTGCGCAGCGTGGCCAGGTCCTTGAGGAAGGACACCTGCATGTGGGCCTGCTCCAGCAGCATGTCCCGGTGCCAGGCGAAGCGCGGCTGCTTTTCGATGAAGACGGGGTGCATGGCCCGCGCGGTGGTTTCGCGCTCCTTGAGGGCGATGGCCAGGGCAATGTTGGAGGGGCCGAAGCCGATGCCGATCAGCGGGTGGGTTTGCATGGAAGGTCCTTTCATTGGGTCGATGCGTCCAGTGCGTCCGGCGCGGCTGCGTCGGGCTGCGGTATCCACAAGGCGTCTGCGAAAAAGCGTTCCCTGAGCAGGACTCCCAGCACGGCGCGCTTGTGCGGGAAGTCGAATTCCTTGACCAGCGCATAGCCGCAGCGCGGCAGGCTTTTGCGCATCTTTCGGTTGTCGGCGCGCGGCTCCACGACGATGCGCTGCGTGCGGCAGTCGTCCAGAAAGAGGTAGTGCGACAGCGAGGGCAGCCATGCCGTCAGGTAGGGCTGGCCGCGAAACCGCGCCTCGCCCACCAGCGCATGCCAGCCCCGGTCATGGTCGCCCGCGTCATAGAAGGGGGCGATGCGGTCTTCCTTGGCCCAGTAGGCCTCGAAGTAGCCGAAGGGCTCGCCGTCGAAGCAGCCGATGAGGCCGAGCGCATGCGGGTCGCCGGCCATGCGCTGCAGGTAGGCGCGGTGGTGGGCAAGGTCGCCGCTTTCCTCCCAGAAATGCGCGACGACCGGGTCGTTCATCCAGCGGTGGATGAGGGGCAGGTCGGCCTCGGGCTCCACGGTGCGAAAGCTCAGCGTGCGGCCCAGCCAGGGGATGAAGCGGCGGTAGACCTCGCCGCGCGGCTTGTGCAGGCGCACGGGGTGGCGCCGGCCTTCGCTGATCGTGTAGTGCAGCGCATAGGGTGGGCGCGGGCGGGGCAGCCACAGGGGCTGCTGCCACAGCACGCTTCTTGCCACGCACGGGGCCTGGCCCGGCTGCACTGTGGCAATGCTGTCGCGCAGGCCGGGCGGCAGCCGGGGCAGGGACAGTTCGATGGCTTGCACATCGGGATGCAGGCCGAAACCGGCCTGCAGCGCGGCCAGCAGTTCATCCGCTTCGGGCATGCCCGAGCAGGGCCCCAGCCATTGCAGCTGCATCAGGCCTGGCGCGGCCGTGGGCGACAGGTTCCAGAGACTGGGCTTGCCGGGCCTGCCGGCATCCACGGACCCCGAACGTTCCAGGCGCAGCCGCTGTCCATCGCCGAAGACGCTGATCGTCTCGGCGCCTGCATGCGCAAGATAGCTGGCGCCGGAGGCGTCTGGTGACGGTGTAGCGGTGGCTTCGACTGGACGCACGTGGACTCTTTCAGATGGAGTGCCCCGCGTGCGGGACACGGATGGGGGCAAGGGCACAAGGGGCGCAAGGGACGCAAGGAACGCAAGGAACGCAAGGAACGCAAGGCAGCCTCATGACCGGGATGACGCGCAGGCGCGGCAAATGTTCATGCCAGGGCCGTTCATGCCAGGGCCGGGCTGCGGGCCGCCTGGAAGGCATGGGCCAGTGCCTTGCAGAGCCTGTCGCGCAGCACCTCGGTCTCTTCGGTGAGGGCGCCCAGCCGCGCAAAGTCATGGACCATGCCGGCGTAGATCTGCAGGTCCACGGCCACGCCGGCGGCCTGCAGCCGCTCGGCATAGCGCTTTCCTTCGTCGATCAGCGGGTCGTACTCGGCCAGCACCATCAGCGTGGGGGCCAGCCGGCCCAGGTCGGATGCCTGCAGGGGGGCAAAGCGCCAGTCCTGCCGGTCCGCATCGCTGCGCAGGTATTGGCCGAACATCCAGGCCAGGGTGTCACCTTCCAGCAGATGGCCGGTGGCCAGGCGCGCATGCGAGTCGCTGTCCTGCTGCGCTGCCGTGCAGGGGTAGAGCAGCAACTGCAGCAAGGGCTGGGGCATGCCCGCGTCGCGTGCGGCGATGCACAGGGCCGTGGCCAGCGTGCCCCCGACGCTGTCGCCGCCAATGGCCAGGCGCTGCGCGTCCAGGCCATGGCGGCCGCCGTGCTCCAGCAGCCAGGCCAGGGCGTCCTGTGCGTCGAGGAAGGCTGTGGGAAAGCGGTGCTCTGGCGCCAGCCGGTAGTCGATGGCCAGCACATTGCAGGGCGTGCCCAGCGCCAGGCTGCGGCACAGGCTGTCATGCGAGTCGAGCCCGCCCAGCACGTAGCCGCCGCCGTGAAGGAACAGCAGGCAGGGCGCGGCTGTGTGTTCAGGGGCTGCGCGGTAGAGCCGGGCACGGATACGCGCGCCGTCGCGCGTGGGCAGATCCAGGTCCTCGGTGGGCAGATCGTCGCCCGGCAGGTCCAGCGCCAGCGTGGCGTTGTCGTAGGCGGCGCGCGCCTGCGCTGCCGTCATCTGGCTCATGCGCGGGCGGCTGGATGCCTGGGCGTTGGCGAGTTCAAGAAATGCTTGCAGGTCGGGGTGGAGAGCCATGGCGTCCTTCGGGTGTGCGGCAGACAAGGCAGGGCGGGCCGGTGCAGGGCATGGCGCCCGCGCTGCCCCTTCTTCGTGATGACGCAGGGCGGCGGAATTTGTTCATCGCCTGGGCGGTGAACATTTTTGGCGCACGCACGTCTTGCAGGGAGTAGGGAGCGCTCGCCGTGCGCCGCGCTCCAGGAAACGCCGGGCCGCGCCGGCATTGCAAGGTCATGCGCCCACGGGCGCCAGAGGAATCCCTTATGGAAAACGCCAGCCGACCGCCCTCCGAGGTACTGCGCCTGCTCAGGCCCTTCCTGCCGTGGATGGCGCTGTCCGTGGTCACGGGCATTTGCGCGGGTGGGGCCACGGTGGCGCTGCTGGCGACCATCAACCAGGTGCTCAACCGTCCCGGTGGGCTGGCGGGCGGGCTGCTGCTGACCTTCATCGCCCTGTGTGCCACCGTGCTGGTGTGCCGGGCCACGTCCGACATGTCGGGCAATTTCGTGGGGCAGCGCCTGGTGGCCCAACTGCGCAAGGAACTGGCCAGCAAGATCCTGGCCGCGCCCATCGATGCGCTGGAACGCTACCGCACGCACCGCCTCATGCCCGTGCTCACGCAGGATGTGGACATGATCAGCGACGTGGCCTTCGTGCTGGCCTCCAACGTGATCGCCCTGGCCATTGCGCTGGGCTGCCTGGCCTATCTGGCCCTGCTGTCGCCGCCGCTGTTTGCCATGCTGGTGGTGGCGCTGGTGCTGGGCGTGAGCCTGCAGGCGCTGGCGCAGTCACGCGGCGTGGCGGGGTTCTGGAAGGCGCGCGATCACGAGGAAGTGCTGCACAAGGCCTACCGCGCCATCAGCGAAGGCGCCAAGGAGCTGCGCATGCACCGCGCGCGCCGGGGCCGCATCTTCGACGGGCAGATTGGCTCCACCGTGGATGCCATCCGCCGCATCAACAGCCGCGCCATCAACACCTATGTGCTGGCCTCGGCCTTCGGTTCGGCGCTGTTCTTTCTGTTGATCGCCCTCATCCTGGGCTGGGCCGCGCTGCGCACCACCGAGCCCGTGGTGCTCAGCGGCTTCGTGCTGGTGCTGCTGTTCCTCAAGGGCCCCATGGACCAGATCGCAGGCGCGCTGCCCAACCTGGGCCGTGCCAAGGTGGCGCTGCAGCGCATTGCCGATCTGTCGGCGCGCTTTGCCAACCCCGAGCCGCACCTGCACCTGGACAGCCCGCCCGGCGAGGTCCGCCTGGACCACGGCCTGGAGCTGCGGGGCGTGCGCTATGCCTTCGATGCGCCCGAAGGCGGCAAGGCCTTCGAGATCGGCCCCATCGACCTGAAGCTGGGCAAGGGCGAACTGGTCTTTGTGGTGGGTGACAACGGCTCGGGCAAGACCACGCTGATCAAGCTGCTGCTGGGCCTGTACGCGCCCCAGCAGGGCGAGATACTGCATGACGGCCAGCCGGTCACGGCCCTGGCGCGCGACGACTACCGCCAGCTGTTCACCACGGTGTTCTCGGACTTCTACCTGTTCGAGGACCTGGTGGCCGGCGGCGAAGAGGGCCAGGCCGCCGCGCTGCCCGAGGCCGCACTGCCCTACCTGCAGCGGCTGGAGATCGCCCACAAGGTCAGCGTGCGCAACGGCAGCTTCAGCACCATCGACCTGTCCACCGGCCAGCGCAAGCGCCTGGCCCTGGTCCACGCCTATCTGGAGGGCCGGCCCGTGCTGGTCTTCGACGAATGGGCGGCCGACCAGGATCCGAGCTTCCGCCACCTGTTCTACACCGAGCTGCTGCCCGAGCTGCGCGCCAGGGGCCACCTGCTGGTGGTCATCTCCCATGACGATCGCTACTTCCACCTGGCGGACCGCATCGTGCGCATGGAGGCAGGCCGCATGGTCCAGCCGCAAGAAGGGGCGCAGCCGGTGGCGGCTGCATCGGCCAGTCCCGCCAGTCAAGGCGCGCTGGCCGACATCTGAATTCCTGCTGAATCCACGAACATGGCAAAGACAAAACTCGTCTACATCTGGTCCCTGAGAAACGCCGCCGCCGACCAGGCCGGCCAGCACATCGCCTACAAGGGCGCAACGCGCTACATGAAGTCGCCGCTCGAATACCTGGGCGAGCTGCTGGACACCACCCCGCTGGGCGATATCTACAGCCTGGAGGCCGTGATCCACGACGACGACGAGGCCTCGCCGCGCGACCGCGAAAAGATCGGCGACTACGGCTTCAGCTACCAGCCTGGCGGCCGCTGGTTCTATCCGCCGGACCTGCGCATCCAGGGGCGCAGGGTCAATGACCTGCTCATGGCCGTGCCGTCTTCCTACCGGCGCCTGCCGCTGAACGATCCGCAGCGCGCCGCGGGCAAACAGATGTTCGAGGCGCAACTGCAGGACAGGCTGGTGCAACTCGGTGCCGAGCGGGTGGTGCTGGACGGCCTGCTCGTCATCCTGGACCGGCTCGTGCGGCCCGGGGCCCTGTTCCACCGCAGGATCGCCAACATCCACCCCGGCATCACGCGCCTGGAGTCGCCCTATGAACGCCGGGGCGCCTGTGCCACGCTGGACGCGCTGCATGGCGCGCAGGGCTACAAGATCGTGGACTGGAAGACCATGGAACAGCGCCCGGTCCCGCCCCTGTTCAAGACCGGCGCATCCTTTCACTACGTGGACAACGGCATCGACTCCGGCGAAGTCATCGCCGACGTGCTGGGCACCGACATTGATCCCCAAGACACGATTCTTGAGCTGCGCTGGAACAACTTCCAGCACAGCCTGTTCCCTGCATTGCGCAAGGGGCTGGAGATGATGGCCAAAGAGCCTGCACGCACCATGGCCTGACAACGCGCGTATCTCCAAAAACGGCGCGGCCCAACGCGAGGGACACCGAGCAAGGGCCTATGCCGGCCGCGCCGCCCCGCCGCTAGGGTGTCGTCCCCCTCCCGCGCGAAGCGCGTAGAGAGGGGGAAGCGGCGCAGCCGCTCAGGGGGGGCTTCACCTCGGCGCCAGACGAATGGCCCCATCCAGCCGGATCACCTCGCCATTGAGCATGTCGTTGTCCAGAATGTGGCGCACCAGCTTGGCATAGTCCTGGGGCGTGCCCAGGCGGCTGGGGAAGGGCACGCCGGCGGCCAGCGCGTCCTGCACTTCCTGCGGCATGCCGAACAGCATGGGCGTGCCGAAGATGCCGGGGGCAATCGTCATGTTGCGGATGCCGTTGCGCGCCAGGTCGCGCGCAATGGGCAGCGTCATGCCGACCACGCCGCCCTTGGACGCCGCATACGCCGCCTGGCCGATCTGGCCGTCGTAGGCCGCCACGCTGGCCGTGGAGATCAGCACGCCGCGCTCGCCCGTGCTCTCGGGCTCGTTGGCCGACATGGCGGTGGCGGCCAGGCGGATCATGTTGAAGCTGCCGATCAGGTTGACCGTGATGGTCTTGGAGAACAGCGCCAGGTTGTGCGCGCCGTTCTTGCCCACGGTCTTCTCGGCGGGCGCAATGCCTGCGCAGTTGACCAGGCCTGCCAGCTTGCCCAGGCTCACGGCCTTGTCCACCACAGCCTGGCCATCGGCTTCCTGGCTCACGTCGCATTTGACGAAGACGCCACCGATCTCGCGCGCCACGGCCTCGCCCTTGTCCGCCTGCATGTCGGCAATCACCACCTTGCCGCCCTCGGCCGCCAGCATGCGCGCCGTGCCTTCGCCCAGCCCGGAGGCGCCGCCCGTGACGATGAATACCCGGTCCTTGATCTGCATGGAATGTCTCCTTGGTTATCTGACGTTGACGTAAACGTAACTCTCAAATTATGCATGCAGCCCCGGCCGCAGCCATGTCGCGCCCAAGAAAAAGCCCGGCAGTGCCGGGCTGGTGATGGGCGCGATGGGGGTTACTGGAACCCGGCACGGTCCAGCATTTGCTGGACCTTGGTCATGTTCTTGCCCACGGCCGTGATCGGGATGGTCTCGCTCTTGAAGGGCTTGCCGCCGGTCATCTCCTTGAGGGCAGGGTTGTCCAGTTCCACGCCCTTGGCTGCGGGCCACTCGTTGTTGCCGTTGGCAAAGTAGTTCTGGGCGGCGGGGCTGGCCAGGTACTCCAGGAACTTGACGGCGTTGTCCTTGTTCTTGGCATGGCGTGCCACGGCGCCGCCCGCGATGTTCAGGTGCGTGCCCCAGCTGGACTGGTTGGGGAAGACCACGCCGATCTTGCCGACCACGGCCTGGTCCTCAGGCTTGCCCGAGCGCATCATGCGCGCCAGGTAGTAGCTGTTGGTCACGCCGATGGTGCATTCGCCCGAGGCCACGGCCTTGATCTGGTCGGTGTCGCCACCCTTGGGCGGGCGGGCCAGGTTGGCCTTCATGCCCTGGATCCAGCCTTCGGCCTTCTGGTCGCCCATGTGCTCGACCACGGTGCCGAACAGGCTCAGGTTGTAGGGATGCGAGCCCGAGCGGATGCACAGCTGGCCCTTGAACTTGGGGTCGGCCAGCGATTCGTAGTTCTGCACGTCGGCAGGCTGGACCTTGGCCTTGTTGTAGACGATGACGCGGGCACGTGTGGACAGGCCGAACCAGCTGATGCCATCGGCCGTGGGCTGGGCGCGCAGGTTGGAGGGGATGGCGTCTTCCAGCAGCTTGGAGTGGATGGGCTGGAACAGGCCATCGACCTCGCCGCGGTACAGGCGTGCGGCATCGACCAGCAGGATCACGTCGGCCGGCGAGGCCTGGCCCTCGGCCTTCAGGCGCGCAATGATGCCGGCGTCGTCGCCGTCCACGCGGTTGATCTTGATGCCGGTGGCCTTGGTGAAGCCGTTGTACAGCTCCTCGTCCGTGGAGTAGTGGCGCGCGGAATAGAGGTTGACGACCTGGGAGTCGGCAATGGCTGTGCCGGCAGCCACCAGGGCGCAAGCGGCAAACAGGGCTTTCAGGGATTTCGACATGAAGACAGGCCTCTCTTTGTTGGCAAAGCGCGATGATAGGTCAAACGCGAATTGTTCTTAATAAAGGGTGGGGCCCGTCTAAGGGCTTGTGCGCGGTGGTCCCTGGTGGGCCGCGAGCCATGGCGCGCGAAAAAAAACCCAGTCCAAAGACTGGGTTTGAAAGGATCCAGAAACGGGGGTTTCAAGAGGATCCAAGGAGACAACTGGTCAGGTCTTTCGACCCGGGATGCGTGCAATTATGCGGGTAATCACTGATTCTTGCACGCAGCCCCGTTGTAAGACAGCGTGATCAACGCTTGCGGGTCTGGGCCGACTGGACGGCTTCGTTGGCGGTGTTGGTCACGGCCGTGAAGTTGGCTTCCGCCAGGTCCGAAGCCTGCTTGACGGCCTTTTGCACCGACTCGAAGGCATTGTTGGCAGCCGACACGGCGCTCTTCATCACGGCAACGGCGGTTTCGGAACCGGCGGGTGCGTTCTTGGCCGTGGTGTCCACCAGGGCGCTGAAGTTCTTTTGCAGGTCGGAAGCCTGGCTTTCGAAGGTCTTGGCCAGTTCGGCGCCGGTGCCGCTGGCGATGTCGTACAGGTGACGGCTGTAGGCAGCGGTCTTTTCAGCCAGGGGCTGGAACAGGTTGGCCTGCAGCGACAGCAGTTCCTGTGCGTCCTTGACGCTCAGGACAGCCTGGGTGTGCTGGGCAGCTTCGGTCAGTGCGGCGCGCGAGGCGGTCACATTCAGTTCCACCAGCTTTTCAACGCCTTCGAAGGCCTTGCTCGTCAGGCCGAACAGGGTTTCCAGGTTGGCCTTTTGTGCGCTCAGGATTTGGTCAGGGGTCAAGCTCATGTCAGTCTCCAGAAAAACGGACCACAGGGGTCTCGGGTTACGGGGAATTGCCTGCGCTGACCTGACTGAGTGTCATGTTGCAGTGCAGCATGGGTCTTATTGTAGGGATTGCAAAAAAGGAATCAAGTACCTGATGCTGCGGTGCAGCAAAAAAATTCGGAAAGCTGTGGGTTTTTTGTAAGTCTTTGATTTTGAATTGGTTTTATGTCGGTTTGACGACATTTTTCAGTTTGCATGCTTACTCGCTTGGCGAGTGATTGGCAGCAGTGCGCGTCGTGATGGCGACAGTGTCCGGGGACAGGGCGCATTCGGCCGGCGGCACAATGGCCGCCATGAATGAATCGCCCCCGAGCCGCCCCGCGCCGCAGCCCCGTTCGGCCTATGCGGCATTCCGACGCATCAGCACGCGCTGGTCGGACAACGATGTCTACGGGCACGTCAACAACGTTGTCTATTACAGCTGGTTCGATACGGCGGTGAATGCCCATCTGATAGAGCAGGGCGCGCTGGACATTCATGCGGGCGAGACGATAGGACTGGTCATAGAGACCCAATGCAATTACTTCGCCCCGCTGGCCTTTCCGCAGGAGGTGGAGGCCGGCATCCGCGTGGCCCGCATCGGCGGCTCCAGCGTGCGCTACGAGGTGGGGCTGTTTGCACAGGGTGAGCCGCTGTCGGCCGCAGCCGGGCATTTCGTCCATGTCTATGTGGACCGGCAGACGCGCCGGCCTGCCCAGATTCCGCAGGCGCTGCGCCGGGTGCTGGAGCCGTTGCTGCGCGGTTGATGGCGTTCGGGGCGCATGCAAGGCGCCCGCTCGCAGCGCGGCGGCGTGTGGATGGCCTACACTCGAAAGCTGTCTGCCATCTGACCGCTTGGGCGCTTACCGCCCGGCTCTGTCCATGATCATCACCAGCCTGCTCGATACCGACCTGTACAAATTCACGATGATGCAGGTGGTGCTGCACCAGTTTCCCGGGGCACAGGTCGAGTACCGTTTCAAGTGCCGCAATCCCGGCGTGCAGCTTGCGCCCTATGTGAACGAGATCCGGGCCGAGATCCGCTCGCTGTGCAGCCTGCGGTTCCAGGATGCAGAGCTGGCCTACCTGAGCTCGCTGCGCTTCATCAAGAGCGATTTCGTCGATTTCCTGAGCCTGTTCCACCTCAACGAGAAGTGCGTCACGGTGCAGGCGCTGCCCAATGGCGAGATCGACATCACCATCCGCGGGCCCTGGCTGCACACCATCTTGTTCGAGATTCCCGTGCTTGCCATCGTCAACGAGGTGTACTTCCGCAACACCCAGCCGGTGCCCGATTTTCCCGAGGGCCGGCACCGGCTGGATGCCAAGATCGCGCTGCTGCAGCAGCCGGGCCTGGAGCAGCTCAAGATTGCCGACTACGGCACGCGCCGCCGCTTTTCGCGGGCCTGGCATGAAGAGGTGCTGCGTGTGCTGTGCGCACGCCTGGGCCGGCCCGGCGCATCCGCGGAGTCCGAGGGGCAGTTCGCGGGCACCAGCAACGTGCTGTATGCCATGAAGCTGGGCGTGCGGCCCCTGGGCACGCTGGCCCATGAATACCTGCAGGCCTGCCAGTCCCTGGGCCCGCGCCTGCGCGACAGCCAGATCTTCGGCTTCGAGTCCTGGGCGCGCGAGTACCGGGGCGACCTGGGCATTGCGCTGTCGGATGTCTACGGCATGTCGGCCTTCCTGCGCGATTTCGACCTGTACTTCTGCAAGCTCTTCGATGGCGCGCGCCATGACAGCGGGGACCCGTTCGAGTGGGGCGAGCGGCTGCTGGCCCACTACCGCGCCAACCGCATCGACCCGCTGACCAAGACGCTGATCTTCAGCGATGGCCTGACGGTGCCGCGCACCATCGAGCTGTTCCAGCGCTTCCACGGGCGCTGCCAGCTGGCCTTTGGCATCGGCACCAACCTGACCAATGACCTGGGCGACGCGCCCGACCATGTGCCGCTGCAGATCGTCATCAAGATGACGCGCTGCAACGGCCAGCCCGTGGCCAAGCTCTCGGACACGCCGGGCAAGAGCATGTGCGACGACGAGAAATACCTGGCCTATCTGCGCCAGGTGTTCGAGATCGCGGCGCCCGCGGCACAGACTTGATCGCTGCGCGGCCCGCTGCCAGGAGCGGACAGTGAAGACAGAACAAAGAGGAGACGGGACCATGAAGGCCTTGCGTGGATTGTTGGTGCTGCTCGTCGCCTGCGTGCCCTCCTGGGCCCTGGCGGCCGAGATCGATGGCGGCCAGCTGTCGGTGCTCTGGGGCGTGCCCTTTGCGGGCATGCTGTTGTCGATTGCCCTGGTGCCGCTGGCGGCGCCGCATTTCTGGCACCGGCATTTCGGCAAGTTGACGGCGGCCTGGGCGCTGGCCTTCCTGCTGCCCTTTGCAGCGGTGTTCGGTGCGGGTGCGGCCCTGGCCAACCTGGTGCATGCGCTGCTGGCCGAGTACCTGCCCTTCGTGATCCTGCTGACGGCGCTGTACACGGTGTCTGGCGGCATCTATGTGCGCGGCAATCTCAAGGGCTCGCCGGGGCTGAACACGGCCATCCTGGCCATCGGCGCCGTGCTGGCCAGCTTCATGGGAACCACGGGCGCATCGATGCTGCTGATCCGGCCGCTGCTGCGCGCCAACGACAACCGCAGGCACCAGGTGCATGTGGTGGTGTTCTTCATCTTCATCGTCTCCAATGCCGGAGGCTCGCTGACGCCGCTGGGCGACCCGCCGCTGTTCCTGGGCTTTCTCAAGGGCGTGGACTTCTTCTGGACGGTGCGCCACATCTTCACCGAGACCCTGTTCCTGGTCGGCGTGCTGCTGGCGCTGTTCTACGCGATCGACACCTGGCTGCTGCGCAAGGCCGGCGAGGCGGACCTGCCCGATCCCACGCCCAGCATCGACGCCTCGGGCCGCGCCAGCCGCCTGGGCTTCGATGGCAGCGTGAACTTCGCGTTGCTGCTGGCCGTGGTGGCCCTGGTGCTGATGAGCGGCCTGTGGCGCACCGATGCGGGGCTGGTGCTGGCCGGCACGCATGTGGGCCTGCCGGGGCTGGTGCGCGATGCGGGCCTGATCGTGGTGGCGCTGCTGTCCCTGCGGCTCACGCCGCGCAGCGTGCACCAGGCCAACGAATTCGGCTGGGGGCCGATGCAGGAAGTGGCCAAGCTGTTCGCGGGCATCTTCTTGACCATCATCCCCGTGATCGCCATGCTCAAGGCGGGCACGGGCGGGCCGTTCGGCGCCATCGTGGGCGCCGTCACGCGCGCCGACGGCACGCCCGATCCGCTGATGTACTTCTGGGCCACGGGCCTGCTGTCCTCCTTCCTCGACAACGCACCGACCTACCTGGTGTTCTTCAATACCGCAGGGGGCGACGCCGCGCAGCTGATGACCACGATGGCCTCCACGCTGGCGGCCATCTCCGCGGGCGCGGTGTTCATGGGTGCCAACACCTATATCGGCAACGCGCCCAATCTGATGGTCAAGGCCATTGCCGAGGAGCGCGGCGTGAAGATGCCCAGCTTCTTCGGCTACATGGCCTGGTCGCTGGGCATTCTGGTGCCGCTGTTCGTATTGATGAGCTTCATCTGGTTCCGCTGAAGAACCGCCTCCCGCCAAGACAAGGAAAGAGACAGACATGGCAAGCAAACCCCGCATCCTGATCGCCCGCGCCATCCCGCCCGAGGTGGTGCGCAAGCTGGAGCAGCACTTCGAGGTCGAGTCCAACCAGGACGACGTGGTCTGGAGCCCGCAGGAGCTGGCCGCGCATCTGCAGGACAAGGACGGTGTGCTGACCACGGGCTCGCAGACCATCGATGCGGCACTGCTGGCGGCCTGCCCGCGCCTGAAGGTCGTGGCCAACATGGCCGTGGGCTACAACAACTTCGACGTGCCCGCGATGACGGCAGCGGGCGTGCAGGGCACGAACGCGCCCGACGTGCTGACCGAGACCACGGCCGACTTCGGCTTCGCCCTGCTCATGGCCACGGCCCGCCGCGTGACCGAGAGCGAGCACTACCTGCGCGCCGGAAAGTGGAACTCCTGGCGCTACGACCTGTTCGCCGGCTCGGAAGTGCACGGCAGCACGCTGGGCATCATCGGCATGGGCCGCATCGGCCAGGGCATTGCCCGGCGCGGTGCGCATGGCTTCGGCATGAAGGTGGTCTATCACAACCGCTCGCGACTGTCGCCCGAGCTGGAAGCCGAATGCAAGGCCGGCTACGTGGGCAAGGACGAACTGCTGGCCATGGCCGACCATGTGGTGCTGGTGCTGCCCTACACCAAGGAAAACCACCACACCATAGGCGCGGCCGAGATCGCCAGGATGAAGCCCACGGCCACGCTGATCAACATCGCGCGCGGCGGCATCGTCGATGACGCGGCGCTGGCCAGGGCGCTGCGCGACAGGACCATTGCCGCCGCC
This sequence comes from Delftia acidovorans NBRC 14950, assembly GCF_001598795.1. Classification (GTDB taxonomy): domain Bacteria; phylum Pseudomonadota; class Gammaproteobacteria; order Burkholderiales; family Burkholderiaceae_C; genus Comamonas; species Comamonas acidovorans. Next base: position 72,379 of record NZ_BCZP01000019.1, on the reverse strand, counting down.
GGCCTGGACGTGTTCGAGGGCGAGCCCTCGGTCCATCCCGACCTGTTGACCGTGCCCAATGTCGTGCTGACCCCGCACATCGCCAGCGCCACCATGGGCACGCGCAGCGCCATGGCCGAGCTGGCAGCCGACAACCTGATCGACTTTCTGAGCGGCAAGGGCCCGCGCACGCCCGTCAACCAGCCCGAGGCGGCGGCCGCAGGCGCGCGCGCCAAGGCCTGAGTGCCGTATCCCGACAATCGCGGGAAGGCTGGCCCTGGCCGCTTCCCGCTGCATGGAGCTGAAGCAAGATCTTGACCCAGATATCCGGAGTGTGGTGGGCGGCATGGGCCGTGCTGCTGTTGGGGCAGGCGGCCGTGATCTGGCTGCTGTGCAGGCGCTCGGCGCAGCGCGATGACGGGGTGGCGCCGCAGCAGTTGCTGCAGGCGCTGCAGATGCTGGATGTGCGGCTGCAGCAGCTCGAGCGTGGCGCCCAGGCCACGCAGATGGCCGTGGCCAAGAGCGACGGCGGGCTGGACCGCGTGTCGCAGCAACTGCAGGCCCATCTGGCCCAGGCCCAGCTCGATGCACAGGCCGCGCGGCGCGAGCAGGGCGAGGCGCTGGCAGCCTTTCGCATGGAACTGGGCCGGCTCACCGTGCGGCTGGCCGCCGACAGCGCCCAGGCCCGCGAGGCCCAGGGCGAAAGCACGCAGCGCTTCAACGCCCATGTGCAGGAGCGCTTCGAGGCGCTGGCGCAGACCACGCGCAGCACGCTGGACTCCCTCAAGAACGACATCCAGCAGCAGCTGGGCGGGCTGGCGCAATCCAGCCAGGTCCATGCCGAGCAGCTGCGCGGCACGCTCAACGAGCGCCTGGCCACCATCCAGTCGGACAACGCGGCGCGGCTGGAGGAGATGCGGCGCACGGTGGACGAGAAGCTGCATGCCACGCTGGAGCAGCGCCTGGGCGAATCGTTCAAGCTGGTCAGCGACCGGCTGGAGCAGGTGCACAAGGGCCTGGGCGAGATGCAGACACTGGCCGGCAGCGTGGGCGACCTCAAGCGCGTGATGACCAATGTGAAGACGCGCGGCACCTGGGGCGAGCTGCAGCTGGGCGCCATCATCGAGAACGTGCTCACGCCCGAGCAATACGCGCGCAACGTCAAGACCGTGCCCGGCAGCGACGACATGGTGGAGTTCGCCATCCGCCTGCCCGGGCGCAGCGACGAGACGCCGGTCTGGCTGCCCATCGACGCCAAGTACCCGGTGGAGCAATACCAGCGTCTGCTGGATGCCCAGGATGCGGCCGACAAGGCCGCAATTGCCTCGGCCGGCAATGCCTTCGAGGCATCGATCAAGTTCGAGGCCCGCAAGATCCATGGCAAGTATGTGAGCCCGCCCCACACCACGGACTTTGCCGTGCTCTACCTGCCCACGGAAGGCCTGTTTGCCGAGGTCATGCGCCGCCCCGGCCTGGTCGAGGCCGTGCAAAACGGCTGCCGCGTGATGGTCACCGGCCCGGCCAACCTGGCTGCCATGCTCAGCAGCCTGCAGATGGGCTTCAAGACGCTGGCCATCGAAAAGCGCTCCTCCGAGGTCTGGGCCGTGCTGGGACAGGTCAAGACCGAGTTCGCCAAGTTCGGCGAAGTGGTGGATGCCACGCGCAAATCCATCGATGCCGCCGCCAAGCGCTTCGAGCAGGTGGGTGTTCGCACGCGCGCCATCCAGCGGCAATTGCGCGATGTGCAGGAGCTGCCCGCGCCGGCCTCGAGCGCAGGGCTGCCCGGTCTGCCGGACGACAAGGACACGGCGGCAGGCATGGAGCCAGGGTCGGAGCAGGACTGAGATGAATCTGGCGCTGTTCAAAGTCATCATGGCCCAGGTCAGCGTGCACGCCACCATGGCCGGCATGCGGCTGGCCGCGCCTTTGCTGGCGCTGCAGCAGGGCTACAGCGCGGCGGCCGTGGGGATCTTGCTGGCGCTGTTTGCGCTGACCCAGGTGTTCCTGGCGCTGCCGGCCGGGCGCTTTGCGGACAAGCATGGTTTTCGCAAGCCGTTTTTCCTGTCCATGCTGGCGGCCAGCGGCGGCTGCGCGCTGGCGCTGGCGTTTCCGGTCTATCCCGTGCTGTGCCTGGTGGCGCTGCTGACGGGCGGTGCCAGCGGCGCGGTGGTGATTGCCGTGCAGCGCCATGCGGGGCGGGTCACCCACGATGCGTTGGCGCTCAAGAAGGTGTTCAGCTGGCTGGCCATAGGGCCGGCCATCTCCAACTTCATCGGGCCCTTCAGCACCGGGCTGCTGATCGATCACGCGAATTTTGGCGGCGAGGGCAGCACCATGGGCTACCGCGTCGCCTTCGGCCTGCTGGCCCTGGTGCCCGTGCTGGCCTGGAGCTGGGTGCGCCACACGCAGGAGCTGCCGCCCGTGCGCGCGCCCATCGGCGGCCCCAAGCAGCATGCCTGGGACCTGCTGCGCGACCGCAACTTCCGCAACCTGCTGCTGGTCAACTGGCTGCAGTCGGCATGCTGGGATGTGCACACCTTCGTGCTGCCGCTGCTGGGCCATGAGAAGGGGTTGAGCGCCTCGGTCATCGGCACGCTGCTGGGCATTTTTGCCGTGGCGGCCGCCGCCATCCGCCTGGCCATGCCGCTGGTGGCCGAGCGCCTGCGCGAAGGCGCCGTGATCTCCGGCGCCATGGCCATCACCGCCTTCGTCTTTGCGCTGTACCCCTTCATGGACTCGGCACTGACCATGGGCGTGTGCTCGGTGCTGCTGGGCTTTTCGCTGGGCTCGGTGCAGCCCATGGTCATGAGCATGCTGCACCAGATCACGCCCGAGCACCGCCATGGCGAGGCGCTGGGCCTGCGGCTCATGGCCATCAATGCCTCCAGCGTGGCCATGCCCGTACTGTTCGGTTCGGCGGGGGCGCTGATCGGCGTGTCTGCGCTGTTCTGGGTGGTGGGCGCGGCCGTGGCCTCGGGCATCCGCACGGCCTGGTTCATGGGGCTGCCGCCGCGCAAGCCGGAATGAAAAAGGCGACCTGCGCCTTGGTGCGCAGATCGCCTTGCGATGCGGTGGCGGCCTGCCGGCCGCTGCGGCTTACCAGCCGCCAGCGTGGAACTGCTTGATCAGCGCCCAGGCCTCCACCGGATCATCGGTATAGCGGAACAGCTGCAGGTCCTTGGGCGAGATCGTGCCTTCCTCGATCATCAGATCGATGTTGAGCAGCCGCTTCCAGAACTCGGTGCCGAACAGGATCACGGGCACGGAATGCGTCTTGCCGGTCTGCATCAGGGTCAGCACCTCGAACAGCTCGTCCAGCGTTCCGAAGCCGCCGGGGAAGGCCACCAGGGCCTTGGCGCGCATCATGAAATGCATCTTGCGCAGGGCAAAGTAGTGGAACTTGAAGCTCAGGTCCGGCGAGATGAAGCGGTTGCCGTTTTGCTCGTGCGGCAGCTCGATGTTCAGGCCGATGCTGGGTGCGCCCACATCATGGGCGCCACGGTTGGCCGCCTCCATGATGCCGGGGCCGCCGCCGGTGCAGATATAGAGGCGCTCCTCGGGCGGCTGGTTCAGGCTGTCGGCGGCCACGATGCGCGTGAAGGCGCGGGCCTGCTCGTAGCGGTGGGCGTTGCGCACGGCGCGCTCGGCCACTGCAATGCGCTGGGCATCGCCGCTGGCCTGCGCGTCGGCCAGTTGCTGCTCGGCCTGCTCCAGGTCCACGAAGCGCGCGCTGCCATAGACCACGACGGTGTTTTCTATGCCGCGTTCGATCTGGGCCAGGTCGGGCTTGAGCAGCTCCAGCTGCATGCGGATGCCGCGGGTCTCGCGGCGGAACATGAATTCCGGGTCCGCGAAGGCGAGGCGATTGGAATTCTGCTGCAATGCCATGCCGTTGTGCGCCTGGTTGTGAAGGGCCGACCAGCCGTTGGCCAGATCGGTATCGGTCAGGGGGGAAGAGATTTGCATGAACCCTCGTACACAGAAAAACCCAGGGCGGCCACGCCTGTGGCCGTTCCATCAAATGCGTTGCCAGCGCAGATGATGACTGCACTATACGCTCACAAACTCATAGCCGCGGGGCTCGCGTATCCGTTGCTTTGCGCATTGACGGGGCCGGTGGCAGATTCGTATGCTGAGCAGTTGGGCAGGGCCTTGGCCTGGGCCCGCCACCAGCAATGGGCGGGCATTTTCAGGCGCCGCAAGCGATTTCAGACGTCCGGGTGCTCGGCCGGTTCGTTGCGCACGACGGTGCTCAGCGGCGGCGGCACGTCCTGGCCCGCACGGCGCGCGCGGAACAGGGCTGCGCGCATCAGGAAGATGGTGGTGATGGGCACGGTCACGGAAATGAAGACCGCAATCAGCAGCGCATGCACGGCCAGGCTCTGGCCGCTGACGGAAAAGTAGATCCAGGTGGCATGCATGATCAGCCAGCAGCCCATGGTGGCGATGATGGAGGGCGCATGCACGCGCTCGAAATAGCTGCCCAGCCGCCACAGTCCCATGGAGCCCAGGAAGGCGATGATGGCGCCGCCCAGCGCCAGCGCGGCAACCAGGATCTGGCACCACAGCGGCAGTGTGGTCTCCGGCGTCATTCGATCACCTCGCCGCGCAGCAGGAACTTGGCCATGGCGGTGGAGCCCACGCAGCCGAACAGCGCGACCAGCAAGGCCGCCTCGAAGTAGCTTGTGCTGTCGTAGATGATGCCCATGAGCAGCATGGCCAGCATGCCGTTGAGGTACATGCAGTCCAGCGCCAGCACGCGGTCCTGGGCGTGCGGGCCCTTGAGCAGGCGCAGCACGGCGCAGCCCATGGCCGCGACCAGCAGGCCCAGCGCGAACATCAAAGTCCAGTGGAACCAGGGCATCATTCGAAAATCTCCATCAGGGGGCGCTCGTAGCAACGCTTGACGTGCTGGACGATCTCCTCGGGATCATCGACCTCCAGCACATGCAGCATGAGCTGCGAGCGGTCGCGCGAGATCTCGGCCCAGGCCGTGCCGGGCGTGATGCACACGATCATGGCGAGCACGGCCAGGCCGTTGGGGTCGCGCAGTTCCAGCGGGATGCGCACGAAGTTGGCCGGGTGCTTGCGCATGCCCGGAAACAGCATGAACCGCACGACGTTGAAGTTGGACAACGAGGTGTCCCAGACCACGCGCAGCGCCAGGCGCAGGATGGTCAGCGGATGGCGCACCCGCACGGGCAAGGGGCGCAGGCCGCGCAGCAGCAGCGGCAGCAGCAGGCCCAGCAATGCGCCGAGCAGGATCTGTCCACTGCTGAACGAACGGTTGAGCAGCAGCCACAGCAGGAACAGCGCCACCGACAGCAGCGGCGCGGGCAGCAAGGTTTTCATCATCGGGAATCCTCCTTGCCTGCCGTCGTGCCTGCATCGCCTATGCCTGCGGGTATGGGCGCGCCACTGGCCTGGGCCGCGGCGCGTGCCGCGCCTTCAGGGCCGGCTTCCAGGCGGGCCTTCTTTTCTGCAGGGCTGGGCTCGGGCTGCGTGCCCATGACGGAGCGCACATAGACATCGGGTGCCAGCAGCGCATCGGCTGCGCGCTGGGTGTAGCCCATCAGCTCGCCGCCGCGCATCGTCAGTGCCACGCAGCAGGCCAGCAGCAAGGCGATGGGCAGGCCTTCGACCACGCGCAGCGAGGGGGAGTTCTGCTCCTCGGTCGCCCAGAAGTGGCGTATGCCGGCGCGCACCAGCGACAGCAGGGCCAGCAGCCCGGTGATGATCATCAGCGCCACCAGCACCCAGCCGGCCCAGCCGGCCTGGAAGCCGCTGGAGTTGCCCAGGCCCAGCGGGTTGAGCAGGGCAGACAGCATGGCGAACTTGCCCACGAAGCCCGACAGCGGGGGCAGGCCGGTAACCACCAGGGTGGCCAGCATGAAGCTCAGGCCGATGAAGGCGGCTGCGGCGGGAATGGCGCGGCCGATCAGCACCTCTTCGGATTCGTCAAGGTTGAATCCCTCGGTGGGAAGCAGCTCGGCGTTGAGGAAGGGCGCCTCATCGTCTTCATAGGGCTCGCCCGCGTCGTCGTCCACGCGCCAGCGGTCCACCACGTCGGCAATCAGGAAGAGCGCGCTCACGGCCAGGGTGGAGCTGGGCAGGTAGTACAGCAGCCCCGCCGTCAGCGCGTTCTGGCCAAAGCCCGTGGCAGCCAGCAGGGTGCCCGACGAGAGGATGGCCGCAAAGCCCGCGATATGCGTCAGGCGCTGCGAGCCCAGCATGCCCAGGCCGCCGAAGGCCATGGTCAGCATGCCGCCGACGATCAGCCAGGTGCTGCCGAACAGGGCGGAGGAGCCGGCCTCGGAGCTGAACAGCAGCGTCCACAGCCGCAGCACCACGTAGACGCCCACCTTGGTCATGAGCGCGAACACGGCACCGACGGGCGCGGTGGCCGCGCTGTAGGCCGGCACCAGCCAGAAGTTCAGCGGCCACATGGCCGCCTTGGTCAGGAAGGCGATGCCCAGGATGGCCGCTGCCGAATGCAGCAGCCCGCGGTCGGCACTGCTGATCTGGGGAATGGCGCGCGCCAGGTCGGCCATGTTCAGCGTGCCGGTCAGGCCGTAGAGCATGGACACGCCGATGAGGAACAGCGACGAGGCGGCCAGGTTGATGGCGATGTAGTGCAGGCCCGCCTGGATGCGTGCCCGGCCCGAGCCATGCAGCAGCAGGCCGTAGGAGGCCGCGAGCATGATCTCGAAGAACACGAACAGGTTGAACAGGTCCGCCGTGAGGAAGGCGCCGCTCAGGCCCATCAGCTGGAACTGGAACAGCGAGTGAAAGTGCATCCCCGCGCGGTGCCAGCGGGCGCTGGAGAAGATCAGCGAGGCCAGGGCCACCGTGTAGGTCAGCACCAGCATCATGCCGGTCAGGCGGTCCAGCGCCAGCGAGATGCCGAAGGGCATGGGCCAGTTGCCCGGCATGTAGACGCCCAGGTTGACGGGTGCGCCGGCCTGGTCGGTCCACAGCATCAGCAGCACGGCCACGCCCAGGCCCAGCACGGTGGACACCAGGCCAAGGGCGAACTTCACGCGCTGGCGCTCCTCGCGCAGCAGCAGCATCAGCGCTGCCGAGAGCATGGGCAGCACGATGGGCGCCAGCATCAGGTGCGGCATGAGACGGGCGGTCAGCTCGTTCATGGCATCTCCTGCTCGGTGCGGGAATGGGCTCCGTCCACATGGTCGGTGGCGGTGGTGCCGCGCGAGGCCAGCAGCACCACCAGGAACAGCGCCGTCATGGCAAAGCCGATCACGATGGCCGTGAGCACCAGCGCCTGGGGCATGGGGTCTGCGTAGTGCGCGAGATCCTGCGGTACGCCGGCCCGCAGCACGGGCTCCTTGTCAATGGCCAGGCCCTGGCGACCCATGCTGAAGATGAACAGGTTGACCGCATACGACAGCAGGGCCAGCCCCATGATGACCTGGTAGGTCCGTGGGCGCAGCAGCAGCCACACGCCCGAGCCGGTCAGTACGCCGATGGCAATGGCAAGCACGACTTCCATCAGAAACCTCCTCGCGCCAGGGCTGCGGCGGTGGCCTGCTGCACGGCGGCTTCGGCCTCCTCGGCCTGTTGTTGCTGCTCCTCCAGCAGGCGGGCGTGGTAGCGGTGGCTGCGCACCGATTGGTGGGCGATGGCCGTCAGAATGAGCATGGTCGCGCCCACCACCAGTGAGAACACACCGATGTCGAAGAACAGGGCGCTGGCGAGATGCACGTCGCCGACGACTGGCAGGGTCATATGGAAGGTGTGGCTGGTGAGGAAGGGATAGCCGGCCACGATGGAGCCCATGCCGGTACCCAGTGCGAACAGCAGGCCGACACCGATCCATCGGCGCGGGAAGATCGGCAAGTGGGCCTCGACCCACTGCGTGCCGGAGATGATGTACTGCATCAGCAAGGCGACCGAGAACACCAGGCCGGCGACGAAGCCGCCTCCGGGTTCGTTGTGGCCGCGCATGAAGATGTAGACCGAGACCAGGGCCGCGAAAGGCAGCAGCAGGCGGACCAGCACGGCGGGCACCATCAGGTAGCCCACGGCCGTATCGCCGGCATTGCGCGGATTGAACAGATCGGTCTGCAGGTCGCCTGGCACGTAGCGCTGCTGTTCCGGCAGGTCCAGCGTCTCGCGGGCCGGGCGAAAGCGCCGCAGCAGGGCATAGACCACCAGGGCCACGATGCCCAGCACCACGATTTCGCCGAAGGTGTCGAAGCCACGGAAGTCCACCAGCATGACGTTGACCACATTGGTGCCGCCGCCGTCGCTGAGCGCATGTTCCAGGAAGAAGGTGGAGGCGCCGTCATAGAAGGGGCGGCTCATCATGGCGAAGGCCAGCCAGGCCATGCCGCCCCCGGCCACCAGCGACAGCAGCAGGTCGCGCATGCGGCGCGAGCGCGCACGCAGCTCGGCGGACAGCACGGGAATGTGCAGGCTCTTGTCGCGCTTGGGCATCCAGCGCAGGCCCAGCAGCATCAGCACCGTGGTGGCGACCTCGACCACCAGCTGGGTCAGCGCCAGATCGGGCGCCGAGAACCACAGGAAGGTCAGGCAGGTGCACAGGCCGGCACCGCCCAGCATGATCAGCGCGGTCAGCCGGTGGTACTTGGCCTTCCAGGCCGTGCCCAGGGCGCAGAGAATGCCCACCGACCACAGCAGCACGAAGGCGGGCGACAGCGGCAGCATGCCCCGATCGCCCAGCTTGATGCCCTGCAGCCACAGCGGCAGAACGCCCGCCAGTACGGCGGTGCAGACCAGCCACAGCATCTGCCACTGCAGGCGCATGGTGGACAGGCGCCGGCGCGACCAGCGGCCCAGCAGGGACAGGCGGGCCAGCAGGTTCTCGAAGATGCGCTGGCCGCTGAGCGTGCCCACCAGCGGTGCGGTATCGATATGGCCGGCCTGGCGCTGCCAGCGCAGCAGCATGTACAGCAGGATGCCGCCAATCAGGGCGACCAGGCTCATGATCAAGGGCATGTTCCAGCCGTGCCAGATGGCCAGGCTGTACTCGGGCAGATCGCCGCCGACCACGGGCGTGGCGGCCGCTGCAAGGAAGCTGCCCACCGCCCATGCCGGCAGCATGCCCACCACCAGGCAGGCCAGCACCAGCAGCTCGACGGGCACGCGCATCCAGTGCGGCGGCTCGTGCGGCTCGTGCGGCAGGTCGGTGGCCTTGGGGCCGAAGAAGACGTCGATGGTGAATCGCAGCGAATAGGCCACGCTGAACATGCCCGCCACCGTGGCGGCCACGGGCAGGGCCGTGCGCACCCAGGGGGCAGCGTCCAGGTAGACGGTCTCGGCGAAGAACATTTCCTTGGACAGGAAGCCGTTGAGCAGCGGCACGCCCGCCATGGCCGCACTGGCCACGCAGGCCAGCGTGGCAGTGATGGGCATCATGTGCCGCAGGCCCGAGAGACGGCGGATGTCGCGCGTGCCGCTTTCATGGTCAACGATGCCTGCGGCCATGAACAGCGAGGCCTTGAAGGTCGCGTGGTTCATGATGTGGAACACCGCAGCCACGGCGGCCAGCTTGCTGTTGAGGCCCAGCAGCAGCGTGATCAGACCCAGGTGGGAAATCGTCGAATAGGCCAGCAATCCCTTGAGATCGTGCTGGAACATGGCCAGATAGCCACCGATGAGCAGCGTTGCCGCGCCGGCTCCGCCCACCAGCCAGAACCAGGCATCGGTGTCACCCAGCACGGGCCACATGCGCGCCAGCAGGAAGACCCCCGCCTTGACCATGGTGGCGGAGTGCAGGTAGGCCGACACCGGCGTGGGCGCGGCCATGGCGTGCGGCAGCCAGAAGTGGAAGGGGAATTGCGCGCTCTTGGTCAGTGCGCCCAGCAGGATCAGCACCAGGGCGACCAGATACAGCTGGTGGTCGCGCACCTGCTGGCCGGCGATGAGCACGTTGTCCAGGTCATAGCTGCCCACGATGTGGCCCAGCACCAGCATGCCGGCCAGCATGGCCAAGCCGCCCGTTCCCGTCACCGTCAGCGCCATGCGCGCGCCCCGGCGCGCGTCCTTGCGATGGTGCCAGTATCCGATCAGAAGAAAGGAGAAGAGGCTGGTCAGCTCCCAGAAGAAGGCAATCTGAATGATGTTGCCCGACAGCACCACGCCCGCCATCGCGCCCATGAAGGCCAGAAAAAACGAGAAAAAGCGCGGCACGGGATCGGCCGGCGACATGTAGTAGCGCGCATAAAGCACCACCAGCGAACCGATGCCCAGCACCAGCATGCAGAACATCCAGGCAAAGCCGTCCATGCGGATCACCAGATTCAGCCCCAGTGCCGGCAGCCACTCGATCTCCTGGCGCAGCACCTCCCCATCGGCGATCTGGGGGAACAGCAATGCCGTCTGGATGGCGCAGCCGAGGGCGATGACGCCGGCCAGCGTTGACTCCGTATTGCGCGCATTGGCGGGCAGCATTGCGGCAATCAGGCTGCCGATGAAGGGTAGGAGGATGAGGGTGATCAGGGGCATGGGCGGTTCATTTTACGGGCAAGGTTTTTTGCTTCGCTATGAAAACCTGAGCATGTTTCAGGCTATGGCCGCGCATACCCCGAGGTTAGTACGCATGAAAAACCCGCCGAAGCGGGTTGGATAGAGACAGTTGGCGTACTCAGGAGGCCGCGCCGGCCTTGGCCGGCGTGGCCGGTTTGGCGGCCTGGTCCTTGGTCGGCTTGGTGCCTTTGGCTGCCGTGTCCTTGGTATCCTTGGCATCCTTGGCCGCCGTATCCTTTGCAGCGGGCTTGGCTCCCTGGCCCTTGTAGCTGGTGCCATTGACCGTCAGGCCGTCACCCGAGAACTTGGCGGCGGTCGGTTCGCCCACGCCTTTGACGCGGGCAATGAAATCGGGCCAGTCCTTGAAGGCGGAGGATTTGCGCTCCTCGAGAATGCGTGCCGACATGGCCGGGCCAATGCCCTTGATGGATGTCAGTTCGGCTTCATTCGCCTTGTTGACCTCCACGGCAGCCAGGGCCATCACGGACCACAGCAGTGCAATGAAGCCAGCCATCAGTTTTCTGAACATACAAACCTCCTGATCCCAAAATGTTGAGGGCCGCAACATTGCGACCCAGAGGCATCTTATGCAGGGCCTTGGCGTGCGGCTAGGCGGTGAAGGGGGCCAGCAGGCCCGTGCAGGCATGGCCGAACGTGTGCAAAGTCAATGGCCATGCGCCTGCCAAGGCGGTTTCTAGGAATACTCTGAAAATACACCGTCCATGCGGTGTTTGCCAATGGGGGTGACGCGATGCAGGGGGTGGAGCTGCCTCTCGCGCCTGCCCCGCATCACAGCTCCTCGACGCGCCGGGCCGGATAGCTGTCCCAGCTCTGGCAGCCGGGGCAATGCCAGAAATGCTGGCGTGCCTCGAAGCCGCAGGCCGCGCAGCGGTAGCGGGTCAGCGGCTTGGCCGCGTGGTCCAGCGCGCGTTGCACGGCCGGGTGGTATTGCTCCTCGGCCAGTTTCTCCCCTGCCAGCCACTGCGCGGCAGCCACCAGGGAGGGCTCCCTGTCCAGATGCTGGACCAGGCGTGCGCGTCCCGGTGCCTTGGTTTCACCATCGTTGCTCTGTTCTTCAATCTGAGCGTCCAGCGCGACCAGGGCCTGCAGCAGATCCAGCGAGGGTGCCTGCTCGTACTGCTGGCTGAGCAGTTGGTGGATGTGCTGGCGCTGGCCCGTGGCGGCGGCAATGTCCACCAGCAGCTGAGCCGCCAGCGGCAGCGAGGCTGGAGACTGCTCGGCCAGGCTTTCCAACGTGTGCAGGGCCTGGGCCGATTGCCCCATGCGGTGCTGCAGCTGCGCGTGCTCCAGGCGCGGGCGTGCGGCCTGTGGGGCGGTGGTGATGGCCTGCTGCAGCCGCTGCAGTGCCTCGGCCTGCTGGCCCTGGGTCAACAGGGCCTGGGCGTCTTCGCAGAGGTAGTGGGCCAGGCGGCCGCTGAAGTCGCCCTGGTTGGCTTCCTGCATGCGGCGCGCAATGGCGGCGGCCTGTGTCCAGTCGCGCGAGCGTTCGTAGATGGCCAGCAGAGCCAGGCGGGCTTCGGCCTCGAAGGCCGTGCCTTCCAGGCGGCGCAGCGCGTCCTCGGCGCGGTCGAGCAGGCCTGCCTTCAGAAAGTCCTGGGCCAGCGCGTGCTGGGCGCGGTCGCGGTCCACACGGCTGAGGTCGCCGCGCGACAGCAGGTGTTCGTGCACGCGCACGGCGCGGTTGTATTCGCCACGGCGGCGGAAGAGGTTGCCCAGCGCGAAGTGCAGCTCCGAAGTGTCGGGGTCGTTCTGCACGGCTTCGATGAAGGCGTCGATGGCCTTGTCCTGCTGCTCGTTGAGCAGGAAGTTCAGACCCTTGAAATAGGCCTTGGGCGCCTGGCGGTTTTCGGCGCGAATCTGCCTCAGGTCCCAGCGCGAGGCCAGCCAGCCCAGCACGAAGGCGACGGGCAGGCCCAGCAGTATCCAGCTCAGATCAAATTCCATGCACGTCGCCTGGCAGGATGGGGGATGGGGCGGGCTTGGGCACCGTGGCCGCTGCCGGTGCCTCGGCTGCGGCAGGCACCGTGGCCTGGGTCGAGCGCGCGGCGTTGCGGTGCTTGAGCCAGCGCGGCACCATGCCCAGAACGCCCACGATCAGGCCCAGGGCGAAGGCGGCCAGCACCACCAGTACCAGCGGCGCAGTCCAGGAGGTGCCGAAGAAGAAGTGCACCGTCGCGTCCTGCTGGTTGTTCAGGGCGAAAGCGAACAGCGTAAAAAAAATGGCCGCCTTGAGCAGCCACAGGAAGTACTTCATGTGTTCCCTTGTGTGACGGGAACGATTCTAGAGCCTGGCGGAGAGGGCGGCTGCGGCGCGCGCAGCCGGTCAGCCCGCTTTCAGGCGGCAGGGCCGGTGCCTGTGCCGGAGCCTGTGTTGTCTGTATCGATGGCTGCACCGGGGCGCAGGTCCACGGCTTCGCGCAGGGCCTTGCCGGGCTTGAAGTGCGGCACGCGCTTGGACGGAATGTGGACGGCCTCGCCACTGCGGGGATTGCGGCCCATGCGGGGCGGGCGATGGTTGACCGAGAAACTGCCAAAGCCGCGGATTTCGATGCGATGGCCTCGCACCAGGGCATCGCTGACGGCGTCAAGAATCGTCTTGACGGCCTGCTCGGCATCGCGCTGGCTCAGTTGGCCAAAGCGGGCGGCGAGTTCTTCGACGAGATCGGATCGGGTCATCAAGGATAGGAATCAGGGGTTGAAATGGCGACGGGCGCCCGGAGGCGCCCGTCGCATCCGACCTTCAGCGGTCAGCAGACTGGCTGCTGATTACTTGTCGGAGTTGTCCAGCTTGGCGCGCAGCAGGGCGCCCAGGCTGGTCGTGCCGGCGTTTTCCTTGGCCGACTGAGCGGACAGGGAAGCCATGGCTTCTTGCTGGTCGACCTGGTCCTTGGCCTTGATCGACAGCTGGATGTTGCGGGTCTTGCGATCCACATTGACCACCACGGCGGTGATCTCGTCGCCTTCCTTCAGCACCGAGCGGGCATCTTCCACGCGGTCCACGGCGATTTCCGAAGCACGCAGGTAACCGATGATGTCTTCGCCCAGGTCGATTTCAGCACCACGTGCGTCCACCGTCTTGACCTTGCCCGACACGATCTGGCCCTTGTCGTTCACGGTCACGAAGGTCGTGAAGGGATCGCTGTCCAGCTGCTTGATGCCCAGGGAGATGCGCTCGCGCTCGACGTCCACGGCCAGCACGATGGCTTCGACTTCCTGGCCCTTCTTGTAGTTGCGCACGGCGGCTTCGCCGGGCTCGTTCCAGGACAGGTCGGACAGGTGCACCAGGCCGTCGATACCGGCAGCCAGACCCACGAACACGCCGAAGTCGGTGATCGACTTGATCGGGCCCTTGACGCGGTCGCCGCGCTTGGTGTTCTGCGCGAACTCTTGCCAGGGGTTGGCCTTGCACTGCTTCATGCCCAGCGAGATGCGACGCTTGTCTTCGTCGATCTCCAGCACCATGACTTCGACTTCGTCACCCAGGGTAACGAGCTTGGTCGGAGCAATGTTCTTGTTGGTCCAGTCCATTTCGGAGACGTGCACCAGGCCTTCGATGCCGGGTTCCAGCTCGACGAACGCGCCGTAGTCGGCAATGTTCGTGACCTTGCCGAACAGGCGGGTGCTCGAGGGGTAGCGGCGCGAAACGCCCATCCACGGGTCGTCGCCCATTTGCTTCAGACCCAGCGAGACACGGTTCTTCTCGGTGTCGAACTTGAGGATCTTGGCGGTGATTTCCTGGCCAGCCTGCACGACTTCCGAGGGATGACGCACGCGGCGCCATGCCATGTCGGTGATGTGCAGCAGGCCGTCGATGCCGCCCAGGTCCACGAACGCACCGTATTCGGTGATGTTCTTGACCACGCCTTGAACGATGGCGCCTTCCTTCAGCGTTTCCATCAGCTTGGCGCGCTCTTCGCCCATCGAGGCTTCGACCACGGCGCGGCGGCTCAGCACCACGTTGTTGCGCTTGCGGTCCAGCTTGATGACCTTGAACTCCATCGTCTTGTTTTCGTACGGAGTCAGGTCCTTGATCGGACGGGTGTCGATCAGCGAACCGGGCAGGAAGGCGCGGATGCCGTTGACCAGCACCGTCAGGCCGCCCTTGACCTTGCCGGAGGTCGTGCCGGTCACGAATTCGCCCGATTCCAGGGCCTTTTCCAGGGCCAGCCACGAGGCCAGGCGCTTGGCGGTGTCGCGCGACAGGATGGTGTCGCCGTAGCCGTTTTCGATCGAGCCGATGGCGACCGACACAAAGTCGCCCACCTGGACTTCGATTTCTCCCTGGTCGTTCTTGAATTCGTCGATTGGCACGTAGGCTTCCGACTTCAGGCCAGCGTTCACGACGACGAAGTTGTGCTCGACGCGCACGACTTCAGCGGTGATGACCTCGCCAGGACGCATTTCCGTGCGTTGCAGCGATTCTTCAAACAGGGAGGCAAAAGATTCAGACATGTATTTCCTTGCCCGCAAACAGGTTTCCGCCGGCACTATTGCCAGGCGTTTCTAGGACTGTTTGCGGAGGTGTTGTGGGTTCAACCACGGTGTTGGAGTCTATGGACCTCGGGCCGTACATGGGGCGGTGCCGCCATGTCTGGGCCCGGAGGGCGGGTTTGCCGACGTGCGGCGCAACTGGCAATCAGTCGCGGCCGAACGGCTGGCGTTCCTGCCACCACGAAAGCACCTGTTCTGCCACCTCTTCGATGGAGAGTTCGGAGCTGTCAAGCAGCATGGAATCCTGGGCGGGCTTGAGCGGTGCGACGCTGCGGTTCATGTCCCGCGCATCGCGTGCTTCAAGGTCAGCCCGAAGGGCGCTTATGTTAGCGGCAATTCCTTTGGAAATCAACTGCTTATGCCGGCGCTCGGCGCGACAGGCGGCGGAGGCCGACAAATAGACCTTGAGGGGAGCATGGGGAAAGATCACCGTGCCCATGTCGCGGCCATCGGCAACCAGCCCCGGAAGCTGCTGGAAGGACAGCTGCAGGTCCACCAGCGCGTCGCGCACGGCAGGCAGGGCCGAGACACGCGAGGCGTTCATGCCCGACTCCTCGCTGCGCAGGATGAGGGTGACATCCTCGTCATCCAGCCAGATGCGCTGCTCGGCGTCAAAGCGCACGGGCAGCTCGCGCGCCAGCACGGCGATCTGCTGGGCGTGCGGTTCGTCCAGCACCAGGCCGGCGCGCGATGCGGCCAGCCCCGTGAGCCGGTACAGCGCGCCCGAGTCCAGCAGGTGGTAGCCAAGAGCCTGGGCGACCTCGGCGGCAATCGTGCCCTTGCCCGAGGCCGTGGGGCCATCGATGCAGATCACGGGAATGCGCGCGCGGGCCGTCTCGCAGACCGAGAACAGGGCCTCGAAGTAGTCGGGGAAGGTCTTGGCGACGCACTTGGGGTCTTCGATGCGCACGGGCAGGGCGGCCGGGTTGAAGGCCGCCAGCGAGAAGCACATGGCCACGCGGTGGTCGTCATAGGTGTGGATGCTGGCCGCACGCCATGCGGCGGTGGACGCGGGCGGCGTGATGCGGATGTAGTCCGCGCCCTCCTCGACATCGGCGCCCAGCTTGCGCAGCTCCTTGGTCATGGCCGCGATGCGGTCGGTTTCCTTGACACGCCAGCTTGCGATATTGCGCAGCGTGGTCGTGCCATCGGCATACAGGGCCATGACGGCCAGCGTCATGGCGGCATCGGGGATGTGGTTGCAGTCCAGGTCGATTGCCTTGAGCGGCCATGCGCCACGGCGGATGCGCAGCCAGTTGGGGCCGCCTTCCACCTCGGCGCCCATGGCGCGCGCGGCCTCGACAAAGCGGATATCGCCCTGGATGGAGTCCAGTCCCACGCCGAGGATGCGGATGCCTTCGGCGCTGTCCGAGGCGATGGCGCCCAGTGCGATGAAGTAGCTGGCCGACGAGGCGTCTGCCTCGACATGGATCTCGCCCGGCGAGCTGTAGCGGCTGCCGGCCGGGATGGTGAAGCGCTGCCAGTTCTCGTTGTGCACGGCAATGCCGAAGCGGGTCAGCAATTCCAGCGTGATGTGGATGTAGGGCTTGGAGATCAGCTCGCCCACGACTTCGATCGTGATGTCACGCGTGTTGGCCAGCAGCGGCAGCGCCATCAGCAGCGAGGTCAGGAACTGGCTGGAGACATCGCCACGCACTTGGATGGGGCTGTGCGGCAGCTGCGAGAAATCGGGCTGGCGGATGTGCAGCGGAGGAAAGCCCTCGTTGCCCAGATAGTCGATGCGGCAGCCGAGCTGGCGCAGCGCATCGACCAGATCGCCGATGGGGCGCTCATGCATGCGCGGCACGCCGCTGAGCTTGAAGTCGCCGCCCAGCACGGACAGGGCTGCCGTCAGCGGCCGCATGGCCGTACCGGCGTTGCCCATGAACAGTTCGGCACTGGCGCCAGAGGGCAGGACGCCGCCCAGGCCGGTGATGCGCACAGGCTGGCCGAGGGTGATGGTTGCGGGCTCCACCGTGCAGCCCAGTTGCTGCAGGGCCCGGAGCATGACGCGCGTGTCGTCCGAGTCGAGCAGGTCGTGGACCACGGTCGTGCCCTGGCTCAGTGCCGCGAGCAGCAGCACGCGGTTCGAGATGCTCTTGGAGCCCGGCAGGCTCACCGTGCCCTGCGCGCGGGAAAGAGGGGGGATATCGAGAAAGGCGGTACTGAACATGGCAATTCGAAGGCAAACAGGCTGTCGGGAGGCATTGCGGCCGCGCTGGCCGCAATGCACAGGAGCGCTTTGGGTGCGCCGGGCTTGCGTCTGGCGCTTGCCCTGCGTTGCGCGTCAGCGGCGCGGAGCGCCCATGCGCCAGTGGGCGCGCGCGGCACTGGCCAGGGTCAGGCGGTCTTCAAGACCTTGTCCGTCACCGGTCTGGATCAGGGATTCGAGTTGCTGCAGCGCCTGCTGGAACTGGCGCGACTGTGCCAGAACCTGCTCGCTGTTGGCCAGCAGCACATCACGCCACATCTTGGGATCGCCTGCGGCAATGCGCGTGAAGTCGCGGAAGCCGGGGCCGGCCAGGGACAGCACGTCGTCGGAGTCGGGCTGGGTGATCACGCTTTGCATCATGGCGAAGGCCAGCAGATGCGGCAGGTGGCTGACCGTGGCAAAGGCGCTGTCGTGGGCTTCGGGCGACATGGCGCGCACGCGGCAGCCCAGCAGTTCCCACAGGGAGCGGGCCTTTTGCAGGTGGTCGGTCAGCGTGCGTTCGGTGGGTGTCAGGATGACCTGTGCGCCCTTGTACAGCTGGGGGTCGGAGTGCTCGACGCCCGAGACTTCCTTGCCTGCAATGGGGTGGGCCGGCACGAAGGAGCCGAGCTGGTCGCGCAGGACCGAGCGGGCGGCATGCACCACATCAACCTTGGTGGAGCCCACGTCCATGATCATCATCTCGGGCGTGACCAGGTGCTTGATGGACTTGAGCGTGGCCTCGGTCGCCGCCACAGGCACGGCCAGCAGCACCAAGTCGGCACCGGCGGCGGCCAGCAGGGCGGAGGGGGCCTCCACATCGATGACGCCCATCTGGCGAGCGCGTTCGGTCGTCGAAGGCGACTTGCTGTAACCCACGACGCGCTTGACCAGCCCTGCCTGCTTGAGCGCCAGGGCGAACGAGCCGCCCATGAGGCCGCAGCCGATCAGGCCCAGTTGTTCAAAGGGCTGCATCACTTGGATACCGGGTAGGTGCCCAGCACCTTGTAGAAGGCACACAGGCCGCGCAACTCTTCCAGCGCGCTGGCCACATTGGGCTGTGCCGGGTGGCCTTCGAGGTCGATGTAGAAGTAGTACTCCCACTGGCCGGTGCGCGCGGGGCGCGACTCGAAGCGCGTCATCGACACGCCGTGCCTCTTGAGCGGCACCAGCAGGTCATGCACGGCGCCGGGGCGGTTGGGCACGGAGATGATGATGCTGGTGCAATCCTGGCCGCTGGGCGAGGGCGTGGCCAGCGTGTGCGGCAGGCAGATGACGGCGAAGCGCGTGCGGTTGTAGGCATCGTCCTGGATGGCATGCGCCACCACATGCAGGCCGAATTGCTGGGCCGCGCGTTCGCTGGCCAGGCCGGCGATGTTGGGGTGCAGCGCGGCCAGGCGGGCGCCTTCGGCATTGCTGGACACCGGGCGGCGCTCGGCATGCGGCAGGTGCTTGGCCAGCCAGCCCTGGCACTGGGCCAGGGCCTGGGGATGGGCTGCCACGACCTCGATGCCCTCGGTCGTGTTGCTGCTGCGAAGCAGGTTGTGGCGCACCAGCAGGCTGACCTCGCCCACCACGTGGCAGGGCGTGTGCAGGAACATGTCCAGCGAGCGCGTGACCACGCCTTCGTTGGAGTTCTCCACGCCCACCACGCCGTACTGCGCGCTGCCTGCGGCCGTGGCGTGGAACACCTCGTCGAAGCTGTTGCAGTACATCAGATCGGCCGCGCCGCCGAAGTACTGGATGGCGGCTTCCTCGCAGAACGTGCCCGCCGGGCCCAGCACGGCCACGCGCTGGGGCGACTCCAGCGCCAGGCAGGCCGACATGATCTCGCGCCAGATGGCCGAGACATGGCCATTCTTGAGCGGGCCGGGATTGGCGGACTCGATCTTCTGGATGACCTGGGCCACGCGGTCCGGGCGGAAGAAGGGCGTGCCTTCACGCTTCTTGACCTCGCCGACCTGCTCTGCCACGCGGGCACGTCGGTTCAGCAGGTCCAGCAGTTGCTGGTCGATATCGTCGATCTGCACGCGCAGATGCGCCAGATCGGGAGAGGCTTGGGGTGTGGTGCTCATGGGCGGGAGTGTGGGTCGGTCAGGCGTTGCGCTGTTCGAATTCGCGCATGTACTCCACCAGCGCCTGCACGCCAGCGATGGGCATGGCGTTGTAGATGCTGGCACGCATGCCGCCGACGGACTTGTGGCCCTTAAGCTGCAGCAGGCCGCGTTCCCGGGCTCCGGCCAGGAAGGCGTCATTGCGCGATTCGTCGCGCAGGAAGAAGGGGATGTTCATGCGCGAGCGGCAATTGGCAGCGACCTTGTTCACGTAGAACGAGGACTGGTCCACGTACTGGTAGAAGAGGTCGGCCTTGGCGATGTTGCGCGCCTCCAGGGCGGCCACGCCGGTCAGGCCGCCTTCGGTCTGGCGCTTGATCCATTGGAATGTGAGGCCCGCGATGTAGATGCCCCAGGTCGGAGGCGTGTTGTACATCGACTGGTTGTCGGCCACGGTCTTGTAGTCGAAGGCCGAAGGGCAGGCCGGCAGGGCGTGGCCCAGCAGATCCTCGCGCACGATGACCAGGGTCAGGCCGGCAGGGCCCAGGTTCTTCTGCGCGCCGCCGAACGCCAGGCCCACGCGGCTCCAATCGACGGGGCGCGAGGCCACGTGCGAGGAGAAATCAACCACCAGCGGAGCATCGCAGCCCAGCGCCTTCAGGTCGGGCAACTCTTGGAACTCCACGCCATGGATGGTTTCATTGCTGCAGATGTGCACGTAGCTGGCGCCGCGGCTCAGTTGCCAGCTCTCGGGGGCGGGCAGGGCGGTGAACTTGCCGTCCTCGCCGCTGGCCGCGATGTGCGCGTCGGCCACGTACTTGCGTGCTTCCTTGGCCGACTTCTGGCTCCAGCTGCCGCTGAGCACGAAGTCCACCGTGCCTGCGCGCGACAGGTTCAGGGGAACGATGGCGTTCTCGGCCAGGCCACCGCCCTGCATGAACAGGATCTTGAACTCGGGCGGCACGGCCAGCAGCTCGCGCAGGTCGGCCTCGGCCTGTTCATAGATGGAGATGAACTCCTTGCCGCGGTGGCTCATCTCCATCACGCTCATGCCGGACCCGTGCCAGTCGAGCATTTCGGCGGCTGCCTGCTGCAGCACTTCGGCGGGAATGGCGGCGGGGCCGGCGGAGAAGTTGTAAGGGCGGTTCATGGAGTTCACTGTCAAGTCACGCGCAGGCGCCAGTTCGGGCGGTGCCTGCAACTGTCAAAAATCTGGGCCGCCGCTGGGGCTGTGCTCCCGGTGCGGGAGGCAGTCCCAGCGGCGGCTGGGTCATCAGGCGGGCTCGCCCGTGCCTTCGGCAGCGGCTTCGTCGCCTCCCGTGGCCTCCTCGCCCGTGGCCTCGTCCTCGACTTCGTTGGCATCGTTTTCAACGATGCGCTGCAGGCCGCCGAGCTTGGCGCCTTCGTCCAGGGAGATCAGCGTCACGCCCTGGGTGGCGCGGCCCAGTTCGCGGATTTCCGAGACCCGGGTACGCACCAGCACGCCAGTGTCGGTGATCAGCATGATTTCGTCATCGGCATGCACCAGGGTGGCGGCGACGACCTTGCCGTTGCGCTCGGACTGCTGGATGGCAATCATGCCCTTGGTGCCGCGGCCATGGCGCGTGTACTCCACGATGGAGGTGCGCTTGCCGTAGCCGTTCTCGGTGGCCGTGAGCACGCTTTGCGACTCGTCTTCGGCCACCAGCATGGCGATCACGCTCTGGCCTTCTTCCAGGTTCATGCCCTTGACGCCACGCGCGTTGCGGCCCATGGGGCGCACGTCGTTTTCGTCGAAGCGCACGGCCTTGCCGCCGTCGCTGAACAGCATCACGTCATGCTTGCCGTCGGTGAGGGCTGCGCCGATCAGGAAGTCGCCCTCGTCCAGGCCCACGGCGATGATGCCGGCCTTGCGCGGGTTGGAGAACTCGTCCAGCGCCGTCTTCTTCACGGTGCCCATGCTGGTGGACATGAACACATAGTGGTCGGCCGGGAAGCTGCGGTACTCGCCCGTCAGCGGCAGCACCACGTTGATCTTCTCGCCATCCTGCAGCGGGAACATGTTGACGATGGGGCGTCCGCGCGAGCCGCGCGAACCTGCAGGCACTTCCCAGACCTTCAGCCAGTACAGGCGGCCGCGGTTGGAGAAGCACAGCAGGTAGTCGTGCGTGTTGGCGATGAACAGCTGGTCGATCCAGTCGTCTTCCTTGGTGGCCGTGGCCTGCTTGCCGCGTCCGCCGCGCTTTTGCGAGCGGTACTCGGACAGCGGCTGGCTCTTGATGTAGCCCGTGTGGCTAAGCGTGACCACCATGTCGGTGGGCGTGATCAGGTCCTCGGTGGACAGGTCCTGCGCGCTGTACTCGACCGTGCTGCGGCGGGCGCCGACCTTGCTCTGGCCGAACTCGGCCTTGATCTGCTTGAGCTCGTCGCCAATGATGGCCGACACGCGCTCGGGCTTGGACAGGATGTCCAGCAGGTCCTCGATGACGGACATCACGTCCTTGTACTCGGCGACGATCTTGTCTTGCTCCAGGCCGGTCAGTCGCTGCAGGCGCATCTGCAGGATTTCCTGGGCCTGGGTTTCGGACAGGCGGTACAGGCCATCGGCCTGCATGCCGAATTCGCGCTCCAGCCCGTCGGGGCGGTAGTCGTCGGCGTTGACCACGCCGCCATCGGTGCGGGTGCGCGTCAGCATCTCGCGCACCAGCTTGCTGTCCCAGTTGCGCGTCATCAGCTCGGCCTTGGCCACAGGCGGCGTCGGCGCGTTGCGGATGATGGCGATGAAGTCGTCGATATTGGCCAGCGCGACCGCCAGGCCTTCCAGCACATGGCCACGCTCGCGCGCCTTGCGCAGCTCATACACCGTGCGGCGCGTGACCACTTCGCGGCGGTGCTGCAGGAAGACCTCGACCAGATCCTTCAGGTTGCACAGCTTGGGCTGGCCATCGACCAGCGCCACCATGTTCATGCCGAAGGTGTCTTGCAGCTGGGTCAGCTTGTACAGGTTGTTGAGCACGACCTCGGGCACTTCGCCGCGCTTGAGCTCGATCACCAGGCGCATGCCCGACTTGTCGGACTCGTCCTGGATGTGGCTGATGCCTTCAATCTTCTTCTCGTGCACCAGCTCGGCCATGCGCTCCTGCAGCGTCTTCTTGTTGACCTGGTAGGGCAGCTCGTCAACGATGATGGCCTGGCGCTGGCCGCGATCGATGTCCTCGAAGTGGCACTTGGCGCGCATCACCACGCGTCCGCGACCCGTGCGGTAGCCTTCCTTGACACCGTTGATGCCATAGATGATGCCGGCCGTGGGGAAGTCAGGCGCGGGAATGATCTCCATCAGCTCGTCGATGGTGGCCTGAGGCGTCTGCAGCAGGTGCAGGCAGGCATCCACCACCTCGTTGAGGTTGTGCGGAGGAATGTTGGTGGCCATGCCCACGGCAATGCCCGAGGAACCATTGACCAGCAGGTTGGGCAGCCGCGCAGGCAGCACCAGCGGCTCGCGCTCGCTGCCGTCGTAGTTCGGGCCGTAGTCCACCGTCTCCTTGTCGATGTCGCCCAGCATCTCGTGGGAGATCTTGGACAGGCGGATTTCGGTGTAACGCATCGCCGCCGCGCTGTCCCCGTCCACCGAACCGAAGTTGCCCTGCCCGTCGACCAGCATGTGGCGCAGCGAGAAGTCCTGTGCCATGCGCACGATGGTGTCGTACACCGCGCTGTCTCCGTGCGGGTGGTACTTACCGATCACGTCGCCGACGATACGCGCCGACTTCTTGTACGGCCGGTTCCAGTCGTTGTTGAGCTCGTGCATGGCGAACAGCACGCGCCGATGCACAGGCTTGAGACCATCTCGCGCATCGGGCAGCGCCCGGCCCACGATCACGCTCATTGCGTAATCGAGATAGCTGCGACGCATCTCCTCTTCGAGGCTGATGGGCAGGGTTTCTTTAGCAAACTGGGTCATGTGTGGCGATACTCTGACGGCGGGAAAAGGCCCATTTTAGGTCGAATGACGTGTAGCAGCCGAGCAACATAACCCTGGAATTCCGCCGCTGTCCTACTTGTTGGCGCCCGCTTGGCGGTCCGTCTGCTTGTGACGTATGGCACAATCAATTCAACGTTTTTGGTGATGGTCACTGATAACGTCCACAGATTCGCAGCCCTGCTGCGGCTTTTTCCCCAAGAGGAGAACCATGAAGAAACTGAACAAAGTGGCGATGTTGTTTGCCTCTGCCGCCCTCGCAACGGCTGCTGGCGCACAAGTGAAGGCTGCTGACGGTGGCAAGACCATCGACAACTGGCAAAACGGCACCAGCGAACTGGTGTGGAAGAACGGCACGAACGAACTGTGCTGGCGCGATGCCAACTGGACGCCCGCCACTGCAGCAGCTGACTGCGACGGTGCCCTGAAGCCTGTGGCAGCCGCTGTGGCTCCTGCCGCAACGCCCGCTCCGGCAGCTCCCGCTCCGGCACCGGCTCCCGCTCCGGCCGTGGCTTCCAAGGTGACCTTCTCTGCTGACGCTTTCTTCGACTTCGACAAGTCGGTTCTGAAGCCCGAAGGCAAGGCCAAGCTGGATGACCTGGCCTCCAAGGTCAAGGGCATCAACCTGGAAGTGGTCATCGCCGTCGGTCACACCGACTCCGTTGGCTCTGACGCCTACAACCAGAAGCTGTCGGTTCGCCGCGCTGAAGCTGTGAAGGCTTACCTGGTGTCCAAGGGCATCGAAAAGAACCGCGTCTACACTGAAGGCAAGGGCGAAAAGCAGCCCATCGCCGACAACAAGACCAAGGAAGGCCGCGCAAAGAACCGTCGCGTGGAAATCGAAGTGGTCGGCACCCGCGCCGCTCAGTAATCTTTCGATTGCTTCCCGCAAAAGCCCCGGCAACGGGGCTTTTTTTATGGCCGAACGGTCGTCGCAATCACCGACAATCGAGCCATGAGCAACGCAATCAACGTCAATGCCGACCCGGCGGAGCTGGAGAAATTCTCCAGCCTGGCCCATCGCTGGTGGGACCCGGAAAGTGAGTTCAAACCTTTGCATCAGATCAATCCGTTGCGCCTGGACTGGATTGATGCGCAAGCTCCCTTGAAGGGCCGCAGGGTCCTTGATGTCGGCTGCGGTGGCGGCATCCTCGCCGATTCCATGGCCCGCAAGGGGGCGAGAGAGGTGGTGGGCATCGACCTGGCCACCAAGGCATTGCGCGTGGCCCAGTTGCATGCGCTGGAGACGGGTACTCCGAACATCCACTACCACGAAGTCAGCGTGGAACGTCTGGCCGAGGAGCAGCCGGGCTCCTTTGACGTGGTGACCTGCATGGAGATGCTCGAGCATGTGCCCGATCCCGCTTCCGTGGTCGCGGCCTGCGCCGAGCTGGTCAAGCCTGGGGGCTGGGTGTTCTTCTCCACGATCAACCGCAGTGCCAAGGCCTTTGGTCTGGCCATTGTGGCGGCGGAGTACCTGCTCAAGATGATTCCCAAGGGGACGCATGAGTACGCCAAGCTGATCCAGCCCAGCGAACTCGCCATGTTTGCCCGTCAGGCTGGCCTTGACCTGCAGGCCAGCAAGGGCCTGCAGCACAACCCCATCACCGGGCGCTACTGGCTCAGCGCGGACACATCGGTGAACTACATGCTGGCAACGCGCCGGGCAGAAGGGTGAGCCGCATGTGGCAAGAAGTCCGAGCTGTTCTGTTTGACCTGGACGGCACCTTGATCGACAGTGCACCCGACCTGGGTGCGGCCGCAGACAGGATGCGCATTGACCGTGGCCTGCAGTCGCTTCCCTATGAGCGGTATCGGCCCATGGCGGGCGCCGGGGCACGGGGGATGCTGGGGGTGGGCTTCGGGCTCACGCCTGACTCGCCGGAGTTTCCGGAGATGCGCGAGGAGTTTTTCCGCAACTACGAGCAGTGCATGACCGAGCGCACCTATGCGTTCGATGGTGTCCCGGAGCTCATTGCACAGCTCCAGGCGGCATCCATGCCCTGGGGTGTGGTCACCAACAAATCCATGCGTTTCACCGATCCGCTGACGCAGCAGATGCCGCTTTTCGCGAGCGCTGGTGCCATCGTCAGCGGTGATACCACGCCCCACGCAAAGCCCCATCCAGCGCCGTTGCTGGAAGCTGCCGCGCGTATCGGCCTGCCCCCGCAGTGTTTTGTCTATGTGGGTGATGATGAGCGCGACATCGTTGCAGGCAAGGCCGCAGGCATGAAGACCGTGGCGGCCTGCTACGGCTACCTTGGTGCAGCGGGCGATACGCTGCAGTGGCAGGCGGATGCGCAAATCTATTCTCCGCTGGAGCTCTTGAAACTGCTGGAAAGAGGCTAAGATAGGAGCCTTGGGGCTGTCCTGGTTTCGACGTGGGTTCGGGACCGGTGTGGTGCATGTCGAGCTTGAGTGACGCTCGTAAATCTCCATTCAAAAAACTAACTGCAAACGACGAACGTTTCGCACTCGCCGCTTAAATCCGGTGAGCCTTGCAACAGCACGCTGATGGGCTGGGCAAGGGGGTAGCAATACCTCCCGGCTGCAAGGGAATTTACATCAGCTGGCTGCGTGCTGGGCTTCTTAGTACGTGGCAAGATCCAAGGAAGCTGGCATCCCGGGTAGCGTGCGCCTGCGCGACTTGGGAGGCGAGACTCAAAACAGAACGCTAAACATGTAGATCTGCCCGGCGAAGGCTTGCGGACGCGGGTTCAATTCCCGCCAGCTCCACCATCCAAAACAACGCCACACAACGGAGAACCCGATGTGTGGCGTTTTTTCTTGCCCGCTCGTTGCCCTGTGTTGCCCTGAAATTCACACCGGAATCACACCGGATTCACACGGGCTCAGTTCACCGCTTGGAGCGTGGCCCGGGGCTTCTGGTAGTCCTCGCGGATGAACTTCCCGTAGGTGCGAAAGACCATCTCCACATCTTCGTGGCCCAGTTGCTGGGCGACATACCACGGGTTGGCGCCGGCGGTCAGGATCGAAGAAGCGTAGGTATGCCGCACCTGATAGGGGTTCCGGTATGAGATGCCGGAACGCTGCATGATGGGCATCCATGCGGTCTTGCGCACCTGGGCATCAGTTGTCCACGGCTCGAGCGTCCGAGGGTTGAGCCAAACCCGTGCGCCGCGGAGCATGCTGTAGGCCTTCTGTGTTCGCAGGGCCTCCATGGCCTCGAAGTTCAGGTCCACGCTGCGGATGCCTGCGGCCGTCTTTGGTGCCTTGAGCACACCCACGACCTGGTTTTGCTCGATCCGGGCCGTTGCCTTCTCCCAGTCTATGTGTCTCCATTCGAGGGCCTGCAGTTCGCCCGGCCTCAGACCCGTGTTGAACCAGAACTGAACCATCGGCCGCTCATCGTCTCTGCACGCCAGCAGGATCTGCTCCCGCTCCGCCTGAGTGAAGGGCTGGATCACATAGTCGCTGGCCCGGCTGGTCTGGCGGATGAGCTTGGTGAGCGCGAGCCGGTCGAAGGGATTGAACTCGATGAGTCCGTCGTTCAGCGCATCTTCAAACACGCTGCGCAATGGAATCAGCATATTGCGGATAGCCTTGCTGGTGCATTCCATCCCGCTGATCCACTCCCGGAGGGCGGAAGGCGTGACTTCATGGAGCTTGAGGCCATGCCATCGCCGCATGCGCTCCCCGCTGATGCTTTTTTCGTAGCCACGGAATGTGGCCGGCGACATCTTCTCGTTCTCGACCTGCCTGCGGTACAGCTCCAATTGCTTCACCAACATCTCTTCCATCAGGCAGGAAAGCGGATCTGGCGCTCGGGCCTTCGCGCTGGCCGGGAAGTATTCAGCGTACACAAACGTGCCATCTGTGATCTTGCGCCGAATCTCAGCGCGCAGGTTCGCTGCGTACTGGATGCTGCCCTTGTTGACCGGCCCAGGAGGCAGGAGCTCCCGGCATTGCTGCCCGTGCCACGAGAACGCGATCTGAATTCGAGCGCCCGTGGCCATTTCCCGGACTGTCACGCCCGCCGGAGTTGATGGAGCTGGTTTTTTATCCACTGATCTGCTTCCTTTACGTTTACATAGAGGTGTCTGCCCACGACGCCGCAGTGCGTGCCATCCAGCCAAATGCCGGCGCGACGGCGGTTATGGATGGTCATGGGCGTGATGCCAGTCATTTCCTTGTATTTCGTGGCAAGCACCCAATCCGCGCCCTGGGATGGCACGGTATTTCCTGGGGCGCCAGGTTCTGTAACTGTGTGTTTCATGTAATCCACCGAATTTGGAACTCAAAACGGGTTCTTTCCGCGCACTCTGGGTTGATTTATCCAGGTGAAGTGCGGCGGCGTACCGGCATTGAGGTATTGGCTCCAGAGCGCCTGCCCAGCATGGCAACGCTCCTGCCGCCCAGGCAGGACGCCAGCTGTGCAACACTGGGGGCACGCGAAGTGATGAGCCTGGTAGGCCTTGTCAGCGGCCTCCCATGCGTTGGTGGCTGTTGTCATGGCGGTGTGTACCCCCCGAAGTGCTCGCGCAGCCGAGCGAACATGGCCGGATGCATAAACAGTCCTTGTGGGGTTCGGAAGCAAGCAGGCGAGCTGCTTTCCACGCGGACTGCGGCCCAGCGTCGGCGGCGCTTGGCGATTGGGTGCCGGCGCAACTCCCAGGACACATGAACGGTCTCTGCATATGGAGTCTGGAATACCGGAACCCCGTAGAAGGTGGTGAGCTGGTTGATGTTCATTGCAGGCCCAGAAGTGAGAAGCCCCGCTCAAGGGCGGGGCTGGGTGACGGGTGTTTGCGGCAGCGCTATGGCAGCCAGCAGTTGGGCGTGGTGCGCCGGATCGCCGCAACGTCGGAGGACAGCCGCATTTCGGCCAGGTGTCGCGTGGCCGCCGCATCGATGGTGCTGGCCACGGCCGCGCGCGCCTCGCGTTCCAAGCGCGGCAGGAAGTCCGCGCGCTGGGCCTGCAGCAGGCGCAGCCCGGCCAGCAGGTCAGGGTGCAGAGACAGGCAATCGTCCGCCGGGTCCAGGATCTCATTGCGGTCCCAGCAGATCACGTAGCACATGCCGCCGATCACGCGGTTAGTGAAGCCTGGCGCGCGATCCAGGAGGCTGTCGAGAGTGTCGTAGAGACGGCGCAGGTGCTGGCGGTCATCAGGATCGAAGTAGGTGGCGTCCTCGTCCCCATCCCACGGGCAGTACCCGCTGGAGAGGTCGTTCATCAGGGAGAGCAGTTCCCCGGCCGCGTCGATGTCGCGTTCGCTGGGCTTGGCCATCTTCATGACGATTCTCCTGCGCACGTTGGCGGGCCGATCTCCTTGCCGTCCTCTCCCCACATGGGCACATGCATGCAGCTGTCGCAGCGGTGGAAGTCGTGATACGCATTGCTGTCAGCACGGTATTTCCCGGACTCGCACCTGCTGCAGGGCAGGCCGATGCGGGAGCGAGAAAGCGCGAGGGCTGCTTGGGCCGCGATGATTTCGGCATCGCTCAGCGGCAGCGGCCGATCTTGCAAATTCGCGGTTTTGTCAACCAACGGTTCTTGCAGATCCGGCGATTTGTCAACCAGACGCGCGTCCGCCTCGGCCTTGTAGAGCGCCTGGCACATCTCCATCAAGCGAACAGGATCGGGCGGGCTGCCCTTCTTGCCGCGCGGGCCAGCGATCTCAAGGCAGAACTGCATTGCCAGTTCCTCCTGCCCTGGGGCCATGAAATCAAACCCAGGCTCCCAGGTCGGCATGGCGCGCAGGTCGAGGATCTTCCGCGCGAACTGCCGCCAGCCCCAGGTCTTCATGAAGCCGGCCAGGCCGCGCGGCATGCCGTCGGCAATGGCGTCGATCTGCTCATCGCTCAGCGGCAGCGGCTTGCGCGCCTCCAGCTCTGCGATGCGGGCGTATGGGTCGAAGGTCTCCGGCCGCTTGCCGTCTGCGTAGCGCTCGGTGATGGCGCGGATTTCGGGATGATGCTGGATGCTGCCCAGGGCTAGTTCTGCCGTCATGTGCGGCTTGCTGGCGTGGTGCACGGCCCAGCGCTCCACGAACTCCAGCGTCTCGCGCATGGCCTCGTTGTCGGCCTGCAGGCGGCGCAACTCTTGCTCGGCTCGCAGGACCCACTTGTGCGGCGCCTTTGTGCCCTGGCCGAAGCCGTCGCTCTCGCGGAACCAGTCGAGCAGCTCATGCGCCTCGGAGGGTGTTGGTGCTGTGGTCACGGTGCTCTCCTCAGTGCTTTGCCGCGTCCCGGCCCATATCGACACACCGGAATGTATCGACCATGGTCTGCCCGATGGATGCGGCTTGTTCCTGGCCAAAGTCATTGGCCATGGCGCCCATGCATGCCTGCAGAAAGCCGCAGTACAGCTGTGCGAGCTGGTTTGGCGTGGCTTGAAGTTGGGTCTGCGCCTGCTGGACCGCTGGTATGCACAGGTTGATGAATACGGCGGCGCCGATCTCGACGGGCGTGCCTTCCATGGCGATGGTCTTCGTTGTTGTCACGGGGTCTGTCCTTTCGAGAGTGCGTGCGCGGTATGGCGGGCATAGGTGGCCACGGCGCGCCAGTAGGCAGCCATGGGGCCTTTGCGCTTGCGCCATGCCTTCTCTGCCTCGACGTTGGCCTGGTCGCGCAGCTCGCGCATCACGGCCTCGATCCGCGCGCGGTCACCAGGTGGGAGTTGCTGCAGCGCCTGGCCCGCAGGCAGGTCCAGCAGGGGGTTGATGTAGCCCATGTCACGGTCCTTTCTGCTGCGCCTGGGCGCGCGCCTTGGTCGTCGTGTAGCTCGGCGACCACTCCACCTCCAGGTCGAACTTTCCGCCGCAGGTGCCGCATTCGAGGCCCTGAGCCGAATCGTGGCGGTCATCGCTGCTTTGTTTGGTGGCGCAGTACGGGCAGATGATGTCGCTCGTGTAGACGCAGTCGTCTTCGCTGTGGCCCTTCGCCTCGGCTGCGGCAAGCGCTTCAGCTTTCCGGGCCGCGTCCAGGCGGTCCTGGCAGGGCTTGCACCGCCAGCCGCCATCGCGCGCACCCCACGGCACTTCGGTCAGCTCGGCGCGGGTGCAGTTGCAGGTCACGCAGCGGTCGTGCGCATCGCATGGGGAGTAGTTGAACGACTTGCCGCTGCCCAGGCACTTCTCGCAACCGCACACCCAGTACCAGGCCCCGTCTACGCGTTCGGCGATCAGGCCTTTGGCGGGCGGCTCCAAACGCACCTCCGGGAGCCCGTCCTGCGGCGAGTGCTTGTCATTCCAGACCTGCGTGCTGCCGCTGCGGATGCGCCGCGTCCACTCGCCGGGGATTTCGGGGATCAGGATCTTCGTTTCGCGCAGGGATGTGCCTGCGCCGTTCAATGCGTTGGTCATGTGCTCTCCTTGTGCCCAGTGGGGCGCGCCCGGAGCCACTCGTGCAGCTCCAAATTTCCGGTGAAGTCGTAGCCATGGTGATGGAAGGCCTCGGCGTCTTTGGCGCAGGCCTCGCGCTCGGCGGCCGCCACCAGGGCGGCGAATCGCTCCAGCTTGCCTGTCGAGTCCTGACCAGTCAGCTCATCGATGCCGATGCGTGCCTGGTGCTTGCGGTAGTGCACTTCGATGCCCGCCTGCTGGGCAAAGGACAGCAATTTGTCTCGCTTCATGCGTGCTCCCCCTGGGCTGCTGCCTGGGCTGCGAGGGCCTCCACATACTCGGCTCCCCGGCGGAAGTGGCGCCCCGTCCGGTTGTGCCGGAGTTTGATTCGCGGCTCTCCATACGCGATCCAGCCAACGACGGTTGCCTCGAAAGATCCGCGCCCATGGTGGACGCGAACCTGGCAGCCCTTGGGGAAGTCGCCCTCCAGCGCGACCATGATCGCGGCCCGTGCTGCTCGCATCGCGTCGTCTGCCTGCTTGACGGCAGGGGTGTATCCAGGACATGCCATCACGCACCGCCTTCCTTGGCCTGGGCTGCGCGATAGAGCCGGTAGCAGCCGGGCGGCAGCGTGCACGGTGGCACGGTCTCGTAGTCGAGGCCTCCCTCGCTGTCCACTTCGAGCGTGGCCACCCATTCGCCGAGTGCTGGCGCATCCACTGCAGGCGCAGCAGGTGCTGCCACGTCGAAAGGAGCCCAGCCGAGGACGCGGTGACCCGCATCGGTGCTGGTGTCCACAAAGCAGTCCTGCTCCCAGTTCCAGCCGACGAACTGCCAGTGATCCACGCCAGTGTTTTCGACGGTGTTGCCGCCGATGGTCCAGCATGGGTCCGCTGTGTCATAAAGCGGCCCGGCGCCGTTGAGCACGGACTTTTGCCCTGGCGGGTGGTCCACAAACTGGACCAGCAACTGCACTATCGTGCCGTCCTTCGGGGCTGTTTCGAGAGGGTGTACCTGCATCACGGGCATGGCCCAGGGCGCAAAAGGTGCCTGGGGCGCTGCCCCGGAGCCATCGCACTCGCGGCACGGGCCATCAACGGTGTGATCATCGGGGCCGTGGCCATGCGTCAGATAGCCCTCGGGGTCTTCGCCGGAGCCGCTGCAGCGTGTGCAGTCGGGTGCCTGGGGTGCGGTGACGTTGGCCCACTCCGATGCGGCCCAACGGCGGACGAGTGCGGAAAACTTGGGCCCGAACAGGCCCGAGGTCAGGTCATATCCGCCGTCTTTTTCGTCTGCTTCAAGCGCGGCGATGATCTCGCCGGCCAAGGCCGTGACAGCCATGCCTGGAGCCGGTGCCTGGGGCGCTGCTGCACGGGCCAGCCACGCTGCACGCGCGAACTCCCACATGCCCTGGTACGGCTTCCCCTGCTCGCCCTGGAACCACTTCGTGAAAGCGGCCTCCTCATCGCTGGCGGGGGCTGCAAGCGCTTCCAGGGCGGGCGCTGCCTGGGCGCCGCGCATGTAGGCCAGCGGCATGCCGGGCTCCGTCGCAGCGTCCAGTGCGATGCAGGCGACATCGAAGTCCAGAAAGGGACGGCGCGCCAGCCCCAACAGCAGCGTTGCCAGGGAGTCGCGCGTCTTGTCCCAGGCCGGCCCAGCCACAGCGGCAGGCTGCAGGTACACGGTGCGCCAGTGCCCTTCGTTGCCCTGGCGGCACGGCTCCACCTCCGTGAAGAACTGGCCTGTGTGCGTGTTGACGTAGCCGAAGGGCGCCACAGCGGCAGGAGCTGCCTCGGCGCGGCCGATGCGAGCCTTCAGCTTCTCGACCTCGGCCTGCAGGTTGCGGATGGTCGTTGTGCCGTCTTCGGCTTCAGGCAGCTCGCGCAGCCACCACGCGACGGGGCCGTCTTCGGTGTCGAAGATGGAAACCAGCTTCCAGCCGTCGCCCTGGGGTGCGGTGGGCTGCCAGTCGGTCCAGTTGACGGCCTCGCTCATGGCGCCAAGCACATCGCCGTCCAACTGATCTTCGGCAGACGTGTGTGCCAGTTCAAGGCCGAGCGCGGCGAAGAAGCTGCGCGGCATCATGCCTTCGTCCAGCCACGGCAGATCGGGGTGATTGCCGAAGCCCATCTCGTCGCGCTCTGGTGCGCGGCCGTCGAGCATTCGGGCCTTCCAGCGGTCGTCCAACACCGGGGCGCCAGCGTGCTTGCCGCACAGATGTACATAGGCGACATCGGAGTACTCGCCGCCGCCAGAGGAAAACTCATGGCGGCAGCCGCATGCAGCCTTCGCGCCATTCACGAATGTCAGTTTTTGGGACATGGGTTGCTCCGTTCGATGCGCCACCAGGTGGCAGTGGTGTTGATGACGTGGCCGGCGCGCTGCAGCAGCTGCTGGCACTGGGAAGAGTTGGGATTCACGGGATGCAGAAACAGGAAAGCCCTCGCGGCATACCGGGAGGGCTTCGGGATCAAAAAAGCCCGCGTTGTGCGGGCTCTGGTTCGGGTGGTCGTGCGGCGCGGCGTCGGGGCCTGGCCGTGGGCGGAGCGGCAGAGGCCTCAATGCGCTCGCGCTGCAGGGGCTCGTAGTCGGGGTTGAGCTCGCAGCCCAGGTACTGGCGGCCGTGCTGTAGCGCGACGGCCGCTGTCGTGCCGCTGCCCATGAACGGGTCCAGCACGATGTCGCCTGCTCGAGATCCAGCGCGAATGCAGGGCTCGATGAGCGCGGGCGGGAAAGTGGCGAAGTGGGCGCCTTTGTATGGCCGGGTGGCCACGGTCCAGACGCTGCGCCTGTTGCGCGTTGGGCTGGTCGCGCGGAAGGCCTCGCGGCCCGGCATGGCGTTGGTCTTGCCAGCGAACCCGCCGCGCTTCACGCTGGGCCTGAGCCTTCCCTGTGGTGGCGCACCTGGCACGGGGCCGCCCATGGGTGGGTAGTTGTTCACGCCGGCGGCAGGCTCTTGCATGGCACCGCTGTCGAAGAAGTAGCGCGGGCCCTTGGACAACAGGAACAGGTACTCATGCGCCTTAGTGCAGCGGTCCCCAACGCTCTCCGGCATCGGGTTCGGCTTGTGCCAGATGATGTCCTGGCGCAGATACCAGCCGTCGGCCCGCAGCGCGAACGCCAGCATCCAGGGGATGCCGATGAGGTCCTTGTGCTTCAGCCCAGGCGGCACCTGGCTGGATCGGCGGGCGTGCGCTGTCCGGGAGGCAACGTGTGGAGCAACGCTGTCGGCCTTTGGAATGCCCGCCGGCCCGTTCGGCTTGCTGGCATAGCTGTCCCCGATGTTGAGCCACAGCGTGCCATCGTCGGCCAGCACGTCGCGCACACAGCGGAACACCTCGACCATGGCCGCGATGTACTGATCTGGCGTCTGCTCCAGACCCAACTGGCCGGCGTGCCCGTAGTCGCGCAGGCCGAAGTAGGGCGGCGACGTGACGCACATCTGGGCTCGGACGCCCTGGGCCGCCCAGGCGCGCATGGTGTCTCGGCAGTCGCCGAATTCGATGATGTTCATGTTTCAATATCTCACATTAAATCAATTCTTTCTCGCGGCTCATTTGCGTACCATTAATTTTTCTCTGGAGGCTTTATGGCAAATTACGTTGAAAAATTTCATCCCGCACTAATTGAGACCGGACCGAGATTGGTCACGACTGGTCATTATCTCGACTACTCTCTCAGGGTAGTTTCAGGGTATGACGTAGTACATGACAGATTTCCTGTGCATGCATATATACAGAAGGGCAAAGGCGAGACAATAAAAATCGATACACAAGATATTCAAGGACGATCTCAGCATGAAGCATTTGAATTGGGCTTTCATGCAATAGACAAATGGATATCACGACAGCAAACATCATGAAAGACTGAGCCCATGAGGACAGCGCGCGCTGCACGCGCTGTGCTCATGCCTCTGTCAGGCGGGCTTGATCTGGAAGGGCGCGCGGTCCTTGCCGTTGATCCAGTTCGGCGGCTTGCCCCGGCCGGTCCAGGTCGCCCCGGTGGCGGGGTCTCGGTACTTCGGGGCGCCCACGCTGCCCTTGGCCTTCGCGGCTGGGAAGACATCGGCAGCGGTCAGGCCGTGCTCCTGGATCAGCGCGCGGGCTTCGGTTACAGCCTTCGCCTTGGCTTCAGCCTGAGCAGCTGCGATCTGGGCGTCGAGTTCGGCCTTGCGGGCCAGCAGGTTCTGGTATTCGGACATCGGGTTTCCTTTCTTG
The DNA here is from genome assembly GCF_001598795.1 of Delftia acidovorans NBRC 14950. Classification (GTDB taxonomy): domain Bacteria; phylum Pseudomonadota; class Gammaproteobacteria; order Burkholderiales; family Burkholderiaceae_C; genus Comamonas; species Comamonas acidovorans. The sequence continues at coordinate 37,655 of NZ_BCZP01000019.1, read as the reverse complement.
GATGGTGATTAGTGGCCGCAGGGCAGGGCATCGCCGCGGCTGTGGTCTTCGGGCAGCTCGGCGCCGCAGCCGAAGCAGTGCGTGGGCTTTTGCTCGTCCCACCACAGGGCGCGGGCACGTTCGGCGGCGCGGCGCGCGGCTGGCAGATCGCGCTCGGCGCGCGTGGGTTGGTGCTCGGTGTCTTGGTTCATGCTGTTGAGGCCGTGGCTACCGGGTGCTGCATCCAGATGCTGGCGAGCGTGTCGGTGATACGCGGGCGGGAGTGATTGCGCTTGCGATAGCGGCGGTACTTGTCACACACGCAGGCGTTGCACTGGTCGGCCAGCCCGTCGGGGCTTTTGACCAGTGCGCGGAAGAAGCCCACATCGGCGGGCCAGGGCTCGCCGCAGGTGGTGCAGACCTTTTCAGGTGGTGTGGCCATGGCGGGGGAGTTCGCAAAGGGCGCCCAAGATAGGCGCCCCCGCGATCAGTTGCGCGCGGTGTTCGGCGCGCCGTTGAGGATCTGCAGCTCGGTGGCGGCGGCGATCTTTTCGCGCAGGTCCTTCACGGCCTGCTCGATCACCTTGTGCGGACGGACCAGCTCCAACCACATAACGAGGTTGCCGCCGTCGATGCGGTAGCGGAAGCGCACATCCACACGCCACTTGTCGCCGTTCTCGAAGACAGGAATGCCCAGGCTGAACTGCTCGGGAACCTGCAGCTGGCCCTGGCGCGCGCTGCCCTGCACGTCTTCGTCATAGGTGAACTGGGTCGAGCCGTCCGACAGGCGCACGCTGCTCTTGAAGTCCACCTTCTTCTTGGCCTCCAGCGTGCGGCACACCTCCAGCAGCGTAGAGCCGTCCGGGCTGCCGGGTTCACGCGAGGCTGGGTCAGCAGCGATGAACACGACATCAACCAGGTTGCTCTCGATGAATTGGGCCAGATCGACCTGGCCGACCTTCTTGCCATCCATGCCGGTCCAGGCCTTCCACTCGGGTGCAAGCGGGGCGTTGTACCGGGCCTGGTGATCGCCCCAGCCAGTGCCGAGCGCGATGTGGTTGAACACGGCAGTGAAGGTGGGCGGGTCGATGGTGCTGAACAGACGAGTGGATTCACCCTTCTGGTCGTTGACCACGGCGATGAACGATTCGGCATCGTTCAACTGCACCGTGCCCTTCTTGCGGGTCGGAGCCGCGAGCGTGTGGCTCAGGTCTTCAGCGGTGAAGCCTTCGGGGAGCAGCACGATGGGTGCGCCGGCTCCGACGAAGCGTACGGCTTGATGGCTGGCTGCCTGGATTTCACGGCTGGCGGTTTCGGTCTTGGTGTCTTGCAGGTCCACGGGGTTCTCCTTGAGGGACTGGGTTGAGGGAATGGGAGTCAGCCGACGACGCGCAGGCCGGGCTGCTGCTCAGGGGCTGCGGCGGTTTGGCGCAGCTCCTTCTGGGCAATGGATTCCTGCGACACGTCGCGCACGCCATCCAGCGTTTGCTGGCGTGGATCGCTGCGCTGCAGGTTGTTGTCGGGGGTTGTGAAGAGGATGGTCCGACCCTTGGTGGGCGCGGGCAGCTTGGTCTTCACATCGGTGTCCAGCTCCATCTGGCCGGCCTTGCCGCCGATGGGTTTCATCTTGATCGTCAGGGTCAGCGAGCCGGCTTTGCCCGTTTCCGTGGTGGCGTGCACCAGATCGTTCAGTGCCTCGGTGGCCTCCTCGCCGAGGAATGGCGCGCTGTTGGCCAGGAAGTCGGCAAAGGCCTGGCGTTTGGCCTTGAGGGTGGGATTGATGAGCTTGCTCACGGGATGCTCCTGTCTGGTTAAAGCAAAAAAATGCCCACCAGGTGGTGGGCGTTGTGGGAGAGCAGGGGAAGGGCGGCTAAATCGCGCCGCCCTCGGTGTCGTCGGCCGGCAGGTGCTGGATGGCGGGCGCAGGGATCGCAGGCACGCGCGGCGCGGGCCCGGCCAGGAATTCCTCGCGCTTGGCGTAGAGCCGGTCGATCAGAGCGTCGGCCAGGCGTGGCAGGTCGCGGGCATTCATCAGCACCGCGCTTTGAACCTTCTCGATGGGCACGCCCAGGGCCGCGAGATTCGCCGCGTTGAGCTGCAGCCAGGGAGAGAACTTGGCGCAGATCTGCGTGAGGTTGAGCTTCTCGGTGTTCGACATGGCGATCAGTGGGCCTGTGCCTTGACCTGGGACTCGCGCATCGCCTGGTAGCCGGCGAGCATCGGTTCGAGCTGCTGACGCAGATCCACGCCGGGCTCCAGGTTCGCGCCGATGCTGGCCAGGGCGCAGCCCATGGCATACAGGCCGCCATACAGGGCAAACGTGTTGCCGTTGCGCTGGCCGTAGGCGCTCAGGATTTCGATGATCGGCTCGGCCACGTGCGTCATTGCATGGGCGTGGTGGTTGGACGTGATCTCGTGGGTGACGCGCACGCCTTCGATGGGGTCTGTGGATTGGCTCATGAGCTGGTGCTCCAGGTTCAGAAAAGGGGTGCTCCGGAAATGGCGACCGCAGCAGCAATGCAGAAGGCCGAGTAGGCCGACCAGAGGAAAAAGCCGAGGAGTTTGGTCATGGCAGCTCGCGCAGGCATTCCATGGATTGCGGCCCGTTCCAGACCACGGCATGGCCGGGCGGACAGGCCTGGGCGGCGCTGTGCGCGCGCTGCACGTCCGCTGCGCTGGCCACCGGCTCCTGAGCCGCGCCGGCATCTGCGCACGCGCTGAGCGCCAGAGCCACAAGCAGGACCAGGCACAGGAGCAGCCAGCCGCCGGGCGGGGGCGCCGGGCCCGGCTCGACTACAGGACCAGGGCGAGACGCTTGGCGCAGAAAGCGCGCATCGGGATCGGGATTGAAGGGCTCGGAGGGGATCACTCGTTGCATTTGGGCACTCCAGGAACAGCAAACCCGCCGGGCGGCGGGTTCGTGGGGTTGGTGGCTTGCTGCTGTCGGCGCTGGGCTGCAGCCTCTGCCAACAGGCGCTCTTCTTCTTTCCATTCGGCAAGAGAGCGCGGCTCATAGGCGGCGGCATTGCGTTCGCCGCGCAGACGGGTGAATCTGGTTCTCATGGTGGATTCCAAAAAAGTGCCCGCCCCACATTGCTGCAGGGCGGGCCAATGCCGCGAGAGCGGCCCCACGAAACAAAAAGGCCCTGCAACTGGTGAAGCTGCAGGGCCTGGCTGGAAAGTGCCGATGCCTTGAAAGGCGTGCCTGGGAAGTTGAGAGGGAGGGAGGAGGAAGCCCAGGCTCGGCGCGAAACTGTTGAGGTCAGTATGCCTTGCTCATATTCAGCGGAACATGAACAGGAGGTAAAAGGAGGTAGGGATCAGTTGCAGAGCTGACGCTCGCACGGAATGCCATCTCCATCTCCATCCATCTTGGTGTTGGGGCAGTTGCGCAGGAAGAACTTCGCCTCTTCGCACGAGGTCATCTGCGAGCAGTGCGTGCGACCGTCACAGGTGTATTTAGGAGCGCTTGAAGTGGTGCTGCCGACATCGATGTCGCGAGGGCGAGGCTCATTGAGAAGCAGAGCCGGGACCGGCCCTCCGGTCTTGGCCTGATACGTCGTGTATGCCTTCCAGGCGGCCGCCGCGAGCAGCACGTAAATAATGAGTCTCAGCATTGAATGCCCTCTCTTGTTGTGATTGGTATGGCGGGCATCGTATCGCAGCCGGAAATGAAGATGGCCAGGCCTGTTCGCCCGGGCTTATTCTCAACTCGACGGTGGCAAGACTCTCACTGCTTGCAGGCGGGCAAATGCCTGTCACGATTGGCCATCACAGATAGGTGCCGGACGCGATCCCGGCACAGAAGCGAGCGCTGTTTTTCATGGCAGCCGCATGGCCCTCGCGGGTACGGCCTAGGAAGTCTGTCGCTCCGGTTGCTTCCATTCCCCGCGCGTCGCCCGCGCATTCCCTATCTGTGATGGCCCCGGCTCCGCGCCGAGGCCGAAACTCACAGCGCGAGGCGCCGCTCCAGGTCCTGCAGGGCTGCGCGGTCCTTTCGCAACTGAGTGGCGAGCTCGTTGAGTCGGCGCACCAGAGGAGTGGGGGATGCAGGCTCGGCTTCGTGCGCACTGCCCTCGGCAGAGACGCCGGCCGCCGACAGCACAGGCTCCAACCGGCCGGAAATGCGCCTGATGGTGTTCTGCAAGTCCTCCATGCCTGCATCGATGTTGCTGAGCGCGGCTTCGACTTGGCTCTGCGGGGCCGGGGCAATTTGGGCGCTTTCATATGCTGCGCCACGGGCAACCGATTCGGCGGCACGCTGCAGCACGGTGGGGCCGCTGCCGAGATGAGCGAGGGAATTGGAATGGTTCACGGTGGTCTCTCCTGTGGTGGTGGTGGAAACAGAAAAGGCCTCCCGCATCGAGAAGCCTCTTTTGTTTCGCCCCGATGCGCTCGGGGAGGGCGTGCTGCATCTGGTAGCAGCTGCGCGGCATCAACATGCCGCACCGTTTATTTGCTCCGTGGTGTCATCTCACTGCGTTCGTCACCGGCATGCCAGGGCGGTGTTCCATCGTCGGCTCCAAATGCGCTGGCGCGCACCCTTCACAGCCTCCCGCCTACTCTCTACAGGGCATCCCGCCCGCAGTTCCTTCCCTATGCCGTGAACCGTGCTTTGACGGACTGGCAACCGCGCGGAGACGCGGCGCGCTGACCTGGCCCATGCCCAGGAGCGCCATTTCGCCGGACGAATGCCCCTCGGGTGGGGCAAGCAACATCGGCGTGCGACTTGTGAAAGACCGGGGCTTGCTCGGTCGATGCCGTGGTGCCCAACTTCCCGGCCGGTCCGCATGTGCGGTGGCTAGGTACGTTGAAGGCGATGATAAGGCGATGCCTAATTTTCTGCAATAGGCGTTGCCTTATTAATTTCTATGCGCTGCCTTTGCGCTCAGTGAAGGCGGACTTCGAAGTAGGCCTCTTCCACGGCTATCCCCTGAAGTCCGGCTTGTTGGGCCGCCTCATAGGCCTTCTGCCAGGAAAGCGCCATTGCCTCGTTGGCCTTCCCGATTACGCCGCCCTCGGCCGCATCGTTGAAGAGCTTGTAGGCCCGGGTCATGGCCTCTTGGCTGGGGAAGCTGCGTTCAATCACCTTGGCGAAGCGGGCTTCGGCCTTGGCCTTGATGTCGTGCTCGATGCCGATGCAGTCTTGAAGAGTGACTCGGAACGAGGTGAGGGCGGAAGTGGTCATGTGCATCCTTGGTGCTGGTTAAAAACACAGTTAAAGTATGCATGACAACTGTATGCGTGTACAGTAATTTGTTGCATGGCGCGTAGCTCGCCAGCCAGCGGTCATGAAAAAGCCCGCTCATGGCGGGCTCGGGTCTCAGGCTGGGGCGTTGGCATTCAATGCTTCATAGTCCACCACGCCAACACCTTGCCGGCAATGTTGATGCACTCAGATGCCTTGCGAAGATCAATTCGCTCTTCGTCGGGATAGTCCACGATGTTGTCGCTGCGAAGGACCAGTGTGCCGTCAGACAGTATTAGTGCTTTCTTCAACAAGAGGCGGTTGTAAACATCGATGACGTAAATACCCTGTGCGTCAATGGTCCTCTGCCCCATATCCACAAACACCAGGTCTTCATCTTGAATCGTTGGTTTCATGCTGTGGCCGTTGCCCGTCATGATCTTGATGCGCTCGGGATTGACGGTCCCGATCTTCTTGCGGACCCAACTTTCCAAGACATCGAGATGCCGGACGATCTGCACGGCCTCGTCCATGTGCGAGCCAGGACCCATCGACGGCCGGACCGAGAGATGCTGTAGGCGTACGTAGCCGGGCGGCGGGGTGTCATCGATGACCTGGATCACGTTCTCCCCTTGCTTGGATGTCTCGGCGGTAGTCCCTGGCGGGTAATCGGGCAGCCCCCAGTGCGCTGGCTGGACTACGTCTGCGAAGTAGCTCCAGAGTTTTGGGAGCTTGTCCTTGCTGATGGTTCCACGATTCACCCAGTCTTGGATGGACGGAGGCCTTACCTCAAAGTGCTCGGCCACCTCCTTCTTGGAGACGCCCTTCAGTTCGATGGCTTCAGCGATGGCTTGGCCTAATTTTTCACCAGTAAGCATTGCCTAATGTTCCATGTGTGAGTGTGCGTAGGCAATGCCTATTGATCAAAATTAGGCAGAGCCTTATCATGGGGTATGACGTACTTACACCCCGGACTTGCGGTGCAGGCGGTTGTCGATCTTGTCGGCAGCCAAGCTGCCCTGGCTCGCGCCTTACAGGTATCCCCGCCCACTGTGAACCAGTGGATCAAGAGGCGGCGTCCGGTTCCGAAGGCGCTTAGCCCCAGGATCGAAGCGCTGTCCAGTGGGACTGTCTCCCGCCGTGACCTCCGCCCCAACGACTGGCAGGACATCTGGCCCGAGCTTGCGCAGCCTGCCGCCCAGGAGCAAGGCCATGCGTAGCCGCGCGATCACCCTTCGACCTGGGGAGTCCTTCGTCACGGCAGATGGCGTCAATGTCGAGGGGCGCACCGCGGAACAGGAAGGCCGTGAGCAGGCTGTGCCGGACGCCATCCGCAAGGCCCACCTGCAATCCGTGGCAGCCATGGCGCGTACAGATGACGTGCTGCCAGGGACTACTGATTCCCTCGCTTCCCTGCGCTGGAGGCAAGCAGCGTTTGTCGCACGAGCAGCTCCGTCTGCGCCGCGCGAGCCCGTAGCTCCACTACCTGCTCCGGATCTATGTCCGAAGGCGCCGAGGTCGTCATCGATTCGATGGCTGCTCGGAAGTTCTGCAATAGCAGTTCTGGCGCTGGTGCTTGCGCGATCAGTTGCTCCAAAAGGATCCGCGTGATCTGCGCATCGCACTCCAGTGCAACAAGCGCTTTGCGCAATGTCTCTTCGTTCATGTCCGCCCCTCCTGGGAATGGTTGTGTAGGAACTTCCATTCTGCCCCGGGAGGCGGCGGGCACCTTTTCCCAGAATCAACCCCAGGAGTAGTCCCGCATGCGTGACACCCACGAAAAGCTGAGCCGGGCTGAAGCGGCTGCCGTGAAGGCGATCCAGGCGGCGCTGGCCGTGCTTGATGCCGAGCAGGTTGAGCGCGTGCTGGCTCATGTGCAAGACCAACTGGATGAAGAAGCTGGCGCGCCCATGTTCGCGCGCGGCGTTGCCGGCCCGCTGGGCAAGCTGGACATCCAGCTCAAGACCAAGGTGGACGAGTCCACTGCCGAGCAGTTCCGCCGCAACTGCGTGCTGAAGGGAACGGACACCTCCACGGTGCTGCGCGATGCCATCTACGTGATGACCTGGGAGCGCAGCTATCGGCAGATGGTGGCTGAGAAGTTGATGCATGAGGAGCAGTCTGCCAGCCGACTGCAATCGCTCATAGGACCCTTTGGGGCCCCCGAATTCGGAGGGTCTGCCCGATGAACGCGATCACTGCAATTTCCGCCGCCGTGCTGACCATGAGCAGCCGCGAAATCGCCGAGCTGACGGGCCGCGACCACGGCAACGTGATGCGCGACATCCGCACGTTGCTGGACGACCTGCAGGCTTCAGATTTGAAGCCTGTTTGCGAAACAACGACTTACGCGGGTGCCAACGGCCAGCGCTACCCGCAGTACGAACTGGACCGCGACACCTGCCTGACCCTGCTGCTGGGCTACGACGCCGTGGCGCGCATGAAGGTGGTGAAGCGCTGGCAGGAGCTGGAGGCCCAGGCCGCTCCAGCGGTGCCGCGCACGATGTCTCAGGCGCTGCGCCTGGCCGCTGAACAAGCCGAGCAGATCGAGCAGCAGCAGGCCGCGCTGGCCCTGGCCGCGCCCAAGGTTGAGTTCGTGGACCGCTTCGCTTCTGCCGAGACCGGGGCAATGGGCTTCCGCCAGGTCTGCAAGCTGCTGCGCGCGAACGAGGAGCGCTTCCGCGAGTTCCTGCTGGACCAGAAGGTCATGTACCACCTGGGCGGGCGGCTGACCCCGGCGGCGCCGCACATGGCCGCCGGCCGCTTCGTGGTCAAGGCCGGGCATGCCCAGCACAGCGACCACGCCTACACGCAGGCCAAGTTCACGAGCAAGGGCGTGACGTGGATTGCCGGCCTGTGGGGCCAGCACCAGGCCCGCCTGGCGCAGGAGGGCGTGCAGCAATGAGCACGATGATCATGGCGGCCTGCTGGCCGCTGGCCATGTCCCCGGCGCAGAAGGCGGTGCTGATTTCCCTGGCCGACCAGGCCAACGATGACGGCGTGTGCTGGCCCGGCGTGGCGACCATTGCTCGGCGCACCTGTCTGTCCGAGCGCGCTGTGCAGGATGCCATCGCATGGCTGCAGACCGTGGGTGTGGTGTTCCGTGAGTACCGCATCAACTCGAGCACCAGCTACACCATCACGCCGGCCAACTTCAACCCGGCTGCAGCGCCCGCGAAGCGTAAGCGAGGCACGGGTGCAGATGCCGCACCGGGTGCAAATGGCGCACCCCCCGCAAATGGCGCACCGGGTGCAGAGGGCGCACCACTCCCCGCAGATGGCGCACCAGGGGGTGCAAATGGCGCACCTCAACCCCCGCAGATGGCGCACCCCAGGGGTGCAGATGGCGCACCCAAATCATCATTGAACCGTAATAGGAACCGTAAAGGAACCGCCAACGAATCATTCCCGCCGGCTGCGCCGTCGGCCCGCGATGGGGCTGGCGGTGATCCAGACGACGGCGAGACAGCCCTGCAGGCAGCCTGCAAGCTCACCTGGGCGGCCTACAGCCTGGCCTACGAGCAGCGGTATGGCGTCAAGCCGGTGCGCAACCAGGTGGTGAACGCCAACGTGAAGACGCTGGTCAAGCGCCTGGGCTTCGAGGAGGCACCGCTGGTGGCGGCTTGGTACGTGGCCAGCGTGAACGAGGCTTTCGTGGTGAAGAACTCCCATGGTGTCGGCGTGCTGGTGAACCAGGCCGAGAGCTTCCGCACCCAATGGGCCCGCGGCCAGGCCGTGACCGGCACGGCAGCGCAGGCAGCCGACAAGACGAGCGCCAACTTCGACGCCATCGAGGAGGCCAAGCGGCTGCTGCGCCAGCGTGGCGGCCGGGGAAGCGGGGAGGGTGGCAATGCGTGACGACCTGGACACCGACTGGTTGCTCGAGGAGCTGGGCGCCACCATGGAGCTGAGCGGCCAGCAGGTCCGGCCTGCTGCGCTCCTGCTGTTGGCTGAAGACCTGGCCCACATCGAGAAACCGGTGCTGCGTCTGGCCCTGGCCCGCATCCGCGCCGAGCACCGCGGCCCGATCCTGACCGGCACTGTGCTGCAGTACGTGGACCACGCCATGGGCCGCATGCTGCCCGCCGAGGCCTATGGCCTGGCACTGACCAGCGCCGACCAGCAGGCCACCGTGGTGTGGACCGACGAGATTGCCCAGGCCTGGGCCGTGGCCGCGCCGCTGCTCAGTGCCGGCGACAAGTTCGGCGCACGGCAGGCCTTCATCGAGGCCTATGGCCGGATCACTGGCGAGGCCCGCGCGCTGCGCCGTCGCCCCGTGGTCCAGGTCAGCCTGGGGCACGACCCCGAAGCCCGCACGCGCGCCGTGCAGGAAGCCATTACGGCGGGCCGGCTGCCCGGCGGGCTGGAGGGCCTGACCGACGACCTGCGCGAGCAGCTGCAGCTGCCGGCCCCGCGCGCAGCCCTGGCGCTGCCGGCTCCGGACTCGGTGCCCACCGGCCCGAAGCGCGAGGTGCTGGCCCAGCTGGCCACCCTGCGCGAAGCATTTGCGCTCAAGGCCTCGCGCTTCACGCCCGTGCAGGTTCAGGCCCGCGCAGACCGGATGCGCGTGGGGCAGGCCAAGCGCCGCGCTGCTGCCGCCGTGGCGCAGCACCAGCAGGGGAGCCAGCCATGAGCGCCATCCATCCGGCCGCTACCCGCGCCTACCTGGCGCTGCCCTATGCCTACACGCTCGCACAGGAGCTGTCGGCCAGCGAGCGGCAGCCGCTGCACCAGCGCAAGCGCGAACCCATGGCTGCTGCAGTCCTGGCCGCTGTGCATGCCGTGGGCTACGCCGTTCCGACGGTGCAGCACTGGCGCGACCTGGCCGACGCCGCGAACCTATCCGAAACGCTGCTGGGCATGGGCGTCTTCACCGAGCCCGAGGCCCAGAGCCTGTTTGCCGATGCTGTGGCGGCTGTCGTGGACCTGGGCCGCAAGCACGGCCATGGCCAGGAGATGCGCCTGAACGCTGTGCAGCTGGGCCACCTGGTCGAGTTCGGCGAGGCCTACGGCCAGGTGCTGGAGGTGATCCCGGCCCGCACCTTCATCCGCGCGCACCGCGCCACCGAACGCCGTCTGCGCGAGCTGCTGGTCAACAGCCACGGCAGCGACACCCATGAATTCATCGTCGTCTGAACATCAATGGCAGCAACACCAAATCAATCTCAGCGGGGTAGCCGTGGCTCACCTCGTCAAGCTGGCCCAGCAACCCGGGTGGTGGGAGTACGTCAAGGCCAGGGCCAGGGAATTGGACAGGGACGAGTCCCGGCTGTTCGTGGACATCGAGCAGCAGGTGGTGCAGCAGCTGAAGGCGCTCGCGTGGCGCCCGCCGCCCCGCGCGTGACGGTGCCGGTTGGGCATCAGGGCCCGATCACGGTGCTGGGCATGGACCCGGGCAAGCACACCGGCCTGGCCTGGATCGTTGATGGTCAGCTGCAGGCGCTGGAAGAAATTGCGCCGGCGCAGATCCTGCAGACGCTGCAGGGCAGGACACCCACGCTGGTGATCTTCGAGGACAGCCGCAAGGCACGGAAGACCTGGACCGGCCAGGGCAGCGCGGCGGCGCGGGCCAAGATGGCGCGCAATGTGGGCGAGATCGATGCATGGTGCGTGCTGATCGAAACCCTGTGCGCCAGCCTCGGCATTGCCTGCTTCGGCATGCCGCCCAGCGCGAAGGCCGGCAGTGCCCACGGCGCCAAGATCGATGCCGCCACCTTCAGCCGCCTGACCGGCTGGGCCGGCCGCAGCAATCAGCACCAGCGTGACGCCGCAATGATCGCGTGGTCCTTTCGGAGGGCCCGGCCATGAAGCGCATCTACATCGCCGGTCCGATGACAGGCCTGCCCGACTTCAACTACCCGGCCTTCAACCGAGCCGCCGCCACGCTGCGCGCCCAGGGCCACCACGTCGAGAACCCGGCCGAGAACCCCGCGCCAGCGTGCGGCAGCTGGGCCGGCTACATGCGTTTGGCGCTGCCGCAGCTGTGCACCTGCGATGCCGTGCACCGGCTGCCGGGCTGGAAGCAGTCGCGCGGTGCCCGGTTGGAGAGCTTTGTGGCGCGCGTGCTGGGCCTGGAGGTGCAGGACTTCGATGCCAGCGCAGGGGAGGGCGGTGCCCATGCTTGATTTCCGCCCAGACCTTCCGCGCCGTGGCCAGCGCGGCACCGTGCGCGCCATGCCCCAACACCCGCCCCTGTGGCGCGGCGCCGCAATGCGCGAGCGCATCGACGGCCCCGATGCCCTGGGCCGCTACCGCTTCTCCGTCTGGTCGGAAAACCGTTGCTGCCGCCTGGAGCAGTACGGCCCCACGCGTGTGTGCGTGATGGGCGACCACGGCTTCCTGGTGGATGTGGGGCTGGAGGGTGACATCCGATGATCCAGAACCGGAGCACCTGGCCCAGTCGCGGCTTCGGCCGCCGCGCAGCCGCCGAGCCTGTGCAGGACCGCGAGGAACGCTTGGCGCAACGCGCGGCCCGGGCGATGGACAGTGCCCGCGCCACGGCCGGCATGGCGTGCACAAGCATCGTTGTGATGGGTGCGGCCAGCACAGGCCTAGTCGTGCCCAAGACGGAAATCCTCGAATGTGAGGCCTACCGCCGCGCCGTGGCCGCGCTGCCGTGCATCTGGTGCGGCATCTGCGGGTTCTCCCAGCACGCGCACCTGAACCTCGGCAAGGGCTTCGCGCTCAAGACAGATGACCGCACAGGATTCCCGCTTTGCTGCACGCGCCCCGACATCGAGGGTTGCCACGTCGCATACGACCAATACCGCCTTGTTGACGGCGGCCGCGAAGCCCATCGGGACTATGGCCTCGAATGGGGTCGCATCACCCGCCACACGATTCTCGAATCCGGCCAATGGCCAGCACGACTTCCCCTCTGGAGTGAAAACGCATGAACCAAGCCACCACCAGCACCATCCACAAGACAGCCGGCGGCAATCCGGACACGGGCGCGGTCGAGGCCGTGCCCACGCTGACGCAGGTCTACGAGGCGATCCGCCAGTTGCATGACGCTGGCGAAGAGCCCACGCGCGACCGCATCCACAAGATGACGGGGCTGAATCTCACCACAGTAGATGACCGCATCAAGGTATTGCGCGGCGAGGGGATGATTGCGGCAGTGAAGCAGTGCTATCGCCCGGTGCACCAGCACGGGCCGGCGCGGGATGTGGTCATCGTGCACCTCAACGACGGACGCACGATGGTGGAGATCGGGGAGCATGTGTTGCATCTAATCCGCCCTGAAGCCGCTCGCCTCGGTCAAGGGCTGGCAGGCGTAGCTCTGGAGCATACGGCTCTCGCGCGCGTTACGGAACTTCAGGATCAACTGCTGGACGAATTAGCGAAGCGGCGGGAGTTGGAGCGAGAAGTGAAGGCACTGAAGTCGTTGAGACGCGCGGACAGTCGACAAGCAGACCTCATTCTTGAGATGGGCTCCTGAGACCTGGCGTAGATCATCGGGAGTTGTTGATGCCAGTTGCTATCAGCAGAGAATTGGTCAGAATCTCATTGATTGATGTCAAATTTTAGTGCATAGGGTTTTATCGAATTGACTGCTGCCTTTATTTGTTTTGAGGTGATCTATTTAGTTAAAGCTGATTCCCCAATCTTCGTTCAAGTTCATCTTGGAAGTATTTGGCTGAAGGTGTTACGATGTGTAATCGCTTAACTCTTTGGAAAAGGTGGTGCTATGCAGGTGAACTTGAAAGAAATCCACGGCGACTGGGATGCTGGCTGGGCGCTTGATAAGCATGTCCTCTCTAGTACGTATGTTGGAGATAACGAATGGGGCCACCCTCAGTTTGATACCCAACGCTCCGAAGTAGGGGAAGCATCTTTCCAGTTGAAATATCGTTCGGACTGGGCTCAGGTGCCAGTCCTTGCTCAAGCGCTGGCAGTAAACATTCTTCCGAAAATCAGCAGTGTTGGCTTCATTGTTCCGATGCCTGCGTCGAAAGTGCGAGATCGCCAACCTGTTACGGAGGTCGCACGTGCGTTGGGCATGTTGGTTCAAAAACCTGTATTTGAATCACTTGCGAAGACGCCTGGAGGACCTTCACTGAAGGATTTGCAGACGAAACAGGAGAAGCTTGATGCGCTGACGCAGCGCCTTTCTGTTGTGCATCACATCACCAACGAGGGACGTTGGGACGTGCTGCTGGTGGACGATCTGTATGACTCGGGTGCTTCGATGGAGACAGCATGCGCAGCGCTCCGAGGGTATGAAAAAGTCAATAAAATCTACGTTGCTGCCCTAACTTGGAAATAGCATCGATGAGTACCAAAGTTTTTATCGCCGGTTCAATGAACATCAAAAATCTCGATCCGGAAGTTAAGAAGCGAATCGATAACATCATAGACCAAGACTTCGAAGTGTTGGTCGGTGATGCGGATGGCGTGGACACCTCTGTGCAGTGGCATATGTTAAATCACGGAGGATGTAGGGCTACAATTTTTTGCAGTGGCCCTGTGCCTCGCAACAATGTTGGAGATTGGCCCGTTGAAGCTGTTGTCACACCTCACAGCGAGGGATCGCGTGCATTTTTTACAGCTAAAGATTTGAGGATGGCTGAAGTTGCCGACTATGGGCTAATGATCTGGGACTCGAAGAGCACCGGGACTCTTAGCAATGTCATTGAATTATTGCTGCGTGACAAGAAATCCGTTGTGTTTGTGAACAAGTCTAAAACGTTCCACAAGGTGGGCACCGTTGAGGAGCTAGAGGAACTGGTTGCCTTCATGTCTGATCATGCTAAGAAGAAGGCTGATGAGAAGATTGGTCTTCTTGACCGAATCGACTCACTAAGAAGCGATAAGTCTCAGGCACGCATGTTTCTATAGCAGACATGATGTCCGGACCCGTCTAGGGTTCGACGTCCTCAGGTCGTGCGGGAACACTCCCAGTCATGGCCCAACGTCCTGCCGGCAAGTCCGAGCCTCAAAAGAAACCAGTCCCCAAGAAGCCTGCAGCCGTGAAGAAGGCCGCAGGCTCTGCCGTTCCTGCGAAGCGTCCAGCGGCCAAGAAGCCTGTACGCAAGGCATTGCAGGCCAACGCTGCAGATGCCCAGACTCTGACTCCGAAGCAGCAGCGCTTCGTGGAGGAGTACCTCGTTGACCTCAACGGTGCCCAGGCCGCCATCCGCGCCGGCTATAGCGTTCACACGGCCAAACAGATTGCTACTGAAAACCTAGCAAAACCTTACCTGCAGGCGGCAATCGCAGAGGCACGGAAGCAGCAGCAGGAGCGCACCCAGGTCAGTGCTGACCGCGTGCTCACCGAGGCCCTGAACATCCTGGTTGCTGATCCCCGTGAGCTGGTTGAGGTCAAGACCGGCTGCTGCCGCCACTGCTTTGGCGAGGGCAACCGTTACCAGCGCACGGTGGGCGAGATGAATGCTGACCGTGAGCTCTGGGCCGTGAAGGGCAATGCGCCGGCAGACTTCGATGAGCAGGGCGGCATTGGCTTCAACCCTCTGCTGGAGCCCAGCCCAGACTGCCCGCAGTGCGGTGGCGATGGCCATTCGCGCGTGGTGACGAAGGACACTCGCAGGCTCAGCACGCCCGCGCGTGCGCTGTATGCCGGCGCCAAGGAAGGCAAGTACGGCATCGAGGTCATGTTCCATGACAAGGTGGCCATCCTGGAGAAGCTGTTCAAGCACACCGGCCTCTACGAGAAGGACAACGAGCAGAAGAGCGATCCCTTCATGCTCAAGCAGATGACCGATGCAGAGCGGGCTGTGCGGCTGGCGGCACTGCTCAACGGCGGGCCAGGCGCGGCCATGCTGCTGGCCACGCTCGCGGCGAAGCGGGGTGAGAAATGACCACGCCCGCGCTGACCACAGCCGACATCCTGGATCTGCTCAAGGGCCTGGACGCGGACACGCGCGCGGAGCTGGACTCCCTGCTGCTGTCTGGCGATGCGCCGATCTGGGTCCCGCAGCCTGGCCCCCAGACCGTGGCCTTCGAATCCGACGCCGATATCGTCTTCTACGGCGGCGCGGCCGGCGGCGGCAAGACCGATCTGCTGCTCGGCCTGCCGCTGACCAAGCAAAAGCACAGCATCATCTTCCGGCGCCAGTCCGTGCAGCTCACCGGCATCGAAGAGCGCATGACATCGATCCTGGGTACGCGCGATGGCTACAACAGCCAGGACGGGATCTGGCGGCTGCCGCAGGGCAAGGTGTTGGAGCTGGGCAGCGTGAAGGAGCCGGGCGACTGGATCAAGTACCAGGGCCGCGCGCACGACTTCAAAGGCTTCGATGAGATCACCCACTTCACCGAACTGCAATTCCGGTCCCTGATTGGCTGGCTGCGCACCGATGACCCGACCATCCGGCAGCGTGTGGTGTGCGCGGGGAATCCGCCCACCGAGCCCGAAGGCGAGTGGGTCAAGCGCTTCTGGGCGCCGTGGCTGGAGCCTTCGCACCCGAACCCGGCAAAGCCGGGCGAACTGCGCTGGTTCGTGACCAATGAGAAGGGCGAGGACCAGGAGGTGCCTGGCCCTGAGCCCGTGATGGTCGGCCCGGACCTGATGACGCCCAAGAGCCGGACGTTCATCCCTTCCAGCGTGAACGACAACCTATTCCTGCTGTCCACGGGCTACAAGGCCACGCTGCAGTCCTTGCCTGAGCCGCTACGCAGCAAGATGCTGAATGGCGACTTCAATGCCGGCAGCGCGGACCCGGCCTGGCAGGTGATCCCCACCGAATGGGTGAAGGCGGCGCAGGCCCGGTGGAAGCCGCGCGAAGCCAAGGGTGGCATGACGGCCCTGGGCCTGGACCCGGCGCGCGGCGGCATCGACAAGACCTCGGCGGCGCGGCGCCACGGCGCCTGGTTCGATGAACTGATCACCGTGCCCGGCGCGGTCACCAAGGACGGCCCGACCACTGCGGGCTTTGTCACGCCCCTAGTGCGCGACGGTGCGTGCATCTGCGTGGACAGCATCGGCATCGGCTCCAGCGCCCTGGATTTCATCGTGGGACTGAATCTGCTGGTGCTCGCGGTCAACGGCTCGGAAACGTCCAACGCCATGACCATGGCTGGCAATCTGCGATTCCGGAACCGGCGCGCGGAGATGTACTGGCTGCTGCGTGAGGCCCTGGACCCAACCAACCCCAATCCCATTGCGCTGCCGCCGGACCCCGAGCTGCTGGCCGACCTGACAGCCGTTCGCTACAAGGTTGTGACCCTGGGCCGGGTCGCGGCGATCCAGATGCTTTCCAAGGACGACATCCGCAAGGCGCTTGGCCGCTCCCCTGACAAGGGCGACGCGGTGGCAATGACCTTTGTCCAGGGCATTCCTGAGCCCGGCAGCAAGCGCCACGAATACGAAGAACCCGAAGAGACCGATTGGAGGCTCAATTGATCAACACCAGCACGATGGACGTGGACTCGCCCGAATCCGAGGGTTCTCTCGACGCCGGGGATGATGATCTGCGCATGGGTGAGGGCGAGGTGTCGCTCCACGAATACACGGAATGGCTGCGCGAGATGGACGAGGAGCCGCCATGGCGCATCGCGGCCGACAAGGAGATGGACTATGCCGACGGCAAGCAGCTGGACACCGAGCTGCTGAACGCCATGAAGGAGCAGGGCATTCCGCCGGCCATTGAAGACCGCATCGGGCCCACGCTGCGTGCGCTCACGGGCTACGAGCAGACCACGCGCACGGACTGGCGCGTCACGGCCAACGGCCAGACGGGCAGCAAGGATGTGGCCGACGCACTCAACGTCGAGCTGAACGAGGCCGAGCGGGAGTCCCATGCAGACAATGCCTGCAGCGATGCCTTCCGGCCCCAGGCCGCCGTGGGCTTTGGCTGCGTGGGCGTGCAGCGCGTGAGTGATCCAACACAGTACCGCTACAAATGCGCGGTCGTGCGCCGCAGCGAGGTGCGCTGGGACTGGACTGCCGAGGAGTGGGATCTCAGCGACGCGCGGTATTTCAAGCGGGACAAATGGCTGCACCCCGAGCGCATCGCGCGCGCATTTCCGCAGGCGCGCGAACTGGTACTGTCCTGCGGGCGCAACGGCGCCACCTGGTGGCAGCAGGGCTACCCGGGACGGCTGGCCAACCAGGGCGGCAGCACTACGGGCCTGACCAATGCGGGCCAGGATGCGCGCGGCTGGACGGTGGAAGAAGCGCGCTGGTACGACCGCACCAACAAGCAGTTGTGCCTGACCGAGCTTTGGTATCGGCGTTGGGTCGAGGTGGTTCTGATCGAGTCGCCCGATGGCCGCGTGGTCGAGTACGACGCGGGTAACCAGGCCCACAACTACGGCCTAGCCACGGGCATGACCAAGGCCTTCAAGGCCATCGTGGCCAAGGTGCGCCGCAGCTACTGGCTCGGGCCGCACAAGCTGCATGACAGCCCGTCGCCATATCCGCACAGCCATTTCCCTTACGTGATCTTCTGGGGCTTCCGCGAGGATTCCACGCGCGTGCCCTATGGCTACGTGCGCGGGCTGATCTACCAGCAAGACAGCTTGAACAGTGGCACGGCGCTCATGCGCTGGGGGCTGTCCGCCTACCGGGTCGAGAACACCAAGGGCGCGACGGATATGCCGGACGCGGTCCTGCGCCGCACCATCGGCCGCCGCAACGCCCATGTGGTGCTGAACCAGGAGCACATGGCAAAGGATGGCGCGCGCTTCGAGGTGAAGCGGGATGTTCAGCTCACCGATCAGCAGCACCAGCTCATGAACGACTGCCGCGCGGTCTTCGAGCAGCTGTCCGCGGCGCCGGCGGCCTTCACGGGCCAGCGCGGCAATGCGACCAGCGGCCTGCAGGAGCGCACTCAGCTGGAGCAGGCCAACCAGGCGCTGGGCGAGATCATGGGCAACTTCCGGCGCGCGCGCACCCTCATGGGCGAGATGCTGCTGGCCATGATCGTCCAGGACCTGGGCGCCAAGGAAAAGACGGTGATCATCGAGGGCGATGCCGTCACCGAGGATCGGTCGGTGGTGCTCAACAAGATCGAGACCGACCCGGCCGGCTACACCTACCTGAGCAACGACGTGCAGCGGACCCTGCTGAAGGTCCAGCTCGAGGACGTGCCCAGCACGCCCGGCTATCGCTCTCAGCAGCTGTATGCGATGCAGGAGGTCATCAAGACAATGCCGCCACAGTTCCAGCAGGCCGCCATGCCCTACATGGTTGCGCTCATGGACACGCCGTACAAGCGCGAGATCATCGAGGCCCTGCGCGCGGCCGGCTCCCAGGAGAGCCCGGAGCAGGTCGAGCAGCGGATCCAGCAGGAGGTGCAGGCGGCCCTGACCAAAGCCGGCCACGACCTCAAGGCCCGCGAACTGGACATCAAGGAGCGGCTTACCGATGCCCAGATCCAAGACACCGTCGCGGCAGCCGTGCTCAAGGGCGTGCAATCGGCCTTCAGTTCGATGCAGGGCGGGGCCCAGGTGGCAGCGAACCCGCTGATCGCGCCCATTGCCGACGCCATCATGCAGGGCGCCGGCTATCGAAAGCCCAGTCCCGGTGGCGACGATCCTGACTTTCCGGTACCGGACGCGGCGCCTGGTGGCCCAGTGCCGCAGGCGGGCGGGCCGGGCGCGGTCGGCGACATCGGCCAGGTGCACGAGAACACCAGCCCCACATTCCCACCCATCCCGCAGGAACCGTCGCGCGGCATGCAGGGCATCGAGACGCCCTCCGATGCCGACAACTTACCCGCCGGCGCGTAACGCCCTGCCGCCATTCCCATGCCGCCTTCGGGCGGCTTTTCCATTCCCGCCCCGTCTAGGGTTGGTCTTTCCTCCCCCGCTTTTTGACACTGCTTTCAAGCCATGGCGCATGTCGCTGTGGCGATGACTGCGGCGCTTCGGCGCTGCGGATTCAAGAGCAGATGGCGCGGCGCCCAGGCGCTGCTCCGGATTGCTGGCCCATGCGGCCACGGCGATATGTGGCGGGACAGGCATGACGACATCACATCAGGATTCTTTGGATAGCGCGGGCGGCGAACTGTCGGCCGATCAGTTGACCCAGATGCTCAACGCTGGGTTGCATGGCGATACCTCGGCTGTGTCCGAGGAACCCGGCGGCGCGCCAGCGACCGCCACTGATCCGGCAAACACTCCTGCTGCACCCGCTGTGGAAGCGGTAGCGAAGCCAGGGGGCGTAGCTGCGCCGGCCGAGCCAGACCCGGCGAATGCCGTGGTGCTGGCCCGAGACGGCAAGCACACCATCCCCTACGAGAAGTTGGAACAGGCACGCCAGGGCGAACAGCGCTGGAAGTCTGAGGCCGAGCGTGAGACCGCCCGTGCCACCGCAGCAGAGGCCGCCCTGGCCGAGCTGCAGGCACAGGCGGGCCAACGCGCTGCCGATGGCAAGGCACCGACCGAGACGGACAAGCTGGCAGCGCAGGCAGGCGCGGCCATCGAGGCCGGCGCGGATCCGGAGCTGTTCGGCGACTACTCGGAAGAAGGGCTTCGCGCCGGTCTGCTGAAGCTGCACGCGGCCACCCGCGAGCAGCTCAAGGCAGAGCTGAAGGCGGAACTGCAGGCAGAAGTCGAGCGCGAGCTGGCTCCGCTGCGTCAGCACCGCCATGCCTCGGCCCATGAAGTGCACACGAACGCCATCTACACGGCACACCCCGACGTGGATTCCATCGCCCAGAGCGCGGAGTTTGACGCGTGGCTCAAGGCCATGCCCAGCTACGCGCAAAGCGCCGCTCGCGGCGTGCTGGACGGCGGCACCACCGAGCAGGTGATCGAGCTCTTCAAGGACTACAAGGCCGCAGCTGCCGCTTCCGCCGCGCCCGCTTCAAAGGATCCTCCGAACGACCCGGCCAACGCTGCCAAGGAAAAGCTGGCGGCCCTCGAAGTGCCCGTGCCTCACAGCCTCTCGGACATCCCGGGTGGCCGTCCGGGTGGCGGGTCACTGTTCGAACGGCTGGATTCGCTCCAAGGCGTGGAGCTCTTCAACGCGATGAACGACCTCACGGAAGAACAGCGCGAAGCGTTCCTGAGCCGAAAAACCTGAACTGAGCGAGGACTGACATGACCAAAACCGCAATGTCGGCCAGCGACAAGCAAAAGCTTGTCCAGCAGGCCATGGGCGTTTTCACTGCAACGCAGAAGCGCCATTCCAACATCAACCGTCTTACGGGCAAGTTCCCGAAGATCGATGCTGCCGCCAGCTCGATTGCCAATCAGACGAGCAATACCATGCCCATCGTCCAGACCATGGACCTGGGCAAGGGCAAGGGCGACGAGCTGAAGTTCAACTTCGTCAACCCGGTTGGCGGCATCCCCATCATGGGCGGCGAGTACGCTGCCGGTCGCGGCGAGGGCGTGAGCCTGTCCGAAGACCGTCTGCGCGTGAACCAGGCCCGCTTCCCGCTGGACCTGGGCGGCGTGATGGACGAGGTGCGCAGCCCCGTCGATATCTACCGCCTGGCCAAGCCTTTGCTGCAAAGCGCCATGGACAACTACGAGGACCAGTTGTCGCTGGTGCACATGGCAGGAGCGCGCGGCTTCGAAGACAACATCACCTGGCGCATCCCCCTCGCGGCGGATCCTCGCTTCAACAAGGTGGTGGTCAACCGCGTGAAGGCTCCGACCAAGAACCGCCATTTCATCGTGGACGGGGATTCGGTCCAGCGCTTCAAGGTGAATGCCGGCGAGGTGGACCTGACCACGGCCGACATCATGAAGATGTCCAACGTGGACGCCATCCGCAGCTTCATCGGCCAGATGGTGCTCCCGCCGCCCCCCGTGGAGTTCAATGGCGACGAGATGGCCAAGGACAGCCCGTTCCGGGTGCTGCTGGTGTCGGATGCCCAGTACGAGAAGTTCTCCACCGACCCGAACTTCCGGAATTACCAAGCCCAGGCCCTGGCCCGCGCGCGCAATGCCAAGGACCACCCGCTGTTCCGCAATCCCGAGGTGGCCCTGTGGGGCGGCGTGCTGATCGTGAAGATGCCCAAGCCGATCCGCTTCTTTGCTGGTGATCAGATCAAGTACTGCACCGAGTTCGACAGCGAGACCGAGGCCGGCGTGATCGTGCCCCAGTCCTTCGGCGAAACCTTCGCTGTGGACCGCGCCATTCTGCTGGGCGGCCAGGCCCTGGCCAAGGGCTACGCCAAGAGCCGCCACAACGGCCTGCCGTACTTCTGGAAGGAGCAGGACGACGACTTCGAGGACAAGCTCGAATCGCTGATCGGCGGCATTCTGGGCGCCTCCAAGATCCGCTTCGCCGTGGATATGGGTGATCGGGTCGAGTTCACCGACCACGGCGCCACCGTGATCGACACCGTGGTGCCGATCTTCGGCCGCCGCCTGTAAGGCCTGGGGCAGGGGGCGCGGCCCCCTGTCTCGCTTCTGAACTTCCAAAGGAGCCAATCATGGCAAAGATCAAAATCCTGGGCGCCGACCGCAATCAGTTCGGCGGCGCCCGTCCCTATGGCAATGTGACCACCATCCGCAGCGTGCTGGAAACGGGCGCCACGGGCATCCCGGTGCGTTCCAACGCCGTCGCGGCGCTGGCCGTCAATGATGTCGTGCAGATCAACACGCTGCAGCCGGGCTTCCTGGTCGAGGCGGTGTCGCTGATCGTGTCCAACGGCTTCGGCACGGGCGTCACGGCCTCGCTGGGCTTTGAATACACCGACGGCGTGGACCGGCCCGAGCTGCCCCAGGCCTCCAACTACTTCGGCGCGGGCATCGACCTGGCAACCGTGGCGAACCTGCGCCTGAACCTGACCAAGAAGCTGGCCAAGTTCCCCGCCGCCGTGACGCTGCTGCTGACCATCACCGGCGCGGCCGTGGCCGAGGCAGGCTACCTGGATCTCATCGTCCACGGCGAAGGCCTGGGCGCGGACTGACCCCGCCGCGCGGCCAAAAGGGGCGGTGACGCCTCTTTCCGCGCTGGCATGAACCGCAGAGGCTCATGATGAATCAAGAAACCAATGTCGCGGTCCAGTACATCGGGCGCCGCCCCTCGTACATCGACCGCCTGTATGGCACCGGCCTCTCGTTCGAATTCGAGCAGGTGCGCGGCCTTCCTGCATCCATCGCCAAGAACTTCCTGCGCCATGGCGACCTGTTCCAGCGCGCAGCGGTGGTCGAGGAGGCCGGCGCGGGCCAGGATGGTCAGCAGGCCCCCAGCATGCCCCCGGACGATACGGCTGCTCAGCTTGCCGAGGCACAGCGCCTGCAGGATGAGCAGCGCGCCAAGGACGTGCGTCGCCAGGAGCTGCTGGACCAGGTCTCGAACATGGACAAGGAAGGGCTGCAGGTGTTCGCCAAGGACACCTACAACCAGGTGGTGCCCAAGACCATGACCCTGGAGAACATGCGCGCCAAGGTGTTCGCCTTCATTGACGAGTACGGCGCGGTATGAACGTTCAGCAGCTGGTGGAACAGTTCCGGGTGGACTCCCTTGACCGGGAGCAACCCTATCTCTGGGGCGAACCCGAGGTGCTGGCCTGGCTCAATGAGGCACAGGCCGAAGCCGCAGTGCGTGGCCGCCTGCTGCTGGACGATTCCACGCCTGCCGTGTGCGAAATCGCTGTCGCGGCCGGGGTGGTCAGCTACCAGCTGCATCCAAAGGTCTACGAAATATCGCATCTGCGGTTCGTGAGCGCGGCCACATCGCACGCGTGCGGGCTGGACCTCGTGTCGCGCGAATTTCTGGATGCCAAACATCCGCACTGGCGCGATCACGGGCCGGGCGAGCCTCGCTTCGCCATCCAGACCGAGACGCGGCTGCGCCTGGTGCCTGCGCCGCGCGAGGCGGGGACGCTGCGGCTGGAGGCCTATCGGCTACCGCTCAAGCAATTGACCCACTGCAACGAAAAACCCGAGATACATGAGGCTCACCACGCCTACCTCGTGCACTGGGCGCTGCATCGCGCTTTCGGTCTGCCGGACTCCGATGGCTTCGATCCCTCCCGCTCCGGCACTGCGCTGGGTGAGTTTGAAGCCTACTTCGGCGCCCGCCCCGACGCCGATCTGCGCCGTGCGACCCGTCACGACGAGCCCCAGGTGACCGTGGTCCATACCCTGTGAGAGCAGGAGGAGAAGAGCATGCGAGGATTCGATCCCGAGAAAATGAAGCAGGCCAGGGCTGAAGCGCTGGCCAACCAGCCCCGCCTGGGGTTCCGGCCGCGCGGCAGCGAGCAGGAGCGGGGCCAGCCAGGGCCTGGCCTGGGCTTCGGCCCCACATCGGTGCTGGAAGCGCAGAGAGCTCAGGCACAGAACCAAGCTCCCGATTCCATCCCCGGCATGTTCAAGCCTGGGGAGTTCGTGCTGCCACCCGATACCGTGCACGCCATGGGCGGCGCGGGCGCGCTGCAGGCCGCCGTCGATGCCACCCACACACCAGCACCCGAACAGGCATTCGTGCCGCGCGGCTTCAAGCCCAAGGTGTTCTTCGCCAACGGTGGCCGGCCAGAGGACCAGATCCCCTTGGGCGGCTACCCCAAGGCGCCGACACCAGATGGCTCGCAGTCCAATCCCATGAACACCGAGCTGGGCCGCAATGTGTCGAACCTGGCCAATGCTGTGCCTGGTGCGCTGGGTGGTAGCGCCCGTGCCATCGCGCGAACTGGCGGGGCCATCAGCGGCGCGCTCAACTCCGGCCTCAATGCCCCGCGCGCGCTTGCCGGTGGTGCCGGGATCGCTGGTGGTGGTGCCGCGGCTTCGACACCCGCTGCAGCCTCAACAGGTGTGAATCCCACGCCATCCACAGCTCCAGCAGCCACGGCCACCTCGCCGCAGGCCACGCCATCCGCCGGCAGCACCATGGGCCCGCCCAGCTCGGCGGCGCCACAGGAAGTCCAGCCCGGGATCTTCCGCCAGGGCAACAGCTTCTCCGACAGCGCACAGGGCGCGGCCCTGGGCAGCGAGCCGCGCGGCTTGCCCTCTCGGCAAAACGACCTGGCCGCTCAGAACCTAGCCGACCAATCGACAGCCCGCGGCTTCACCCCCGGCCAGCGCACCGAGGTCGAGCAGCCGCGCCTGGGCTTTCCGGGCTTTCGCACGCCCACCATCGCCCACTCGGGCAACGACTGGCAATCCCGCAACGACCTGCGCAATGCCGAGGTGTCTGCCAGCTCCATCACCAACACGCGGCGCTTCGGCGGGCGTGGGGCTGAAAATAGCCCGGACATGCAGCGGTACCGCGCCATGCTGGGTACCGACGCGGTTTTGCGCCAGGCGCAGCCAGGTCTGGAAGCCGAGACCATGCGCCAGAACGCAGGCCTCATGCGCGAAGACATGCAGCAAGCCGGCGGACTTCAGCGCGAGGCCATGCAGCAGGCCGGGGAAACAGGGCGCACGGGCATGCGCGTGGGCATTGAGCAGCAGCGCCTGCAGGGAGAGGCAGAAGCGCGCGGCTTCAAGACCCGGGCCCAGCGCCAGGAAGAGCAGCTGCGCAATACGCTCCTTGATCCCAATGCCACGCCCCAGCAGAAGCAGCAGGCTCAGCAGGCCATGCGCGCGATTCGGGGCGATGCAGATCCGTCGCCGTGGGCTCTGCAGGTCACGCCCGCCACAAAGAACGCCGACGGCTCTACAACCGAGGGAAGTGTCATCCGCTACAACAAGTCCACGGGGGATGTGCAGAGGGTGGATGGGGGTAACACGGCCCAGCCCTCTGCAAATCACATCGCCGCATTGCGTGCGAACCCAGGACAAGCGGCCATGTTTGACGAGATCTATGGGAAGGGCGCGGCAGCTCGCGTCATCGCACCGCGTTGACGGCCTATTTCTGTAGAAGCTCTCTACCGTAGTTGGGGTCAGCGAACGGATTGCTTCCGCTGGGCGGGGCCTTCATGGTCCCGCGCTCCCAGTCATTGGCCTTGAATTCGCTCATCGTGCGTATCACCGTGTCGGTGGAGCCCTTGGTGATCGCGTTCTCCCGGCCCTTGTCCTGCGTCACCCACGCCCAGAAGTCCTTGCGCGCGAACAGCGCATCCGCATCTGGGTGCGCTGTGTAGATCTTCCGGTAGTGGGTCTCCAGCTTCAGCAGTTCGGCATCCGTCTTCACCAGCGGGTGCTGCGCGCGAATCTCCGCAGACAGCGGATACCGCTCGCACATGTCCGTCGGTCCAGCGCTCGGCGTGTACAGGCAACCGCACGCGCGCATGATCATCCCTGCCGCCGGCTGCCAGGATGTGTCCCGCGCCTTGTCCAGTGTGCACTGCTCTGGAGACTTCGGGCCCAGCAGCCCACGCCCTGAGCCGCGGCGCACCTCGAAGAACTTGTCAGGGTGCTGCTGGGCGCACAGGTTCAGCGCGGCAGCGTGGGCCGGCGCGTTCTTGACCCCAGGGAGCTTGTCTAGCAGGCAGGTGGCGTAGTCAGCGGCCACACTGCAAGTTGCCCATGTGGCTATCAGCAGAACGAATTGGTATCTGAGGAATTTCCTCATGTGTTGCTCCCTCTGGGTTGTACCCGTCCCATGCAACACCGCCGGAGATGGACCAGTCCCTACATCTGTGTACGAATGATAGGTGAACGAACCGAAAACATTGTTCTACGGCTTGTTACATTCATTTGATAGGATACGCCCCAAATGGCAACGCTCAGTCTCGCACCAGAAGTCCTCCAGTGGGCGGCAGGGAACATAGGTTCCACTGTCGAGCAACTTGCTGCCCGTGTCGCAGGTCCCTCGAAGACTCAGCAAGTTATGGATGGCAAGCTCACCGCGAAGCAGGCAGAAAAATTTGCCTCCATTGCGCAGGTGCCTTTCGGCTTCCTTTTCTTACGCGAGCCGCCTAACATCCCCGATCCAGAAATACCCGACCTGCGGCAAGTGCCAGGCGCAAAGCGGCTCTCGCGAGCTTTTTTTGACACGTTGGCTGATGTAAAAAAGAAACAGGAATGGTATTCGGAATTTTTAAAAGATTGTGAAGCTGATCAACTTCCGTTTGTTGGAAGCTTTGACCAAAAAACCGCTTCTGCAAAAGCTGTTGCCGAGAGCATCTCTGCGACTCTTGGGTGCGATGTCGCGCTTAGAGTTAAATGTGATACTAAAGAACAGTATTACGCGGAGTTGGTTAAACGTGTAGAGGCAGCAGGCATACTGGTGTTCAAAAACGGCGTTGTGCAAAACAATGCTCATAAGCCACTTAATGTTGAAGAATTTCGCGGCTTTGCTTTGGTGGATAAATTCGCACCAGTCGTTTTTATTAATGGGAAAGATAGTGCGGCAGCGTGGATTTTTACTCTGCTGCATGAAATAGCGCACATTTGGCTTGGTGCAAGCGGTGTATCTGATGTGTCTGTCTCTGTACTTGGTAGGTTTGATGGACTAGAGCAGAAGTGCAATCAAGTTGCAGCTGAGGTGCTGACACCTGAAAATGAATTTTTGGATCAGTGGAACGTTTGGGGAGATCTTGCGTTGTACAGACTTCCAAATTATTTCAAGGTGAGTCGGTTGGTGATTGCGAAGAGGGCGATGGATCTTGATCTTATGGATAAGGAGTCGTATCTAAGTGTGCTGCACCAAACGAAAGCAAACGATGCAAAAGCTAATGCCGATGGCGGTGGCGATTATTACAAAACAGTTCTTGTAAGAAATAGCAAAAAGCTTACCAATGCCTTAGTTTCCGAGGCTTTTGCTGGTCGTGTGATGCTTAGGGATGCTGGCGCGTTGCTTAATATTTCTTCGAATGCAGTGGCCGAGCTTTACAGGAAAAGAGAGGTGTAGGTTTGGCAAAGTATCTTATTGACGCCAATGTGTTCATCCAAGCCAAGAACATGTACTATCGCTTCGATTTTTGCGGTGGATTTTGGGATTGGCTCAAAGTGGCGCACGACAACGGCATTGTCTACTCGATAAAAAAAGTTAAAGATGAACTAACTGCTCGGGAAGATAACTGCTGCGCCTGGGTCAAAACTTTGCCTGCCACGTTCTTTATTGACGACATGGCTGATGTTAAGGTAATGGCGGAGTATGGCTCAATAATGCAGTGGGCCAACGCCAGTAACTTTAAAGAGCACGCAAAAAAAGAATTTGCCAAGAATGAAGTGGCTGATGCTTTCTTAATTGCTGTGGCTAAAGCGTATAACTACACGGTGGTGACACAGGAGCTAAGCAACCCTGCGCAACGGCGTAAAATATTAATACCCGACGCAGCGGCGGCAAATAATGTGAAAACGATGTATGTCTATGACATGCTTTCGAAACACTCCGAGTCTACATTTCTACATCGAGAATTGGCAGGTGCGTGACGTTGTAGCGCGCTGTTTGATACCCTCGAAAGACTTCACGCCCTTTGTTGTAAAGAGCCCGCTTCGGCGGGCTTCGTCGCTTCTGGGCTACCACGTGACCTGCAGCGTCAGTGCGCCCAGTACCACACCCATCAGCCACGCCCAGGGTTCGCGCGATCCCGCCCCGGTGCTGACACTGGGGCATGGCACATCTCCCCATCCTCATCCTCTCCGGTGCGCTGCTCCTGGCGCTTGCCTTGGTCTGCGTAGCCCTGTGCGCGGCGCATCGTGCGAGGGCTGCGGCGCGGCGGGCTGAAGCGGGCGCGCGGCCCGCCGACGCCGACCTGGCCTATGTGCGCGACGTGCTACTGCTCGCGCGCCGCGAGTTCGACTTCCACGGCGGCTGCGTGGCCACCGACCGGCCAGACTTGCCGCTGGCACCCGACACCAGCTGGACCGTCGATTTCTCCAGGGCGCGCGCGGCTATCGACATCGCAATGGACTCGCTGGACCGCGCGGCGGCACCTTCGGGGGCAAATGCAGAAGGAAATGCCCATCTCCAGAGTGGGCCGCTGTCCTCCCGATCAAAATACGCCCCACCGCCCAGGGGCTGCTCTGCATCCGCCCCCGGCTAGGGTTCGACCGCCCCCGCACCTCTCCTTGAGAGTGGGGGGATGGCACAGAATCCGTTCACCGATCCCGACTACGGCGCCGAAGCGCCGAGCGCCAAGCCTCAGACCAAGAATCCGTTCGCGGATCCTGACTATGGCAAGGAGCCGCCAGGGCGCAGCGTCACCGACTACGCACGCGACGCGGCGGCCTGGGTTGCCAAGGGCGCTGTGGCCGTCCCTGAAGCTGCTGTCGGCCTGGCTGATATCGTCACCGGCGGGCGGGCGGGCAAGATTCTGGAGAACGAGGGTGGTGCAGTAGGCTTCCGGCCCAAGCAGGCGCGCGAGGCCATCAACGAATGGCACTCTGACGCCACCAAGGAAGCCCAGCGGAAATTCCAGGAAGCGGAGGGACTGGGCGGCAAGTTCAAGGCTGCGGTAGAAAACCCTTCCAACATCGTCGGCGCGGTCGTTGAATCGCTGCCGGCCATGGGTGCTGCTGGCGTGGTTTCGCGTGGGCTTACTGCTGCCACTCGGCTGGGTCAGGCGGGTCTGAAGGGGGCTGTAGCAGCGGGAGCACTGGGAGAGGGTGTCGTGGGCGCGGGCTCGGCTGCTGAGCAGATTCGCCAGGAGACGGCCGATGGACTGCTCTCGCCTGGGCAGGCTGCCGCAGCGGCAGCCACGGGCGCGGCTACGGCCGGCATTAGTTTTGGGGGCGGCAGAGTTGCGCAGCGTCTGGGCATCGGTGATGCCGAGACGATGCTGGCTCAGGGCAACAAGGGCATCGCCAAGCAGTTCGCCGATGACGCGGCCACAGCTGCGTCGAATCCACTGCTGCAGCATCGTGCGGTCAAGAGCATTCCGCGCCAGGTGATCGAAGGCGCCATCTCCGAAGGTTTCCTCGAGGAGCTGCCCCAGTCGGTGGCAGAGCAGATCTTCCAGAACCTGGCCCTGGGGAAGGACTGGTCTCAGGACGTGGACACGGCTGTGGTGCTGGGCACGCTGTCGGGCGCGACCATGGGCGGCGGCGCGGCGGGGTATCGGGCGATGCGCGAGCCACGGGTGCCTGCTGGTCAGCCGGGCGATGTTGCCGCCCAGCCCCCGGATGCCGGCGCAGAGCCTGCGGGCCTGCCCGATGTTGCAACCTACGGCCCGGCCATCGACCAGATGGTCCGGCCCGAGAGCCAGCAGCAATACCGTGATGCGCTGGCGCGCGCTCAGGACGAGAGCCTGCCTCCCGAGGACCGGAAGGCTGCGGCGGACTCGCTGCACCAGGCTTTCAGTCCGGATCTGTTCCAGCAGGTCAGCGAGAACCAGGCCGATGGCGAAGTGCCCGCCGGCTTGGCCAAGGTCCGCGACGAATTCATGCGCCAGTTGAGCGCCCAGCAAGAGCCCGTGATCGATGAAGCACGGCTGCGCGAGCAGGGCATCACGCCTGCGCCGCAACTCGATGCCGCTCGCATAGACGCTGCCATCGGCGAACTGCGCCCGTCCGAGGCCATGGGCCTGGACCCTGCGGCCGGCTCCCTTTCCGCGGCTGCTGCCATTGCCGTGGACTCCGGCGCGGCGGCTCAGGCCCAGCAGGCAAGTGCCATGGCCCAGGCCACTGAGGAAGCTGCACGCGCGCCAGCCAAGAAGAAGGCATCCGAGCGCCGGGTAACTGCAGACCCTGCCACCGGCGAGATCCAGGGCGGGGCCCTGGCCACCTGGACGGATGAGGACCTGTCGAATGCCTTCCGCTCAGCCCAGGCCAAGGAAGTCCGCATGCCGCTGGCCAACGAGCTGCAGCGGCGCCGCGCTGAGCGCGAGCAGCAGGCCCGTGCCACCGCGCCTGCGCCCACATCCACCACCCCCAAGCAAGGAAGCATCGATGGCACACAAGCCGATCAAGCCCAGCCGCCGCGCGCGGAATCTTCGCAGGCAGCAGGAGCGCAGGGAGCGCCGGTTGCAGGTCCTGCAGCTGCGCAGGGGCTGAGCAATGGCACCACCTCGTCTCAGCACGATGGCGCGCAAGCAGCTGCAGCGCCAGGCTCGCAGGCTCAAGCGCCAGTCCAAACCCCTGCCCAGCGCATCGACGCCGGGCGCGCGGCCTGGGCCAGCATGCCCACCGCGGAGCGCAAGGCACTGGCCAAGCGTGTGGGCGGTGTAAATGCTGCCATCAAAGGCAGTCTCCACGGCGCGCGCTGGGAGAACCTGAATGCGGAGCTGCAGCTCCGTCTTGCTGACGCCATGCAACCTCAAGGAGCAACCGATGATTCAACCGCACCTGCAGTACGGCTGGCAGATGAACGCCCAGCAGGCCCTGCGGCTGCTGCGGCGGCTGGGGGCGGTCAGCCGGCAGGACGCGCGGCAGATGCACAGCCTGCTGGGCCGCGAGGTGGCAGTGCCGGACAGCCTGCTGCCAGCGTGCAATCTGCTGTACCTGGCCGAAGTGGCGCCAGCGAACAGGCTGCCGCTGTAGCGCCTGCCGCTGCACCAGCGCCCACGGTGGGTCAGCAGCAGGCCGTGGCCATCGCCAAGGAAGGGAACGACGCGCGGCGCGCCCAGCTGCTGGCCGCCAGCGAGCGCTGGACCAGCATGCCGGCGGCCGAGCGCCAGGCTGTGGCGAAGACTGCCAAGGGCTTGAACGCTCTGGCGCGGGCATCCTCGCACACGCGCGCCTGGGCTGACCTGGCGCCCAAGGTTCGAGAGAAGCTGGCCGCCGCCATGCCCGATGCTGCTGCAGCACCTGCAGCACCTGCTGGCCGCGCGCCAGTACGTTCCGTGGAAGGCCGCGACCTGGGCGACGGCTGGGCCAAGTTCTCCCGCGACTCGGGCTCCATCGGCGTGCCGCGTGCGGAGATGCCGCAGATCCGGGCCGAGCATCGCGGCGCCATGGTCAACTTCATGAATGCCCGCGGCATTGCGCACCAGGAAGAGAGTGTGCCGGCCTCCAGCCTCAAGCCCACGCAGGCGGAATTCAGCCGCGAGCGCGTGGCACGGGCCAAAGGTTTCGAGGGTGGGAATCGGTCCATCTTGGTCTCGCGCGACGGGCATGTGCTCGACGGCCACCACCAGTGGCTGGCTGCGCGCGAAGCCGGCGAGGACGTGAAGGTGATCCGGCTGGATGCGCCCATCCGCGAACTGCTGGGCACCGCGCGCGAGTTCCCCAGCTCCACGACCAGCGAGGGTGCAGTCCAGGCTGCGGCTCCGGCCTCTGCTGCAGCAGCCAAGCCAAAGCCTCGCGGCGTCCTGGCCAAGAAGGCAGCCGCTGAGGAAGCGGCGCGCGCCGACTACTTCACCCCGGGCAACATCGTGAAGGGCTACGGGGATAGCCATGTCCGCGTGGTCTCGTACACGCCGGCCAACGCCGATGGCGTCTGGAGCGTGACGGTGCGCCAGGTGGAGAAGCAGGGCTCTGGCTGGGAGGATGTGCCGGGCGTGCGCGAGCGCACCCATGCCACGCCACCCAGCGCACGCGAATTGAAGGCCGGGCCGGCGGAGCGCACCGAGGAACTGCCGTTCCGGCGCGGCAAAGCCGATGGTCAGGGCCTGACCGATGACCAGATGGCCAACCTGCTGCGCATCATGCGGCCCGAGCCTGCGGCGTTTTCGGATGCGGCGCGGGCCCAGGCCGTGGGGCAGGTGCGTGAGACGGTGGACGCCATCCGCAAGGGCTGGAGCAACGGGCCGGAAGTCGTGGTGGCCTTCGACATGAACGACCCGGCCGTGCCCGAGGCAGCGCGGCGCGCGGATTTGCGCCAGCGCAGCGGCGGCGCCAGTGGCGCGCCCGAGGGCTTCTACTGGAAAGGCCGCGCCTACCTGCTGGCCAGCAAGCTGAACACGCCCACCGACGCGGCCCGCGTGCTGCACCACGAGGTGCTGGGCCACCACGGCCTGCGCGGCATGTTCGGGCCGGAACTGAACAAGATCCTCAACCAGGTGGCCACCATGCGCCATGCCGAAGTGGCGGCCAAGATCAAGGAATATGGGCTGCGCGGCGTCACGGATCTGAGCCGGCGCCACGCGGCCGAGGAAGTGCTGGCCGAGATGGCCGAGAAGACGCCGCAGCTGCATTTCGTGCGCCGGGCCGTGGCCGCCATCCGCAACTGGCTGCGGGCCAACGTGCCCGGGTTCAGGGGGCTGAAGCTCTCGGACGCCGACATCATCCAGGGCTACATCCTGCCGGCGCGCGAGTTTGTGGAGCGCGGGCAGCGCGCCGCGACCGATCGCATCGAACCGTCATTCAGCCGTGGCGTGGCCGAGATGTCGTTGGTGGACAAGGCTCGCGTGCTGCAGGGCGAGCCCGTGGCCGTGCTGCGCGGGGATGAGGCGCCCCAGGGCTATCCGCTGCTGCGTGCCTGGGCGGCCAAAATGTTCCGCGATGCTGGTGGCCAGGCCGTGAATCCCGAACTGGGTGCCGTGGTGCTGGATGAGCGTGCTGTCCGCGACAGCATGGCGCACGGTATGAATCCGTTCAAGGCAGCTGGCTTCGCAGCTGTGAAGGACGTATTGGAGAAGGGCGTGGTCGTGATGCAGGCCACGCAGAGCAACCAGGACAGCTTCTTTGTGAGCGCGCCGGTGCGTATCAAGGGGGCCGATGACATCTTGACAGTGCTGGTGCACCGCAACCCGGAGACGCAGCGCATGTACTTGCATAGCGTCATCACAAAAGAAAATCTCCTGAGGGCCAGGGATTCCGGGACCGATGCAGCTGTCGCGGCATCCGGGCACACCGGCAAGGTCACCTCAGGAGAAGTGGCCAGTGTACTGCGGGGCCTCCTGCAGATCAACACGCGGGAGGCCGCCGGCCGAGATGGTGGTGAAGACCTCATGTTCAGCCGCTCCCGGTTGGCCGAGATCAAGGACAGCGCTCTGGACCAGCTCCAGAAGACGATGTCCCACCCAGGCAAGGTCTCTGTTTGGGACAAGACCGTCGGCACCATGCGCCACTTGGCTGAGCGGGCGCCAGCCTTCAAGCCGGTCTACGAGACCGCCCAGCGCAACATCGATGACGTGTCCATGCTGGCAAACGACGCGGCCGACCGGGCGCCGCGCCTGCTCCCGCGCGTGGACACCATCAGCGACCTCGTGGGCAAGAATCGCAAGACCCCTGTCTCGGCGGCCGACAATAAGGCCGTGGCCAAGCCGCTTTTCGAGGGCACGCTGCTGTGGGGCCGGGATGTGGACGGCAAGGCCGTGCTGGTGGACGAGCTGGCCAAGAAGTACGGCAACCTGCCCGCCGACGACAAGGCCCAGCTGCTGCTGCGCGCCGGCCGCCTGGACGACCGCATGCTGCGCGACTGGCGCGGGTTGCCGCTGGCCCAGTACGAAGCGCTGGTGAATTCTCGCTTCGAAAGCAAGATGCTCAAGGCCGGAGCGGTCTGGACGGATGCCGAGTTGCAGACGATGTTCGGCGCCACGCCCAATCAGATTGCCCTGTACCGCGAAGCCCGCGCGGCCATCGACCGCTCCATCGACATGACGGCCCGCGCGGACATGATGCGCGCGCTGGGCGACGAGTACGCCGGGATGCGTGACATGGTGCTGGACGCACCCAAGCTGGCCGATGCCCTGGAGTTGCTGACCACCACGCTGCAGGAGGATGCCAAGGCCAAGCCTGACATGGCCGAACGGCTGCTGCAATTGAACAACATGGTGGTGGACCGGGCGGCCACGGCCAAGGATCTGCAGGACGGCGGGTATGCGCCGCTGTCGCGTTTCGGCCGGTACACGCTGGACGTGGTGGACCAGGAGGGCAACCGTCAGTACTTCGGCATGTACGAGACCATGAAGGACGCCAACCTGGCCAAGATCCAGATGGCCCAGGCCTTCCCTGGCGCAGTGATCACGCAGGGCACCATGAGCCAGCAGTCCTTCAAGCTGTTCGCGGGCATCACTCCCGAGACACTGGAGATCTTCAAGGACATGGTCGTGGGCAAGGAAGCCGACGCGGCCACGCGCAAGGTGTTCGATGAATACCTGAAGCTGACCAAGAACAACCACAGCGCGCTCAAGCGCCTGATCCAGCGCAAGGGCATCGAGGGCTACAGCCAAGACGTGGGCCGCGTGGTGGCCAACTTCATCTACAGCAATGCGCGCCAGGGCGCGGCGGGCCTGAATGCCGGCACCATGGACCGTGCGATCAACGACATCCCGAAGGAGCAGGGGGAGCTGAAGGACCTGGCCATGGGCCTGCGCAGCTACATCCGCGATCCCCAGGAAGAGGGCCAGGCCGTGCGCGGGATGCTGTTCGCGCAGTACCTGGGCGGCTCACTGGCTTCGGCCGTGGTCAACATGACCCAGCCCTTTGCCGTGACGCTGCCTTGGCTCAGCCAGTTCGGGGGCATGCGCGCGGCCAGCGGCCAAATGACACGGGCACTGAACGATATGCGTCGATCCTGGATGGACAAGAGCTTCCGCTATGAGACGGACTTGGCCCATGCCCTGCAAACTGCCGAAGACGACGGCGTGGTCTCGCCGCAGGAAGTGCACCAGCTCATGGCCCAGGCGCGCGGCGCGGGCGGCCTGCGCTCTGGCGACGGTACGCGGGCCGGCGATGCGCGCGCGGCGGCCGGCAATGCCTGGGAACGCGCCAAGGTGGCCTGGGGCCAGCCCTTCGCCCTGGCCGAGCAGTTCAACCGGCGCTCTACCTTCATCGCGGCCTTCCGCATCGCCAAGGCACAGGGCATGGATGATCCGGGCGCCTTCGCGCGCAAGGCCGTGCTGGAGACCCAGTTCGTCTATTCCAAGGCCAACAAGCCCCAGTGGGCACGCGGCGCCGTGGGCGGCACGCTGTTCGTCTTCAAGACCTATTCCGTCAGCTACCTGGAGCTGATGCAGCGGATGTGGAAGCAGGGCGGCCCGGAGGGCAAGCGCGCGGTGGGCTGGGCCCTTGCCATGCTGCTGCTGATGGGCGGCGCCGGCGGCGTGCCCTTCATGGAGGACGCCGAGGACCTTATCGACGGCGTGGGCCAGATGATGGGCTACAACCTCAGTTCCAAGCAGTGGCGCAAGGAGGCGCTGGCCAGCATCGTGGGCAAGGAGCTGACCGAGTTCCTTGAGCAGGGTGTCTCGGGCCTGCCAGGCGCGCCCATCGATGTTTCCGGGCGCCTGGGCATGGGCAACCTGCTGCCCGGCACCGGCCTGCTGCTGACCAAGCAAAGCCGGGAACGGGATCTGCTCGAGGTGGTGGGGCCGGCGGGCGATCTGGTGTCCCGCGGCTTCGCGGCAGGGCGCGAGTTGGTGGGTGGCGTGATGAACCTGGATCCGTCCGCAGCGGGCCGAGCCGCGCTGGAGGTGTCTCCCACGGCGGTGCGCAATGCGTTCAAGGGCGCGGACATGGCCGCCAGCGGCATGTACAAGGACACCAAGGGCTACAAGGTGATCGACACCACGCTGGCCGAGGCGGTGGCCAAGGCTGTCGGCTTTCAGCCCAAGAGCGTGGCTGAGATTCAGGAAGCCAACAGTTTCATGCAGCGTTCCAAGAGCTTCTACAGCCTGACCAGCAGCGAGATAAAGGCGCAGTGGGCGGATGCGCTGTTCCGCAAGGATGAGGGCGCCCTGGCGCGCGTGCGCGCACGGCTGGCCGATTGGAACCAGAACAATCCAGAGCAGCCCATCGTCGTCAAGATGCCCGACGTGTGGAAGAAGGTGCGCGAGATGGGCAAGGATCGGATCGACCGTATCGCGGACAACTCGCCAAAGGCGCTGCGACAGCAAATGCGGGAGATGGCTGCAGAGGCACGGTAATGAAACGGATGACCTTCCGCCGGAGCTGCCAGATGAAGCCCACGGCGCCGAGCCCGATGATGATCAGCCAGTAGGCCTCGATCATCGAGCGGCGCTCGGCGGGCGTGGTCAGCTTGAAGAAGAGGATGGCTGCGATCACGAGCAGCCAGAAGATGATGCCGGGCATAGACGCATGGTAGCCATGCCCTCAGCAGTCCAGCAAGTCCTAACCAAGCTATAACGGCGAATCCCTGCGCGCTGTTGCTTGTGTACTTTTATGCTCAATCACGCTCCAGTACATAAAGTCTATTTGATTGGAATGCGGAGCAGCGTCCGTTGGAGTTGCCTGGGGCTCCGCCTGGAACTATGCTCCAGCCATAAGTGTAGGCAGTGGAGCAAGCAAAGACACGTGTGCCAGATCGTTGCTGGCTCACGTCGCGGAATTTGTAGAGATATTTCCCTTGAGTGTGCGCGCATCTATCGCTTGGACCTGATGCTGAGTAGAGAACCCAACCTTGGTTGTAGTCGTTCGAGAAGCAACTTTCGCGAAGTTCACCCCCATCGAATACTTGAAACTCACGCCATGCAACCCAGGATGGAGAGTTGGTCGTCTCAACGACGATAAACCTTACTGGGGTCTCTATCATGTTGTTGAACTCAATCCATTTGTTGTCTTGGGTAAGCTTCGAAACTTCACCAAAGATGAACCAAGCTCCAGCTTCATTTCTCCCCCAAATCTTGTGAGTAGTGCCGCCAGCTGGGTTTTGCGAAGGTAGCATGCGGAGAGTTGAAAACATTCGATCTGATCCCAGATCAATATCGATCCATTGAGTTGCTGGTCCACCGGAATTCCATGCCGTGTTTGGATTTCCATCAGCGGCTTTGGTCATGTCTGCTAAATTGCCCGAGGCATTGGTTATTTGGATGGGTAGCAGGACCCCGGTGTACTGAGCAAAAGCGCTCGACGTTATCAGTGCAGCCGCCGAACCAATTGCCACCGCAGCCAACTTGAAATATTTCATTTGCAACTACTCCTCCAGTGTGTGAAGTCATGCATGCTAATATAGTTTTGCTCATGCATTTTTAGAATCCCCCTATTGGGTGGTGGATTCATCAAGGAAGCCTATTGCTTATTAAGCCAACTATTACGTTGCTAACTATTGGAGTAATGAAAATGTAATTGGTCGCACACTTTCGCGGAGCGCGTGCCCCGGCTAGGGTTCGACCTATGGATGCACGCCCGGGAAACTGCGGGCCATGCCATCCACCCCCAAGCCCATCGGCCCGTTCCCCCTCGGAATGGACAACCGCGCGCCCGACTTCAAGCTCGGGTTGCCCGAGGGCGCCGGCCACCTGCTGCGTGATGCGCTCAACGTCGATGTGACGGCCCAGGGCTCTCTCAAGACGCGGGCCGGGTATGCGCTGGCGGAGCAGGGCCTGGACTGCCATTCGGGCTGGTCGCCGCTCGATGGCTCGTATGGCCTGTACTGCGACAGCGGCGACATCTTCCGGATCGATGTGGATGCTGCTGGCGCCGCTGCGCGCACCCAGGTCGCCGCGGGATACGGCCGGGTCACGCCAGTCGTGTACTGCGAGGTCAACGAGGCCGTGTACTTCACCGACGGCATCCGCGTCGGCTCGTATCACCCCGTGCCCGGCCCGACCCCGCGCTGGCTCGATGCGCAGCCGCAGGTTGTGGGCGACGTGCAGTTCTCGGTCATGCCTGCAGGCAGCAGCGTCGCCTACCAGGGCGGCCGGCTGCTGGTGGCCGTGGGCTCGGCGCTGATCTACAGCGAGCCCTTTACCCCGGGCCTGCGCGACGAGTCGCGGGGCTTCGAGATTTTCCCGGCGCCCATCACCTGCATCGCGGCCGTGGAGGCTGGCGTGTTCGTGATGGCAGACAAGACCTATTTCCTGGCCGGCGGCCTGCCGGCGCAGTCCATGCGCGCGGTGTTGCCGTACGGCGCGCTGCAGCAGCAGGCCGGGTATCGGCTCGCGGCCAC
>NZ_BCZP01000018.1 GCF_001598795.1 Delftia acidovorans NBRC 14950 | reverse complement strand
GGCAGACAGCTTTTGCGCTCTTTCGAGCCAAGTGCTGCAAACTTGGCGACCCTACGGGGATTCGAACCCCGGTACTCACCGTGAAAGGGTGATGTCCTAGGCCTCTAGACGATAGGGTCAATCCTAGAACTTGCGTAAAAACCCAAGTCTCAATTTTGGTGGAGGTAAACGGGATCGAACCGATGACCTCTTGCATGCCATGCAAGCGCTCTCCCAGCTGAGCTATACCCCCTTCATGATGCAATCGCTGCTTCTTGTTAGTTGCTGCGTTTGCATCAGAGACTCGAATTATAGACAGGTTTTTAGCGGTTTTTCAAACGGGCCAGAATTTTTTCACGACCCAGCAGCTCCAGCACCGCGTCCACCGAAGGCGTGTGCGCCGTGCCCAGCGTCAGCACGCGCACCGGCATGGCCAGTTGCGGCATCTTCAGGCCCTGGGCCTTGAGCACTTTCTTGATCAGGGCGGCAATGGCTTCCTTGCTCCACTCCACCGAGGCGATGCCTTCGGCGAAGGCGTCCAGGGCGGGCGCCACGGCGTCGGTCACATGCTTGGCCAGGTCTTCGGCGTTGCGGTCGAAGGCGTCCACATAGAACAGGCGCACCCAGCCGGCCAGATCGACCAGGGTTTCGCAGCGGTCCTTGAACAGGGCGCAGATGCGCGGCAGGCGGTCGTCGGCGTCGAGCAGGGCCTGGTCCAGGCCGGTCTTGAGCACGAAGGGGCGCACCAGCTCTGCCAGGGCCGCATCGTCCAGCGCCTTCAGGTGCTGGGCATTGACCCAGCGCAGCTTGGCCTCGTCGAACTGGCCTGCGCTGCGGCCCAGGTGGTCGAGGTTGAACCACTCCAGGAACTGGGCGCGGCTGAAGATTTCGTCGTCGCCATGGCTCCAGCCCAGGCGGGCCAGGTAGTTGACCATGGCGTCGGGCAGGTAGCCTTCGTCGCGGTACTGGGTGACGGCCTTGGCGCCGTTGCGCTTGCTCATCTTCTCGCCCTGCTCGTTGAGCACGGTGGGCAGGTGGGCGAACACGGGCACGCTGGCGCCCAGCGCCTCGAAGATGTGGATCTGGCGCGGCGTGTTGTTGACGTGGTCGTCGCCACGGATGACATGGGTGATGGCCATGTCCATATCGTCCACGCAGACGCAGAAGTTGTAGGTCGGCGTGCCATCGGGGCGCGCGATCACCAGGTCGTCCAGCTCGCTGTTCTGGAACTCGATGCGGCCCTTGCACTTGTCTTCCCAGGCCACGACGCCGCCCTGCGGCGTCTTGAAGCGCAGCACGGGGCGCACGCCTTCGGGCACGGGCGGCAGCACCTTGCCTTCTTCAGGGCGCCAGGTGCCGTCGTAGCGCGGCTTTTCCTTGTTGGCCATCTGGCGCTCGCGCAGGGCGTCGAGTTCTTCCACGCTCATGTAGCAGGGGTAGACATGGCCCGAAGCCTGCAGACCGGCCAGCACCTCCTTGTAGCGGTCCATGCGCTGCATTTGATAGAACGGACCTTCGTCATGGTCCAGCTGCAGCCAGGCCATGCCTTCGATGATCACGTCCACCGAGGCCTGGGTGGAACGCTCCACATCGGTGTCCTCGATGCGCAGGATGAAATCACCGCCCGTGGCGCGCGCGAAGGCCCAGGGATACAGGGCCGAGCGGATGTTGCCCAGGTGGATGAAGCCCGTGGGAGACGGGGCAAAACGGGTTCGTACTTTTTGTGTCATTGCAGGGTATCCAGTCCGCGGGACAGATCGTTCTTGATGTCGCCCAGGTATTCCAGTCCGACGGAGATGCGCAGCAGGCCCTGGCCGATGCCGGCGGCACGGCGCTGCTCTTCGCTCAGGCGGCCATGCGAGGTGCTGGCCGGGTGGGTGATGGTGGTCTTGACGTCGCCCAGGTTGGCCGTGATCGAGCACACCAGGGTGCTGTCGGCCACATGGAAGGCATTGGCGCGCAGTTGCTCGGCGCCCTCGCCCACCACGTCGAAGGAAAGCACGCCGCCGCCCATGCCGTTTTGCTGGCGCATGGCCAGCTCGTGCTGCGGGTGGCTGGCCAGGCCCGGGTAGTAGACACGGGCGACCTTGGGATGGGCCTCCAGCCAGGTGGCCAGCTCCAGCGCGGCGGCGCTTTGCGCCTTGACGCGCAGGGACAGCGTCTCCAGGCCCTTGAGCACCACCCAGGCGTTGAACGGCGCCAGGTTCAGGCCGCCGCTGCGCAGGAAGGTGCCCATGACCTTGTCCACCAGCGCCGTCGTGCCACAGACCGCGCCCGACATGACGCGGCCCTGGCCGTCCAGCAGCTTGGTGCCGGAGTGCACGACCAGGTCGGCACCGAACTGCGCGGGCCGCTGCAGCGCGGGCGAGGCAAAGCTGTTGTCCACCGCCAGCAGCGCGCCATGGGCGTGCGCCAGTTCGGCCAGCGCGGCGATGTCGCACAGGTCGGTCAGCGGGTTGGTCGGCGTCTCGGCGAACAGCAATCGCGTGTTGGGACGGATGGCGGCCTTCCAGGCCTGCACATCGGTCTGCGAGACAAAGCTGGTCTCGATGCCGAAGCGCGCCATCTCGCCGCCCAGCAGCTTGATGGTGGAGCCGAACATGGACTGCGAGCAGATCACATGGTCGCCCGCCTTGAGCGTGGTCAGCGCCACCAGCAAGATGGCCGACATGCCGGTGGACGTGGCCACGGCACATTCCGTGCCTTCCATGGCGGCCAGGCGCTGCTCGAAGCTGGTCACCGTGGGGTTGGAGGTGCGGCTGTAGGTGTAGCCGGGCTCTTCGTTGGCGAAGCGGCGCGCTGCCGTTGCGCAGTCGGGCTGCACGAAGCTGCTGGTCATGTACAGGGCTTCGCTGTGCTCGCCCCACTGGCTTCGTTCCACGGCCACGCGCAGGGCCAGCGTATCGGGATGCAGGCCTTCGGGAAGTGTCTTGTTCGTCACGTTGATGGTCCTTGGGGTCGGGCGCGGCCCGCCGATGGCGGCGGTGCCCGGAAAAAAGGAGCTAGAAACACTTGTCACCTGGGGACTTGCTGGGCGTTGCAGCCTGCAGTCCTCCAGCACCAGCGCTTTTAGCTCATTTGTCAAAAAAGGGCGGGCCTCAGGCCCGCCCCCGTATTGTCACTGAAGCCCAATCGCTCTGACTCAGGCTCGGGCTCAGGCTTCCTGGGCGTTGGGCAGGGATAGGCGCGAGGCGTCGCTGGACTCTTCCTCACCGCCGCGGTTGCGGCCTTCATTGAGTGCCGTGACTTCGTCCTCGGAGATGTCGCCCGTGATGTAGACGCCATCGAAGCACGAGGCCTCGAAGCCCTGCACCTGCGGGTTGATCTTGCCCACGGTCTGCTTCATGGCGGCCACGTCCTGGTAGATCAGCGCGTCGGCACCGATGACCTGGCGGATTTCCTCGACCGTGCGGCCATGCGCCACCAGTTCGGCGCGCGTGGGCATGTCGATGCCGTAGACGTTGGGATGGCGCACCGGAGGCGCTGCCGAGGCCAGGTAGACCTTGACGGCACCGGCATCACGCGCCATCTGCACGATTTCCTTGGAGGTGGTGCCGCGCACGATGGAGTCATCCACCAGCAGCACCTTGCGGCCCTTGAACTCGCTGCCGATGGCGTTGAGCTTCTGGCGCACCGATTTCTTGCGCGAGGACTGGCCCGGCATGATGAAGGTCCGGCCCACGTAGCGGTTCTTGACGAAGCCTTCGCGGTACGGAATGCCCAGCAGCTGGGCCAGCTGCATGGCGCTGGGGCGGCTGGATTCGGGAATCGGGATGATGGCGTCGATCTCGTTGGGCGGCACGGTGGAGACCACGCGCTTGGCCAGCGTCTCGCCCATGTTCAGGCGGGCCTGGTAGACGGAGATGCCATCCAGCACGGAGTCCGGGCGGGCCAGGTACACGTACTCGAACACGCAGGGGTGCAGCTCGCTCTTTTCAGCGCACTGGCGGGTTTCGACCTGGCCGTCGCTGTGCACGAACACCGCCTCGCCCGGGGCGACATCGCGCTCGAGCTGGTGCAGCGTGCCTTCCAGGGCCACGGACTCGCTGGCCAGCATCACCGAGCCGTCGGCACCGCGGCCCATGCACAGGGGGCGGATGCCGAACGGGTCGCGGAAGGCCAGCAGGCCGTAGCCGGCGATCAGCGCGATCACGGCATATGAGCCCTTGATGCGCTTGTGAACGGCGCTGACGGCCTGGAACACGTCTTCGCTCTTGAGCGGCGCGCCACTGCTGGCGCGGGCCAGCTCGTGGGCCAGCACGTTGAGCAGGACTTCGGAGTCGCTCTCGGTATTGGTGTGGCGGTGGTCGGTGTCCGACAGCTCCTCGCGCAGCTGCTTGGCATTGGTGAGGTTGCCGTTGTGCACCATGACGATGCCGAAGGGCGCGTTCACGTAGAAGGGCTGGGCCTCTTCCTCGCTGGTCGCGTTGCCGGCCGTCGGGTAGCGCACCTGACCCAGGCCCACCGTGCCCGGCAGGGCACGCATGTTGCGGGTGCGGAACACGTCGCGCACCATGCCCTTGGCCTTGTGCATGAAGAACTTGCGCTCCTGCTGGGTCACGATGCCTGCGGCATCCTGGCCACGGTGCTGCAGCAGCAGCAGGGCGTCATAGATCAGTTGATTCACGGGCGCGGTGCTGACTACACCAACGATTCCACACATAGTTGCGTTCCATCCGTTTGCGAAGGTCGCCCTTCGCTGTCTGGGCCGTAGCAGCCACCCATTGGCCACGCCTGCGCCCGATTTCTCTATCCAAACTGTTTCTGCCAGCCGACTCCTGCGCTGCAGCGCCTTGTCATGCAGCCGGCAGATAGCGTCCCCATTCCTGCGGCAGCTGTGGCAAAACCACAGCCAGCGCCTGCATCAGCCATGGCGCCAGGGCTGAATCCTGCCACCACTGCCCCTGGTGCAGCGGCGTGTAGCTGATCACCATCGTTGCCACCAGGGCCAGCAGCGCCCCGCGCAGCACGCCGAACAGCGCGCCCAGCGTGCGGTCCACGGGCCTCAGGCCCACCGCCTCGATCAGCCGGCGCGACAGCCAGGACACCAGGCCCCAGCCGAACAGCGCCAGCACGAACAAAAGCACAAAGCCTGCGGCGTAGCGCAGCTGCATGTCCCAGTCCTGCATGGGCAGCCACAGCGCCACGTCGGCCGCCCAGATGCGGGCCACGACAAAGGCCACCAGCCAGCCCAGCAGAGACAGTACCTCGTACACCAGCCCGCGCCAGGCGCCAAGCAGCATCGAGGCCAGCACGCAGGCCAGCAAAACCCAGTCCACCGTGGACATACGCTATTTCTGTGCGCCCGTGCTGCTTTGCAAGATGTACGTCACCGCGTCAGAGCTTGATCACCGACGCCGGCAGGCCCTGGCCCTTGACGCGCGCCGCCGCCTTGTCGGCTTCGGCACGGC
The DNA here is from genome assembly GCF_001598795.1 of Delftia acidovorans NBRC 14950. Classification (GTDB taxonomy): domain Bacteria; phylum Pseudomonadota; class Gammaproteobacteria; order Burkholderiales; family Burkholderiaceae_C; genus Comamonas; species Comamonas acidovorans. The sequence goes on along the minus strand of NZ_BCZP01000018.1, from coordinate 101,405 downwards.
CGTTGAACGGGCCCACACGCACCCGCGTGCGCTTGCCGTCCTTGGTGTCCACCACTTGCGTGAATGTCTTCAGGCCCGCCAGCTCCAGCTTGGCGCGGATTTCCTGGGCCTTGCCGGCGTCAGAGAAGGCTCCGACCTGCACGATGAAGCGTTCGTCCGTCGCCGCGGCCGCCGTTGAAGCGGCGGGCGCGCTGCGTCCTTCCAGCAGGGCCCGGGCACGCGCGGCATCGTCGCTCCTGGACGGCTCGGGCTTGGGTTCGGGCTTTGGCTTGGGCTCGGGTTTCGGTTCGGGCTTGGGCTCCGGCTTGTGTTCGGGCTTCGGCTGCTCCGGCTTGGGCTTGGGTTCCGGCTTGGGCTCGGGTTTGGTCTCAGGCTTGGCGGCGGGCTTGGGCTCCGGCTTTGCCTCGGGCTTCGCTTCAGGCTTGACCGGAGCCACCTGGGAAACGGGAGGGGCCACAGGCACGGACGGCACGGACGGCGCCGAAGGCCTGCCCATGGGAACCTCTTCCTCATCGGCTCCCAGCGAGGCCTGGGCCGACACGCGGCCCGTCGGCGCAGCCGCGCCATGCGAATGGGCATCCACGGCATTGGCGCCGGGCACGACCAGGGGCGCAACCTTGTCGCGGTCAGGAATCTCGATGGGGATGTCTACGGGAATCGGGCGCGGCTGGGTGTCGAACAGCAGGGGGAAGCCCACCACGCCCGCCAGGACCAGCACGGCAGCGCCGATGAGGCGGTGGCGCGCCCGACGGCGCATGACATCGACGCTTTCCGCCTGTCCCAGCCGTGTGGGCCGCCTCGATGCGGACGACGAATCACCGTCGTCTTTTTTGCCGGGCCAACGAAAATTGAAAAATGCCATGGAGTGCGGACTCGTTCATATCGGCCACCACAGCGGCCACGATGGCCGCCTGCGGTGCGGATCACTGGATTCAGGTGCCCAGATGCTTGGCGTTCAGCCGGGGCGGGCCGTCCTGCAGCACGCCGCCCACCGTGAAGAACGAGCCAAAGACCACGATTCTATCAGTGGGACCTGCGGCCAGAACCGCTGCATCCAGCGCCAGCTGCGGGTTTGCGAAGGTGGCCACCGACAGCTCGCGGGGCACGCCGGGTGCGGGCGGCAGGGCTTCGATCTTCTGGCGCAGCACTTCGGCGCTTTCAGCACGCGGCGTGGGCAGGTCGGTCAGGTACCAGCGGTCGATCAGCGGTGCGATCCTGCCCAGCATGGGCGCCAGGTCCTTGTCGTGCATGGCGCCAAACACCGCATGCGTGCAGGGGAAGTAGCCCATGGCGTCGAGGTTGGCCGTCAGCGCCGCCACCGAATGCGGGTTGTGCGCAACATCCAGCACCAGCGTGGGCTGGCCAGGAATGATCTGGAAACGCCCTGGCAGCTCGACCATGGCCAGCCCCGTGCGCACGGCCTGGGCCGTGACCGGAAGGCGGCTGCGAATGGCTTCGAGCGCGGCCAGCGCACCCGATGCATTGACCAGCTGGTTGGCGCCGCGCAGCGCCGGATAGGCCAGGCCCGCATAGCGCCGCCCGCGTCCTGCCCAGCCCCACTGCTGCTTGTCGCCCGAGAAGTTGAAATCCTGGCCCAGGCGCCAGAGATCGGCACCAATGGCCTGTGCATGGTCCAGCACGCTTTGCGGCGGCATGGGATCGCTGACCACCACCGGCCGACCGGCGCGCATGATGCCGGCCTTCTCGCGGCCGATGCTCTCGCGGTCCGGGCCCAGGAATTCCACATGGTCGATGTCGATGCTGGTGATGACGGCGCAATCGGCATCGATCACGTTCGTGGCATCCAGCCTCCCGCCCAGGCCCACCTCGAGAATCGCCACATCCAGCCTGGACTGGCTCATCAGCCGCAGGATGGCCAGCGTGGTGAATTCGAAATAGGTGAGCGCCACTTCCGTGCCCTGCACGCGCGCCTGCTCCACGGCCTCGAACTGCGGCAGCAGCTCGGCGGCCTTCACGATCTCGCCGCCCACGCGGCAGCGCTCCTCGAAATGCACCAGATGCGGCGATGTGTAGACGCCGGGACGAAAGCCCGACTGCAGCGCCACGGCCTCCAGCATGGCGCAGGTCGAGCCCTTGCCATTGGTGCCCGCCACCGTGATCACGGGGCAGTCGAAACGCAGATCCAGGCGCTGGGCGACTTCGCGCACGCGATCCAGGCCCAGCGCGATATTCTTGGGGTGCAGGCGCTCGCAATATGCGAGCCATGCATCCAATGTGGGAAATGAGGTGTGCATACTGCGCGCTATTGTTACCCAGGGACAGTGTCCTTATGGGGTCCTCGCCATCCGCGGACTGCGGCAACTGCAACCAATCATGACCACCTCAAACACTGTGACGCTCTACGGCATTCCCAACTGCGACACCGTCAAGAAGGCCCGCGCCTGGCTTGCCGACCAGGGCATCGCCTACGAATTCCACGACTTCAAGAAACAGGGCGTCCCTTCCGCACAACTGCCCGCCTGGATGCAGGCCGTGGGCTGGGAAAAGCTGCTCAACCGCCAGGGCACGACCTGGCGCAAGCTCGACGCCGACACCCAGGCCGGCGCCCAGGATGCGGCCGGTGCCGCAGCCCTCATGCAGCAGCAGCCCAGCGTCATCAAGCGCCCGGTCGTCCAATGGCCGCAGGGACGCATCACCGTGGGTTTTGCGCCCGATACCTGGGCAGAGCTGGCCCACGAGGGCAAGCGCTAACACTGCCGTCAAGCCTGGAACAGCTTATTACGTGGATTTACGCGGCCGCAAACTGCTTTTCGGGCCCGAGGAATACACTTGCATGGAGCCTGGCAGGAAGTACCGCCAGCGCAACAGGAGTGCAATCATGAAATCCCTGGTTCTTTTGACGCTGGCGGCCACGACCGCCACCGTAGCCCTGGCCCAGGAGCAAGGCCGGGTGCTTTCCGTGACCCCGGTGACGCAACAGGTGGCCGTGCCCCAGCAGGTCTGCCGCGATGAGAACGTCTACTCGGGCCAGCGCAGCACTTCGGGCGCGGGCGCCGTGCTGGGTGCGCTGGCGGGCGGCGTGGTGGGCAACGCCATTGGCCACGGCGGCGGACGCGCTGCGGCCACGGCAGCCGGCGTGATTGGCGGCGCCATGCTGGGCAACCAGGCGGAAGCCTCGGGACAGCAGCCCCAATACCAGACGGTGCGCAACTGCACCACCCAGACCTACTACCAGAACCGCGCCGTGGCCTACGACGTGGTCTATGAGTACGCGGGCCGCAACTACACGACGCGGACCGCCACGCCGCCTGGCGACTGGATTGCACTGAGCGTGCAGCCCGCAGCCAACAGCGGCGCCTACGGCAGCAATGGTTACTACAGCACCAACCAGCCGCCCCAGGCCGCGTACTCCACCACGCCCGTGCCGCCGCCCGTGGTCTATGAAAACAATTACTACGGCGGTGGTTACTACCCGGCCCAGCCGGTGCAACCGGTGTATTCGGCCGGTGACTATGTGGCGCCCGTGGTGATTGGTGCAGCCCTTGCTGCCGGCGTGTACTACGCCTCGCGCCCCAGCTATCACGGCTGGCGCGGCGGCTACCGCCATGGCTGGCGCCGCTGAGGCCGCCATGCGCTCGCCCCGCAAGCCCCGACAAGGGGCTTTTTGCATGGCGGCGGCCAGCACGTACGGGCAGCGGCCGGGTGCTGGCCTAAAATGGGCGATTTAGTCCACCCTCTGCCCAGCTTCCATGACCACCGAAACCATCTCTGGCATCACCCTGACCACCAAGGCCAATGTCTATTTCGACGGCAAATGCATCAGCCACGGCTTCACGCTGGCCGATGGCACGAAGAAGTCTGCCGGCGTGGTGCTGCCCAGCCAGCTGACTTTCGGCACGGCCGCTGCCGAGATCATGGAATGCGTGGCCGGCTCCTGCGAGTACAAGCTCGACGGCTCGGACCAGTGGCTGACCTCCAAGGCCGGCGAGTCCTTCCAGGTGCCTGCGAACTCCAAGTTCGACATCCGCGTGACCGAGGCCTACCACTACATCTGCCACTACGCCTGAGCGCCTGAGCGCCTGAGCAGACCGACGCATTCGACCTGACGGCGCCCAGGCGCCTTCCGTGTTTTCCGGCAGCCGCGTCCCGCACGCCAGCCGCCATCGTTATTGAGAGAAGCATCGTATGGAAACCATCCTGCAAAACGTTCCCGTCGGCCAGAAGGTCGGCATCGCCTTCTCGGGCGGCCTGGACACCAGCGCTGCCCTGCGCTGGATGAAGAACAAGGGCGCCCTGCCCTACGCCTACACGGCCAACCTGGGCCAGCCCGACGAGGCCGACTACGACGAAATCCCCCGCAAGGCCATGGAGTACGGCGCCGAGCAGGCCCGCCTGATCGACTGCCGCTCGCAGCTGGCCGGCGAAGGCATTGCCGCCATCCAGGCCGGCGCCTTCCACATCTCCACGGGCGGCATCACCTACTTCAACACCACGCCCCTGGGCCGTGCCGTGACCGGCACCATGCTGGTGGCCGCCATGAAGGAAGACGACGTCAACATCTGGGGTGACGGCTCGACCTTCAAGGGCAACGACATCGAGCGCTTCTACCGCTACGGTCTGCTGACCAACCCCGCGCTGAAGATCTACAAGCCCTGGCTGGACCAGACCTTCATCGACGAGCTGGGCGGTCGCGCCGAGATGTCGGCCTTCATGACCAAGGAAGGCTTCGGCTACAAGATGAGCGCCGAGAAGGCCTACTCGACCGACAGCAACATGCTGGGCGCCACGCACGAGGCCAAGGACCTGGAGTTCCTGAACAGCGGCATCCGCATCGTCAACCCCATCATGGGCGTGGCGTTCTGGAAGCCCGAAGTCGAGGTCAAGGCCGAGGAAGTGTCGGTGACCTTTGACGAAGGCCGCCCCGTGGCCATCAACGGCAAGGAAATCGCCGACCCCGTGGAGCTGTTCCTGGAAGCCAACCGCATCGGCGGCCGCCACGGCCTGGGCATGAGCGACCAGATCGAGAACCGCATTATCGAAGCCAAGAGCCGCGGCATCTACGAAGCCCCCGGCATGGCCCTGCTGCACATCGCCTACGAGCGCCTGGTGACCGGCATCCACAACGAGGACACCATCGAGCAGTACCGCATCAACGGCCTGCGCCTGGGCCGCCTGCTGTACCAGGGCCGCTGGTTCGACCCGCAGGCCATCATGCTGCGCGAAACCGCCCAGCGCTGGGTGGCCCGCGCCGTGACCGGCACCGTGACGCTGGAACTGCGCCGCGGCAACGACTACTCCATCCTCAACACCGAATCGCCCAACCTGACCTACGCTCCCGAGCGCCTGTCGATGGAAAAGGTCGAGGACGCGCCCTTCAGCCCCGCCGACCGCATTGGCCAGCTGACCATGCGCAACCTGGACCTGATGGACACCCGCGACAAGCTGGCCATCTACGCCAAGGCCGGCCTGCTGTCGCTGGGCACCAGCACCGCCCTGCCCCAATTGGGCGGCAAGGAATAAGCCAACCTGCGGCACCCTGCCGCAGATTGCCAAGAGCCGCCGCAAGGCGGCTTTTTTACGCCCCTGCTACCAGCGCGCGCCCTCGAAGCGCTGCACGAGAAAATCCAGCAGCGCGCGCACGGCCACCGGCAGGTGGCGGCGCGAGCTGTACAGCGCATGCACGGTCAGCGGCTGCGGGCGCCAGTCCGGCAGCACCAGCTCCAGCTGGCCGGCCTGCAGCATGGGCTGGACCAGGTAGGTGGGCTGGAAGGCGATGCCCGCACCCTCGACGGCAGCGGCGGCCAGCACGGTGGCTTCGTTGGCGTTGAACCAGGTGGTGACGGCGATCTGCTGCTCATCGCTTTCATCGTCACGCCGCGCCAATTGCCAGACACTGCGGCCCACGCGCATGTGGCCCAGGCAGCGGTGAGCCTGCAACTGGGCCGGTGTCTGCGGCCGCCCTGCCGCGTCCAGGTAGGCGGGCGAGGCCACCAGCACCGATTCGCACACGGCCAGCGGCCGGCCGATGAGTGCGGCGCCCGGATCGGCGCTGATGCGTATGGCCAGGTCGATGCGCTGCTGCACCAGGTCCAGCGCGCCGTCGTCCACCAGCAGGTCGATCTTGAGGTGCGGGTGCAGCCGCATGAACTGCGCAATGGCCGGCGCCATCTGCGCATGGCCGAAGGACATGCTGCAGGTCACGCGCAGCAGGCCGCGCAGCTGGCTGTCGCCGGCGCGCATTTCGCCTTGCACCTCATCGGCCAGGGCCAGCATCTGCTGGCTGTAGCGCAGGCACTGTGCACCGGCATCGGTGAGCGAGACGCGGCGCGTGGTGCGGTGCAGCAGGCGCGCGCCCAGCCACTGCTCCAGCGACTCCACATGCCGCGTGGCCATGGCACGCGACAGGTCCAGCCGTTCGGCCGCCGCCGTGAAGCTGCCGCATTCGGCCACCGTGGCAAACACCTGCATCGCCAGCAATCGGTCCATGAATCTGCTCGATTTCTGCAACAAACAAGCGCATATTCTGCGGTTTATCTGCTCGATTTCAAAAACTAAAGTACGACACATGGCAGCACGGCGCTGCCACCCGTTTTCTGTCTTGTGCTTTTTTCAAAGGAAATCGACATGCTTCGCACCACCGTGCTTTCGCTCACCCTGGCCCTGTCGGCCGGCCTGTCCCATGCCCAGGCACCCGCCCCGCTGCAGATGAAGGTCTACCAGGCCGACGAACACAGCTTTGCCGTGACCTCCACCCTGATCACCGGCGCCAAGGAGGCCGTGGTCGTGGACAGCGGCTTCACCCGCGCCGACGGCCTGCGCATTGCCGCCAATGTGCTGGACAGCGGCAAGCAGCTGACCACCATCCTCATCAGCAATGCCGACCCCGACTACTACTTCGGCGCCGAGGTGCTGAAGAACCTGTTCCCGCAGGCCAAGGTCGTGGCCACGCCCGCCGTGCGCGAGAAGATCGAGTCCAAGCTGCAGGGCAAGCTGGCCTTCTGGGGCCCCAAGATGGGAGCCAACGCACCCGGCAAGCCGGTCCTGCCCGAAGCCCTGCAGGGCAATACGGTGACCGTGGACGGCCAGACGCTGGAGCTGCGCGGCACCACCGGCCCGCTGGCCCACCGCCCCTATGTCTGGGTGCCTGCGCTGCAGGCCATCGTCGGCAACGTGGGCGTGTTCGGCAACCTGCATGTCTGGACGGCGGACACGCAAAAGAGCGCCGAGCGCAAGGCCTGGCTGGCGCAGCTGGACGAGATGCAGGCCCTCAAGCCCGCCGTCGTCGTGCCCGGCCACATGCAGGCCGGCACCGCCATGGACGCCAGCGCCATCGCCTATACACGCGACTATCTCCAGCGTTTCGAGGCCGCCGCCGCCAAGGCCGCAAACAGTGCCGAGCTGATCGGCGCCATGAAGCAGGCCTACCCGCAGGCCGGCATGGCGCTGTCGCTGGACATTGGCGCCAAGGTGAACAAGGGCGAGATGCCCTGGTAAGCAGGCACTTTCACAAAAATCCTCATGGAACCTGCATGCTGCGGCCTTGATCCAACGAATTGCCGCCCTCATTCGTCGTGGCGGCAGGAGGTGCAGCCATGAAATACATGAAGCATTGGCAGGACCCGATCAATGTCCTGCTGGGAGCCTGGTTGGCGGTCTCGCCCTGGGTGCTCGGGTTCCAGGACCAGATGGCGCCCACGGCCAATGGCGTGGTCATCGGCCTGGCGCTGATTGCCGCTGCGCTGGGGGCCATCTTCATGCCCCGCGCGTGGGAGGAATGGACCGAAGGCCTGCTGGGACTGTGGATGGTGATCTCGCCCTGGGTGCTGGGCTATGCGGGCCAGATGGATGCCATGCGCAATGCCGTGGTGTCCGGCGTGGTGGTCATGGTGCTGGCGCTGTGGGTGCTGATGACCGACAAGGACTACATGAGCTGGCGCAGCAGCCACTCCGCCCACTGATGCGCTGATACAAAGCAAGCAAAGCGGCCCGCAGGCCTTCATGGTCTGCGGGCCGCTGTTTTCTTGAGGCCGTCGATCGATCAGACCACGACGGGCTCGGGCTCCAGGCGGATGCCGAATCGCTCGTAGACGCTGGTCTGTATCGCGCCGGCCAGCGTCATGACCTCGCCGCCGGTGACGCTGCGGTCCACGCTGTGCCGGTCGCCCCGGTTGACCAGCACCAGGGCCTGCTTGTCATACACCCCGGCGCGGCCCATGGATTTGCCCTTCCAGCCGCAGGCATCGATCAGCCAGCCGGCGGCCAGCTTGATGGAGCCGTCGTCCATGGGGTAGTGCACGATCTTGGGCTCGCGCGCAATGATGTCGGCGCACTGCTCGGGCGTCACCGTCGGGTTCTTGAAGAAGCTGCCGGCGTTGCCGATCTGATCCGGGTCCGGCAGCTTGGCGCGGCGGATCTCGCAGACCCAGTCGAAGATCTGGCGGGCCGTGGGCTCGGCCACGCCGGCCTCGGCCTGGCGGCGCTGCAGGTCCAGGTAGCCCAGGCCGGGCTTCCAGTCCTTGGGCAGGGCCAGGCGCACGCGCGTGATCACGGCGCGGCCCTTGAGGCCCATGCCGCGCGGCGGCACGCCGCTCATGCGCGCCCGCGCCACGGGCGTGGGTTCGGCCGGGGCGTGCTTGAACACCGAGTCGCGGTAGCCGAAGGCGCATTGCGCGGCATCCAGTGTGAAGGATTCACCCGTGGCCAGGTCGACGGCATCCAGCGACTCGAACCGGTCCTGCAGCTCCAGCCCGTAGGCGCCGATGTTCTGCACCGGCGATGCGCCCACGGTGCCGGGAATCAGCGCCATGTTCTCCAGGCCGCCATAGCCCTGCGACAGGGTCCAGGCCACCAGGTCGTGCCAGCGCTCGCCGGCACCGGCCTCGACGATCCAGTGGCGCTCGGTCTCGCGCAGCAGGCGCATGCCCGCTATCTCCATCTTGAGGACCACGGGATCGACATCGCCCGTGATCACCACGTTGCTGCCGCCGCCCAGCACGAACACGGGCTGGCGGCCCCACAGCGGATCGGCCAGGAAATGGCGAACATCCTCATCGCTGCGCACACGCACCAGGGTGTGGGCACGGGCGGCGATGCCGAAGCTGTTGCAATGCTGCAGCGGAACATTTTTCTCGACTAACATCAGCCGGATTGTCGCACCGCGTCCCCACGCCTCCGGCACCGTGCCCGCATCGCCCGGTCCCGCGCTGCGATACTTTTTCAGAACATTTACAGGAAATATTTGCCATGCCTTCTTTTGACACCGTGTGCGAAGCCGACTTCGTCGAAGTGAAGAACGCCGTGGAGAACACCGCCAAGGAAATCGGCACGCGCTTCGACTTCAAGGGCACCTCGGCCGCCATCGAACTCAAGGACAAGGAAATCACGCTGTTCGGCGATGCCGACTTCCAGCTGCAGCAGGTCGAGGACATCCTGCGCAACAAGCTGACCAAGCGCAGCGTGGACGTGCGCTTCCTGGACATCCAGAAGGCCCAGAAGATCGGCGGCGACAAGCTCAAGCAGACCATCAAGGTCAAGAACGGCATCGAGGCCGAGCTGGGCAAGAAGCTGCAAAAGCTGATCAAGGACAGCAAGCTCAAGGTGCAGGCCGCCATCCAGGGCGACGCCGTGCGCGTCACGGGCGCCAAGCGCGACGACCTGCAGGCGGCCATGGCCCTGATCCGCAAGGACCTGGCCGACCATCCCCTGTCCTTCAACAACTTCCGCGACTGAACGCCCGGCCTCCGCCCCTGCACCACAAGCCCCATGCGCCACCTGCGTGCCGTACTTCTGAGCCTGGCCGGCGTGGCCGTGCTGGCTCCGCCACCGGCGACAGCGCAGTCCGTGGCACTCCGCGGCGTGCTGGGCAACAAGGCCCTGCTGGTCATCGACGGCGGCACGCCACGCGCTCTGGCGGCCGGCGACAGCCTGCAGGACGTGCGCGTGCTGCAGGTATCGGGCGACACGGCCGAGGTGGAAATCAAGGGCCGCCGCCAGACATTGCGCCTGGGCGAAGCGCCCATCAGCCTGGGCGGCCGGGGCGCGGCAGCGGGCGATCCCGCGCTTGGCCGGCGCGTGGTGCTCAAGGCCGACAACCGGGGCCATTTCATCGAACGCGGCCAGATCAATGGCAAGACCATGGTCTACATGGTGGACACGGGCGCCAGCTCGGTCGCCATAGGCCGGTCCGACGCCGAACGCATGGGCCTGCCCTTTCTCAAGGGCCAGCCCGTGATGATGCGCACCGCCAACGGCGACGCCCAGGGCTGGAGCCTGCGGCTGGACTCGGTGCGCGTGGGCGATGTCGAGGTCTTTGGCGTGGACGCCGTGGTCGCCCCTCTTGCCATGCCCTATGTGCTGCTGGGAAACAGCTTTCTTGCCCACGTCCAGATGACCCGCCAGGGCAGCGAGATGGTGCTGGAGCGGCGCTGATGCGGCCTGCACGCGCCCCGTTTTCCGCACCCCGCCACCGATGAGCCGACGCCCCGACGATTCCTACGAAGACCTGCTGGGCCTGTGGTCCGACCTGGAGGCCGCGCTGTCCGTGCTGCTGTCCGCGCCGCTGCAGGTGCAGGGCTTCCTGGTCAAGCTGCAGCAGATCGACCTGTGGCTGCAGGAGTTGATCGCCCACGACAGCGATGCCGCGCTGTACCTGATGTTCCAGCGCGCCTGCTCCTCCACCGTGGGCTACAGCGCCTCCCATGCCCTGGTCTGCGCCTGCCTGTGCCATGTGCTGGCGCGCGAGCTGCGCCTGAACGAGACCGAGCACCGCACCCTGGTACGCGGCGCGCTGACCATGAACATCGGCATGAACGCGCTGCAGGACGAACTGGCGCTGCAGCGCGAGCCGCTGACCCCCGCCCAGCAGCAGGCCGTGCAGCGCCATCCGCTGCAAAGCCAGGCCCTGCTGGCGCGTCTGTTCGTCAACGACGCGCTGTGGCTGGAACTGGTGGCCCGACACCATGAAGCCGTGCCCCAGCAGCCCTTGGCCACACTGCCCCCGGTGCAGCGCCTGGTGCGCATCCTGGGCACGGTGGACCGCTACGCGGCCCTGATCAGCCCGCGCAAGTCACGCGAAGGCCGCAGCGCCGCCGAGTCGCTGCGCGCGCTCACCCAGCAGCAGCGCTACTCCGACGAGGTGGGCTTCGCGCTGGTGCGCGCCGTGGGCCTGTGCCCGCCCGGCACCTACGTGCGGCTGGACAACGGCGACATCGCCGTGGTGCTGCGCCGTGGCGAGCCGCCGCAGCCGCCGCTGGTAGCCAGCGTGATCGGCGCCGACGGCGCCAGCCTCTACCCGCCCGTCATCCATGAAGGCGAGGACGGCCCCCGCATCCGCTCGGCACTGGCGCGCGCCGCCATCACGCTGGAGCTGGACCCGCGCACGCTGGCGCAGCTGGGCGTGCTGGCCGCACGCGGCAGCCAATCGCTGTACCGCATGGTGCAGGTGCCGGGTCCGCTGTAGCGCGTCCTGCAGGCCGGCCATCGGCCTTAAATCGGTCGTCAATCGGCCTTGATGCCCGCCTGCCGGATCACGGCGCTCCAGCGCTGTATCTCGTTCTGCACCCATTGCGTGGCCTGCTCGGGCGTGTTCGCCACCACGGACAGCCCCATCTCCGCCATCTTCCGGCTGGCCTGCGGCTGGGCCAGTGCCGCGTTGAATTCCTTGTTCAACCGGGCAACGGCGGCCGCAGGCGTGCCGGCCGGGGCGCCTATGCCAATCCAGTAGTCGATGTCCATGGCGGGGATGCCGGCCTCTTTGGCACAAGGCACATCAGGCAGCGTTACATTGCGCTCCGAGCCCGTCACCATCAGTGCCCTGAGCTTGCCGCTTCGGATGTAGGGCAGCGCCGTGGGGACCGAGGTGATCAGGGCCTGCACCTGGTTGCCCATCAGGTCGGCCAGCACGGCGCCCGCGCCCTTGTACGGCACATGGACCAGGTCGGCGCCCGTTGCGCTTTTGAACAGCTCGCCGGCCAGGTGGGTGTTGGTGCCGTTGCCGCCAGAGCCGTAGTTGAGCTTGCCGGGCTGCGCCCTGGCCAGCGCAATGAACTCGCCCACGCTGCGCGCCTGCACCTGGGGGTTGACCACCAGCACATGGGGCACCTTCACCACCGTGGTGACCTGGGTGAACGCCTTGCGCGGATCGAAGGGCAGGTTCGGCATCAGGCCGGCTGCAATGGCATAGGACAGCTCCACGGTCAGCAGCGTCTGGCCGTCGGGCGCGGCACGCGCGGCCGCGCTCCAGCCCACCACGCCGCCACCGCCGGTGCGGTTGTCCACCACCAAGGCAGAGCCCAGTCCCGGCGCGGCGAACTGCGCGATCACGCGCGTCACCAGATCGGCGCTGCCGCCCGGCGCATACGGCACGATGATGGTCACGGGCTTGCCCTGGGCCGCCGCCCAGGCGGGGGCTAGGCAGGCTGTGCCGGCCAGCGCCAGCATGGCGCGACGAGAGATGAGGGATGGCATGGCGGTCTCCTTGGAATGATGGCTTGGACGAATAAGTCGGGTGAGATGGGATCGATGGGGCAGGCGAGGCAGATGGCTCCTGTGACGCAGCGTCATTCGCGCTGCGCCTGGCCCAGCCGGTACACGCGGCTTGCCGTTCCTTCGAAAAGGGCCTGGCGCTCGGCGGCACTTGCGCCCGCCGCCAGCCGCTTGAAGGCGTTCCAGCAGGTGGCGTAGCTGAAGGAGCCCTTGTCCACCGGGAAATTGCTCTCGAACATGCAGCGGTCGGCGCCGAATGCCTCGATGCAGGTCTCCATCCACGGTCTCCAGGCCGCAGCCAGTTGCTCCGAGGCCGCAGGCCTGTCCGCTTTCTCGAAGCCGAATCCGTTGATGCGCATGCCCAGCCCGCCGAGCTTCACGTACACATTGGGCAGCCGGGCCAGGGCCTGCATGGAGGTCTTCCAGCGCTCGAACACCTCGGCATGCCGGCCTTCATAGGCGCCGATGCGCGCCACGCCCCCGCAGTGGTTGATGATCACGGCCGTCTGCGGAAAGGCCAGTGCCAGGTCCAGCAGCTCCGGCAGCTGCGGAAAAAGCAGCCAGGCATCGAAGGAAAGCCCCAACGGCGCCAACTGCGCCACGCCCTGCCGGTAGGACCGGTCCAGCAGCAGGCCCTGCGGCGCGGCGGTCAGGGGATTGACCAGGGAACTGTCCGCGTCCCAGGTCACCAGGTGCCGGATGCCACGAAAGCGCCCCTTGCCGGCCTCCAGATGGGCCAGCAACACCTCGCGCACCGCCGCACCGGCGCGCAGGTCCGCATATCCGACGATGCCCTGCGCAAGGGCACAGGCCGCATGGCCTTGCCTGTGCTCTTGCACGTCCTGCACGCCCTCCGCCGCCTGCACCACGAACTCGGTCTCGCCCACCGGCTGCATCGCCTGCGGGCCGGCAGTGCGGTAGCGCGTCAGCGCCTGCATGTAGACCGAGGCACGGACCCTGTGGCCCGAGCCCGCGTCGGCCAGGTACTCGTCCGCCAGGTAGCGCCAGCCCGGTCGATCGTAGAAATGGTGGTGGGCATCGACGATGGCCAGCGATGGCTCAAGGATCTCCTCCTCGTGCAGGCCCAGCCAATCCGGCCTCACCGGTAGATAGTTGCCCATGTGCGTTTCGTACCCTTTTCAAAGTTCTATCCAACAGAATCAAGATCTATCAAATAGAACTATAGCCAGGCATCTACGGCACACGGACAAGGGCAAACCCGCTGGCGGACGCGGCCAGCGACGAACCGGCAGCAGCTTGCCCGGCGATCAGGAATCCACGAAAGAGGTCGGTATGGAGATCAGGCGCCAGCCCACAGGCCCGCATGGTGGCCGCGCGTGAAGGCCTCCTCCAGTACCGAGTAGCCGGCCCAGTCGGAATGCGCGAACCACAGGCGTCTCGTGCCCGGCGTGGGCAGCAGGGCCACGCGCTCGCCGGCGCACTGCGCGCTGCGGCCCCGGTGGTGCGACTGCAGCGCCACCTGGCTGAGCAGTTGCTGGTCGCCAGGCCGGGGAATGGCCATGGCGTGGCCGTAGCGCGTGATCTCCATGCGCGTGGCCTTGTGCAGCAGGTCGGGATGGGGGACGAGCAGGCTGCCGACGATGCGGTCCCGCCAGAAGCCGAAGGGCTGGCCCAGCAGTTGCGCGCGCCCGTCAGGCCAGTCGCCCAGCGCCTGGTAGTAACTGAGCACCGTGGGACGGGGCGTGAGCCGGTCCAGGCCCTGGTGGCCCGCGTCCACGTAGCCCAGACCGCCCGCATTCGGATCGGCAAACAGCACGTTGTCCCAGGCCGGATCGGCGCCGGGCCGGTCGGCCAGCGGCCGCTGCAGATGGATGTTGGCCACCAGCCAGGGCGCCCAGTCCAGCCGGCCCGCCACCGCGCGCAGGAAATCCGGCGCATCGCGTACCACGCGTGCCGCGATGAAGCTGGGCAGGGCCACGACGCAGCGCGCGGCCAGCCAGCGCTCGTGCTGCTGGCGGCCATGGTGGTAGACGTCGATCTCCACACCGTCGGCACCTTCGGCGATGGATAGCACGCTGCAATCCGTCTGCAGGTCGGTGGAGCCCAGCCCTGCCACCAGCTGCTGCGACAGCCAGCCATTGCCCTGGGGCCAGGTCAGCACGGCGTCGCCGGCGTCTTCGGCCGTGCGCTCGTCCTGGCGGCGCGGGGCCGAGAAGCCATGGCGGCTGGCGAAATAGTGAATGCCTGCCCAGGCCGATACGCGCGCCAGGCCCGCGCCAAAGTCGTCGCGGCAGCAGTACTCCAGATACCAGATCAGCTGCGCATCATCGATGCCCTGGCTGGTCAGCCAGGCCTGCATGGTCTGGCCGTCCAGCGCGGCATGGGCGGCGGGCAGCCGGCCCTCGCGCTGCCAGACACGGATGGACGGCATGGCAAAGGCCGCCCTGTCCATCTCCTGGGCCACGCTGCGCGCAAAGAGTTCGTACTGCTCCAGCGTGCGCGGCGCCACGCCATCGACGGGCAGCAGGCCCTCATGCCAGGCGCCCTGCCAGAACAGGCGCTCCTGCGGGCTGTGGCACAGATGGCGCTCGTCGTACTGCCAGCGGCCCGCGCGGCGCTGGCGCAGGCCCAGGGCCTCCAGCCAGTCCTGCACCTCGGCCGCATCGTCGCTGGGCAGGGGCAGATAGTGGGCACCCAGCGGACAGGGCAGGCCCGCAATGCTGCCGCCCTGGCTGTTGCCGCCCATGGCCTGCTGCGTGTCCAGCAGGGCCACGCCCTGCACACCCGCCAGCTCCAGTGCGCGCGCGGCGGCCAGGCCTGCCATGCCGCCGCCGGCAATCACCACCTTGGCACGGTGCACCACGGCCGGCGCCGGCAGCGCCAGGCCCTGGCCCAGGCGCTGCCAGAAAGCGCGCAAGGCATGGCCGCGCTCCAGCGCCACGCCGCTGAATCCGCCGGGCAGGTTCTCAAGCCGCGGTGGCGTTGGCGTGCAGCCGGACAGGCCCAGGGCCGCGCCGCCGGCCAGGCCCTGCAGCCATTGGCGCCGGCTCCACAGGGGCGAGAGGCCGGTGCTCAACGCTCCACCCTGCCCCATTCGCGCTCGTAGGTGTTGACCAGCACCTGGTTCGACAGGCGGTTGACCTCGGCCGGCACACGCGCCATGTCCAGCGGGAAGTCGAACATCAGCGCCATGGTCTGCGCGCTCAGAAAGCGCAGGCCCGCAGGCAGGGCATCGGGCTCGCGCCAAGGCCGGTGGCTGGCGATGACGAAGCCCCATTCGCCAAAACTGGGCACATGGGCGTGGTAGGGCGTGGCCTGCAGGCCGATGGATTCGATGGTCTGCACCACGGTCCAGTAGCTCTTGCGTGCGATCAGGGGCGAGGTGGTCTGCACCACGGCGTAGCCGCTGGCCGCCAGGCGCTTGTCCAGCAAGGCATAGAAGCTGTTGGTGAACAGCTTGCCGATGGCGAAATTGGTCGGGTCGGGGAAATCGACGATGACCACGTCGAAGGTATCGCCGCCCTGCTGCAGCCAGTGGAAGGCATCGGTATTGAGGATGTGCACGCGCGCATCGCTGAGCGCTTCGCCGTTGAGCCGGCGCAGCATGGCGTTGTCCTTGAACAGGTCGGTCATGGCCGGGTCCAGCTCCACCAGGGTGACCGACTCCACCGAGGGGTACTTGAGCACCTCGCGCACGGCCATGCCGTCGCCGCCGCCCAGCACGGCCACGCGCTTGGGCGCGCCATGCGCGGCCATCACGGGGTGGACCAGGGCCTCGTGGTAGCGGTACTCGTCGCTTTGGGCGAACTGCAGGTTGCCGTTGAGGTACAGCCGCGCGCCCTGGCGCCCCTGCGTCACCACGATGCGCTGGTAGGGCGAGCTGCTGGAGAGCACGATGCGGTCCTGGTAGAAATGGTCGTCGGCCAGGCGCGTCAGATGGTCGGCGCCCCAGATGCCCGTGCCCAGCAAGGCCAGCACGGCAGCGCAGGCCAGGGCATGGGCACGCGGGCGCCGCAGCTCATGCCGAAACAGCAGCAGTGCCCAGACCGCCACCGCCGCATTCATGAAGCCGAACAGCAGCCCCGTGCGCACCAGGCCCAGCTTGGGCACCAGCAGCAGCGGAAATGCCAGCGACACGGCCAGCGCGCCCAGGTAGTCGAAGGTCAGCACCTGGGACACCAGGTCCTTGAGCGTCACATTGCGCTTGAGGATGCGCATCACCAGCGGAATCTCCAGCCCCACCAGCGTGCCCACCACCAGCACCATGCCGTACAGCAGAAAGCGGAACGCGCCGGGCGCGTAGGCATTGGCAATGAACAGCGTGGCCGGCAGCGCGCCGCCGACCAGGGCCACCATCAGCTCGATGCGCAGAAAGTGCGCGGGCAGATGGTCCTCGAAATAGCGCGAAAGCCATGAGCCGATGCCCATGGCGAACAGGTAGCTGCCGATGATGGTGGAGAACTGCAGGACCGAATCGCCCAGCAGATAGGAAGCCAGCGCACCCGCAGCCAGTTCGTAAAGCAGGCCGCAGGCCGCGATCACGAAGACGCTGACCAGCAGGGCGATGTCGATGGGACGCGCCGGCTGCGCGCCGGCAAGAGGGGCTGAGGTTTGCACGGCCGGTATTGTGCGCGATGCGCCCCTTCCCGCGTGCAACGGACACCGTGCAAAGCGGGAAGGAGCGCAGCGCCTCGGGCTCCGCCGTCAGAACTGGTAGTTGGCGCTGACCAGAACGCTGCGCGGTGCGCCTGGCATGGAGCTGGAGCGCCAGTACTGCTTGTCGAACAGGTTGGACAGCGCCACGGTCACCGTCCAGGTGTCCTGGCGCCAGCCCACCAGCGCATCCCAGCGCGTGTAGCCGGGCAGGAGGGCCGTGTTGGCGGCGTTGGTGAAGCGGCTGCCCGTGTAGGTCACGCCGACTTCGCCATACCAGGGGCCCTTGGGCGCATAGCGCAGGAACAGGTTGCCGTTGCGCTTGGCCGTGTCACGCAGGTACAGGCCCACGTTGGCGGGGTTTTGCGCGTCTTCAGCCACCTTGGCCTCCATGAAGGCCACGCCGCCTCGCACATACCAGGAACTGGCCACGCGGCCGGCCGCGCTGAACTCGATGCCGCGCGAACGGTCCTTGCCCCGGATGGCCCAGGTGTAGGGATCGTTCTCGGGATCGGGGCGGTAGCGGATGTTGTACTTCTCCAGCTGGTAGACGGAGACCTGGGTGGACAGCGCACCGCCGAGCCAGTCGCTCTTGACGCCGACCTCGGACTGGCGCGAGTACTGGGGCTCGTCGTCCGGCACCGCGCCCACGGCGGTTTCCACGGTCAGGATGCCGCGGCCGCCATAGGGCGAGTAGCTCTTGTTCCAGGACGCATAGAAGCTGTGCTCACGCACCGGCTGCCACACCACGCCCACGCGCGGGCTGAAGCCGTTGCCGTCGGTCTTGCGCGTGAGATTGGCGATCTTGTTGGTGCTCTGGAAGTCATAGCTGTCGTAGCGCAGGCCCAGCAGCAGCTTCCACTGCTCGGTCAGGCTGACCAGGTCCTGCATGTACAGCGCCTGGCCCTTGCCCTTGTGATAGTTGTCCTGGGTCGGCTTGCCCTGCACCGGACGGCTGGGCCAGACGATGGGCTGGAACGGATCGTAGGAGAAGGTGCTGCCGGGCTGGCCGACGCGCGGCGCGCGCTCTTCCTCGCTGGCCTCCAGGCCCACCAGCAGATCGTGCTTGATGCTGCCCGTGCTGAACTTGCCCGTCAGGTCCAGCGTGTTGGACAGCGTGGTGTTGCGGGTCTGCTGCCAAGCGTAGTTGGGCGTGATCTTGCCGGTGGCGGCGCGGTAGGTACCGGCGAAATAGTGGTCGAAGTCCTGGCTGGCCTCGCGCTTGCTGGCCACCCAGCGCAGGTTCCAGCGGTTGTTGAAGTCATAGGACAGGTCGGAGCGCAGCACGCGCAGGCGATCTTCCACGTAGTCGCCCGGCGCCGCGAAGCCCTTGCGGATGGAAACGCCGGCTGGCAACTGGTCATAGACCGGACCGCGATCGGGCACGCGCCAGACGTTGTCATAGGTGTACTGGCCGGTCCAGCGCCATCCCGTGCGGGTGTCCACCAGGATGCTGGGCGAGACCATCTCGTTGCGGTTGCGTATGCCTTCGCGGAAGCTGTGGGCCTGCTCGCGGTCGGCCGTCAGGCGCACGGCCACGTTCTCGTTGAGCACGCGGTTGATGTCGATGGTGCCGCCCACGTTGTCCCAGGAGCCGCCGCGCAGCGTGATGCTGCTCTTGGCGTCGAAGCGCGCCTGCTTGCTCACCATGTTGACCACGCCGCCGCCCGCGCTGCGGCCGTAGAGCACGGAGGCCGGTCCCTTGAGGATCTCGATGCGCTCCACATTGGCCGTGCTGCGGCGCACCTGGCCGCTTTCGCGCACGCCGTCGCGGTAGATGTCGCTCTCGTCGGCCTTGAAGCCGCGGATGTACACGCCCTCGCCACGCATGTCGTAGGTGGTGTTCACGCCCGGCACGCCGTCCAGCATGGTGGCCAGGTCGTTGATGCCGTAGCTCTTGTACTTGTTGACCTCCAGCGTATCGATGGTCTGCGGGATGTCCTTGGGCGCCAGATAGGTCTTGGTCGCCGTGGTCACGCCTTCGGGGCGCACGTCGTCAGGGTCGTACTGGGAGGCGTTGACCTGCAGCGTGGGCAGGGTGTGGGCCTGTTGAGGCTGCGTCTGCGTCTGCGTCTGTGCCTGGGCCGGATCGGCTGGAACGGCTGGAGCGGCCTCCTGGGCATGGACCGCGCCCGCCAGCGCGGTGGTGATGATGCCAGCGGTCACACCCGCTGAAAGCCTTGCCCTGCGGGCGGCTTGATGGTCTGTCATGGAAACCCTCTCTTCGAATGAAGGGGGCGATTCTATTTAGAATGCAAACGAATATCATTTGCAAACTCACTATCAACAAGGAATTTGTTGCCACGCAACAACGCCGCCATGCGCAGCGCAGCCGCACCTTTTCAGGCGGGCTGCGTGTCGGCGGGAGATGGGGAGTGCGGGGGGGCCAGGCGGCCCCGTTCAGTGGATGGCGGCAGCGACGATGATGCTGATGCCCAGGCACATGGCGGCCACCACCATGGCCAGCGCCTTGTTGTGCTTCTCGACGATCTCGGCCCACATGTCCACGGGCGTGATCTTGTCGATGATGATGAAGCACAGCCAGAACACCACCACGCCCACCAGCGCATAGAGGATCGAGCCGAAGAAGGCGGCGGGGTTGAACCAGTCGAAGTTCATGATCAGTTTCTCCGTTGTTTACTTGTGGCTGCCGCCCGAGGTGTAGCCACCCCAGGAGCCGCCGCTGCTGCGGGTGTAGCTGTTGCAGTTGGGATCGGTGTTCGGGTCGCAGTTCGGGCGCGACATGCAGCCGCGCAGCATGACGAACACCAGCCACAGGATGACCACGCCGATGACGATGGTCCACAGGCCGAAGCGGCTGCCCGACATCACGCCGACCTGCGAGCGGTCCCGCAGCTGCTTGAGGCCGAAGGCCGTGGCCAGCGTGGTGGCCGAGACGGCGCTGCCATGCGACCAGGTGGTCTCGCCGTTCTCGGTCTCGCTGGCCAGAAAGGCCTTGTTCTGCGCGCCTGCGCTCACATAGTCCACATTGCGCGTGGTCTGGCCGCGCTGCACGGGCCAGTAGAACTCGCCCAGCGCATAGGTGGTCTCGGCCGTGTAGCGCGATTCAAGCTGGTACTGCCGGCCCATGTACTTGGCCGTGCTGCGGTTCTTGGAGAGCTTGGGCACGCCCGTGGTCACGCGGGCCATGCTCCAGCCATCAGAGGAATCGACCAGGAAGGCGAAGCCGGCCTTCTGGCTGAACAGCAGGTATTCCTCCCAGCCAAAGCTCTCGTCGTCGCCAGGCTCCTGGCCCATGCGGTGCTGAAAGCCCACCACCTGCCATTGCAGGCCTTCCAATGCGCCCTTGCTGCCCAGGGGGATGGCGGGGCGCACGGGCTCGTTCTGTTCGGCATAGGACAGTTCCTTGCCAATGCCCTGGCTCAGGTCCACCAGCGATCCGCAACTGGGGCAGCTCAGGCTCTTGGTGGTGGTGAAGCGCACGGGCACCACGGCGCCGCACTTGGGGCAGTTGAAGTGCCTGCCCTGCTCGCCCTTGAGCGAGGCGCCGTCGCGCAGGCCCTGCAGCCTGAGGTCGTCCAGCACCACGCGTTCGCCCAGGCTCAGCGCAGGCGGCTGGGCCGAGAAGTCCACGGACAGGACCTGGCCCTGCTCGCTGCGCAGCTCCACCAGCCAGTACGGCGTGCCGGGCTCGGGAAGCTGCGCCAGCTCGCCCTGGGCCGATACCAGCCGCGCGTTCTGCACGCTGCTGACCGTGAAGCTCTTGCCGCCGAGCACGCGCTGCGAGCCCAGCAGCCAGTCGGAGGCCTTGAACGGCCCGTTGCGCAGGGCCTCGGCCTCCCAGGGCCAGGACCAGACGAACTGGCCGTTGTCCTCGCTCAGAAAGCCCAGCGCACCATCGCTGAACGCGGCAACCCATTCGCTCCAGGCCCCCGCCTCGCTCTTGAGTTGCAGCCGCCCGACCAGGGTGAAGTGCTCGGGCTTGCCGTTGCGCAGCATCTGGCCCGTGGCGCCGATGCGCAGGGGGCTGTAGTCCTCGAAGACCTCGGCCATGGAGCCGCGGCGCTGCAGCACATCGCCCTGGCGCACCACGGTGCTGCGGCAGAACTCGCAGACGGCGTAGCTGGCCTGGGCGCTGGAAAATTCCACGGGCGCGCCGCAGCCGGGGCAAGGTGCGCGGTAGACGCGCTGCGATGGACTCGATGCCATGTGGGAAGGTCGTCAGTGGTGAGAGGGCCTGGAGCGCGGCTGGCCGGCCACGCCATTCACGCAAGCTGCGCCCGTGGAGCGCAGCGCGGTGGCGGCGGTCAATGCGGCTTGCCTTTGGCCGTGCCGGGCTTGGCCGCGGCGGCTGCCGGGTCGGCCTTCTTGCTGCCCAGCCTGGATTCCTTGCCGGCCATCAGGCGCTGGATGTTCTCGCGGTGGCGCCAGATCAGCAGGGCAGCCATGGCGACGATGGCGGCGGCAATCGGCGTCTCGGCATACCAGACCACGCCACTGCACAGGAGGTAGTAGACGGGGGCGAACACGGATGCCACCAGGGCCGCCAGCGAGGAATAGCGGAAGAACACGGCAATGATCAGCCAGGTCAGCGCCACCGCCAGGCCCAGCCAGACGCTGATGCCCAGCAGCACGCCCAGGGCTGTGGCCACGCCCTTGCCGCCCTTGAAGCGGAAGAACACCGGGTACAGGTGGCCCAGGAAGGCGGCCAGCGCCACCATGGCCACCGTGCCGTCGCCCAGGCCGAAGCGGCTGCCGAACCATTGCACCAGGGCCACGGGCAGCCAGCCCTTGGCGGCGTCCAGCAACAGGGTCACGGCTGCGGCCGCCTTGCTGCCGGAACGCAGCACATTGGTGGCACCGGGGTTGCCGCTGCCATAGGTGCGCGGATCATTCAGGCCCATGGCCCGGCTGACGATGACGGCGAACGACAGCGAGCCGATCAGGTAGGCCGCCACGGTGGCGAGAAGGGGGTAGAGCGCGTTCAATTGAAGTCCTTGGCCGGTCTGTGGAGCGCCGGCGCGCGATCCGGCCGGCCATGATGGCCCGCCCTCCCTGATCGCCGACACATGTTTTTCATCAGGACCTGCGCGAACCCGTTGGAGGCGGTGGCCGCCTTCCCGTGTGCGCAAGTCATGTTCATTTCTTCAGGGCATCTATTCTGCCAGCGCGCAGTGCACGGGCCGTGCATCCAGCAGCTGCACGCAGACCTGCGGGTCCAGCTGCACCAGAAAGCCCCGGCGCCCGCCGTTGATGGCGATGCGCGGCAGCGCCAGGATGCTCTCTTCGATATAGACCTGCATGTCGCGGCGCGTGCCGAAGGGCGAGGTGCCGCCGACCAGGTAGCCGCTGTGGCGGTTGGCGACTTCGGGCTTGCAGGGCTCCACGCTCTTGGCGCCGATCTGCCGCGCCAGGTTCTTGGTGGAGACCTTGCAGTCGCCGTGCATGAGCACGATCAGCGGCCTGGCGTCCTGGTCCTGCATCACCAGGGTCTTGACCACCATGTGCTCGTCCAGGCCCAGGCTGGCCGCGCTGTGCTCGGTGCCGCCGTGTTCCAGGTACTCATAGGGGTGCTCGGTGAACTCCACCTTGTGGGCGCGCAGCAGCTGCGTGGCCGGTGTCTCGCTGACATGAGAGTTTTTCTTGGACATGAATTTTTTATCGTTTTACAATAATTTTTTATCGATTCATCAATACAAGGCTGTGCCATGAACTATACGCCCCACGCCGCGGGCAACGCCCTGAGGCGCCACTCCCAGGCGGCGCGCATCCTGATTGCGCTCGGTGCCGTCGCGCTGCTGGCCCTGCCGGCAGCCGCCCTGCTGTCGCCGCAAGATCTTTCGGGCCAGGCGGAAGGCCTGCTGGGCATGCCGCCCGGCCAGCCGCTGGACATGGCTGCGCGCTGGCGCACCGCACTGGTCAGCCTGCTGCCCGTGGGCTGCGGCCTGTATGCGCTGCGCCAGTTGTGGACACTGTTCGGCGAATACCTGCAGGGCCGTGTCTTCGGCCAGCAGGCGCAGCACGCCCTGATGCGCTTTGCCTGGACGGTGCTGGCGGGCGCGCTGGCCCTGCCCTTCACGCGCGCGCTGATGTCGGTGGCGGCCAGCATGGGCAATCCGCCAGGGCAGCGCTTCGTCACGCTGGGCCTGTACTGGCACGATGGCCTGCTGGTCCTGCTCGGCGTGGTGCTGGTCTCCATCGCCCATGTGATGCTGCAGGCGCGGCGCATCGCCGACGAGAACGCGGGATTCGTCTGAGCATGCCCATCATCGTCCACCTCGATGTGATGCTGGCGCGCCGCAAGATGCGTTCGCGCGAACTGGCCGAGATGGTCGGCATCACCGAACAGAATATTTCCCTACTCAAGAGCGGCAAGGTGCGCGGCGTGCGCTTCGACACGCTGGAGCGCATCTGCGAGGCACTGCAGTGCCAGCCCGGCGACCTGCTGGAATGGGTGGCAGGGCCCGAGGCTTGAGCAGCGGACGGCTGCGGCTGATCGCGGGCCTGCTGCTGTCGCTGCTGCTGCACGGGGCGCTGCTGTGGCAGGGTCTGTCCCCGGACATTGCGCGGCCCGGCACCGGGCAGGCCGAGGCGCACCGCCTTCAGGTGGTCTGGGTCGAGACGCCGATGCCGATGCCGATGCCGATGCCGACGCCGACGCCGGCCCCCTCTCCTGCTCCAGCGGCTGCCCGGCCCGGACCGGCGCCCGCGCCCAGTTCCGCGCCCAGGCCCAAGCCTGCGCGGCGGCCGGACACCGCCGCACCGCCTTCAAGGCAAAGCGCAGGGGCGGCAAAGGCCATGGAGGAAGCCGCAACAGCCGCCGCGCCGCAAGCGCCTGTGCCCGCCGACACCGAGGCCGTCCCGGACACCGCGCGCAGCGCCAGGGCCATGAGCCGCCTGCTGGACTCGGCCGCAGGCCGCGAGGCCGTGCAGTCGGCGGCCCGGCAAGGCCTGGTCAGGCCCCAGATCCATGCGCAGCGCGAGGACCCGCTGGCCAGCGGCATGCGTGAGGCCGCCCAGGGCGATTGCATGAAGGGCGAGTTCAAGGGCGGCGGCATGGGCCTGCTGAGCCTGCCCATGCTGGCGGCCGCTGCGCTCAAGGGCGAGTGCAGCCGCTGAAGATGCAGTGGCGAGGCCTATTGCGCAGGGCCTAGGCCTATTGCGCAGGGTCGCGCACTTCCCAGCGGATGGCGTCGATGGCCGACAGCAGTTCGGGCGACAGTTGCGTGCCCCAGGCGTTCAGGTCCTCATCGAGCTGGGCCACCGAGGTCACGCCGATGATGGTGCTGGCCACCTGCCACTTGGTGTAGCAAAACGCCAGCGCCAGCTGCGTGGGCGTCATGCCGTGCTCGCGCGCCAGCGCGTTGTAGCGGCGCGCGGCGGCCAGGGCTTCGGGCCGGCCCCAGCGCTGCTTGCGCACGGACTCGTAGCGCGCAATGCGTGCGGCCTGCGGCGCAGCGGGATCGGTGGGCGCATGCACGTCGAACTTGCCCGTGAGCAGGCCGAAAGCCAGCGGCGAATAGGCCAGCAGCGGCACGCCCAGGCGGTGGCAGCTTTCGTCCATGCCGTTTTCCCAGCTGCGGTTGAGCAGGCAGTAGGCGTTCTGCACCGAGGCCACGCGCGGCAGGCCGTGCTGCTCGGCCAGGCGCACGAATTCGTGCACGCCCCAGGGCGTTTCGTTGGACAGGCCGATGTGGCGCACCTTGCCTTCCCGGACCAGGCGGCCCAGCGCCTCGAGCTGCTCGTGGATGCCGGTCTGCGAGCTTTCCTTGGACGGGTCGTAGTACAGCTGGCCGAAGGCCGGCACATTGCGCTCGGGCCAATGGATCTGGTAGAGGTCGATCACGTCCGTGCCCAGGCGGCGCAGGCTGCCTTCGCAGGAGGCGGCGATGTCGGCCGCCGTCATGCCCTTGCCCTCGCGCACCCAGGGCATGCCCCGCGAAGGACCGGCCACCTTGGTGGCCAGCACGACCTTGGCGCGCGCGCCGGGGCGCTGGGCGAACCAGCGGCCGATGATGGTTTCGGTGGCGCCACAGGTTTCGGCGCGTGCGGGCACGGCATACATCTCGGCCGTGTCGAAGAAGTCCACGCCGCGCTCCAGCGCGCGGTCCATGATGGCAAAGGCCTCGGCCTCGCCGACCTGCTCGCCGAACGTCATGGTGCCCAGGCAGATGGGGCTGACTTGCAATGCGCTTTGACCGAGCGCCACCGGTTGCATCGAGGGGGAATTCATGGGCACCGAGTGTAGGGCCGCCCGTGTTTACCCTGACGACAGCGCGCCCACCTGGCCAGGGCCGGGCGGGCGCGCTGCGTCTGCCGGAATCAGGCGCCCTGCGGTGCCTCGGTCTGCAGCACGCCGCGGTTGATCTGGTCGCGCTCCATGGACTCGAACAGGGCCTTGAAATTGCCTTCGCCGAAGCCTTCGCGGTAGTTGCCCTTGCGCTCGATGAACTCGAAGAACACGGGGCCCAGCATGGGCTGGGAGAAGATCTGCAGCAGCAGGCGCGGCTGGCCGCCCTCGGTCGTGCCGTCCAGCAGGATGCCGCGTGCCTGCAGCTCGCCCACGGGCTGGCCGTGACCGGGCAGGCGGCCTTCCAGGTTCTGGTAGTAGATGTCGTTGGGCGCGGTCAACAGCGGAATGCCGGCCATCTGCAGCTGGTCGATGGAGTCCAGCAGATTGTCCGTCAGCAGCGCGATGTGCTGGATGCCCTCGCCGTTGAACTGCATGAGGAACTCCTCGATCTGGCCGCCGCCCTGGCGCGATTCCTCGTTCAGCGGAATGCGGATCAGGCCGTCGGGCGCGGTCATGGCCTTGGAAGCCAGGCCGGTGTACTCGCCCGAGATGTCGAAGTAGCGGATCTCGCGGAAATTGAACAGCTTGCTGTAGAAGTCCGCCCAGTAGGTCATGCGGCCACGGTAGACGTTGTGCGTCAGGTGGTCCACCACATGGAAGCCGTGGCCCTTGGGGTTGCGGTCCACGCCGGGCAGGAACTCGAAGTCGATGTCGTAGATGGACTTGCCTTCGTCGAAGCGGTCGATCAGGTACAGCGGCGCGCCGCCGATGCCCTTGATGGCCGGCAGGCGCAGCTCCATGGGACCCGTGGGGATCTCCACCGGCTGCGCGCCCAGTTCCAGCGCGCGCTTGTAGGCCTGGTGCGCGTCCTTGACGCGGAAGGCCAGGCCGCAGGCCGAGGCGCCGTGCTCGGCCGCGAAATAGGCGGCCTGCCCCGGCTCATTGTTGATGATGAAGTTGATGCCTCCCTGGCGGTACAGCAGCACGTTCTTGGAACGGTGCTTGGCCACCAGGGTGAAGCCCAGCTTCTCGAACAGCGGCTCCAGCACGCCGGGCGCGGGCGACGCGAATTCCACGAATTCGAAGCCCATCAGGCCCATCGGGTTGTCGAACAGGTCTGCCATGGTTGGTTCTCCTTGAAGGTTTCAACGGGGGATGTGCGCGGGTTCCAGTACGGATTCCAGCACAGGCGTGGGACGTTGGCGGAACACGAGGCGATAGGCCCCGTAGACCACCAGGACCCAGATCGGAATGGCCAGCGCGGAGGACCGCACCGACGGTGTCAGCAGCATCACGCCCACCACCAGGGCCATGGCGGCCAGGCCGATGGCGTTGGTCAGCGGCGCAGCCGGTGCGGGAAAGCCCAGCACGGTCTTGCGCGCCACATGCGCCCGGCGAAAGCGCCAGTGCGCCACGATGATGATGGTCCAGGTGATCACCAGGGCCGCCACGATCAGCGACATCAGCAACTCCAGCACGCCGGCCGGCGCCACATAGTTCAGCACGATGGCCAGCGCCGTGAAGATGGCCGGATAGACGATGGCCCGCACCGGCACGCCGCGGCGGTTGACCTGCATCAGCGAGCGCGGCGCATTGCCTTCGCTGGCCATGCCGTACAGCAGGCGGCTGTTGCTGTAGACCATGCTGTTGTAGACCGACAGCGTGGCCGTGAGGATCACGAAGTTCAGCAGGTGGGCGGCCGTGTTCTCGCCCAGGCCCGAGAACACCAGCACGAAGGGGCTGCTGCTGTAGGTGTCGCCGCCGGCCTTGAGCTGGCCCAGCAGGACGGTCCAGGGCATCAGCGACATCAGCACGGCCATGGAGCCGATGTAGAACACCAGCACGCGGTAGATGAGCTGGTTCACGGCCTTGGGGATGACGGTACGCGGCTGGTCGGTCTCGGCCGCCGCGAAGCCCAGCATCTCCACGCCGCCGAAGGCGAACATGATGAAGGCGAAGGCCATCACCAGGCCGGACAGGCCGTTGGGGAAGAAGCCGCCGTGCGTCCACAGGTTGCGCACGGTCTGCTCGGGCCGGTCGGCGTTGGCCAGCAGATACACGCCCGCAGCGATCATGGCCAGCACGGCCGCGATCTTGATCAGCGCGAACCAGAACTCGAACTCGCCATAGGCTTTGACGTTGATGAAGTTCACGCCGTTGATCAGCACGAAGAACACCGCCGCCGTCACCCAGGTGGGTATGCCGGGCCACCAGAACTGGATGAACTTGCCTGCGGCCGTCAGCTCCAGCATGCCCACGAGCACATACAGCGCCACACAGTTCCAGCCCGCCAGAAAGCCCGCGAAGCGGCCCAGGTAACGGTTGGCGAAATAGCTGAACGAGCCCGCGTTGGGCTCCTCGACCAGCATCTCGCCCAGGAAACGCATGATGAAAAAGATGATCAGCCCGCCAATGGCGTAGCCGAGCAGCACGGACGGGCCGGCCAGCTCGATGATGCCGGCCGAGCCCAGGAACAGGCCCGTGCCGATGGTGCCGCCCAGCGCGATGAGCTGGATATGGCGGTTCTTGAGCCTGCGCTCCAGATGGCCCTGCGAAGAAGAACTGTGCATCAAGGGGGTGCTCCGGCTCTCAGCAAGGCGCGCGGCGGCGCAGGGGTTGGAACACTTCGGTGGTCTTCACGGCAATGTCTCCTCGTGGGGTGCCTGTTGGAATGCGGGGCCTTGTGCGCCCCTTGTTGATGGGTATCAACTATAAAAAACAATAAATTATTATTTCTTGTAATTTATCCCTATGGACAAGCCCAAAAAGAAGGAGTAGCGAAGGCGATCGACACATTGCCGCCCGCCATGCCGCACTGCGGCAACGGTTGAACGCCCGCAACAAACAAAAACAATCTACTATTATTTTTTTGCCCTCTGGAGCCCAGAACATGACGACGTCCGCCACGCAGCGGCGCGCACGCACGCCGCAGACCGAGCGTGTGGAGACAACGCAACGCAAGATCATCGACTCCGCCCTGGCGCTGCTGCGCGAGGGCGGCTTCAAGAGCGCCACGCTGCAGGCCATCGCGCGCGGCGCCGATGTGTCGCTGGGCGCGCTGCAGCACCACTTCGAGAGCCGCGATGCGCTGATGGAGCGGCTGGTCATCGAGGTCATGGAGCCGCTGAGCGACCAGGGCACGGTCTGGCCCGACAAGGCCCTGCCCCTGCGCGAGCGTGCCGAGGCCTTCGTCACCCTGGCCTGGGACAACATCTTCGGCGCGGCCAACTACCAGGCGGCCTGGAGCATGTTCTTCGGCTGCAAGGCCTCCCCCTCGCTGTTCGACCGCGTGGACGCGCGCCGCGTACATGTGGACAGCGTGTTCTACACCCGCTTCCTGGACGTCTTCCCCGAGATCGCGGCCCACCATCCCCGCCCCCAGGGCTTTGCGGCCATGGCCTTCGCCATCCTGCGCGGCACCGGCGTGCTGGAGCTGTTCGAGGTGGGCGAGCAGGAACGCCAGGGCAGCCTCGATGCGCTGGTCGAGGCCATCGTCCAGGCAGGCACCCCTCAGGCCAGCGGCGGCGCCGCCTGAACCTCGGTCAGCCCCCAGACCCTGCGCAGCTGCGACAGCGTGGCCACCAGGGCCGGGTCGTGCTCGGCCTCGCGCGGGTGGATGAAGCCCAGTTGCGCCACCACGCGCGCATGCGGCCAGATGGCCACGCAGCCATGCTCGGCCGCGGCCAGGGCGCGGTCCTCGCGCAGCAGCGCCAGGCCCAGGCCGGCGCGCACCAGGCTCTCGGGCGCGGCGGCGGCATCGCTTTCCACGATCTGATTGGGGCTCAGCCCCTGGCGGGCGAACAGCGCCAGCAGCAGGGCCTGCTCATGGTGCTGCGCGGGCGCACCGATCCAGGGCAGTTGCGCCAGGTCTTTCCAGCCCGATTGCAGGACGCGCTCGCGCAGCGCGGGCGGCGCCGCCACGCGGTAGTGCAGCGTCTGCAGCACCAGGGCGCCCAGATCGCGCGGCATGTGGGCGCCGATGTAGAACGCGCCCTGCAGGCCGCCGGCCGCGACCTGCGCGCGCAACTCCTCTGCCCAGCCCTGGCGTGTCTTGATGTCCAGCAGCGGCAGCGCCTCCACCAGGCCATGCAGCAGCGAGCCCAGGCGCAGCGCCTCGGGGTCGGCCACCGTGCCCAGCAGCAGCTGGCCGGTGATCTCGCCCTGCAGCTCGCGGGCCTGGCCCTGCAGGCGTCCTGCAGCATCCAGCACCTGCCGGGCGGGCTCCATCAGGGCCTCGCCGGCCCGCGTAAGGCTGATGCGGCCCGGGCGCCGGTCGAACAGCGCCACGCCCAGCTCTTCTTCCAGTGCCTTGATCTGGGCCGTGATAGCGGGCTGCGTCAGGTGCAGGGCCTCGGCCGTGCGCGTGACGCTGCCCAGCGTGGCCGCCGTGACGTAGGCGCGCAGCTGATACATCTCCATGGGCGGCCAGCCTAGCGCAGGCGCCAGGGCCTGCGGCCCGGGCAGGCCCGGGTTTCAGGGAACATCCCTAGCCGTCTCATCGTTCACTCGTCGAGGTAGCGCAGCTGCGTGGGCTCGATGCCCAGGCGCACCGGCATGCCCATGGGGAACATGGCAATGCCCGCGTAGTGCGCCTGGTCGGCGACCACGGCCACCTCGCCCACGCGCACGCGGTAGCGCGAGAACTCGCCCAGGAACTCGGCGCTTTCGATCTGCCCTTCCACCCACACACGCGAGGCATCGCCCGCATCGTCGCGCACCGCAATCTGCACCTGGTGCGGCCGGAAGGCCAGCGCCGCACGCCCCGGCGCGGGCGGCTGGGCCGGGCGCGGCAGGGTCAGCGTGCCCAGGCCCGGCACCTTGAAGGCCAGCGACTCGCCTATCGTCGGCAACACCTCGCCCTCCAGCACATTGGCCGTGCCGACAAAGCCCGCCACGAAGCGGTTGGCCGGATAGTCGTACAGCCCCGCCGCCGAGCCCACCTGCTGCAGCACGCCCTTGTCGAGCACGGCCATGCGGTCGGCCGTGGTCATGGCCTCTTCCTGGTCGTGGGTGACGAAGATGGTGGTCAGGCCCAGCTTGCGCTGCAGGCTGCGCAGTTCCTCGCGCATCTGCACGCGCAGCTGCTTGTCGAGGTTGGACAGGGGCTCGTCCAACAGCAGCAGCTTGGGCGCGATGACCACGGTGCGCGCCAGCGCCACGCGCTGCTGCTGCCCGCCCGACAGCTGGCCCGGGCGGCGCTGCGCGTACTGCGACAGGCCCACCAGCTCCAGCACTTCGCCCACCTTGCGGCGGATGGTGTCGCGGCTTTCGCGGCGCTCGACCAGGCCGAAGGCCACGTTGTCGTACACCGTCATGTGCGGCCACAGCGCATAGTTCTGGAACACCATGCCGATGTTGCGCGCATGCGGCGGAACCCCCGTGATGTCCTGCCCGCCCACCAGCAGCTCGCCGCGCTGGTGCCGGTTGAAGCCCGCGATCAGCCGCAGCAGCGTGGACTTGCCCGAGCCCGAAGGCCCCAGCAGCGCGAAGAACTCGCCGGGCTCGATCTTGAGGTTGACGTCGCGCAGCACTTCGTTGCTGCCGTAGCTCAGGCTGATGTGCCTGCATTCGAGGGAGACAGGGTCCAGGTGCATGGCGTTTCACTCCGAAGTCGATTGCACGGTGGCGCGCGAGCGCTCCACGAAGCGGTGCGAGAAATACGTGCCCAGGCCGACCACGACCACGGCCAGCACGCCCAATGCCGCACCGGGTCCGCGCCCCGAAATGCTTTGCATGTACAGGTAGATGCCGTAGCTCATGGGCGCCTGGCTCTGGGCCGAGGCCAGCATGATGGTGGCCGACAGTTCCACGGCCGCCGTGATGAAGCTGGTGACGAAGCCGGCCAGGATGCCGCCGGCCATCAGCGGCACCATCACGCGCCGTATCACGCTGGTGCGGCCCGCGCCCAAGCTTTGCGCGGCCTCCTCCAGCGAGATGTGCACCTGCTGCAGCGCCGCCATGCACGAGCGCAGCGCATACGGCAGCCGCCGCACCGCATAGGCCAGCATGATCAGCACCCAGGTGGTGACGATGGGCGTATCGGTGAAGGGCAGGTTCACGCCCTTGAACAGCCGCAGATAGCCGATGGCCAGCACCAGCCCCGGAATCGCCAGTGCCACCGAGGCCAGATAGTCCAGCCACTGCCGGGCAGGCAGCCGGGTGCGCAGGATCAGGTAGGCGATGGCGGTGCCGATCACCACGTCGATGCCCGCCGCCATCAGGCAGTACAGCAGCGTGTTGCCGATCATGTAGCCCGAGTCGGTGAACACCGTGGCGTAGTGCTCCAGCGTGTAGCTGTCGGGCAGCACCGAGAAGCTCCAGACCTTGGAGAACGACATCAGCAAGATGCCGATGTGCGGCGCCAGCACCACCAGCAGCACCAGGGCGATCCAGCCATAGGCCAGCAGCGCCTCCCAGGCCGACAGCCGGCGCTTTTGCAGCGCGCTGCCGCCCTTTTGCAGCGTGGCGTAGTCCTTGCCCTTCATCACCCGCGCAGCCAGCCACAGGGCGACGATGGAGAACGCGATCATGATCACGCTGATCACATAGCCCAGCGGATCATCGAGCCCCACCGAGGTGATGCGCAGATAGGCCTGGGGCGCCAGCATATTGGTCACGCCCATCACCAGCGGCGTGCCCAGGTCGTCGAACACTTTCACGAACACCAGGGCCGCGCCCGCCAGGTAGCCGGGCATGGCCAGCGGAAAGATCACGCGCCGAAACAGCCGAAAGCCACGCGAGCCCAGGTTCAGCGCCGACTCCTCCATGGCCCCGTCGATATTGCGCATGGCCGCCACGAGGTTGAGCAGGATGAACGGGAAGTAGTGGATGCTCTCCACGAAGATCACGCCCGTCAGCCCCTCCATGATGGGCACGGTGAAGCCGAACCAGTCGTCCAGCAGCAGGTTGACCGAGCCGCTGCGCCCGAAGATCAGCTGCAGCGCCACCGCCCCCACGAAGGGCGGCATGATCAGCGGCAGCACGCCCAGCGTCTGTATCAGCAGCGCGCCCCGGAACTCGAAGCGCACGGTCAGGTAGGCCAGCGGCACGGCGATCAGGCTGGCGAAGAACACGCTGGCCAGGGACACGCCCAGGCTGTTGAAGAACGACTCGCGGAAGACGGTCTGGCCGAAGAAATTGCCGAAGTGCCCCAGCGTGAGCCCGCCGCCTTCATTGACGAAGGCGGTGTAGACCACCATGCCCACGGGCACGATGAGAAAGGCCAGCAAAAAGGCCAGGATCAGCGCGAAGGCCAGCCACGGCCCCCAGCCCGACGGAATGCGCCGTGCGCGCGCAGCAAGGGGGGCGGCGGCGGGCGCCGCCATGGAATCGATGCTCATGCGAATGCTCCGCAGCGAAAGAGACTGTCAAGGGGAGTGCATGCAGGCGCCCGGTGCCGGGCCCCTGCGCCCGCCACTTACCGGGCCAGGCCGCGCGCCTCGGCGGCCAGCTTGGCCGCGCGCTCGTAGTTGGCACGCGCCTTGTCGGCCCACATCTGCTCCAGGCCCGTCAGCTCCTTGGACACGGCCACATCGCGCCGGCTCTTGCGGAACAGCTCCAGGAATTGCTCGTCCTTCACATTGGCTTCGCCCACCAGCGGCGAGTAGGCGATGTCGCGCGCCTGCGTCAGCAGCTCCTGCCCCTTGGCATTGGGCTTGGCCTGCAGGGCCTTGTGCGCCTCCTGGATGGCGCGCGTGGCGGCCTGCAGCTCCTTGAGGCGGAAGGTCACCATCTGGTCGAACAGGCTGATCACCACGGCATAGCGCGACTCGGACAGATTGGCGTCGAACTGCACCTTGGCGCGCTGCGCCACCTCCTGCGGCACGGGGTAGCCGGCCGGCGCCTTGAGCTGGCTGTAGGGCAGGATGGGCAGGCGGCTGATCTTGGGGTCGAAAAGCAGCTGCTGGCCCGGCACCGACATGGTGAAGGCCATGAACTTGCGGGCCTCATCGGCATTCTTGGCGCCCGCGATCAGCGCGATGTTGGCCGGCACCACGGCCGTCATCGCCGGGTAGGCGAAGTCCACCGGAAAGCCCGAGTACTTGCCCGCCAGCCCGAAGAAATCGATCACGATGCCTATGCCGTACTGGCCGTTGTTCACGCCATCGGGCACAGCAAAGCTGCGGTCGGTCACGGCGGCGGCATTGCCCATCATGGACAGCAGCTGGCGCCAGCCCTTGTCCCAGCCCTCGCCCTGCAGGATGGTCTCCACCGTCAGCTGCGTGGTGCCCGAACGCGAGGGCGAGGAGATGGCGATGTGGCCGAAGTACTCGGGCCGCGTCAGATCGCTCCACTCCTTGGGCGCCGCCAGCTTGTGCGCCTTCAGGTAGCGCGTGTTCCACATGATTCCGTAGCCGGCCAGCGCCTGGCCGTAGTACAGGCCCTGCGGGTCGTTGAGCGGGTAGTTGCCGATCTTGGCGGGCGCGGCCGGATTGCGCGTCTCGGGCGCGGCGGTCAGCAGCTTGTTGCGCGCCAGCACCTCGAAGGCATCAGGGGCGCTGGCCCACATGATGTCGGGCCGCTGGCCCTCGGGCAGCTCGCGCACATAGGCCACGGCGGCCGTGGTGTTCTTGTTCAGGATCTCTATCTTGATCCCCGGATTGGCCGCCTCGAAGGCCTTCTGGTAGGCCGTGGTCAGCTCCTTGGGAAACGAGGTCAGCACCGTCACCGTGCCGGCCTGGGCCGCCATGGCGGCGCCCCACAATCCTGCGGCCATGGCGGCCGTCAGCCATCTGCGTTGCTGCATTGCTGTCTCCTTCGGGTTGTTGTGCGGTCAATCTGCAACCCACTGTAGGCAGCGCCGGCCCGGCCGGCCAATCATTGTTTCTGATGCCGTGCATCAGCGGCGGCGGCGCTCGGGTTACTACCTGCGGGTCTGCCGCCACAGGGAAATCCCGCGCAACCGCTGTCCCGCCCCTGACTGCTGCACAGCAGCAAACCGGAATAATCGGCGGGATGCTGCAAGCCCCCTCTTCCCTCCCCGCCACGGCCGCTGAAGAAGCGCCCATCTACGTTGCCAGCCGCCCCTGGCGCTCGCGCATGGTGCCGGTGCGCACCATGGAGTACCACGTGCGCGAGTGGGGACCTGTGGATGGCGATCCTGCCCTGGCGCCGCTGGTGCTGGTGCACGGGTGGATGGATGTGGCGGCCTCCTACCAGTTCGTGGTCGATGCCTTTGGCGAGGCCTTCATGGCGGGGCGCCGCATCATCGCGCCGGACTGGCGCGGCTTCGGCCTGAGCCGGCCGGCCTGGCCTGCCGACCGGCATGACTTTGCCGACTACCTGGGCGACCTGGACCATCTGCTGGAAACCCTGGTGGGCGATGCGCCCGTGGACCTGGTGGGCCACAGCATGGGCGGCAACGTGTCCATGATGTATGCGGGTGCGCGGCCTGCGCGCATACGCCGGCTGGTCAATCTGGAGGGCTTCGGCATGCCGGCCACCCGGCCCGACCAGGCGCCTGCGCGCTACGCGCAGTGGATGGACGAGCTGCGCCAGCTGCGCAGCGGCGGCATGGAGCTCAAGAGCTATGACAGCGTGCAGGACGTGGCGCGCAGGCTGATGAAGACCAACCGCCGCCTGCCCGGGGACAAGGCGCTGTGGCTGGCCCACCACTGGGCGGCGCCCAATGCGCAGGGCCGCTGGGAAATCCTGGGCGACACGGCGCACAAGCTCATCAGCGCACAGCTGTTCCGCGTGGAAGAAATCCTGGCCCTGTACCGGGCGATCACGGCGCCGGTACTGGCCGTCGAGGCCAGCGACGACAGCCTGGGCATGTGGTGGAAGGACCGCTACACGCTGGCCGAGTACCACGAGCGCATCGGGCAGATTGCCGACTGCCGCACGGCCGTGGTCCAGGACGCGGGCCATATGCTGCACCACGACCAGCCGGCGGCCGTGGCCGGGCTGATCGAGCAATTCCTCAGCACCTGAGTCCTGCGCGCGCCGCTACTGCAGCCTATTGCAACCTACTGGGGCCGCAGCATCATGGAATGGCGCCAGCGCGCGGGCGCCATCTGCAGCGGCCGGTAGCGGCCGTCGGCCCATTCGGCAGACATGTCCGCATAGCGGCTGGACAGGGCCACGCCGCTTTGGCCGGTCTGGTAGATGAACAGCGAGCGCTCGGGCTCGGCCAGGTCGTAGATGGCGCGCAGGGATGCCGCATGGCGGTTGGCGAACGGCGCCCTGGCATCGCCGGGCAGGTACTGGCCCACGTTGACGGTGTAGCTGTCGCCACCCGAAGGCACGCTGACATTGAAGATGCCTGCCAGCAGCCCCACGCTGCCCAGCGGCCGGTGGCTGCTCAGGGCCGCATGCGCCGTGCCCCAGCGCCAGCGGCCCAGGTCGCTGCCCTGCATGGACTGCAGGCGCACCAGCGCCCGGTCCAGCGCCTGGCTGACCTGGGCACTGCAGCCTGCATCCGCGCACCACCAGCCGTCGCGGCGTTCCAGCATGCCTTCGATGCCTGCGCGGTAGTCGCGCTTGCCATAGGTGGCCGCAAAGGTCTGGGCGCCAATGCGCGGGATCACCAGGCCGCGCGTCAGTTCGTCCACCCAGGCGGCAAAGATCAGGGGCGCGGCCTGCGCAGCGTCCATGCGGCCGTCGAACTGCTCCATCACCCGGCGCGCCTGCGGGGCCAGCGGATGTGTGGCCGGCGCTTCGTCCAGGGCCTTGAGCATTTGCGGTAGCAGGGCGCGGGCGGCCAGCGAGGTCTGGTCGTTCTGGATGGAGGCCATACTGACCATGTCGTGCCTGTCCTTCGCCTCGATGAGCTCGGAGATGCGGCGGTGCCGGTACGGCAGGCTCCAGTCCTGGGTGAGAAAGTGGGCATAGCCCTCGCGCGTGATGCGCTGGTTGGCGGTGGCCAGATAGCCCAGCGCCGTTCCATCGTCCTGTGGAGCCTGGTCGTAGGGCAGCCAGCCCTGCCAGTCGTAGCGTGCCTCCCAGCCCGGCGCGGGCGCCACGCCGCGCAGGTCGTTGTCGACCGCACGCAGCGGCACCCGGCCTGCGGCCTTGAAGCCGATGGCGCCATGCACATCGGCCGCGACGATGCTTTGCATGGGCGAGTGGTAGTCGGCAAAGGCCTCGAACAGCTGGGCCACGCTGCGCGCCTCGTTGGCCCGCAGGCCCGCCTGCACGGTGAGGTTGTCGGTGTCCAGCGCCGCCCAGCGCAGGGCCACGGCGTAGCGGCGCTTGTCGAGCACGGCCTCGTACTGGGGCTGCACATCGCTGATCACGGGGCCGTGGCGCGTGCTGCGCAGCGTGAGCTGCACATCGGCCCGACCCTTGACCCTGATGCGCTCGCTGCGCTCGGTGAAAGGCGCCCAGCCATCCGGCGTGCGGTAGCGGCCCGGGTTGCCTGGATCGATCTGCTCCAGGTACAGATCCTGCACATCGGGATTGGTGTTGGTGAAGCCCCAGGCCACCTCGCGCGTGCGCCCCAGCACCACGAAGGGCAGGCCCGGCAGGGTGGCCCCCACCACGTCGATGGGCGACAGCGGCGTGCCGTCCTGCGCCTGGCCGGCGGGCGACTGCAGGCGCGCGTAGTACCAGATGGCGGGCGCGCTCAGGCCCAGATGGGGATCGTTGGCCAGCAGGGGTTTGCCGCTGGCCGTGCGGCTGCCCGACAGCACCCAGTTGTTGCTGCCCTTGCCGTCGTTGGTGCCCGCATCGCGCACCATGTCGCGGGACCAGCGGGCCCAGGCATCGCTCGCCTCGCTGGCGGCAGCCACCTTGGGCGCAGACGCAGCCTGTGCCTCCTGGCGGTACACGCCCAGGCCCCGATAGAGGGCAGCAAGGTCGGTGGAGGTGGCCGGCGCCTCGCCGGGATAAGGCGGCATCAGCTGCCACAGCTGCTGTGTGTCCAGTTGCGAGAGCGCGGCCAGCCGCGCGAACTCGTTGCCCCAGTTGCCGCCCAGGTCCAGCGCCATCATCAGCGCCCAGCCCACGCTGTCCTCGGGCGCCCAGGCCGAGTTGTCGCCGCCGCCCGGCGACGTATCCAGCAGCATGAACTCGGGCACCTGCGGGTGCTGGCGCATGGGCAGGGCCGCATAGAAGGCTGCAATGCCTTCGCTGTAGGCCTGCAGCGCCTCGCGCGCGTTGGCGGGCAGGGATGCGTACTGGCGCCGCGCCGCGCCGCGTATGTCCAGCGCGCGCATGAGCTTGTCGGTATCCAGCGTGGCCGGCCCGAGGATCTCGGACAGCGTGCCATGCATCAGGCGGCGGTTGAACTCCAGCTGCCAGCCGCGTTCCTGCGCATGCACATGGCCCAGCGCGCGCCACAGGTCCTGCGGCGAGAAGGCGCTGATATGGGTGACGTCGGCATCATCGCGCCGCACGCGCACGGGCTGCTCCAGCCCGGCCAGCGTGAGCTGTCCGTCAAGCACCGGCTGCACGCGCACGGCATAGATGGCCAGCGCGCTGCCGGCCAGCAGGGCCGAGCCGACCACCGCCACGGCGCCCACACCCCACCACCGCGAGTTCAGGATTCGCATGATTCCCATTCTTTTCCCCACCCTCTGCTTTTTTCGTATCGTAGTGTTGCAGTTTGTAGCATATGCGCGCGCGACATGCTCACATTGCTCACGACAGAAAGCCGCGCCTGCAGGGCGCAGGCTTCAGGCGACAAT
The DNA here is from genome assembly GCF_001598795.1 of Delftia acidovorans NBRC 14950. Lineage (GTDB taxonomy): Bacteria > Pseudomonadota > Gammaproteobacteria > Burkholderiales > Burkholderiaceae_C > Comamonas > Comamonas acidovorans. Next base: position 63,464 of record NZ_BCZP01000018.1, on the reverse strand, counting down.
CACTGCCGGCCCTGCGCACATGGATGCAGGGCAACCGACAGAAACAGGAAGTACGTGGAATGTGGCCTTTCAGCCTCTTGAAGAAGCTCACCCAGGACCCGCCCGTGGGCCAGCCCCGTGGTGACTACATCGGCTGCTACCTGCTGGGCACCGAGGCGCCGGGCCAGGCCGGCGTCAGCTATGTCTCGCTGGCCACCACGCGCGAGCAGCTGGAGGCCGACGCCCGCGCCTACCTTGAAGGCTTCGTGCGCGACCACCCCGAAGCGGCCGACACCGACCTGTCCGCCATCCACTCCCTGCTGGAGAACCTGCCCCAGCGCCTGGACGCCCACCTGTCCGGCGACACGCGCGTGCCGCTGGCCGAGCAAGGCGGCACCGTGCTCTTCCTGCGCACCGGCATGCGCGCCCGCCGCAAGGAAAACGGCCGGTATCTCGAATAGCAGTAAGCCACCCACCGCCACCGTACAGAGCCTCAAAAACTGGCGCGGCCAAGAACAAGGGACAGCGAGCAAGGGCCTACGCCGGCCGCGCCGCCCCGCAGCGAGGCTGTCGTCCCCCCCCGCGAAGCGAGAGGGGGAAGGCGCGCAGCGCCTCAGGGGGAGTTCTGCTTGTGCACGTCTTGCCAGCGCAGCATGTCGGTCACGCGCTCGGCCTTGTCAGCATCAAAGCCCAGGCGCTCCACCCGCTCGGCCGGATTGGCCCAGGTGCCGAACAGCAGGTCCCAGACGGGCAGGCCATAGTTCTGCGCATGGTGGCCGTACTGGTGGTGCACGGTGTGCATCTCGGGCCGCTGCACGATGTATCCCAGCCAGCGCGGCGTGCGGATGTCGGCATGCAGGAACAGATCGAACGCCCCCGTGAGGCCGATGGCGAAGGCGGCAGCCAGCGGGCTGGCCCCCAGCACCCAGTAGCTGGACAGCGCGCTCAGCAGCACGGCGGCCGCCGTGTCCATGGGGTGGGCGAAGAAAGCCGTGAGCGCCTCCACGCGCGGCGCGCTGTGGTGCAGCTGGTGGAACAGGCGCCACAGCGTGTCCGACCGGTGCGTGGCGCGGTGCCACCAGTAAAAGACAAAGCTGGTCAGCACAAAGCTCAGCGCGCCGACGGCCCAGGCCGGCCATTGCCGGCCCACGTCCAGCAACGCATGGCGGCGGATGCTGTCCGAGAACAGATGGCCTACCGCCAAGGTGGTGGCCAGCGTGCCCAGGCCCAGCAGCGTGGACAGGATCAGCCAGCGCCGGTCGCAATGGTTGCGCGAGGCCGGCGCGATCACCTCGCGCGTGAAGATGCCGACGAACATCAGCGCCAGCAGCGGGTAGGCCGCGAACTCCCACATCTGCAGCATGCCGTCCGCTCCTTGCCGCTCAGTGCACGTGGCCCCAGTAGATCAGCGCATCACGCCCTTCGACCGACAGCGACACGGGCGCGCCCACGGGCAGCATCACCTTGGTCGGCACATGGCCGTAGGGCAGGCCCTGCAGCACGGGGCACTTGACCTGGCTGCGCAGCCAGTCGATCACGGTCTGCAGCTTGAAGCCCTTGTCATGCGAGCTGAGCTTGAACTCGCTGAACTGGCCGAACACGATGGCCTTTTGCTGGGCCAGCACGCCGGCATGCAGCAGCTGGGTCAGCATGCGTTCCACGCGGTAGGGATGCTCGCCCACGTCTTCCAGGAACAGGATGCCGCCCTTGATCTGCGGGAAGTAAGGCGTGCCCAGCAGGGAGACCAGCACGGCCAGGTTGCCGCCCCACAGCGTGGCGCCGCCGCTGATGTAGAAGTCCTTGACGGCAGGCTTGCCGTCTTCGCGCAGGCCGATCTTCGGCATCTGCCAGCCCGCGCCCTCGCCCTGGCCGCTGAGCAGGTCGTTGAAGCAGTCCAGCATGATGTCGTCCACGCCGCCCTCGTCGTCGGGGCGGCCGAAGTCGTGCACCAGCAGCGGGCCGGCCCATGTGGTGGCGCCGGTCCTGGCCAGCAGGGCCAGCGACAGCGCCGTGAAGTCGCTCAGGCCCACGAAGCGCGTGCCGCCTGCGATGGCCTTGGCCACGGCCTTGTACTTGATGCCCGGCAGGATGCGCGTGAGGCCGTAGCCGCCGCGCGTGGGCAGCGCCAGGTCGGCACCGCTGGCCGCTGCGCGCTCGATGGCCGCCAGGCGCGTGGCGTCGTCGCCTGCAAAGCGCTGGTGGCTGCTCAGTGCATCGGCATCGATCTCCACCTGATGGCCCATGGCCTCCAGGCGGCGCACGCCGCGCTTGAAGCCGGCCTTGTCGCGCACGGCACCGGCGGGCGAGTAGATATAGATGTGGCGCGGACCCTGGTCATGCGCATGGCCGCAGCAGCTGCCGTCGGCGGCATGCACATGGCCGTGATCGTGATCGTGATCGTGATCGTGATCGTGCTCGTGGTCGTGGTCGTGGTCGTGGTCGTGGCTGTGGGCAGCGCCATCGTCATGTGGATGTTCGTGCCCATGGGCACAGCAGGTGCCGTCGGCGGAATGCACATGTTCGTGCGCATGATCAACGGGTGCAGGCGCGGCAGCGGCTGCCTTTTTGCGGGGCGTGCCGGATGTGCTGGGTGTGCCGGGCGTGCTGGAAGAGCGGGAACTGCGCGAAGTGGCCAAGGTGGTTCCATGCCGGCCCTGGCCGGCATGCTCCATATTGCAAGGGGAGTGAAGACGGGGCACTGCCGCTGCGCAGCCCCGGCAAGGGGCCGGCGGCGCAGGCCTACGGGCGGAAGTATTCCACAGCGTCGGCCACCATGCCGGCAGCGCACAGGGGAACCCAATGGCCGCACGGGGATAGGCGCAGTTGCGCTGGCGGCAGCTGTGGCAGCGCCTGCAGCCAGGCCTGGCGCCATGCGGGCGCAGGCAGCAGCGCATCGTGCTCTCCGCCCTGCACCCACAGGCGCTGCTGTTGGCTCCACTGCGCCAGCAACGCCATCGGCAGGGCCGGCATTTCGGCCTGCACGCGGGGCCAGGCCTGCAGCGCGGCGCGGTGGCCGGGCTGGGAAAACGGCAGGTTCCAGGCCTGCGGCTGTGCGCCGGCCTCCCCACCTACCTCGCCCACCTCGTGCATGGCGCGGCCCACGGGCCATGACGGCTTGCGCGCCGCCTGCGCAAACCATTGCACGCAGCCATCGGGCGCCTGGCCCGCGGGCCAGGCATTCATGAGCCAGGCGCCGCAAAAACGGGCGGGCTCGGCCTGCGCCACGGCCAGGCCCAGGCGCGCGCCATCGTCATGGCCGACCAGCACGATGTTCCGCAGGTCCAGCGCCAGCACCAGCTCGCGCAGCACTTGCACATGCCAGGCCGCGCTGTGCGCCTTCTCCTTCTTGGGCTGGTCGCTGCGGCCAAAGCCCGGCAGGTCGGGGACCACCACGCGATGGCCGGCCTGGAGCCAGCCGGGCAGCATGGGCTGGAACAGCTGGCCCCATGAGGGGCTGCCGTGCAGGCACAGCCAGGTCAGCGGTGCATCGCGCGGGCCTTCGTCACGCACGGCCAGGCGCAGGCCTGCCAGCGCCGGCAGGTCGCTGCGCCACTGCGGCTGGGCAAAGCCGCCAAAGGTGGAATCCGCATGGCGCAGCGCCGTGTCCTTGAGCGGATGGGGCTGGGCCGCGCGCTGCTCGGCGCGGCGCGTGCGAAAGAAGTCCGACATCAGGGCCGCGCATTCCCCGGCCAGCACGCCGCGCGTCACCTGCGTGTGGTGGTTGATCTGCGGCAGCGCAAACACGTCCAGCACCGATCCGGCCGCGCCCGTGCGCGGCTCGGCCGCGCCATAGACCACGCGGCCCAGGCGCGCATGCAGCATGGCGCCGCTGCACATGGTGCAAGGCTCCAGGGTCACGTAGAGCGTGCAATCGTCCAGCCGGTAGTTGCCCAGGCGCGCGGCCGCGTCGCGCAGCGCCAGCACCTCGGCATGTGCCGTGGGGTCGCCCTGGGCCACGGGCGCATTGCGGCCCTGGCCGACGATGGCGCCGTCCTTGACGATGACGGCGCCCACGGGCACCTCGCCTGCCTGGGCGGCGGCACGCGCCAGCTCCAGGGCGGCGCGCATCCAGGCCTCGTCATCGGCCTGCGGCAGTGGACGGTGCTCGGCAGTCAAGGTGTCACAGTGTCCGGGCGACTGGGGGTCATGGCAGCGGCTTGCGCACGCCCTGCGCATAGTGGTAGAGCGTGACGACCGGCGCCTGCAGCTCGCCCTGGGGCGTGAAGGCAATCGGTGCCGTCACGCCGTCATGCCGGGTCTGGCGCAGATAGGGGATATAGGCATCGGGCCGGATGGAGTCGGCCCGCACCATGGCCTGGGCCAGCACCATGGTGGCGTCGTAGGCGTAGGGGCTGAAGACCTGGTACTGGTCGGGAAAGCGCTGGTCGTAGCGCTGCTTCCAGGCAGCGCCGCCCGGCATGCGCTCCAGCGGGCTGCCGCCCACGGCGCAGGTCACATTGCGCAGCGGGGACGTGTTGCCCGCCAGCTCGGGCAGGCGCAGCGTGCACAGGCCGTCGCCGCCCAGCAGGCGCACCTTGTCCATGGCCAGCTGGGCCATCTGCCTGAGCATGGGGCCGGCCTGGGCGTCCAGGCCGCCGAAGAAGATGGCGTCCGGCTTCTTGCCCTTGATGGCGGTGAGGATGGGCACGAAGTCGGTGGCCTTGTCGCCGGTGAACTGCTTGTCCACGATCTCGATGCCCTGCTCGCGCGCCTCGGCCTCGAACAGCGCCACGATGCCCTGGCCGTAGGCCGAGCGGTCATCGATGATGGCCGCGCGCTTGACGCCCAGCTTGCCCACGGCGTGCGCGACCAGCGCATCGACCATGGCGCGGTCGTCGGCGATCACGCGGTAGGTGGTGTCGTAGCCCGCCTGGGTGATGGCCGGGTTGCTGGCTGCGGGCGTGACCATGACGATGCCGCAGTCGTGATAGATGGATGTGGCCGGCAGCGTGGTGCCCGACTGCAGGTGGCCGACCACGGCCGCCACCTTCTTGTCGCACAGGCGCCGTGCCAGGGCCACGGCCTGGCCGGGGTCGCCGCCATCGTCGCCGGCCTCCAGCTTCCAGCGCAGCTTGCGCCCGCCGATCTCCAGCCCCTTGGCGTTGAGATCGTCCAGGGCCATGCGCACGCCGTTTTCCTCATCCTTGCCCAGGCTGGCGATGGGGCCGGACACCGGCCCCGCATGGGCAATACGCACCACCAGGGGCGCATCGGCGGTACTGGGTGCAGCGGGTGCAGCAGGTGCAGCAGGTGCAGCAGGTGCAGCAGGTGCAGCAGGTGCAGCGGCCGTACCGGGCGCAGCCGCCGCAGCGGAAGCCCCTGCCGACTGCCCGTTGGCCGGGCCGCTTCCCGGCAGCGCCCAGGCCAGGCCGCCGCTGCCCAGCAGGGCGCACAGCAGGGCCGGGCCGGCCCACGGGAAATGGCGAATCGAGGCGTGCATGGCAACTCCTGGAAAAAACGGTCAATCTGTGAAACAGGCGCCCTGGCAAACGAAATCCGCTGCGGCGTGGCCCACTCGGGCGCTGCCCGGCCGGGCAAGGCCTGGCGCAGAAAGCGCGCATCAGGCCCGGGGCGGGGCAGGCACGGGCCGGGGTATCCGGCATGGCGGCCCGGCCCGTGCAGTGCGCATCCTAAAGGATAGGCAAAAACCGGCGCCGCCCGCCAGGGCATCGGGCGCATACCCCCTGGCGCGCGTTTTTTCGGTGCTGCGGCGATAATGCTGCGCCTCACCGCAAGCGGGCTGCGAGGTTTTCGTCGCCGGACCGCCCCAAGAGTGGGGGCCTTTTTTTGTCGCCGGGCCGCCCCAAGACAAAAAGCGGCCCCCTTGGGGGGCAGCGGACCTTGCGCAGCAAGGGTAGCGTGGGGGCCAGTTTCCCCCGCATTGCGCCCGACGCCCGGCCCCCATGCCGGTGCGGGTACGAACACAGAACACCACAAAGCCCCATGTCCCTCCTGCCCCACCAGCTCGAACTCCTGTCACCCGCGCGCGATGCCGACATCGGCATCGAGGCCGTGAACCATGGCGCCGACGCCGTCTACATCGGCGGCCCGGCCTTCGGCGCACGCGCCACGGCAGGCAACGACATCCGCGACCTGCAGCGGCTGATCAACCACGCGCACCGCTTCGGCAGCCGCATCTTCATCACGCTCAACACCATCCTGCGCGACGATGAACTGGAGGCCGCCCGCAAGATGGCCTGGCAGATCTACGAGGCCGGTGCCGACGCGCTGATCATCCAGGACATGGGCCTGCTGGAGCTGGACCTGCCGCCCATCCAGCTGCACGCCAGCACCCAGACCGACATCCGCACGCCCGAGAAGGCGCGCTTCCTGCAGGACGCCGGCCTGTCGCAGATCGTCGTTGCGCGCGAGCTGGACCTGCAGCAGATCGCCGCCGTGCGCGCGGCCACCGACCCGGCGCGCACCACCATCGAATTCTTCGTGCACGGCGCGCTGTGCGTGGCCTACTCGGGCCAGTGCTACATCACCCACGCCCACACGGGCCGCAGCGCCAACCGCGGCGACTGCAACCAGGCCTGCCGCCTGCCCTACGAGGTGCTGGACGCGAGCGGCCGCATCATCGCCCACGAAAAGCACGTGCTGTCCATGAAGGACAACAACCAGAGCGACAACCTGCGCGCCCTGATCGACGCCGGCGTGCGCAGCTTCAAGATCGAGGGCCGCTACAAGGACATGGGCTACGTGAAGAACATCACGGCCCACTACCGCAAGCTGCTGGACGAAATCATCGAGGAGCGCGAGTTCTCCGACACGCCCCTGGCGCGCTCGTCCTCGGGCAGCACCACGTTCAGCTTCACGCCCGACCCCGACCAGAACTTCAACCGCGAGTTCACCGACTACTTCGTCAACGGCCGCAAGGACGACATCGGCGCCTTCGACACGCCCAAGACGCCGGGCCGCGCCATCGGCTGGGTCACCAAGGTGGGCGAGAACTTCGTGGAGATCGAGACATCGAGCCGCGACACCGAACTGCACAACGGCGACGGCCTGTGCTACTACGACCTGCAAAAGGAACTGGTGGGCCTGCAGATCAACCGCGCCGAGTCGGTGGATGCGAAGAAGTCGCTGTGGCGCCTGTTCCCCAAGGACCCCATCGCCGGCTTCAAGGACCTGCGCAAGGGCCTGGAGGTCAACCGCAACCGCGACATGGCCTGGGTGCGCACGCTGGACAAGAAGTCCAGCGACCGCCGCATCGGCCTGTGGGCCGAACTCAAGGAAACGCCCGACGGCTTTGCGCTCACGCTGACCGACGAGGACGGCTTCACCGCCACCGCCGCCATCGTGCAGGAACACCAGGCCGCCACCGACGCAGCCCGTGCCGAGGCCACGCTGCGCGAGCAGCTGGGCCGCTTCGGCGCCACCATCTTCTCCGTGCATGACATCGGCCTGCAGCTGAGCCAGCCCTGGTTCGTGCCGGCCTCGGCCCTGAACCAGCTGCGCCGCGACGCCGTCGCCGCGCTGGAGGCCGCGCGCCAGGCCGGCTTCGTGCGCCTGCCGCGCGCCATGCCCGTGGAGCCGCCCGTGCCCTTCCCCGAGGACACGCTGACCTATCTGGCCAACGTCTACAACCAGAAGGCGCACGACTTCTACATCAAGCACGGCGTCAAGGTCATGGACGCGGCCTACGAGAGCAAGGAAGAAGAAGGCGAAGTCAGCCTGATGATCACCAAGCATTGCGTGCGCTTTTCCATGAGCCTGTGCCCCAAGCAGGCCAAGGGCGTCATCGGCGTCAAGGGCACGATCAAGGCCGAGCCGCTGCAGCTGATCAACGGCAAGGAAAAACTCACGCTGCGCTTCGACTGCAAGCCCTGCGAAATGCACGTGGTCGGCAAGATGAAGCGCGCGGTGATCAACCAGCACGCCAAGGAAATGCAGGAGTTTCCGATGCAGTTCTACCGCACGCGTCCCGTGCCTTCGGCCAGCGCCTGACAGGCCTCGGCCTCCACCCACAAGCGCCCGCGCTCCGTCAGGGCCGCCAGCCACCGCCCCTCTTCCTGCTCCAGCCTGACCCAGCCCGGCCCCGGTGTGCCGGCAATGGGCGCATCGCCCATCAGCGCCAGGCAGCGCATGAGCACGCTGGCGCCCTGCCCCAGTCGCTTGCCCAGCCTGGGCAGGGACATGGGTGCGGGCTCGGTGGCCAATTCGCGCAGGATGGCGGCGGCCAGTTCTTCCATGCCTTGCACTTCAGGCCGCCATTTCTTCCTGCGCGGGAGACGGCACGGCAGGCAGCCTGTGCGCCACCAGCTGCACGGGAATGGACTTGGAGCTGGGCGTGCCCGCCACGATGGCCGTGGCCGACAGCGGCACCAGCGGATTGGTCTCTGGATAGTAGGCAGCGATGCAGCCGCGCGGAATGTCGTAGGCCACGAGCTTGAAGCGCTCGGCGCTGCGCTGCTGGCCGTCATCCCACACCGTCTGCAGGTCCACCCAGTCGCCATCCTTCATACCCAGGGCGCGGATGTCCTCGGCATGGATGAAGACCACGCGGCGCTGTCCGAAGACGCCGCGGTAGCGGTCGTCCATGCCGTAGATGGTGGTGTTGTACTGGTCGTGCGAGCGCGTGGTGAACAGCGTGAACACCGGCGATGCGCCGGGGCTGCGCGCGGCGCGTGCGCGGTGCACGGGCGTGTCGCGCGGCACGGCGTGCACGAAGAAGCCGGCCTTGCCCCGGGGCGTCTCCCAGATGCGCTCGCTCGCCGCATTGCGCAGCTTGAAGCCGCCCGGCACGGCCACGCGCGCGTTGAAGTCGTGGAAGTCGTCGAAGACCTGTTCGATCAGCTCGCGTATGCGCGCATAGTCGCCAGCCAGCTCCAGCCAGGGCACGGGCCGCTGCGCGCCCAGCGTGGCGGCGGCCAGGCGCGCAACGATGGCGATCTCGCTGAGCAGGTGCTCCGACGCAGGCGGGTTGATGCCGCTGGAGATATGGACCATGCCCATGGAGTCCTCCACCGTCACGCCCTGCGGGCCGCCGGCCTGCATGTCGATCTCGGTGCGGCCCAGGCAGGGCAGGATCAGCGCCTCGCGGCCGTGCACCAGGTGGCTGCGGTTGAGCTTGGTGGTCACATGCACGGTCAGGTCGCAGCGGCGCAGCGCCTGCCAGGTGGCATGCGTGTCGGGCGTGGCCGCCGCGAAGTTGCCGCCCAGCGCGAAGAAGACCTTGCCCCGGCCCTCGAGCATGAGGCGGATGGACTCGACCACGTCCACGCCGTTGGCACGCGGCGGCTCGAAGCCGAAGACCTGCTGCAGCCGGTCCAGCAGCGCGGCCGGCGGCTTCTCCCAGATGCCCATGCTGCGGTCGCCCTGCACATTGCTGTGGCCGCGCACCGGGCAGGCGCCCGCACCCGGGCGGCCGATGTTGCCGCGCAGCAGCAGCAGGTTGACCAGCATCTGCACGGCGGCCACCGAATGCATGTGCTGCGTGATGCCCATGCCCCAGCAGACGATGGTGCTGCGGGCGGCAATGTAGACCTCGGCCGCCGTCTGCATCTGCGCGCGGCTCAGGCCGGACTCGGCCTCGAGCAGGCCCCAGTCCTCGGCACGCAGGTCCTCGGCCAGGGCCTCGAAGCCGGTCGTGTGTTCGGCGATGAAGGCATGGTCCAGCACGCCGCCGCACCCGTGCCCCAGTGCATCGTCCTGCGCGATCACATGCTTCATGATGCCCTTGACGGCCGCGATGTCGCCGCCCACGCGCAGCTGGAAGTAGTGCGTGCTGATGGGCGTGGCGCCCAGGGTGGCCATCTCCAGCTTGCTTTGCGGATCCTGGAAGCGCTCCAGCCCGCGCTCGCGCAGCGGGTTGAAGCTCAGGATGCGCGCGCCGCGCTTGTGGGCTGCGCGCAGCTCGCCCAGCATGCGCGGGTGGTTGGTGCCGGGGTTCTGGCCGAAGATGAAGATGGCATCGGCCTGCTCGAAATCGGCCAGCTGCACCGTGCCCTTGCCCACGCCGATCTGCGGCTTCATGCCGCTGCCGCTGGGCTCGTGGCACATGTTGGAGCAGTCGGGAAAATTGTTCGTGCCGTAGGTGCGCACGAACAGCTGGTACAGGAAGGCCGCTTCGTTGCTGGCGCGGCCCGAGGTGTAGAAGATGGCCTGGTTCGGGTCGGGCAGCGCGTTCAGGTGGCGGGCGATCAGTGCAAAGGCGTCGTCCCAGGCGATGGGCCGGTAGCGGTCGCTGGCCGCGTCATACACCATGGGCTCGGTGAGCCGGCCCTGGTCCTCCAGCCAGAAATCGCTTTGCGCCATGAGCTCGGCCACCGTGTGCCGGGCAAAGAACTCGGGGGTCACGCGGCGCGCCGTGGCCTCGGCCGCCACGGCCTTGGCGCCGTTCTCGCAGAACTCGAAGGTGGAATGGTGGTTGCGGTCGGGCCAGGCGCAGCCCGGGCAGTCGAAGCCGTCGGGCTGGTTGGCCGACAGCAGCGTCTTGGCGCCCTTGACGGCGATATCCTGGCGCATCAGGGCCTGGCTCACGCTGCGCAATGCACCCCAGCCGCCAGCGGCCCCCTTGTAAAACTCGATCTTTTGTTCGGACATGGGCCGGAAGTGTTCCGCCTGTCCATGATCCAGGTCAAATCACATCTCCAAATGGAGAGATTCAGCAAAGATATGAGCACGGCATCCTTGCCCTGCGCCATGCTGGCAACCTCAGCCCCGGACCACCGATGAACTCAACAGCCATACACACCGCCATCCCCGAAGACGCCGCGCTGATCGCGCCGCTGTTCGATGCCTACCGCCAGTTCTACGAGCAACCTGCGGATGCCGACGCGGCGCTGGCCTTCATCACGGCGCGGCTGGAGCGCGGCGAATCCGTGATCCTGCTGGCCCGCCGACCGGACGGCAGCGCCCTGGGCTTTTGCCAGCTCTATCCCTCGTTCTGCTCCGTGCTGGCCGCGCCCATCTACGTGCTCTACGACCTCTTCGTGTTGCCCGATGCGCGCCGCCTGGGCGTGGGCCGCGCCCTGCTGCAGGCGGCCGAAGCCCATGCCCGCGCCACGGGCCATGCACGCATGGACCTGACCACGGCCCGCAACAACCTGCGCGCCCAGGCGCTGTACGAGTCGCTGGGCTGGGTGCGTGACGAAGTGTTCCTGACCTATGCGCGCCATCTGCAGGCTTGAGCCGCCAGCGGCCTAGCGCAAAACCCGCAGCTCCCGCGCCAGCGCCACGGCCTGGGTGCGGCTGCGCGCGCCCAGCTTGAGGTTGATGCTGCGCAGGTGGGTGCGCACCGTGCTGTCGGAGACGAAGAGCTTCTCGGCCATGGCCGCATTGGAGTAGCCCGAGGCCAGCAGCTCCAGCACGCGCAGCTCCTTGCGGGTCAGGGGCTCGGCAAGCACGGTGGCGGGCGCCGGGCCCTGGGGCGCATCCGCTGCCTGCAGCTCGGGGGGATCGGCGGACTCGGCAGGCTCGCCCAGGGCAGACAGCAGCCGCTGTGCATGGGCGGCAGCCTCCGGCTCCGCCGGTTCCGTGCGGCGCGATAGTGAAAGCGGCAGTGAAGGCGACAGTGAGGGCGACAGCACGCGCTGCAGCACGGGCGCGAGCAGCGGCCCCTCATCGAGCATCAGGCGCACAAAGCCTTCGCTGGCACCGTGGCGCAGCGGCTGGGCCAGCATGGCGGCTGCGGCGTCCAAGTCGCCGCAGCCCGCCTCGGCCAGCGCGCACAGCACCTGCAGCTTGAGGCTGCGGTGGCGGCGCCCGCGCAGTTGCGCATCGGCCAGCAAGGGGGCGATGGCATCGCGCACGGCACGGCAGTCGCCAAAGTGCAGACCCCAGCGCAGCCGGGCGATGGCGATGTCCTCCACCTCGTGCGGCGGCAGGCGCAGGCGTTCCACGCGCGGCCATACGCCGGGATCGTCAGCACGCTCCAGCGCCTCGGACGCGGCGGCCCGGTTGCCCTGCAGCACGAAGATGCGCGCATGCTCCAGCCGCGCGCTGGCCGTCACGCGGGGCAGCTGGCGTTCATGCCCCAGGTACTCCAGTTCGGTCAGCAGGCCGAAGGCCGCATCCACATCGCCACGCACGAAGGCAATGCGCGCACGCATGCGGTAGCTGGAGATCACATGGTCGGGCAGGCCCACGTCGCGGGCCAGCGGCAGGTAGACGTTGAGCAGGTGGTCGGCGCCATCGAGGTCGTTGGTCTCGTAGAGCACGCCGGCATGCAGCACGCCGGCCCAGGCATTGCCGTTGGTGGGGTTGTAGGAGGCGCTGCGCGGCGTGGCGGCCAGCGCCACGCGAAAGCGCGATGCCGCCTGCCGCAGCCGCCCGCCCGACAGGTCCAGCACGCCCTCCATGGCCTCGGTGTACATGCGGCTGAACAGGCTGCCGGCCTGGGTGCTGCGCGCCGCGTCCAGCAGGCGGTGGGCCTCCTCGGCATCGCCCAGCACCGACACCACGTAGGCCATGGCATTGGTCAGCGAGCTGTCCGCAAACGGCCGGCAGCTGGGCAGGCAGGCCAGCGCCTGGCGGCCCAGGGGCGCCGCCTCTTCCACGCGGTCCATCATGGCCAGCAGCAGCGGCTGCAGGGCCATGACCAGCGCCTGCGCGGCGGGGTCTGCGGCCATGCGGGGCCGCAAGGCGTCCAGCCGCTGCTGCGCCTGCCAGGGGCCGCGCGTGAAGCAGTCGGCATAGGCGGCCACGGCCTGCAGCAGCGGCTCGCGCGCCATCAGCGGCGCCGGCATGGCCGAGAACCAGCGCGACAGCAGGCGCATGCGGCCCTGCTCCATCAGCGCCTCGGCATGGCGCGCCAGCAGGGACAGGGCATGCGGCAGGTCGCCGCCTTCCAGCGCATGCTCGATGGCGGGCACGGGCCGGCCGCAGGATTCGTACCAGCCGCTGGCCGCCAGGTGAAGGCGCGTCAATTCACCGGGCTGCTCGCGCAGCAGCTGCGCGCGCAGGAAGTCGGCAAACATGCTGTGGTAGCGCCAGCTGTGCCCGCCCTGGCCACCCTGCGCCTCGTCGGCCAGCGGCACCAGGAACAGGTGGGCCTGCTCCAGCGCCTGCAGCATGGCGGCGCCGTCGGCGCGCGGCACCAGGGCCTGGCAAACCTGGGCGTCCAGCGTGCGCAGGATGCTGGTGCGCAGCAGGAAGTCGCGCACGGACGCGGGCTGCTGGGCCAGCACATCCTCGGCCAGGTAGTCGGCCACGGCGCGCTCCGAGCCCGAGAAGCGCTCGATGAAATCGCTGTGCGGACCATGGCGCTCCAGCGCCAGCGAGGCCAGCCACAGCGCGCCTATCCAGCCTTCGGTCTTGTCCAGCAGCCGCGCCAGGGCCTCGCGCGGCAGCGGGCAGCCGCGCAGGCGAAAGAACTCCTCGGCCTCGCCCACGGAAAAGCGCAGCAGCGCCGCATCGATCTCCAGCAACTGGCCGCTGGTGCGCAGCCGCCCCAGTCCCAGGGCCGGCAGCGCGCGCGAGCCTATGACCAGGCGCCCGCGCTCGGGCAGCTGCTCCATGAGCTGGCGCACCAGGCCGAGCACGGCATCGTTGTGCAGCACCTCGAAATCATCGATGAACAGCGCAAAGGAGCGGCCCTCGCCGGCCAGCGCATGCAGGGCCTGGGACAACTCGCCGGCGCCTTGCGACGGCCCCACCCCCAGGGTGCGCACGGCCGCGCCCAGGCACTGCAGAAAGCGCGAGACATCGTTGTCGGCGGCATCCAGCGTCAGCCAGGCCGTGGCCTGGCCCTCGGCCTGCAGGCGCTCGCGCATCTGGCGCATGGCCGTGGTCTTGCCGAAGCCGGCCGGCGCGCGCACCAGCACCACGCGGGCGCGCAAGGCCTCCGGCCAGCGCGCGGCAACGGCCAGCCGGGCCACCTGGGCGGCAGCGGCGCGCGGCGGGCTCAGCTTGGCCTGCGGCACGTAGCCGGAACCCGGACCGGGGCCGGAGGAAGGGGTGGGCGCTGGGGGCTGCATGCAGGCAGGGGCACTGTGAAGGGGTGAGGCACCGGGCACTTTCGTCGGTTTCGACGATGGCGGCAAGACGGGGCGATTCCTAGACTTGAAGGCAGATCATAGGTGGCGAACCGCCCCCTGTCCCGATCCAAGGCGACAGGCAACGGCGTGCCGCCAACGCACCAACCAAGGAGACCTTCACATGCAGCTTGACGCAAGCATCAGCGCCGTCGTCACGGGCGGGGCATCGGGCCTGGGCGCGGCCACCGCGCGCCGCCTGGCCGCAAAAGGCGTGCGCGTCGCCCTGTTCGACCTCAACGAGACGGCCGGGCAGGCGCTGGCGCGCGAGACAGGCGGCCTGTTCTGCCGCGTGGACGTGACCGACGAGGCCAGCGTGGACGCGGGCTTTGCCCAGGCGCGCGCGGCCCACGGGCAGGAGCGCATCCTGGTCAACTGCGCGGGCACGGGCAATGCCGTCAAGACGGCCAGCCGCGACAAGGCCACGGGCGAGATCCGGCACCTGCCCGTGGCCAATTTCGACCGCATCATCCAGATCAACCTGGTGGGCACCTTCCGCTGCATCGCCAAGTCGGCCGCGGGCATGCTCACGCTGGAGCCGCTGGCCGACGGCGAGCGCGGCGCCATCGTCAACACCGCCTCGGTGGCGGCGCAGGACGGGCAGATGGGCCAGGCCAGCTACTCGGCCAGCAAGGCCGGCATCACGGGCATGACCCTGCCCATCGCGCGCGACCTCATGGGCGAGGGCATCCGCGTGAACACCATCCTGCCCGGCATCTTCGACACGCCGCTGCTGCAGGGTGCGCCCGACAACGTGAAGGCGGCACTGGCCGCCTCCGTGCCCTTCCCCAAGCGGCTGGGCCAGCCCGACGAATACGCCCACCTGGCCGAGACCATGATCACCAACGGCTACTTCAACGGCGAATGCGTGCGCCTGGACGGCGCCATCCGCATGGCGCCGCGTTAGGCGTACAGCCCAGGCCTCACGGCAGGCACCGTCCCCGCGTTTTCCCTGGCCGGAATCGTCGCTTGCGACGATGCCCGGCCCGCGCCGGCCGGGCCACCATCCCCCCAGGAATACAGGAACAGGAGACATATCCATGGCACAGGCATACATCGTCGCCGCCACGCGCACGGCGGGCGGCAAGCGCGGCGGAAAGCTCTCGGGCTGGCATCCGGCCGATCTCGCGGCCCAGGTGCTGGACGAGCTGGTGCGCCGCAGCCAGGCCGACCCGGCCCAGGTCGAGGACGTGATCATGGGCTGCGTCAGCCAGGTCGGCCAGCAGGCGACGAACGTGGCGCGCAACGCGGTGCTGGCCTCGTCCCTGCCCGAGTCCGTGCCGGGCACCACGGTGGACCGGCAGTGCGGCTCTTCCCAGCAGGCCCTGCATTTCGCGGCCCAGGCCGTGATGTCGGGCAGCATGGACATGGTGATCGCCGCTGGCGTGGAGAGCATGTCGCGCGTGCCCATGGGCACGCCCAACGCCCTGCCCGCCAAGGCCGGCCTGGGCGTGTACATGAGCCCAGCCATGCAGCAGCGCTACCCGGGCGTGGAGTTCAGCCAATTCATGGGCGCCGAGATGATGGCCGGCAAGTACGGCCTGACCAAGGACCAGCTGGACGCCTATGCGCTGCAAAGCCATGAGCGCGCCGTGCAGGCCGCGCGCGAGGGCCGCTTCGACCGCGAGATCCTGGCCGTGCAGGCGCGCAGCGCCGAAGGCGAAGGCCAGCCGCACACGGTGGATGAAGGCATACGCTTCAACGCCACGCTGGAAGGCATTGCCGGCGTCAAGACCATCCGCGAAGGCGGCTGCGTGACGGCGGCCACGGCCAGCCAGATCTGCGATGGCGCCAGCGGCGTCATGGTGGTCAGCGAGCGCGGCCTCAAGGCCCTGGGCGTGCAGCCGCTGGCGCGCATCCACCACATGAGCCTGCTGGGGCATGACCCCGTGATCATGCTGGAGGCCCCCATCCCAGCCACCCAGGCCGCGCTGAAGAAGGCCGGCATGCGCATCTCCGACATCGACCTGTACGAAGTCAACGAGGCCTTTGCCCCCGTGCCGCTGGCCTGGCTGCAGGCCACGGGCGCCGATCCGGCGCGGCTCAACGTCAACGGCGGCGCCATTGCGCTGGGCCATCCGCTGGGCGCCTCGGGCACCAAGCTCATGGCCACGCTGGTCCACGCCCTGCATGCGCGCGGCGGGCGCTACGGCCTGCAGACCATGTGCGAGGGCGGCGGCATGGCCAACGTCACCATCATCGAGCGCCTGTAGGCGCCGCCATGCCACGGTGCGACCGGCGCGGGCCGCGCCGGTCGCCCACCATCGGGGGGAGGGAAAGCCATGAGCCAGGACTCGCAGCCCCTGCTGCGCATCGAAGGCGTTTCGCTGCGCTTTGGCGGCATCGTCGCGCTGGACGGCGTGAGTTTCGATGTTGCGGCAGGCCAGATCTGCGGCCTCATCGGCCCCAACGGCGCAGGCAAGAGCAGCCTGTTCAACTGCCTGTCTCGGCTGTATGCCTGGCAGGCCGGCCACATCCGCTTTCGCGGCCAGCCGCTGGACACGCTGGCGCGCCACCGCATGGCCGCGCTGGGCATGGGCCGCACCTTCCAGAACCTGGCCCTGTTTTCCAGCATGACGGTGGCCGACAACGTGCGCCTGGGCACGCACAGCCACCAGCACGCCGGCTTTGTGCGCGACGCCCTGCGCCTGCCCGGCGTGCGCCGGCGCGAGGAAGAAGCCCGCGCCCAGGCGCAATCGCTGATGGCCCTGCTGGAGCTGACGGGCGTGGCAGAGCGCCGCGTGGCCGACCTGCCCTTCGGCACGCAAAAGCGCGTGGAGCTGGCGCGCGCCCTGGCCTGCCGCCCGCAGTTGCTGCTGCTGGACGAGCCGGCCTGCGGCCTCAACCATGAGGAGCTGGCCGGCCTGGGCGACCTGATCCTGTCGCTGCGCGACCGGCTGGGGCTGACCGTGCTGCTGGTGGAGCACCACATGGGCCTGGTCATGCGCGTGAGCGACAAGGTCGTGGCGCTGAACTTCGGCCGCAAGATCGCCGAGGGCACGCCGGGCGAGGTTCGCGCCCATGCCGAAGTCATCCGCGCCTACCTGGGTTCGGACATG
Organism: Delftia acidovorans NBRC 14950; assembly: GCF_001598795.1. Lineage (GTDB taxonomy): Bacteria > Pseudomonadota > Gammaproteobacteria > Burkholderiales > Burkholderiaceae_C > Comamonas > Comamonas acidovorans. Next base: position 46,447 of record NZ_BCZP01000018.1, on the reverse strand, counting down.
CAGCCGCAGGACCAGGACAGGGAGGTGGCGCATGCCGGCACTGCTTGAAATCCGCGGACTGCATGCGGCCTACGGGTCGGTGCGCGTGCTGGACGGCATCGACATGGACCTGGCCGAAGGCCGCGTCACGGCCCTGCTGGGCGCCAATGGCGCGGGCAAGACCACCACGCTGCGCGCCATCTGCCGCCACCTGGTGGACACACGCGGTGAGGTGCGCCTGGCCGGCGAACGCATAGACCGGCACAGCACCGAGCGCATCGCGCGCCAGGGCGTGGGCCATGTGCCCGACGGGCGCGGCACCTTCGCCCAGCTCAGCGCCGAGGACAACCTGCGCCTGGGGGCGCAGGCCCGGCCCACGCGTGCGGCCCGTGCCGACGTGGGCAGCGATATGGAGCGCATGTTCGGCTACTTCCCCCGCCTGCGCGAGCGCCGCACCCAGCAGGCCGGCACGCTGTCGGGCGGCGAGCAGCAGATGCTGGCCATTGCCCGTGCCCTCATGGGCCGCCCGCGCCTGCTGCTACTTGACGAGCCCTCCTTCGGGCTGGCGCCGCTGGTGGTGCGCGACATCTTCGGCATCCTGCGGCGCATCAACGCCGAGCAGGGCACGACCATCCTGCTGGTGGAGCAGAACGCGCGCCTGGCGCTGGAGCTGGCGCACAGCGCCTACCTGCTGGAGACCGGCCGCATCGTGCTGCACGGTCCCAGCGAAGCCATGCGCCGCAACGACGCGGTGCGCCAGGCCTATCTCGGGGAGTAGCGGCCATGGACGCCTTCATCCACCAATTGCTGGCCGGCCTGGCCACGGGCGGCATCTACGCCACCGTGGCGCTGGCCCTGGTCATGATCTACCAGGCCACGCACCACATCAATTTCGCGCAGGGCGAGATGGCCATGTTCTCCACCTTCATCGCCTGGGCGCTGCTGCAGGCGGGGCTGCCGTACTGGTGGGCCTTCCTGGCCACGGTGGCGCTGTCCTTCGTGCTGGGCGCGGCCGTGGAGTTCGCCATCATCCGCCCCATGCACAAGGCGGCGGACCTGGCCCAGGTGGTGGTCTTCATCGGCCTGCTGATCGTCTTCCACAGCCTGGCCGGCTGGATCTTCGGCTACACCATCAAGGAGTTCCCCAGCCCGTTCCCGGCCGACGCCTGGTATGGCAGCGCCCTGATGTCGGCCCATGAGGTGGGCACCATCTTCGTGGCGCTGGCCATCGTGGCCCTGCTGTTTGCCTTCTTCCGGCTCACGCCGCTGGGGCTGGCCATGCGCGCGGCCGCTCAGAACCCGGCCTCCTCGCGCCTGGTGGGCATCTCCGTGGGGCGCATGCTGATGCTGGGCTGGGGCCTGGCCGGCGCCATCGGCGCGGTGGCCGGGATGATGGTGGCGCCCGTGGTCTTCCTCGATCCGCACATGATGAGCGGCGTGCTGCTGTATGCCTTTGCGGGCGCGCTGCTGGGCGGCATCGACAGCCCCGCGGGCGCCGTGCTGGGCGGCTTCATCGTGGGCGTGCTTGAAAACCTCGTGGGCAGCTACGTGGTCGGCACCGAACTCAAGCTTTCTGTGGCCCTGGTGCTGATCGTGGGCGTGCTCATCGTGCGGCCGGCCGGGCTGATGGGCCGCAAAGTCGTCAGGAGGGTTTGAACAATGCCCCCCCTGAGCGGCGGACGCCGCTTCCCGTTGCACGGCGCCCCCTCTCTCGCTACGCAGGAGGGGGACGACACCCTCGCGGCGGGGCGGCGCGGCCGGCGTAGGCCCTTGCTCGGTTTCCCTCGCTTTTGGGCCACGCCAGTTTTGTGCCAAACGCCCTGGAGAACAATGATGTCCACACGATCCGCCTCCTCGTCTGACGCACTGGTCGCCGCCACCAGCGCGCGCCGCCCCCTGCCCCTGGGCACGGTACTGATCGCGACGCTGGCGCTGGCGGCCTGCTCGCTGGTCTTCGTGGCCAAGGGCTACCAGCTGTTCCAGGCCACCATGGTGCTGGCCTATGCCGTGGCCCTGGTGGGGCTGAACATCCTCACGGGCTACAGCGGCCAGATCTCGCTGGGCCATGGCGCCTTCTTCGCCATAGGCGCCTATGCGGCCGGCATCCTGATGGACCGCGCGGGCCTGGCCTACTGGCTGGCCGTGCCTGCAGCGGGCCTGGTGAGCCTGGCGGCGGGCTACCTGTTCGGGCGGCCCGCGCTCAGGTTGGAAGGGCTGTACCTGGCGCTGGCCACCTTTGCGCTGGGCGTGGCCATGCCCCAGCTGCTCAAGTACCGCCACCTGGAGGCCTGGACCGGCGGCGTGGGCGGCATCGTGCTGACCAAGCCCGAGGCGCCCTGGGGCCTGCCGCTGGATGCCGACCAGTGGTTCTACCTCTATGCATTGGCCGTGGCGGCGCTGCTGTTCTGGATGGCGCGCAACCTCATAGACAGCGGCAGCGGCCTGGCGCTGCGCGCCATCCGCGACCACGCCATGGCGGCCGAGGCCATGGGTGTGGACAACGCGCACTGCAAGTCCATGGCCTTTGCGATTTCGGCCGGCTACACGGGCGTGGGCGGCGCGCTGTCGGCCATTGCCGTGCAGTTCGTGGCGCCCGACTCCTTCACCATGTTCCTGTCCATTTCGCTGCTGGTGGGCGTGGTGGTGGGCGGCGTGGGAACGCTGTGGGGCGCGCTGTTCGGCGCCCTGTTCATCATGTTCATCCCGGGGCTGGCCGAGCAGGTCTCCAAGGCCGCGCCCTGGGCCGTCTACGGCACCGTGCTCATCGTCTTCATGTTTGCCATGCCCGGCGGCGTGATGGGCCTGCTGCACCGACTGGGCCGGCCGGGCCGGCCGGGCCGTCGCCTGCCCCGGCAGCGGCCGCGCACCTGACTTTCCATCCCCACCCACAGGAGTCCCCCATGAATTCCAGTCCGGCCGTCCGCATGGAACGCCACGGCAACAACGGCGACAGCGGCGAGATCGCCCTCATCGTCCTCCAGGACAGCGCCCGCATGAATCCGCTGGGCAGGCCCTTGCAGCTGCGGCTGCGCGAACTGCTAGCCGAGGTGCGCGAGGACACCACCCTACGCGCCCTGGTGCTCACCGCCGAGGGCCGGGGTTTTTGCGTGGGCGCGGACCTGTCGTCCATGGGCGGCGCACAAGGCGGGGCACAAGGCGGGGCCCAGGCCGATGGCCGCACGCTGGGCGCGCAGACGGCCGACAACATGCAGCAGCTGTCCAACCGCCTCATCCTGGACCTGCAGCAGTTGCCCGTGCCCGTGGTCTGCGCCATCAACGGCGCGGCAGCCGGGGCCGGCGTGGGCCTGGCCCTGGCCGGCGACGTGGCGCTGGCGGCGCGCTCGGCCTACTTCTACCTGCCTTTCCTGCCGCGCCTGGGCATCGTGCCGGACCTGGGCACCACCTGGTTCATCGAGCGCCGGCTGGGCCGTGCGCGCGCCCTGGGCCTGTCCCTGCTGGGCGACAGGCTTGGCGCGCAGCAGGCCGCCGACTGGGGCCTGGTCTGGGCCTGCGTGGACGACGAGGCCCTGCGCGAGCAGGCCCTGGCCACGGCCGCACGCCTGGCGCGGCTGCCGGCCGGTGCCGTGCTGGAAGCCCGCCGCGCGCTGGACCACGCAGCCGCTTCCACGCTGGAGCAGCAGCTTCACTACGAGGCTGAACGCCAGCGCGAGCTGGTGGGCGCGCCGGCCTTCATGGAGGGCGTGCAGGCCTTCATGCAAAAGCGCGAACCCGTCTTCGCGCCACGCCAGCCGGGCTGACCGCCGCACCTTGCTGCGCCCGCACATGCATTCGTCGGAATCGACGATGGGCGCGCGCCGGGCCGGTTCCTACCATGGACCGGCCACCACAAGAAAAGCGGGCACGGCGCCCGCAAGCCAGGAGACAACCATGCGCAACACCATCGCCCGGGGCCCCTGGGCCCTGATCGCCTGCCTGGCGCTGGCCCTGCCGGCCATCACCCAGGCGCCAGCCCAGGCCCAGAAGAAGTACGACACCGGCGCCAGCGACACCGAGATCCGCATCGGCAACTTCGTGCCCTACTCGGGCCCGGTGTCGGCCTACGGCACCATCGGCAAGGCCCATGCGGCCTACTTCGCCAAGATCAATGCCGAAGGCGGCATCAACGGCCGCAAGATCACCTACCTCTCCGCCGACGACGCCTACAACCCCGCCCAGAGCGTGGAGCAGACGCGCAAGCTGGTCGAGCGCGACGGCGTGCTGCTGATGTTCGGCGCGCTGGGCACCTCGCACAACCAGGCCGTGCATCGCTACATGAACCAGCGCAAGGTGCCCCAGCTGTTCGTCTCCACGGGCGCCACGCGCTGGGGCGATCCGAAGAACTTCCCCTGGACCATGGGCTGGCAGCCCACCTACCAGCTCGAAGGCCGCACCTTCGCCCAGCACATCCTGGCCACGCGGCCCCAGGCCAAGGTGGCCGTCCTGATGCAGAACGACGACTTCGGCAAGGACTACCTCAAGGGCGTGCTCGACGGCTTTGGCGAGCAGGCCAAGCAGCGCATCGTCGTGCAGCAGACCTACGAGGTCGGCGACCCCACGGTGGACAGCCAGATGGTGGCGCTCAAGGGCTCGGGGGCGGACACCTTCATCAACATCAGCACGCCCAAGTTCGCGGCCCAGTCCATACGCAAGGCCGCCGACATCGGCTGGAAGCCTGCGCACTACCTGGTCAGCGTCTCGCTGTCCATCAGCTCGGTGCTCAAGCCCGCGGGCCTGGACAACGCACGCGGCGTGATGACGGCCAGCTACCTGCGCGAGCCCTCGGACCCCACCAACCAGGGCACGCCCGAGCTGGCGGGCTACCTGGCCTTCATGAAGCAGTTCTACCCGGCCGGCGACCCCAACGATTCGCTCAACGTCATCGGCTACTCACAGGCCCAGACCCTGGTACAGGTGCTCAGGCAGGCCGGCGACGAGCTCACGCGCGCCAACATCATGAAGCAGGCCGCCAGCCTGAAGATGGACCTGCCCATGCTCTACCCGGGCATCAGCCTGCAGACCGGTGCGGACGATTTCTTCCCCATCAAGAAGATGCAGCTCGTGCGCTTCGACGGCAGCCGCTACGCGCCCGTGCAATGACCCCGGCCTTCAGGACAACGACAGGAGACACCCCCATGCCCGCCTTGCAAGGACTGATGCAGGACCGCCCGCTCATGATCTCGTCGCTGATCGAGCATGCGGCGCGCTTTCACCCGCACACCGAGATCGTCTCGCGCCTGCCGGAAACACGGGACGGTGGCCTGCACCGCACCGACTGGGCCGGCATGCGCCGCGCCTCCTGCCAGGTGGCCAACGCCCTGCAGTCGCTGGGCGTGCAGCCCGGCGAACGCGTGGGCACGCTGGCCTGGAACAGCTGGCGCCACCTGGCGCTGTACTTCGGCGTCTCGGGCAGCGGCGCGGTGCTGCACACCATCAACCCGCGCCTGTTTCCCGAGCAGATCGAATACATCGCCAACCATGCCGAGGACCGGGTGCTGTTCTTCGACGTGACCTTCGCGCCGCTGGTGGAAAAGCTCGCACCGCATCTGAAGACCGTCACCACCTATGTCTGCATGAGTTCGCGCGAGCACATGCCCGCGCTGGACCTGCCCGACCTGCACTGCTGGGACGAACTGGTGGGCAACCAGAGCGAGGACTTCGACTGGCCCGAGTTCGACGAGCGCACGGCCTCGTCGCTGTGCTACACCTCGGGCACCACGGGCCACCCCAAGGGCGTGCTGTACTCGCACCGCTCCACCGTGCTGCACACGCTGATGGAGCTGGCGCCCGACACCTTCGGCCTGAACGCGAGCGAGACCGTGATGCTCATCGTGCCCATGTTCCATGCCAACGCCTGGGGCACGCCCTATGCGGCGGCCATGGCCGGTGCCCGGCTGGTGCTGCCCGGCCCCCACCTGGACGGCCAGAGCGTCTACGAGCTCATGCGCGACGAGAAGGTCACCTTCTCGCAGGGCGTGCCCACCGTGTGGCTGATGCTGTTCCAGTACCTGGATGCGCATCCCGACATCGACCCGCGCGCGCTGGGCGTCAAGAGCATAGGCATCGGCGGCGCGGCCGTGCCGCGCGCCATGCTGGAGCGCTTCGAGAACCAGTTCGGCGCCCAGGTCGTGCAGGGCTGGGGCATGACCGAGACCAGCCCCATCGGCGTGGTCAGCAAGCTGCTGCCCCGGCACGACGCGCTGTCGGGCGAGGAGCTGGTCAAGGTCAAGCTCAAGCAGGGACGCGGCGTCTGGGGCGTGGACCTCAAGATCGTGGACGACGACGGCCGGCCCCAGCCCTGGGACGGCCAGGCCCGGGGACACCTGCGCGTGCGCGGCCCCTGGATCGCCAGCGGCTACTTCAAGGGCGAAGGCGGCTCGCCCGTCGATGAGGAAGGCTTCTTCACCACGGGCGACGTGGCCACCATCGATGCCGACGGCTTCCTGCAGCTGGTGGACCGCGCCAAGGACGTGATCAAGTCGGGCGGCGAGTGGATTTCCTCCATCGACGTGGAGAACGCCGCCATGGGCCATCCCGGCGTGGCCGAGGCCGCCATCATCGGCGTGGCCCATCCCAAGTGGCAGGAGCGGCCGCTGCTGCTGGTGGTGCCGCGCGCAGGCCACAGCGTCAGCCGCGAGTCCATGCTCGACTTCCTGTCCACGCGCATCGCCAAATGGTGGCTGCCCGACGATGTGCTGCAGGTAGCCGAGCTGCCGCACACAGCCACCGGCAAGCTGCTGAAAACGAAGTTGCGCGAGCAGTACAAGAACCATCCACTGCCCACAGCCTGAAAGGAGACCTCCATGCCAGGACCGCTTGAAGGCGTGCGCGTTGTCGAGTTCGCGGGCCTGGGCCCGGGGCCGTTCTGCGCCATGCTGCTGGCCGACATGGGTGCCGAGGTGCTGCGCATCGCGCGGCCCGGCACGCCGGTCGATGCACAGGACATCACCACGCGCAGCCGCAGCCAGGTCGAGATCGACCTGCGCGGCGAGGAAGGCCAGGCCTCGGCCCTGGCGCTGATCGCACGCGCCGATCTGCTGATCGAGGGCTTTCGGCCCGGCGTGATGGAGCGCCTGGGCCTGGGGCCCGAGCCCTGCCTGGCGCGCAACCCGCGCCTGGTCTACGGCCGCATGACGGGCTGGGGCCAGCACGGTCCGCTGGCGCATGCGGCGGGGCACGACATCAACTACATCGCCATCTCCGGCGCGCTGCACGCCATCGGCCGCGCGGGCGAGGCGCCCGTGCCGCCGCTCAACTACGTGGGCGACTTCGGCGGCGGCGGCATGCTGCTGGCCGTGGGCCTGCTGGCCGCCCTGCACGAGGCCGGGCGCAGCGGCCGGGGCCAGGTCATCGATGCGGCCATGACCGATGGCACGGCCCTGCTGTCGGCCTTCATGTACGGCTTCAAGGCCAAGGGCCAGTGGAGCAACCAGCGCGGCGAGAACCTGCTGGACGGCGGCGCGCACTTCTATGACACCTATGCCTGCGCCGACGGCAAATACATCGCCATAGGCGCCATCGAGCCGCAGTTCTACGCCGAGCTGCGCCAGCGCTGCGGCATACAGGACCCGCTGTTCGACGCGCAACTGGACGCCGCACGCTGGCCCCTGCTCAAGCTGCGCCTGGCCGATGTGTTCCGCACGCGCACGCGCCAGCAGTGGTGCGAGCTGCTGGAAGGCAGCGATGCCTGCTTCGCCCCCGTGCTCGACTGGGACGAGGCGCCCCAGCACGCCCACAACCGCGCGCGCGCCACGTTCACCGAGGCCGGTGGCGTGCTCCAGCCCGCGCCGGCGCCGCGCTTTTCGCGCAGCGTGCCCGAGCAGCCCCGCCCCCCGCGCGCCGCCAGCCTGCAAGACACGCTGGCCGCGTGGAACGCCCGCTCCTGAGGAAACCCCATGCCCATGTATCTCACCCAGGCCATCCGCAAGGGCCGCCGCGAAAGGGCCGGCGCCACGGCGGCCATCTGCGGCGCAGAGCAGGCCAGCTGGTCGCAGCTTGCGCAGCGCATCGAACGCTGTGCCGGCCTGCTGCGGGCGCTGGACGTGGCGCCCGGCGACCGCGTCGGCATGATGGGCCTGAACTCCATCCGCTACCTTGAATACTTCTATGGCTGCTGGTGGGCAGGCGCCGCGGTCAACCCCGTCAACATCCGCTGGAGCGCGCACGAGGTGGCCTACTCGCTGGACGACTGCGACACGCGCGTGCTCTTCGTGGACGATGCCTTCGCGCCCCTGGTGCCCCGGCTGCGCGAGCTGTCCTCCAGCCTGCGCACCGTGGTGTTCTGCGGCACGGGCGCCGCGCCCGAAGGCGCGCTGCACTACGAGCAATTGCTGGCCGCCGCCACGCCCTGCGCCGACGCGCTGCGCAGCGGCAACGACCTGGCTGCCGTCATGTACACAGGCGGCACCACGGGCCGGCCCAAGGGGGTGATGCTCAGCCACGACAACCTGTTCATCAACGCCCTGTCCAATGCCAGCAACGTGCCGCGCCAGCATGTGAAGGTGGGCATGGTGGTCACGCCCATGTTCCATGTGGCCGGCTGCGGCCTGGCCCTGCTCATGGCCCAGCGCCTGGTGCCCCAGGTCATCGTGCCGGCCTTCGACGAGCTGGCCATCCTGGACGGCATCCAGCAGCACGGCGTGAACGAGCTGTTCCTGGTGCCCACCATGATCCGCCGGCTGATCGAGCATCCGCGCCTGGCGGAGTTCGACCTGTCCAGCCTGCGCCTCATGCTCTATGGCGCGGCGCCCATAGACGCCAGCCTGCTGGAGCGCGCCATGCAGGCGCTGCCCGGCGCCGACTTCGCCCAGGCCTACGGCATGACCGAGCTGTCGCCCACCATCGTGTCCATGGGCCCGGCCGAGCACCGTCCCGGCCCGCAGCGCGAGCGCCTGCTGCGCGCGGCCGGCCGGCCCGTGACCATTGCCGAGGTGCGCATCGTCGATGGCGAGGGCCGCGAGCTGCCTGCCGGCGAGGTGGGCGAGATCACGGCACGCGGCCCCATGGTCATGCAGGGCTACTGGAACAGGCCCGCCGAGACGGCCGCCGCGCTCAAGGACGGCTGGATGCACACGGGCGACATGGGCCGGCTGGATGCCGACGGCTACCTCTTCGTCGTGGACCGGCTCAAGGACATGATCGTCAGCGGCGGCGAGAACGTGTACTCGGCCGAGGTCGAGAACGCCATCGCCCAGCTGCCCCAGGTCGCCATGTGCGCCGTCATCGGCGTGCCTGACGAACGCTGGGGCGAGCGCGTGCACGCCGTGATCGTCGCGCGCGAGGGCCAGCCGCTGACCGAGGCCGAGGTCATCGCCCACTGCCGCGAACGCATCGCGGGCTACAAGTGCCCGCGCTCGGTGGAGTTCCGCGCCGAGCTGCCGCTGTCGGCCGCCGGCAAGCTGCAGAAATTCCAACTGCGCGAACCCTATTGGCAGGGCCGCGAACGGCGCATCAACTGAACCCCTCAATCCACCGGTCCAAGCCATGCCACTGCAACTGACACGCTCCTGGAGCACCCCCGAGCTGGAAAGCCTGCGCGCCACCGCCGTGCGCTTTCTGGAAACCGAAATGCAGCCGCAGGACGAGGCCGCACGCCAGCGCGGCAACGTGGGCCATGCCATCTGGCGCCGCGCCGGCGAGCTGGGCCTGCTGTGCACCGACATCCCCGAGGACTACGGCGGCGGCGGCGGCGACTTCCGCCACGAGGCCGTGATCCACGAGGAGATGGCGCGCCGTGCCCTCTCGGGCATGAGCAACTCCGTGCATTCCATCGTGGCCCACTACCTGCTCAACCACGGCACCGAGGCGCAAAAGCGCAAGTACCTGCCCGCCATGGCGCGCGGCGAGCTGGTGGGCGCCATCGCCATGACCGAGCCCGGCGCGGGCTCGGACCTGCAGGGCGTGCGCACGCGCGCAGAACTCAGGGACGGCCGCTACCGCATCAACGGCAGCAAGACCTTCATCACCAACGGCCTGCTGGCCGGCCTGATCCTCGTGGTCTGCAAGACCGACCCGGCCCAGGGCGCGCGCGGCACCTCCATCCTCATCGTGGAGACGAAGGACTGCGCGGGCTTTCGCGTGGGCCGCGTGCTCGACAAGATGGGCATGAAGGCCCAGGACACCTCGGAGCTTTTCTTTGATGACGTGACCGTGCCGCAGGACGCGCTGCTGGGCGGGCGCGAAGGCCAGGGCTTCTACCAGCTCATGGGCGACCTGCCCTACGAGCGGCTGATCATCGGCCTGGCCGCCCTGGCCTGCATGGAAGGCGCCTACGAGGCCACGCTGGCCTATGTGCGCGAGCGCCGCGCCTTCGGCCAGGCCATTGCCGACATGCAGAACACCCGGTTCAAGCTCGCCGAGGTGGCAACCACCCTCACCGTGGGCCGCGCCTTCATCGACCGCTGCGTGGAGCAACTGGTGGCCGGCACGCTGGACACGGCCACGGCCTCCATGGCCAAGCTGTGGGGCTCGGAAGCGCAGGGCCGGGTGCTCGACGAACTCGTGCAACTGCATGGCGGCTATGGCTACATGAACGAATACATGGTCACCCGCATGTACGCCGATGCGCGCGTGCAGCGCATCTACGGCGGCACCAGCGAAATCATGAAGGAAGTGATCGCTCGCGCGCTCTGACGCTCTGATCCCCTGGCGGCGCCAAGCGCTGCCGCAGTTCCCCTATCCCTTCCCCGGCAGCACAGGAGACAGCAGCCATGACCCTCGACGACCTCATCTACAAGCCCGGCCTGCTCAAGGGCGAACGCATCCTCGTCACTGGCGGCGGCACCGGCCTGGGCCGTGTCATGGCCGAGGCCTTTCTCATGATGGGCGCCGACATCCACCTGTGCGGCCGGCGCGGCGCCGTGGTCGAGCAGACAGCGCAGGAGCTGATGCAGCAGCACGGCGGCCGGGCCGTAGGCCATGCCTGCGACGTGCGCCAGCCCGAGGCCGTGGAGCAGATGATCGAGGCCATCTGGGCCGATGGCGGCGCGCTCACGGGCCTGGTCAACAACGCGGCCGGCAACTTCGTCAGCCGCACCGAGGACCTGTCCATGCGCGCCTTCGACGCCGTGGCCAACATCGTCATGCGCGGCAGCTTCAACCTCACGCTGGAGTGCGGCCGCCGCTGGCTGGCCGAGGGCCGCAAGGCCAGCGTGCTGTCCATCCTCACCACCTGGGTCTGGAACGGCTCGGCCTTCACCGTGCCCTCGGCCATGGCCAAGTCGGGCGTGCATGCCATGACGCAATCGCTGGCCGTGGAATGGGGCAACCGGGGCATACGCTTCAACGCCATCGCGCCGGGCCTGTTCCCCACCGAAGGCATGAGCGCGCGGCTGAACCCGCAGGGCGGCGAGCATGTGCGCGCCGACAACCCCATGGGCCGCAACGGCCGCATGCCCGAACTGGCCAACCTGGCCGTCTTCCTCATGAGCCGCCAGGCCGAGTACCTGACGGGACAGACCATTGCCATAGACGGCGGACAATACCAGGCGACGGGCGGCAACTTCGCCGGGCTGGCCAGCTGGAGCGATCAGGACTGGGCGAATGCGCGCAGCGCCATCGAATCGCGCAACGCGGCCGACCGCCAGCAAAGAACCGCATAGACACAAGGAGACAAGCCATGAGCCAAGAACGCGTGCGCATATCGGTGGACCACGGCGTGGCCGAGGTGACCCTGGCCCGGCCCGACAAGATGAATGCGCTGGACCCCGCCATGTTCGACGCACTGATCGACGCATTGGCGCGGCTGCGGGACACGCCCGGGTTGCGCGCCGTGGTGCTGCATGGCGAAGGGCGCGCCTTCTGCGCGGGCCTGGACATGGGCAGCATGGCCGGCATTGCCGACGGCCAGCAGACGGCGGACATGACGGACCTGGCCGCGCGCACGCACGGCATGGCCAACCGCTTCCAGCAGATCTGCTGGGGCTGGCGCGAACTGCCCGTGCCCGTGATCGCCGCCGTGCACGGCGTGGCCTACGGCGGCGGCCTGCAGCTGGCCCTTGGCGCGGACATCCGCCTGGTGGCCGATGATGCGCGGCTGTCCATCATGGAAATCAAGTGGGGACTGGTGCCCGACATGGCCGGCTGCGCGCTGGCCGCGCCGCTGGTGCGCGGCGATGTGCTGCGCGAACTGGTCTACACCGGCCGCGTCGTGCCCGGCCCCGAGGCCGTGGCCCTGGGCCTGGCCACGCGCGTGAGCGCTGCGCCGCTGGAGGAAGCGCGCCATCTGGCCCGCCAGATCGCGGCCAGCAGCCCGCACGCCATACGCGCTTCCAAGCGCCTGATGCAGCTCAGCGAAACCGCTTCTCCCGCAGACATCCTGCTGGCCGAGGCGCAGGAGCAGCAGGCCCTGCTGGGCAGCCCCAACCAGGCCGAGGCCGTGCGCGCCGGCCTGGAAAAGCGGGTGCCGGTATTCAACGATCAAGGCCTTTAGACACCTTTTGAAACAGCCGCCGGACCCTGCATCGGGGTCCGGCGCAGCCATCCGCAAATACCCTTATTCGACGCCCTTTCGCCACTGCGCTGATTTTTTAGGCATTCCGTGGAAAGCCTTGCAGGGCGCGGATTCGGCAAGTTACACCCGGAGTTTTCCACAACTCCGTCCACACGCACCGGGGATAAAAACCCGGTGCCTGAGGGGCATGCAAGTGCAGGCATACTTGACGGCTTGCCTCGGCTTCCCCCTCTTTTCCCATGCCCCGCCTGCACGCTCCCAGCAAGGATGACAGCCGCCTGCTGCCGCCTTTTGCCGCCCTGCCCGAGCGCTGCATCCACGTGCCCGCCACCGACGCCGAATTCGCGGCCGCACGCGCTGCGCTGATGGCGGCTCCCGTGCTCGGTTTCGATACCGAGAGCAAGCCGCTGTTCCACGCCCACCAGACCGACACCGGCCCCCATGTGGTGCAGTTGGCCACCTGCGACCAGGCCTGGCTGCTGCAGCTGCACCATGCGCAGGCACGCGCGCTTGCGGCCGACGTACTGGCCAGCGAGTCCATCTGCAAGGCCGGTTTCGGCCTGGACCATGACCGCAGCGCGCTGCCCGCGCGCCTGGGCGTTGCGCTGCACAACGTGATCGACCTGGACCGCGTGTTCAAGCGCCACGGCTATGCCAGCTCGGTGGGCGTGCGCGCGGCCGTGGCCCTGGTGCTGGGGCAGAACTTCCACAAGTCCAAGAAGATCTCCACCTCCAACTGGGCTGCACCGCAGCTGAGCCTGGCCCAGCGCCACTACGCGGCCAACGACGCCCACGGCGCCGCCATGGTGCATGCCGCCCTGCCCGCCTGGGAACAGCGCCAGCCGGCCGTGGCCGAACGCCCGGCCAGGCCCGCCAGGCCTGCGCCTGAACCCCGCGGCCCCGGCAGCTCCAGCGGCCCGCGGGGACCACGCAGGGCCCACGCGCCACGCGAGCAGGACGCACCGCGCGAGCCGCATGTGTCGCACGAGCAGCATGTGTCGCACAAGCCGCACGAGCCGCATGAGCCACATGCACCGCGCGAGTCCAGCGCCCCACGCTCATCGCCACGCCCTTCCCGCACCCCACGCCTGCTGCAGGCGCCGGTCACACCGGGCAAGCCAAGCCCTGGCTAGGCCTCTTCCTCTTGCGGCACCAGCCGCACCCGGTCGCGGCCTGCGCGCTTGGCCTCGTAGAGCATGGCGTCAGCACGCGCCAGCGCCTGCTCCAGCGTCTGGCCCTGGGCCATCCAGGCCACGCCAAAGCTGGCCGTGATGCGTATGTCGTCGGGCAGCGCGCTGAAGCCCATCAGGCGCAGCTGGGTCTGGATGCGCCGGGTTATCCATTGCGCGGCCAGCGGGTCGGCGTGCGGCAGCAGGGCCACGAACTCCTCCCCGCCAAAGCGTGCAACCAGGTCCTGCTGGCGTGTGCTGCGCAGCAGCAGGCGCGCAAAGCGCTGCAGCACCTCGTCGCCCGCCGCATGGCCCCAGCCGTCGTTGACCCGCTTGAAATGGTCCAGGTCGCACACCAGTACGGCGGCCGACAGCTGCGGCTGCTCGGCCAGCCGGCGCTGCACGGCCTCCTTGAAGGCGCGCCGGTTCAGCAGCCCGGTCAGCGGATCGCGGTCGCGCTCCTCGTGCAGCTCCTGCACGGTGTCGCGCACCGCCGCGGCCAGGAATAGCATGGCAAACAGCAGGCCGAACACCAGCAGGCTCAACTGCAGCGCCATCCACGAGGAAGAAATGCCCAGCCATTCCCCGGCTGCGCTGGCCGATACCGAAGCAGCACGCGGCGTCACCCACAGCGTGCGGACGAAAAAGCTCAGCGCAAAGACCACGAACACCCACAGCAGCAGCCGGTCCCAGCCTGTGCAGGGATGCCTGCGTGGCAGCCGCCACAGCGGCAGGGCCAGCTGCAGGCCCAGGCCGAAATTGAGCACATGCTGGCGCGCCTGGGCATCGGGCACGGCCCAGGCGTAGTAGCCCAGCACCACCAGCACCGCGCCGCCAAAGCCGGCCGCCAGCGGTGCATCGGGGCGCACGCCCTGGCGTATGGCCATGGCCTCGGTGATGAACCAGGCCGCGCACAGTTGCAGCGCGGCCGTCGTCAATGCATTGACGGGAACGGCCGCAGGCCGCTCCAGGATCTGCAGCAGCAGCGCCAGGCTGAAGCCGGTGAAGGCGAAGGACATGCTGCGCAACTCGCGCCGGGCACGCAGATGCCGCCAGCAGACATAGAAACAGCCGGCCAGCAGCAAGGTGCACAGGGGCACCGCCAGCGCCAGAAGATGTCTTGCTGTCAACGTCACCATCAACTCCCTGATGGAGTCTAGCGATCAGGTCACGTTACAACACATCGTTAACAAAAATACACATTCACTCACGGTCCTGGGAATGTCAGGCTGGGCATATCTGCCCGTGGCAGAGGAGCAACCGGGCTGCGGCGTATATGTTCGTAACCAACGCATCGTTGGGCACCGGAGGCCGGCACGCCACAATGCCAACCGTCCTCCGCTAGTAAAACCTCAGGACTTACGCAAACAGGATGCGGGAACGCGCCGCTCCCCATGGCAAATGGCCCGCCCGTACCCTTCTTGCGTAAGCCGTCACCAGAAAGGCAATCTTCCATGCGCATCGAAACCCTGGCCGTCCACGCCGGCTACTCGCCCGACCCCACCACCAAGTCGGCCGCCGTGCCCATCTACCAGACCGTGGCCTACGCCTTCGACAGTGCCCAGCATGGCGCCGACCTGTTCGACCTCAAGGTGGCCGGCAACATCTACACGCGCATCATGAACCCCACCACCGACGTGCTCGAAAAGCGCGTCGCGGCGCTGGAAGGCGGCATTGCCGCCGTGGCCGTGGCCTCGGGCATGGCCGCCATCACCTATGCCATCCAGGCGATTGCCGAGGCCGGCGACAACATCGTCTCGGCCAGCACGCTCTACGGCGGCACCTACAACCTGTTCGCCCACACCTTTCCGCAGCAGGGCATCACGGTGCGCTTTGCCGATCCGCGCGACCCGGCCAGCTTTGCCCAGCACATCGATGAAAAGACCAAGGCCATCTTCATCGAGTCCATCGGCAACCCGCTGGGCAATGTCACCGACATCCGCGCGCTGGCCGACGTGGCCCACGCCCATGGCGTGCCGCTGATCGTGGACAACACGGTGCCCAGCCCCTATCTGCTGCGCCCCATCGAGCACGGCGCCGACATCGTCGTGCACTCGCTGACCAAGTACCTCGGCGGCCACGGCAACAGCGTGGGCGGCGCCGTCGTGGACAGCGGCAAGTTCCCCTGGGCCGAGCACAAGACACGCTTCAAGCGCCTGAACGAGCCCGATGTCAGCTACCACGGCGTGGTCTACACCGAGGCCCTGGGCGAGGCCGCCTACATCGGCCGCGTGCGCGTGGTGCCGCTGCGCAATACCGGCGCCGCGCTGTCGCCGCACAACGCCTTCCTCATCCTGCAGGGCATAGAGACGCTGGCCCTGCGCATGGACCGCATCTGCGAGAACACCCAGAAGATCGCCGAGACGCTGCAAAAGCATCCCAAGATCGAATGGGTGCGCTACGCTGGCCTGCAGGACCATCCCGACCACGCCCTGGTGAAGAAGCAGCTGGGCGGCCGCGCCTCGGGCATCCTCTCCTTCAGCCTCAAGAACGGCAGCGGCGACAGCGACACGCGCGCCGCCGGTGCGCGCTTCCTGGATGCGCTGCAGCTGTTCACGCGCCTGGTCAACATCGGCGACGCCAAGTCCCTGGCCACGCACCCGGCATCGACCACGCACCGCCAACTGGACGCGGAGGAGCTTGCCAAGGCCGGCGTGACCGAAGGCATGGTGCGCCTGTCCGTGGGCATCGAGCACATCAGCGACCTGCTGGCCGACCTGGAGCAGGCGCTGGCCAAGGTCTGATTCCCGCGCAAGGGCTGGCCGGACTGCGCGGCGGCCCGGCCCTTGCAGGCAGGCCCCTGGCCTGTCAGCGCCGCTTGGCGCGCTCCCGCACTTGCTGCGAGGAGTAGAAGATCAGCGGATCGGGCGTGCGTTGCGGGTTGGCGCAGGGCTCGATGGCATGGCCCTTGGGCGGGGCGCAGCGGGCCAGGTCGCGCAACTGGGCCTGGGTGCGTTCGGCGTGGCGCGCGGCGGTCTCGCCTTCGGACGGGCGGCTGCCGGGCACGATGAGGCGCAGCTCCATCTTGCGGATGGCAGGCTCCACGGCATAGGTGCCCTGGTACTGCATCACCACGCGGCGCTCGGCCAGGTCTACCGTGGCCAGCACGGCGCGCATGGGCACGGGAATCATGGCGCCCGACTGGTAGCGCACCAGCACGAAGGGCGCAAAGGGCTTGGGAATCTTCAGCTCCAGTGTCTGGCCCTTGCCGCCGCGCGCATCGGCGCGCACGCGCAGCTGCCCGCCGTCGGGCAGGTAGCGGTCCAGCCGCCAGCCCGTGGATACACGCTGCGCACCCACGCAGGGCGCGTAGTAGTACTCGGTGGCATCAGCATCCTTGCCGGTGTAGAGCATCTGGGCACCTTCATGCTCGGTGAGCGCCTTGGCGGCCACGTCCGCACCGTCGGCCCTGGCGCCAACCAGCGTGCCGCCCCGCACGAACACGCCCGTGTACGGGAACCAGGTGGTGCGCTGGTTGGCGACGGCGCCATAGGGCTTGCATTCGGTGGACATGCTCTGGTCCTGCATGTCGGCCTGGGGTGCCATGGGCTCGCCGCCGTGGCCGCCTCCCTGGTCGGCCAGGCTCAGGCGGCCATCGGCCTCGATGGTGAACGTGGCCTTGGCCACCATGGAGTAGTAGCGGCCGGCAGCGTCTTCGCCGATCAGCAGCAGGCTGGGCAGGGGCGTGAGGTTGGCCACCTCGGGTTCGGCGTGCGGCGCATCGGCCGGGGCCTTGGCGGGCACCTCGGGCCGGGGCTGGTCCTGTGGCTGGCTGGGCGCCGGTGCCTGGGGCGGCGCAGTGGCGCAGCCGGCAAGGACCAGGGACAGCGGCATGGCAAGAACAAGCGAACGCAACAACATGGAACTCCCTCGGATCATTGAGGCCGACGATGCTACTGCATGCGCCGACGCGCGATGCAATGCCAGGCAACGCGGCACGGGCAGGCTCAGGCCAGATCCCTTGCCAGCCGAAGGCCGGTCATCTGCCAGCGCGCCTGGGTGGGGAAGAAATTGCGGTAGCTGGCGCGCGCATGGCCGGGCGGCGTGAGGCAGGAGCCGCCACGCAGCACGTACTGGTTGACCATGAACTTGCCGTTGTATTCGCCCACCGCGCCCTCGGCCACCACAAAGCCCGGGTAGGCGGTGTAGGCCGACTGGGTCCACTCCCAGACCTCGCCCAGCGCATGGCTGCCGGGCTGCATGGCGCACGGGTGCACGGGGCCGGGCGGCTCGCCGTGCTGCGGGCGCTGCGCCATCTGCGCGGCAAGGGCCGCCTCCCATTCCGCCTCGGTGGGCAGGCGCGCGCCGGCCCAGCGCGCATAGGCATCGGCCTCGAAGTAAGAGAGGTGGCAGACGGGCCTGCGCCCGTCCAGCGCCAGCGCGCCATGCAGGCTGAATTCCTGCCACATGCCGTCCATCACGCCACCGGCCTGGCGCCGCCAGTACCACGGGTGCTCCAGCTGCTGCGCGCAGCGCCAGTCCCAGCCTTCGGCCAGCCACCACTGCGGCTGGGCATAGCCGCCATCCTTGACGAAGCGCAGGAACTCGGCATTGCTCACGGGCCGCTGCGCCATCTCGCAGCCCTGCAGGAACACCTCGTGGCGCGGGCGCTCGTTGTCGAAGGCAAAGCCCTCGCCCGCATGGCCCACGGCATGCATGCCGCGCGGCACGGTCAGCCACTGCAGCGGCGGGGGCAATCCATCGGGCTCTTGCGGCGCAGGCACGCCCTCTTCCTGCGCCCGGTACGCAGGCCACAGCGGGTGGCAGGACAGCAGGTGCTTGATGTCGGTCAGCAGCAGTTCCTGGTGCTGCTGCTCATGCTGCAGGCCCAGCTCCAGCAGCGCGGCCAGCCGTGCAGGCGGCTGCGTGCCCCAGTCCTCGAACATCTGCAGCATGCGCTGGTCCACGGCTTCGCGGTAGGCCAGCACCCGCGCCAGCGAGGGGCGCGTCAGCAGCCCGCGCTGCGCACGCGGATGCCGTTCGCCCACCTGCTGGTAGTAGGAGTTGAACAGCACGCGGAAGTCGGCATCGAAGGGCGGCACGCCGGGCGCGTGCTCGGCCAGCACGAAGGTCTCGAAGAACCAGGTGGTATGCGCCAGATGCCATTTGGCCGGGCTGGCGTCTGGCATGGACTGCACGCAGGCATCCTCGGCCGACAGGGGCGCGGCCAGCAGCACGGTGCTCTGGCGCACGGCCTCGTAGCGCTGCACCCAGCGGAAGACGGCGGGCATTTCACGCATGGGCATGGATCACGGCAAACCACTGGCGCTCATCCGTCCAGACCTGGCAGGACCCGAAGCCCGCGCAGGCCAGCATGCCCAGGAATTCGGGCAGCGGGTACTTGTAGCTGTTTTCGGTGTGGATGGTCTCGCCGGCCGAGAAATGCCGCAGCCCCTGCGGCCAGCCCACGATCAGCGGGCGGCGCGCGCGCAGGTGCATCTCGATGCGCGAATGCTCGGCGTTGAAGAAGGCCACATGCTCCCAGTCGTCCGGGTTGAAGTCGCTGCCCAGCAGGCTGTTGACGTGGCTGAGCAGGTTCAGGTTGAAGCGCGCCGTCACGCCCTGTGCATCGTCATAGGCGGGCTCCAGCCATTGCGTGGACTTGGGCAGGTCTATGCCGATCAGCAGGCCGCCGTCGTCGTTGACCATGGCACGCATCTGGCCCAGCATGCGCTGGGCCTGTACCGGGTCGAAATTGCCGATGGACGAGCCCGGATAGAACAGCAGCCGCCCGGCCTGCGGGATATGGGGCGGCAGGGTCAGCGGCTCGGTGATGTCGGCCGTGACGGCATGGGTCTGCAGTTGCGGAAATTCCTCGGCCAGCCGCCGCACGGACTGGCGCAGGAATGCGCCCGCAATGTCCACGCCCACGAAATGCCGTGGCCGCAGGCTGCGGCACAGGCCGCGCACCTTCTCGCAATTGCCGGCGCCCAGCTCGATCAGCACCTCGCTGCCGCGCAGGGCCTCGGCCATGGCGGCGCCAGAGTCGGCCAGGATGGCGGCCTCGGTGCGCGTGGGGTAGTACTCGGGCAGCCGCGTGATCTGCTCGAACAGGTCGCAGCCGCGCGCGTCGTAGAGGTATTTGGGAGAGACCTGGGCCTGGGGCTGCATCAGCCCGTGCTGCAGTTCGGCGCGGGTCGCGCGCAGTGCGTGGTCCGCCCATTCCAGGGCCGCCTCGCGCCTGCCGCCCTGGGCGGGCGCACGCGGCGCCGAAGGCAAAGGCAGCGGCACGCGCTGGGCGCGCGATGCCAGGGCAGAGGAAGACACGGTCGAGTCGTGGGCAGACAGCATGGTGGGGGCCTCGCGTTGTGCGCCGCCCGCCGCAGCATGGTGAATGCCGCATCCCGGCTTGCAGCAGGGCGCGGTCGCCAAGGGGCGGACAGCCAATGGTGACTGACGCCTGCAAACGGCAAGCGAGCCTCGCAAGACTCGCACCGGCAGGCCGAGGCACCAGCCTAGGCGCCTGCCCATGGCATGCGGGTAGGACAGTTTCCACCGCGCGTGATTTTTTCGTGACCTGTCCGGTGGTGCGCCGCAGCATGTCCGCAGCAGGCGAAAGCGCCGGTTCGGACGAAAAAAATCCGGTATGCCGCGAACGGCATACCGGACCAAGTACCCATCCTTGCCTCACTACGCGCTGCCGGATGAAGCAGCGCGTGCCTCACTCATGATCCGGAGATCAGAAGCGATAGCCCAGTCCCACACCGACCAGCACCGGGTTCACCTTGAAGGTGCCCACCTTGGTGCCGGCGGAGCTCACGTCCGTTTCAATGAAGACCTTCTTCACGTCGAAATTCAGCGACCAGTTCTTGTCCAGCGCGTAGTCGAAACCGATCTGCAGCGCGCCGCCGAAACTGTTCTTCTTGATCGAGGGGTTCAGCGCGGCCTGCACGGCAGGGTTGAAGCTCACGCTCGAAAAGCGGGTGTAGTTCACACCGGCGCCGACGTAGGGCTTGAAGGCGCCGAAATTGGTGAAGTGGTATTGCGCCAGCAGCGTGGGCGGCAGGTGCTTGAGGCTGCCGATCTGGCCCAGGCCGTTGGCACGCAGGTCGTGCTTTTGCGGGTAGGTCAGCACCAGCTCGGCAGCGATGTTGGGCGTGAAGAAGTAGGACACGTCCAGTTCGGGCATCCACTTGTTGTTGATCGACAGACCCAGACCCGTGCTGTCCTTGTTGGCGCTGTCCAGATTCACGGCGCGCACGCGCACCATCCAGGGGCCTTCGGCCTGCTGCGCAAACGCGGCACCCGACGACAGGGCGCAAACGGCAGCAACGGCGAGCAGAGTTCTTTTCATGATGGAGAGTCTTGGAGTAGCCCGGGGCAAATCCCGTAGCTGTATTGCATCAGGGGCGGACGTGGCCGATCTTGTCCTAGCTCAAACCCGAAGGTGCGCAGCCCCGCATGGCCGGATCGCGTTGGATGCATGCAACGCATTGCGCGGCGGGCCAGTTGCGGGCAGGCTGCAGCCATTGCTCAAATAGAATGCGAATCATTATCAAATCCGCATTCCCAGGAACCCGCCCCATGGCCGCCGCGCCTTCGCACCCCGACATCGCCCTGCTCTACAGCGACCACCACGGCTGGCTGGTGGGCTGGCTCAGGCGCAGGCTGGGCAATCCCTGCGATGCGACCGACCTGGCCCAGGACACCTTCGTTCGCGTGCTGGGCAAGCCCCAGTCCCTGCATGGCGTGCGCGAGCCGCGCGCCTGGCTCACCACCATCGCCCACGGCCTGGTCGTGGACCACACCCGCCGCGCCGCGCTGGAGCGCGCCTGCCTGGACGCCATCGCCAGCCTGCCCGAGCCGCTGGCGCCCTCGGCCGAGGAGCGCCATCTGCTGATCGAATCCCTGGTGCGCATGGACAACCTGCTGGCCGGCCTGCCGCCCAAGGCCCGCAGCGCCTTTCTGCTCTCTCGCCTGGAAGGCCTGAGCTACCCGGAAATCGCCCTGCAGCTGGGCGTGTGCCTGAGCTCCGTCGAGAAATACATGGCCACCGCCATACGCCACTGCCTTGCCCTGCGCAAGGAACTGACGGCGTGAGCACGGACCAGGCCCCCCAGGCGCTGGAACAGGCCATTGCCTGGGCCGTGCGGCTGGCCTCCGGCACGGCCACCGATGCCGACCGCGCCGCCTGCCAGGCATGGCGCAGCAGCCACGCCGCGCACGAACAGGCCTGGCAACAGGTCCAGGCGGTGGAGGCCCAGTTCGCCCTGCCCGCCGGCCAGGCGGGACTGGCCCACGGCGTCCTGCGGTCCGCTGGTCCAGGTCCGGCGCGAGGCCGGCGCGCAAGCCTGCAGCGGCTGCTGTTCCTGGGCCCCGCGGCCCTGCTGCTGGGATCCATGGCATGGCGTTGGGCTGCACCGCGCGAGCAGATCGCGCTGGACACGGCCATCGGTGAGCGCCGCAGCACCCTGCTGGCCGACGGCAGCCGCCTGCACCTGGCACCGGACACGCTGGTGCAGGTGGATTTCACCTTGCTGCGCCGCGTGGTCCGCCTGGCACGCGGCGAGATCTTCATCGACACCGGCAGCGACCCGCGCTCCCTCGCGGGCCGACGCTCCTTCTGGGTGGAAACGCCGCTGGCCCGCTTCGAGGCCCTGGGCACCAGCTTCGGCGTGCGCCACGAAAAACACCCGGACACGGCCACGCGCCTGTACGTCACCGAGGGCCGCGTGGCCATCCATGTCAGGGCGCTGGACGGCACTGCGCCAGGCCCCCTGGACGCCATCGTCGCCACCTCCGGCGAAACCCATGTGCTGCACGCCGGCCAGCACCGCCCTGTGCGCCTGCCCGACGAAGGCCTGGTGCCCGACGCATGGACCGACGGCGTACTGGTCGCCCGCCGCATGCGCCTGGACGCCTTCGTGACCGAGCTGTCACGCCAGACCGGCATTCCCATGGAATGCGCCGACGACGTGGCTGCCCTGCATGTTTCAGGCGTATTCCAGCTGGACGGGCCGGATCCGGCGGGTCGTGCGCTGGCCGCCATTGCCCGCACGCTGCCTGTGCGTGTGGAGCGCGGACAAGGAGCAGCCAGCGGTGCCCACAGCGCCATGCGCCTGGTCAAAGCCTGATCCGGAATTTTTTCAGGCAGTCATTACGGGTTTCACACCGCCCGTTCGGCATAGGAGCAAAGACATCGCTTTTTCCTTTGCCGTTTCTCAAGGACTGCCTCCATGCCCAGCCTGCCCAGTACCCGCCACGCTGCCCATCCGCCCTCCTGCACACGCCCCACGGCCCTGGCCACGCAGGCCTTGGCGCTGGGCCTGTTGATCACGCTGGGCCTGCCAGCGACCGCTCTGGCCCAGAGCCCGAGCTCCGCCCCGGATGCCAGGTCCATCCGGTTCGACCTGCCGGCCGGTGATCTGGAGACCAGCCTGCACAGCCTTGCGCGCCAGGCAGGCATCACCCTCTCGTTCGATCCAGCCCTGGTCCAGGGCCGACAGTCGGCGGCGCTGAGCGGTACGCGCGGCTTGCAAGAAGGGCTTGCCGCCCTGCTCGCCCCGCACCAGCTGCAGGCCACGCGCACGGCCGAAGGCGGCTGGGCCGTGCACCGTGCGCGGCCCGGGGCCGCGGCCGAGCATGCACTGCCTACCGTGAACGTGCTGGCCGATGCCGAGCATGAAAGCGCCTGGGGCGCCGTGCCCGGCTACGCGCCGCGCCGCAGCGCCTCGGCCATGAAGATGGATGTGCCGCTGCTGGAGACGCCGCAGCAGGTCAGCATCATCGGCGAGGCCCAGATCCGCGACCAGGCCATCTCCAGCGTGGCCGAGGCCGTGCGCTACAGCGCGGGCGTGCGTCCCATGGACTACGGCGTCACCGATGACGACGTGGCCGTGCGCGGTTTCTATCTGACCGGCACGGGCCTGTACCGCGACGGCATGCGCATGGTCCACAACGGCTTCATGACCAACCTGGAGCCATATGGGCTGGAGCGGCTGGAAGTCGTGCACGGCCCGGCCTCGGTGCTGTACGGCCAGTCCGCGCCCGGTGGCCTGATCAATGCCGTCACCAAGCGCCCGCGCGCCGGCATGCAGCGCGAAGTGGGCGTGGAATTCGGCAGCCACGACCGGCGCCAGCTCACGGCCGACATCGGTGGCGCCATCAATGAACAGGGCACGGCACTGGCCCGGCTGACCGTGCTCAAGCGCGAATCGGGCACGCAGTGGAATGGCCTGCGCGCCGATCGCAGCTACATCGCCCCCTCCTTCACACTGTTGGGCGAGCGCACCAGCCTCACCCTGCTGGCGCAGTATCAGGAGGACGAAACCGGCTTCGTCATCCCCTACTACCGCCAGACGCCTGCGGGCTGGTCGGCCACGGACATCAACGTCAGCGGACCGGGATCTGGCCACCACAAGCGCAATGCCAGCGTGGGCTGGCTGCTGGAGCACCGCCTGAACGACCAGCTCACGCTGCGCAACAACCTGCGCTACCTGGACGGCCGCAACGACCGGCGCGAGATGCGCAACCGGGGCCTGACGGCCGACCAGCGCGGCATGGCACGCCTGGCCATGGTGCGGCCCGACGCCGAACAGACCTGGGTCATGGACACGCAGATCGAAGGCCGCCACCGGACGGGTGCCGTCTCGCACCAGTGGGCCGTGGGCTTCGACTACTACCGCTCCAGGCTCGACTGGCGCATCTACTCGCTCAACGGCGCCGTGGCGCCGCTGGACCTGGTCAACCCCATCCACATCGCGCCGAACTGGAATGACAACTACCTCAGCGACCGCGCGCTGGCCCGCACGCACCAGGCGGGTCTGTACGTGCAGGACCAGATCAAGTTCGGCGAGCGCTGGGTGCTCAGCGCCGGCCTGCGCCGCGACAGCGCACGCATAGACACCGACTACGACGCGCGCGCCGCAGCCAACGCGCCCTTCGCCATCACCACCGTGCGCCGCACCGACAGCGCCGTCACCGGGCGGCTGGGCCTGATCTACCTGGCGCCCAGCGGCCTGGCTCCCTATGTGTCCTTCAACAACTCCTTCCAGCCGCCGCTGACCACGGTCACGGCCACCGACGCCAACGGCAGGCCCTACGAGCCCGAGACCGCGCGCCAGTTCGAGGCCGGCCTGCGCTACGCGCCTCCATCGGCCGGCTACACGCTCAGCGCCGCCGTGTTCGACCTGCGCAAGCGCAATGTGCGCACGCCATCCACACTCAACCCTCGCTTCGACGTGCAGACCGGCGAAGTGCGCAACCGGGGGCTGGAGCTGCAGGCCCAGGGCGAGATCGGCGGCGGCTTCTCGGCCATTGCGGCCTATACCTACCTCGACTCCAGGGTCACGCGCAGCAACAACGCCATCGAGATCGGCGCGCGCCCCGGCGCCACGCCGCGCCATGCCGCATCGCTGTGGGGCAAGTACCAGCGCGGCGCCCTGGAGCTGGGCCTGGGCCTGCGCCACATCAGCGCCACGCCTGGCGAGCTGCCCATGGACGGCGTGAAGACCCCCATGAACGACGCCTACACGCTGTGGGACGCCATGGCCGCCTACACCACCGGCCCGTGGCGCTTCTCGGTCAACCTCAGCAACCTCACCGACAGCCAGTACCGCACGCAATGCAACACCTTCCGTGGCGGCGCGCAATTTTGCGCGCTGGGCTTCGGGCGTGAGGTGCGTGTGGCTGCGGCCTATCGGTTCTGAGTGCCTCCATTGCTGCCCGCCAGAGCGGGAGCAATGCAGGCCCCGCTCTTGGAACAACGCCTGGCGGACAGCAACAGACAGCCCACTCGGCATGCATCTGCAGCACGCTCGGTGCGGCTTCCATCCGGCACAGCGCATCGCGGACCTGCTCGTCTGGATCGGATGGCGTTGGATGCATGCAACGCATTGCGCGGCAGGCCAGCGGCCACCGATGTGTGATGCCGGGTTCTAGGTGCGAGGCCGTGGCTGCGGCTTACTGGTTCTCGGCGCGGCCATTGCTGCCGGCCAGGAGGGCCTCCGTGCAGGCCCCGCCCTCGGCAAAACGCCTGGCGGACAGCAACAGATAGCTCACCGCGTAGAGGATGGGATCGTCGTTGTCGTCGCCATGGAGCCGCCCGACCAGGGCGATGATCCGCCGCAGGTTCAGAGACAGATCGTTCAGCAGGCAGACCACCGGCGCGGCCATGTGCACCAGGCCCGCCGCATGGTGGGCCTCTTCGTGGTAGCGGTGCAGCAGATCACGGATAGCAGAGATTTCCGGGCTTTGCACGCGCTCGGCATGCATCTCCAGCACGCTCAGTGCAGCGCCCATCTGGCACAGCGCATCGTTGACCTGCTCTTCGCAATCGCATGGCATTGCGCCGTCGCAGTTGCATTGGTGCATTGACTACGTCCTCCCCCTGATTTGCGTGAACTCTTGCCAAGGCTTTTTTGGCGCGCGCCAACATATTTGGCTCAATCTATCGAAGCCAATGATTTTGCTGAATATATTCAACAAATCACCAATTGCCTAGAGCGAACCTTGCTGAATATTTTGAGCAAGCAACGTGGAACCAGATCAGGCATTCGGACAGGCGCTGCGCAGCCTGAGAACAAAGCGCAATTGGTCGCAGACAGACTTGGCTCTGCGCGCAGACATGGACCGTTCCTATGTGTCGTTGATAGAGTTGGGCCGCAACAGCCCAAGCATCCGCATGCTGTTTCAGCTTTGCGATGCCCTGGACATCACGCCGTCTGCATTGATCAAGGATGTGGAGAAGCGCATGAAGGTGATCGGTCAGGGCAGTGACCCGGCCGGCGATTGACGGCTCCTTTCGACAGGACAGGAAGCCGGGCGCTGTAACACCCCGGACCGGCATAAGCAAAGACGCAGATGCCGCTTGCACGCCCCTGCAATACGCACTAAGTTGGAGGGCCGGTCCGGCCATCGGCGCCGACGGCAGAATCTGCCCGTATCCCACCCCTACCCGTCTCTTTCATGACCACCCTCAAGCTCTACTACGCGCCCGGCACCTGCGCCCTGGCCACCCGCATCGCCCTGATCGAAGCCAATGCGCCGCACGAAGTCATCAAGCTCGACTTCCCCAAGGGCGAGCAGCGCAGCCCCGAATACCTGGCCATCAATCCCAAGGGCCGCGTGCCCGCCCTGGTGACCGAGCGCGGCGTGCTCACCGAAACGCCGGCCCTGCTGGCCTACGTTGCGCGCCGCTTCCCCGAGGCCCGGCTCGCCCCGCTCGACGATGCGTATGCCTTTGCCCACATGCAGGATTTCCACAGCTACCTGTCCTCCACCGTGCACGTGGCCCACGCCCACGGGCGCCGCGCAGGCCGCTGGGCCGATGACGAAGCGGCCATTGCCTCCATGCAGCGCAAGGTGGCAGCCAACATGGCCGAATGCTTTGGCGTGATCGAGCGCCATTACCTGGGCGATGCCCCCTGGGTGCTGGGCTCGGACTATTCCGTGGCCGACGCCTATCTGTTCACCATTGCCGGCTGGCTGGAAGGCGACGGCGTGGACATCGCCGGTTTCCCCAAGGTGCAGGCGCATTTCAAGCGCATGGGAGAGCGCGCTGCCGTGCGCGGGGCGCTGGGGAGCTGAGAGAGGAAGGCTGCCCGCGATACCCGCAATGAAGGTGCTTGGTCAGGTATCTATCGCAGGTTTGCGGCAGATGCCGTCCACTTGCCGATTCATCAGGAAGGAACGTTGGCGCGCAATGCCTTGCCCACATCGGCAGCGCCTCGGCCAGCACCTGGCTGCGGAAGGCCTCCGGCAAGGCACTGGGCGTCAGCCCATTGACCGACACGCCCAGCAGGCGCTGCAGTTCCTCCTGGATGGCGGCCTCATCCATCAGGGTCGCACGGTGGGACTCGACCACATGGCCAATCCCGGTACGGTTCAAAGCCAGCGCTTCGGAAGGTTTCATGCATTCCTCGCCATGCATGGCCATCGCACAGCAGATGCCGCGTCGAGTGCATCCACTCCAGGTCGCCGGGTCAAAGCGCCTTGCAACCGCCTCGGCACATCCGCCACATTCAACAGAAAATCCAGCATCTCCGAAAGCCATTCGTAAATTTCCCTTGGCAGTCCACCAAGCCCCGGGCCTCTACCGCCGTCCCCAAGCCTTGCCTACAGTCGCCAGGACAGGCAAGGGCGTTGCACAAGGCGGCGCCTTTTCGCCATTCCAGAAACGACGGATTCAGACGACAGGGTGGAGCATGCAAAGACAAGCCAGGGTGATTGCCATCAACAACCAGACGGGGCTCATCGGCCTGCAGCCGGAGGGAGAGGACTGCTGCGTGCTGGCGCAGCAGCTCGATACCCGCCCCGTGAATACGGGCCAGATGCTGTCAGGGGAGATGGACAGCGTGGGCATGGAGACGTTTGTGAACGCGCAGACGCAGGACCGCATCGAGGTCTTCGTGGAGGCCTACGGGCTGTCTGCGGAAGCCGTGGAGCTCGCCCTGCGCTGAGCGGGCTGCAGGGCGGGTGAAGGTGCAGGTGCCAGCCTCAGGGCCGCGCCCACTGCGCCAGCGTGTGCCGCGCCAGGGCCTCGACATCCAGCGGAGACTGCGGGTCTACCGCAAGCTCTCCCAGCATCACCATGGCCTCTGGGATCTGGTTGCGTTCGCGCAGCACCATGGCCTTGTTCAGGAGCAGAAAGCCGCGGGTCTCGGCATCGGGGTCGGCCTTCAGGCCGCTGTCCAGCAGGGCCAGGCGCTTGTCCGGGTCGTCCTCCAGGTGGGCGGCCGTCTTCCAGGCGGGAGCGAAGCCGGGCGTCTCGCGGGTCATGGCCAAGGCCGCCTGGCGCGTCTTGTCGCGGTCGGTTTCCCACTCCAGGGCAAGGTAGCGCAGGTAGGTGCCTTGGGGAAGCTTGCCATCACGCTCCATGCGCAGGCTGTGCAAGGCCGTCTTGGCGGTGAAGAAGCCCCTGGGCCCCAGTGCATCCACGCGCCGGTAATGCCGATAGGCCGCGTCAAAGTCCTTTTGCAGCAGGTAGGTGAATGCAGCGTCGTAGACGGGATAGGGCCAGCGGGGCGCCAGCTTCGAGGCAGTCTCGAAATGTGCCAGGGCGGCGCGGTAATCGCCGTTCTGCCCTGCAACGCGGCCCAAGGCATGGGCATCGCGCGCGGCCTGGCTGACGGGTGTGGCGGAGGGCAGCTCCCAGCTGAAGCGGCCATCGGCCTTGTCCAGGTCGCTGCGCCTGAGCACGCGGCCGGCGCTGTCCTTGAACACGATGTCGTCGGCCGCCAGGGCAGCCGCCGGCGCCAGCAGTTGCAATGCCACAGCCGCGGCAGCGAGCAAGGAGAACTTCATGGTGTATCGGGCCTTGTTGGGAAGCCCCGATATTAGGGCGCAGCCCCTGTGGTGCTGACGGCAGGCAGGGATTCCACTGCGCAGGCAGCCGGGGCAGGCCGGCTCCTGGCCCGGCCGCGCTTGCGGGCCAGGTGATTCATTTGCCATTCCAGCGATTCGGTGTCGAAGTCGAAGGCGTCGAGCAAGGCAATGGCTTTTCGGGCCTCCCTGAAGTCGATATCCGTGATGGGCGGGCTATGCCTCAGCGACAGGTCATGCTTGAGCAGCCACTCCTGCAGATCGGCCAGGGCGATGATGGAGAGGCCCTGGTTGATGAGCTGTGACGCGCTGACCTGCGCGAGCACGGCCGGCGTCAGTTGCCTGGATGAGCGCAGGCCCAGCACCTGCTTGAGCTTGGCCACCAGCGGCGTGCGCAGCTCGAACTGGGGCAGGCTCTCGAAGTGGGCCAGGGATTCGAGGTACAGCTGCGGCTCCGCTTGGATGGCGGCCAGGTCGTTGGGCAGATGCAGCAGCTCGCAGATGCGGTTGAGCGCCGTGCGCGCGCGCTCGGTGCTGAGTTTCTCGGCCCTGCCCGCTTGCGCGAGCGTGCAGCCGGCGATGACGGACCGCAGCACGCTGGCCTTGGTGAGGTTGGAAATCATGGAGTCCCCCTGATGAACACCCAGGGACCGGTGCGGGTGCGAATTCAGCCGCCCGGTCCCGACAACGGCTCCGCTGCGGCAATGGGCCGCTCCCGGAGCCTCGGCGGCCGGCAGGCGCAAACGCATTGCGCCGCCGCCAAGGGACAGGAGGACGCCTGGCCTTGCGGAGTTCCAGGGGAAATGCATGTGCTTGCGCCCACAGTCAAATGCGATGCGCCGAAGCGAAAATTCCATGCAAACGGGGGCCGTACGGCCCCCGTGGCGTGCCTTGCCGGCTCCAGGGCCGGCGGGCGATGTTTGCCGCGACTCAGCGGCGGCGCAGGCGCTTGATGCCTTCGACAGCCGCCAGCACGATGGCACCGGCCACGATGCCTGCCACCGCGTTGAGCACATTCACCGCCAGCACGCGCCACAGGCCGCCCAGCGCGCCCTGGGCCACGGCCTCGCCCAGGCCCTCCACGGCGTGGTGCAGCGCAGGCACGCCGTGCACGAGGATGCCGCCACCCACCAGGAACATGGCGGCCGTGCCCGCAACGGACAGCCCCTTCATCAGCCAGGGCGCGGCGGCGACGATGCCCCGGCCCAGCGCGCGGGCCGCAGCGCTGGCACGCTGGCCCAGCCACAGTCCCAGGTCATCGAGCTTGACGATGCCGGCCACCAGGCCATAGACGCCCACGGTCATGATGAGGGCAATGCCCGCCAGCACGGCGACCTGCTGCCCGAACGGCGCCGAGGCCACGGTGCCCAGGGTAATGGCGATGATTTCGGCCGAGAGGATGAAGTCGGTGCGCACGGCGCCCTTGATCTTGTCCTTTTCCATGGCGACGAGATCGACGCCCGCATCGGCATTGGCCTGGGTCAGGCGCTCGCGCTCCACGGCATCTTCCTCGGGCGAATGCAGGAATTTGTGGGCCAGCTTCTCGCAACCCTCAAAGCACAGAAAGGCGCCGCCGACCATGAGCAGCGGCGTGACAGCCCAGGGAATGAAGGCGCTGATGAGCAGCGCCGCCGGCACCAGGATGGCCTTGTTGATCAGCGAGCCCTTGGCCACGGCCCAGACCACGGGAATCTCGCGCTCGGCCCGCACGCCCGTGACCTGCTGGGCGTTCAGGGCCAGGTCATCGCCCAGCACGCCAGCCGTCTTCTGTGCAGCCACCTTGGTCATGACGGACACATCGTCGGCCATGGCCACGCTCTTGCGGGCCGCGACCTTGGTCATGAGGGCCACGTCGTCCAGGATCGCTGCAATATCGTCCAGCAGCATCAGCAAACCAGCACCAGCCATCGCATTACTCCAGTGAATTGTTCGGGGAACTTCTTTTTGCCTGGGCGCCATCATGGGGCCTGGGCATGTCCTGCCCATGTAGGAGATGCCCGGCGGCCAGCCCGGTCACGGGGCCGACCGGCCGTCCGTCACTTGCTGGTCTTGAAGCCCTGCCCTGCCGCCCAGGCAGCCACGTCGTCGCGGCGGATGGCGGCGGCCATGAGCTGCGGAAAGGCGTCCGGCGTGCAGGCAAACGACGGCACGCCCAGCGCGGCCAGCTTGGCGGCCAATTGTGCATCGTAGGCAGGCGCGCCTTCGTCGCTGAGCGCCAGCAGCGTGATGAACTGCACGCCCGACTCCACCAGTTCGGAGGCGCGGCGCAGCAGGCCGCTTTCCACGCCGCCTTCATAGAGGTCGGAGATGAGCACGACGATGGCGTTGCGCGGCTCGCTGATCAGGCCCTGGCAGTAGCCCACGGCACGGTTGATGTCGGTGCCGCCGCCCAACTGCACGCCGAACAGCACATCCACCGGGTCGGAGAGCTTGTCGGTCAGGTCCACCACCGCCGTGTCGAAGACCACCAGACGGGTAGCGACGGCCGGCAGGCTGGCCATGACGGCACCGAAGATGCTGGAGTAGACGACGGAGTTGGCCATGGAGCCGCTCTGGTCTATGCACAGGATGACTTCGCGCTGCGGGCGGCGGACCTTGCGGCCGTAGCCGACCAGGGTCTCGGGCACGATGGTGCGGTAGTCGGGCTGCCAGTGGCGCAGGTTGGCGCGGATGGTGCGGTTCCAGTCGATCTCGGAGTGGCGCGGACGGCGGTTGCGCTGGCTGCGGTCCAGCGCGCCCGAGACGGCGCTGCGCATGGGCTCTTCCAGGCGGCGCATGAGGTCGTCCACCACCTTGCGCACGACGATGCGCGCGGTCTCCTTGGTGTTCTGCGGGATGACGGAGCCCAGGGAGATGAGGTCGGCCACCATGTGCACGTCGGGCTGCACATGCTCCAGCATTTCGGGCTGGAGCATGAGTTCGCGCAGGTTCAGGCGCTCCATGGCGTCGCGCTGCATGACCTGCACGACCTGGCTGGGAAAGTACTTGCGGATGTCGCCCAGCCAGCGCGCCACGCTGGGCGAGGAGTTGCCCCGCCCGCCGCGGCGCGAGAGGCCGCCGTCCTTGTTGTCCTCTTCGTAGAGCGCGGCCAGGGCCTTGTCCATCTCGTCGATGGAGCTGCCCTTTGGGCCCAGCCCGCCGCAGCTGGCCTCGGACGGCTGGCCCAGCACCAGGCGCCAGCGTTGCAGGCGGGTGGTGGGCTGGGGGGCGGTCTCCTGCGGGTCGGCGCCGGCAAGGGGTGCATCGTTCACGGTGGCAGCGGTGTTCATGGCTGGGCCTCCTGCAGGCGGGTCAGCGGTTGCGCGGGCATGTTCAGGCCCAGCAGTTGATCGAGTACGGGAATGGCGAGAATGGCACGCGCCTCGTTCCAGGCGCCGTCGTTCCCATCGCCTGCCGCACCTGCGGCACCCGCGGCACCTGCGGATGCAGCCGCCACGGCCGCACTGCCCTGGCCGCGCCGGGCCTTTTCGCCCAGGCTCTGGCGGTCATGGTTGGAGAAGGCCGAGAAGCTGCGGCGCACCAGGGGCAGGATCTGGGTGAACTGGGTCTCGCCCAGCTGCGCCAGCCAGGCATCGACGGCGCCCCAGATGGCGTCGTCGTGCAGCAGCACCAGGGCCTGGCGGTTGAGAAAACCGTTCAGCCAGGCGGCAGCGTCCAGCGGCGGCACGCCCAGCGAGAGATTGCGGCCCAGTTGCGTGGCCACGGCCTCGCTGTCCAGGCGGTGGGCATCGAGCAGCAGGCGGCAGGCCGCGCCGCGCAGCAAGGCGGCGCCCGCGTCGCCCATGGCAATGCTGCGCAGGGCGCCGAACCAGGCTTCGCGCGGCTCCTCGGCATCGCGCAGGCGCAGGGCCTCGTGGGCCTGCAGCACCGTGGCCTGCATGTGTCTTGCAGCGTCTTCATCCAGCGCCATGCAGGCCAGGGGCAGGCCGATGGCGGCGCGCAGCGCCATGCTGTCGATCACCGTGGCCAGGGCCTGGGTGTCGGTCTGGCGCACGCTGCCGTAGCGCAGCACATTGGCCAGCGGCGGCAGCGCCTGCATGAGCTGGGAAACATCGCCGGTGCTGGCCGAGCGGTCAGCCAGGTCGTGCATGAGGGCATCGACCAGGTGCGGCAGGTCGGCCAGCAGGGCGTCGTCGATGGTCTTGGCCAGCTCGGGCAGCGGGGTCTCGGGCGTCAGCGCCTGGCGCACCTTGGCGGCGGCGGCCTGCACCAGGGTGCCGCCGTAGCGGCTGGCCTCGATGATGCGCACGGCCAGCTCGGGCTCCCACTGCAGCTGCCAGCTTTCGCGGAAGGTGCCGCGGTTGCGCTGCTGGTCGGTGGTGACGCTGCCCCACTCTATGCCCAGCAGGCGCAGGCGGTGCAGGAAGTGGCTGCGTTCGCGGTCCGTGTCCTTGCGCAGGTCCAGGGCCAGGACCTTGGCGGCCGCCTCTGGCTTGAGGCGCAGGCTTTTTTGCTGCTGCTCGATGTCGCGCTGCAGCGGCACCTGGGGCACGTCGGCGGGCACGCCGCCGATGCGGTCGCCCACGCTGAGTTCGCGCTCGATCAGGCGCAGCGGCGTGCGCTCGCCCATGCTGATGACGGTGACGATGGCCTCGTCCAGCTCGGGCAGGCCGGGGCTGGCGTGGCCGCGCAGGGCCGCCAGGCTTTCGGCCAGGCGCGTGGCCTCGATGATGTGGGCGCTGGAGCAGTCCAGGTCCTTGGAGCGCAGCAGATGGGCCACGCGCGCCAGCCAGCCGACGGTGCGCTGGGTGCTGGCGCGTGCCGGGTCGGCAGCAGGTGCGGACTGAGACATGGACTCGGGCACAGGCTCGGAGCAGCGCCACAGATGTTCATACCAGCCCGGCGAATCCACGCCCGCGCCATAGCCGCTGGACGAGCACAGGTTGCGGTAGGTCCAGGGTGCCCAGGTGGCCTGGACCTTGGCCTTGGGCAGGCCCTTGAGCGTGGCGGCATCGGCCTTGGCGGTGACCTGGGCCTGCAGGGCCGGCACATGCCATGCGCCGCAGACCACGGCAATGCGCTGGTGGCCGGCCTTGACGGCCTCGCGCATGCACTGGCGCATCCAGGCTTCGCGCAATGCCTCGCGCTGGGCGTGGCGTTCTCCGCGCACTTCGTTGGGCAGCTCGGCGCGCACCACGGTCATGGCTTCGGCAA
This sequence comes from Delftia acidovorans NBRC 14950, assembly GCF_001598795.1. Classification (GTDB taxonomy): domain Bacteria; phylum Pseudomonadota; class Gammaproteobacteria; order Burkholderiales; family Burkholderiaceae_C; genus Comamonas; species Comamonas acidovorans. The sequence continues at coordinate 12,436 of NZ_BCZP01000018.1, read as the reverse complement.
TGCCCTCGAACAGGGTGGCGCCGTCGCCGCGTTCCTCGACCATGCGGTTCCACCAGCTTTCGCCGTCGGGGTAGCCAGCGGCCTCGGCCAGCAGGTCCAGCGGATCGTGCCAGTCCTGCGGGGACGGTGCCGAGGGATCGACGGCCAGGTCGGCAGCCGGCACGGACTGCGTGGTGTCGTCGCGGTCCAGGGCCTCGGCGGCATTGCTCTGGAGCTGGCTGCCGTCTGCCGCAGCGGCGACCGAGTCGGAGTCGGAGTCGGAGTCGAAGTCGGAGTCGAAGTCGGAGTCGGAGTCGGAGTCGGAGTCGGAGTCGGAGTCGGAATCGGAGCCGGTGTCGGCATCTGCATCCTGGCCTCCATCGGCCGCATCCGCGCCTGCATCAGCTGCATCTGCTGCCGCCGCCTCGGCCCGGCGCCGCTCCTGCTCGGCCATGTCCAGCGCCATGCGGTGGGTCTGGGGCAGGTCGATGAAACGCGTGGCCACGCCCTGGCGCGCCGCCCATTGCAGGGCCTGCCATTCGGGCGAGAACTCGGCATAGGGATAGAAGGCGGCATGGGCCGGGCTGTCCTGCACATAGACCAGCATGGCCACGGGCGGCTGCAGGTCGGCATGCTGCAGCATGGGCAGCAGGGACTCGCCCTCGGGCGGGCCCTCCACCAGCAGGCAGTCGGGCTGCAGCTGCTCCAGGGCCTGCAGCAGGCTGCGCGCGCAGCCCGGGCCATGGTGGCGGATGCCGAAGAAATGAAGCGGATTGGCAGAGGTGGCCATACAGGGGATGCGCAGAGGGTGCGGTCGGTCAGCGGTGCGGGACTGGGGGCTTCAGAGCTGCTCGCGGCAGGCGCGGTACAGATCCTTCCAGTCGCTGCGCTCCTTGACCACGGTCTCCAGGTATTCCTTCCAGACCACGCTGTCCTGCACCGGGTCCTTGATCACGGCGCCCAGCAGGCCCGAGGCCACATCGCCCGCGCGCAGCACGCCGTCGCCGAAATGCCCGGCCAGCGCCATGCCGCTGTTGATGACCGAGATGGCCTCGGCCGTGGACAGCGTGCTGCTGGGCGACTTGACGCGCACGGTCTTGCCGTCTTCGGTCTGGCCGTTGCGCAGCTCGCGGAAGATCTGCACCACGCGGCGCACTTCCTGCAGGGCCGGCGGCTCGGCGGGCAGGGCCAGGGCGCGGCCCTGCTCGGCCACGCGCTTGGTGACGATCTGCACCTCTTCGTCCTGCGATGCCGGCACGGGCAGGATGACGGTGTTGAAGCGGCGCTTGAGCGCGCTGGACAACTCGTTCACGCCCTTGTCGCGGTTGTTGGCCGTGGCGATGACCGAGAAGCCCTGCACGGCCTGCACTTCGCTGCCCAGCTCGGGCACGGGCAGGGTCTTTTCGGACAGCACGGTGATCAGCGTGTCCTGCACGTCGGCCGGGATGCGGGTCAGCTCTTCGATGCGGGCGATCTTGCCCAGCTTCATGGCATTGACCAGGGGGCTGGGGATCAGCGCCTTCTCGGACGGGCCGTGGGCCAGCAGCTGGGCATAGTTCCAGCCGTAGCGCAGTTGCTCCTCGCTGGTGCCGGCCGTGCCCTGCACCAGCATGGTGGAGTCGCCGCTGACGGCGGCCGACAGGTGCTCGGACACCCAGGACTTGGCCGTGCCCGGCACGCCGTATAGCAGCAGGGCGCGGTCTGTGGCCAGGGTGGAGACGGCGATTTCCATCAGGCGCGGATTGCCGATGTACTTGGGGCTGACTTCAAAGCCGTTGCCGAGCTTGCCGCCCATCAGGTACTGGAGCACGGCCCAGGGCGAGAGCTTCCAGTTGGGCGGACGCGGACGGTCGTCCACCTTGCGCAGGGCTTCGAGTTCTTCGGCGAATTGCTGTTCGGCATGCTGGCGCAGGACTTGGCTCATGGTGTGCTTCCGGGAAGGGGTAAGGGTTGGATTCGGTTCGGTTCGGGGTATGCGGCAGGACGGGCGCGGCTCAGGCCGGGCCGCGCAGGGCAACAAAGGCCTGGTGCAGGCCCAGGCGCAGATCGACGATGCGCTCCAGATGGCCGCGCATGCGCTCTTCATCCCAGGGCCGCACGCGGCTGCGTTCGAGGCGCGCCTGCTGCTGGGGCGTGAGGGGAATGCTTGCAGGTGCGGCAACTGCAGCGGCTGTGGCGGCAGCGGTGGCCGTGACTGCTGCTGCAGCTGCTACGGATACCGATGCCGATGCAGATGCCGCGCCGGCATCTGCCGCAGGTTCGGTCTGCGGCTCGGGCTCAGGCTCGGGTTGCGCATCCAACACCGAGGGCTTGCGCCAAAGGTCGGCAAAGCGCTCCAGCGCGGTCACGTCCAGCATGCGCGCACAGGACAGCAGGGCCTGGTCGGCGCGGTAGCTGTGCCAGTTGCCCGTGATCTGCTTGCCGCCCACGGCCACGTGCAGTGCCTCGGTCAGCCGCGCCGACAGCGCGGGCGAGAGCAGTTCGGCGCCGCCCAGCGACTGGGACATGCCTTCGATGGCATCGATGAGCTTGTGCCTGTCGCGCTCGAACTGGGCAATCCAGCGGGACTCGCGTTCCTCGCGGGACAACCGGGCCATGAGGGCGGGCAGGAGCGCGTCGTGGCGCATGTCGCGGCCCATGGTCTGGGCGGCATCGATCCATTCCACGTCCAACTGGTACTGCAGGGCCCGCACCCAGCCCTGGCGCAGCGAGGACTTCCAGTCGCTGCGCCGGCTCCACTCCATCACTTCCAAGGGCGTCAGGCCCAGGGCGCGGGTCCAGAAGGACACAGGCGTGAGCTGCACCATCTGCTCGAGCAGCCAGGCCTTCTTGCCGCCACGGTGGTAGGCGTCGGGCTTGAGCGTGATGCCGTCGCGCTCCCATTCCTTGAGGCCTTCTTCGGGAGGCTCCACGATCCACTGGCCCTTGTCGTCCTGCTGCAGCATGGACTGCATCCAGCCCATGACGCGCTGGCTGTGCGCGCTGTCCGGCAGGCACGAGAGCATTTGCGCGGCGTTCTCGCGGATCTCCTTGCTGCGGTCGGACAGCAGTTTTTCGAGCAGCGGCTCATCGTCCATGCCCAGCCCGACGGCCAGGGCCTGGACCAGGGGCAGGCGCTCCTTGGCGCCCAGCTCCTTCAGGCTGCCTTCCAGCCGCGTGCGGGCCTTGGCGGCATCGGTTGCGCGCTCGCTGCGCAGCAGGGCCACGCGCTGCTCCACCGAGCCCTCCTGCCAGACCAGTTCGGGGTCGGCGGTTTCCTCCACGCCGCTGGCATAGCCCCATTGCGGGTTGAGCGTGCCCAGCCAGCGTCCGCGCTCGCCCAGCACGGGGGCCAGCCACTGGCGCAGTTCCACGGACTGGCGGCCCTGCTCCAGCGCAGGCACCAGCAGATCGTGGGGCAGGCGCTGGCCGGCCTGGTCCAGGGTGCGCAGCATGGAGGCCTGCAGCTCGAACGGGCCGTCCTTGAGCACGTCGCCCATCAGGGTGTGCAGGCGCGCATCGGCAGGCGCGGTGCGCGACTCCGCAGGCGCGGCGGCCGGCACGGCCAGCGGTGCCGTCAGGCGCACCTGCGCGCCAGGCTGCCAGCCGGCCCGCTCGAACACGGCCGCCACGGCGCTGGCGCGCAGCAGTTGCTGGGCGGGCGAGTCACCGGCCACATCAGCGCGGGGCAGCAGCGCGGCCTGCACGGCCTGCTGCGACCCGCTTGCGGACGGGTCCACGCCCGAAGCCAGCGCAGGCGGCACGGCCAGCCGGTCCGAGCCGACCATGGCCGATTGCTGCAGCGCAGCCCAAAGTTGTGCGTTGCTCATACCGGATCACCCTGGTTCTGCCAGATACATTGCTGGGCGGTTTCACCCTCGCGGGCCTGCCAGGCGCTCAGCAGCCGCCAGCGGCCCACGGCCGGGCCGGGCTCCCATTCGCCAAACAGCTGCATGGGCGCACCGCCGCTGAGCGCCAGCAGGCGCCAGGCCTCGGCATCGTCAATCGCCACGGGAACGGGCTGCACTGGCGCCGCCGTGCCAGGGGTGACCGGCGATGCATCCAGCGCTTGGGGCCAGGCCGCGAACCACTGGCCCTGGGCGGGCACCAGCCGCAGCCGGTCCTGGCACAGCGGCTGCGTGGCCTGCAGCGGGTTGGCGGCAATGCGCTGGCCCAGCCGTTGCAGGACGTCGCCCACGGCCGAGGTGGCCAGCGGGCTGGCGCCATCGGCAGGCAGCGCAGGCCCGTTGCCATTGGCCGCAATGGCGCGCAGCGGCGCATGGCCCGGATAGAAATTCAGCGCGCAGCCGTAGCGATGGCCCGGCACCCAGGCCGATTCAAAGCCGCGGCCGCCCTGCGCATAGTCCAGCACCAGGGCCATGCGCCCCGTGCGCTGGCCCTGCAGCCAGACGCGCCGCTCCATGAGCCGGCCTTCGCGCTCGATCATGCGCAGGCCGGCCACCAGCCATTCGTCCTCGACCAGTTGGCCCCTGGCCTGCACCTCGGCCTTGTCCATGGGCCAGCCCAGCGCGGCCATCACGTCGGCCTTGACCTCGGGGCTGAGCGATTCGCGGCGGCGCACGGCGTCGATGATCAACTGCCAGTGGCCCAGCTGCACCAGCATGTCGCGCGGCCAGTCTCGGTGGCTGTCCACCAGATCCCGGCAATCCTTGATGCGCGCCGCCATGCCCGTGGCCTGCGCATCGACCATGCGCGCGGCCATGTTGTTCCAGCGCTGGCGCATCTGCGTGTCGCTGGCCTGGTTGGCCAGGCCCGCACGCACCATGTCCTGCATCCACAGCGACAGTTCCTGCAGGCCGGCTTCGACCTTGTCCCAGCGCTTGTCTTCGCGCCTGGCCTGCTGTTTGGCCGCGACCTCGGGATCGGGTGGCGGCTCGGCCGCTGCGGCGGCAGCCTTGGCCTCTTTCTTCTCGGCCTTTTCCTGGCGGCTGTCCAGCCAGGTCTGCACCCAGGCGGGCGGATCAACGCCTTCGGGGACTTGCCCGCCGGCACGCATCAGCATCAGCGCCAGCCCGTGCTTGCAGGGGAATTTGCGGCTGGGGCAAGAGCATTTGAAGGAAGGCCCCGACAGGTCCACCTGGGTCTGGTAGGGCTTGCTGCCGCTGCCCTGGCATTCACCCCAGACCGCCACATCATTGGCGCCCATGGCGGGCCATTTGGCGGGCGATTGCAGGCCCTTGGCGGCCTTGCTGGATGAGGCGTCCGGCGACAGCGCCAGCACTTCGCTCTCTGTTCCTAATACACGCGACACCGAAGCTCCCTCTCCAAGTGTTTGTCATCGCCGGGCGCATTGAATGAAACGGCACTGCCCGGCAAACCTGAAAGCCTATCAGCAATAGTTATCGGCAATTTGAAACAATTCACAACAACACCCAGCCTCTCTCCCATGAATGGGGAACCCCATGGCGCGCAGCCAGCTGCGCTATATCAGCGCATGCATTGATGGCACCAAGCCATGCCAGCCTTCTGGCATTGTGAAAGACGCAGGAGACACGCATTCACCATTTCCTGCGATGCACATCGCCACCGATTGAAAGCAAGCACTCATTCCGCACTGAAAACGGTTTCATTCCATTGCACTGGCAACCATTGCAATCCGCTGGCCATTGCGATAGCCCGACAGTGCGCTCGACCCGCAGCCAGGCAAGGCCGGACCAGACCCTGGCTGGGGGATGGGCTCTCAGAAAACCGGACGTGCCATGCAAATATACTGTATATTTATACAGCAATGGAGCTGCAACGCAAACTTTTCATCCTCGCCGACGCCGCCAAGTACGACGCCAGCTGCGCCTCCAGCGGATCGCAGGGGCGCGACTCGCTGGACGGCAAGGGCATGGGCTCGGTCACCGGCATGGGCATCTGCCACAGCTATGCGCCCGACGGGCGCTGCATCTCGCTGCTCAAGATCCTGCTGACCAATGTCTGCATCTTCGACTGCCGCTACTGCATCAACCGCAAGAGCTCCAACGTGCAGCGCGCCCGCTTCACGGTGACCGAGGTGGTGCAGCTGACGCTGGACTTCTACCGGCGCAACTGCATCGAGGGATTGTTCCTGTCCAGCGGCATCATCCGCTCCAGCGACTACACCATGGAGCAACTGGTGGAAGTGGCGCGCCGCCTGCGCGAGGAGCATGACTTTCGCGGCTACATCCATCTGAAGACCATCCCGGATGCCGCCCCCGAATTGCTGGCCCAGGCAGGCCGCCATGCCGACCGCCTGAGCATCAATGTGGAACTGCCCACGGCCAGCGGCCTGGCGCAGTTCGCGCCTGAAAAGGATGGACAGCGCATACGCCAGGCCATGCAGGGCGTGGACCGGCATGTGCAGGCTTGGCGCGCGGCCACGCGCGAGCAGCGCCAGGCGCAGTCCCTGCCCGGCGCGCCCGCGCAGCGCGCCGCCGTGCCGCGCTTTGCGCCGGGCGGGCAGAGCACGCAGATGATCGTGGGCGCCGACCGCGCAACCGATGCCGACATCCTCGAATCCAGCCACACGCTGTATGCGGGCTACGGCCTGCGCCGCGTGTACTACTCGGCCTTCAGCCCCATTCCCGATGCCTCGCGCGATCTGCCGCCGCAGGCGCCGCCCCTCATGCGCGAGCACCGGCTCTACCAGGCCGACTGGCTGATGCGCTTTTACGACTACGGGGCGGGCGAGATCGCGGCGGCCAGCCGCCACGGCATGCTGGACCTGGAGATCGACCCCAAGCTGGCCTGGGCACTGGCCAACCGACAGCAGTTCCCCGTGGACCTCAACCGTGCGCCGCGCAGCCTGCTGCTGCGCGTGCCGGGCCTGGGCACGCAGACGGTGGACCGCCTGCTGGCGGCGCGCCGCGTGCGCAGGCTGCGGCTGGACGATCTGCTGCGGCTGCGCGCCCCCGTGCAAAAGGCCCTGCCCTTCGTGCTGATCGACGGCCACCGGCCCCTGCTGGGCGAGACCGACTCGGCCGCGCTGCGCACCCGGCTGATCGCGCAGTCGCAGGCCAGCCAGGCCCAGGCACGGCACAGCGGCATGCGCGTGCAAAGCGCGCTGCAGGCCAGCCTGTTCTAAAGCCTGGAGCACGCCATGCAAGCACAGGCTCTCACCATCGAACTCGACAGCCCCGACGACTGGCCCGGCTTTCGCGCAGCCTGCCGGGCGCTGCTGGCCCATGGCGCCGACCCCGCTGTGGTGCGCTGGCGGTGGCCCGACACGCGGGGTGCGCAGCAACTCGGCGCGGGCGTGGACCTGTTTTCCAGCGCGCCGGAACAGGCCATGCCCGCCTCGGCACTCGCCGGGCTGGCCGGCCCCGGCGAGGCAGGGCTGTCCCTGTCTGACACCCAGATGTCCGCGCTGCGCCATGCCTGCATGCACCACGCGGCGGGCCGCTTCGAGCTATGCCACCGCTGGCTGGCGCGCATGCAGGCCCGGCCCGAACTGCGGCTGGATGCGCTGGATGCGGACTGGCGCGCCATCGAGGCCCTGGCCCGCCCCGTCTCGCGCGAGATCCACAAGATGCACGCCTTCGTGCGCTTTCGGACGACACAGCGGCAGAACCTGCCCGAGCTGCACATCGCCTGGTTCGAGCCCGAGCACCACATCGTGCGCGCGGCAGCGCCCTTCTTCTGCAAGCGCTTTGCCAACATGCACTGGGCCATCCTCACGCCGCAGTGCAGCGCGCACTGGGACGGCCATGCGCTGCGCCTGGCGCCCGGCGCGCGCCGCAGCGATGCCCCGCCAGCCGACGCGGGCGAGGCCCTGTGGCTGACCTACTACGCCAGCACCTTCAACCCGGCGCGCCTGAAGGAGCAGGCCATGCTGCGCGAGATGCCGCGCCGCTACTGGCACAACCTGCCCGAGACGGTGCTGATCTCCACCCTGGTCCAGCAGGCCCGCGCGCGCACGGCGCAGATGCTGGCGCCGTAACGGCAGCCGCCAAAAAGAAACAGAAAAAAGAAAAGGCCCCGAAGGGCCTTTGTCTGCTTTGCAGCGTCGCTCAGTGCATCAACCCAGCCACTTGCGGGCGTTGCGCCACACGCGCATCCAGGGGCTGAATTCCGACTTGTCGCCGTTGGTCCAGCTCATCTGCACGTTGCGGAACACGCGCTCGGGGTGGGGCATCATGGCCGTGAAGCGGCCATCGGCCGTGGTCACTGCCGTCAGGCCGCCGGCCGATCCGTTGGGGTTGAACGGGTACTGCTCGGTGGCCTTGCCGTGGTTGTCCACATAGCGCATGGAGGCGATGGCCTTGTCCGCATTGCCGCGGAAGCGGAAGTTGGCAAAGCCTTCGCCGTGGGCCACGGCGATGGGCAGGCGGCTGCCGGCCATGCCCTGCAGGAACAGGCTGGGCGACTCCAGCACTTCCACCATGGACAGGCGCGCCTCGAAGCGGTTGCTCTGGTTCTGCGTGAAACGCGGCCAGTCCTGGGCACCGGGAATGATGTCGGCCAGCTCGGCAAACATCTGGCAGCCGTTGCACACGCCCAGGCCGAAGGTGTCGCTGCGGCCGAAGAACTGCTGGAACTGCGCGGACAGGCTGTCGTTGAAGGTGATGGAGCGCGCCCAGCCGATGCCGGCGCCCAGCGTGTCGCCGTAGCTGAAGCCGCCGCAGGCCACCACGCCGGCGAAGTCCTGCAGCTGCGCACGGCCGCTTTGCAGGTCGGTCATGTGCACGTCCACCGCGTCGAAGCCGGCTTCGGTGAAGGCGTAGGCCATTTCCACATGGGAGTTCACGCCCTGCTCGCGCAGCACGGCCACGCGGGGGCGCGCGCCCAGGTTCAGGAAGGGTGCGGCGGGGTTCTCGGCCGGGTCGAACGTCAGGTGCAGGTGCATGCCGGGGTCGGCAGGCTCGCCGGCTGCGGCGTGCTCGCTGTCGGCGCAGGCCGGGTTGTCGCGCTGCTGGGCAATCTTCCAGCTGACGGCATCCCAGACCTGGTGCAGGTCGCTGAGCGAGGCGCCGAAGACGGACTTGGCATCGCGCCAGACCTGCAGTTCGCCCTTGCCCGCATCGACCTTGGACGAGACGGGGCGCGTCTTGCCGATGATGTGGCTGCAGGTGGACAGGCCATGCTCGCGCAGGGTCTGCAGCACGGCGGCGCGGTCTGCCGTGCGGATCTGCAGCACGGCGCCCAGCTCTTCGTTGAACAGTGCGCGCAGCGTCATGTCGTCGCGGCGGCCGCTGATCTGGGAGGCCCAGTTCTTGCCTTCGCCCGAGTCCATGCGGCTGTCGCTGATGCCGTCACCTTCGGTGACCAGCATGTCCACGTTGATGGCCACGCCCACATGGCCGGCAAAGGCCATCTCGGCCACGGTGGCCAGCAGGCCGCCGTCGCCCTTGTCGTGGTAGGCCAGGATCTGGCCCTTGGCGCGCAGGTCGTTGACGGCATCGACCAGGGCGATCAGGTCCTTGGCGTCATCGAGGTCAGGCGTTTCATTGCCGGACTGGCCCAGCACCTGGCCCAGGATGGAGCCGCCCATGCGCATCTTGCCGTGGCCCAGGTCCACCAGGACCAGGGTGCTGTCGTCTTCCGTGGCGTCCAGCTGGGGCGTGAGCGTGCCGCGCACATCGTCGATGGAGGCGAAGCCCGTGATGATCAGGCTGACGGGCGAGGTCACCTTCTTGACCTGGCCGCCCTCGTTCCACTGGGTGCGCATGGACAGGCTGTCCTTGCCCACGGGGATAGAGATGTCCAGCTGCGGGCACAGCTCCATGCCCACGGCCTTGACGGTGGCGTAGAGCGCCGCGTCTTCGCCGGGCTCGCCGCAAGCCGCCATCCAGTTGGCCGACATCTTGACCTTGGACAGCTCGATGGGCGCGGCCAGCATGTTGGTGATGGCCTCGGCCACGGCCATGCGTCCCGACGCCGGGGCGTTGATGGAGGCCAGCGGCGTGCGCTCGCCCATGGCCATGGCCTCGCCCTTGAAGCCACGGTAGTCGGCCAGGGTCACGGCCACGTCGGCCACGGGCACCTGCCAGGGGCCGACCATCTGGTCGCGGTGCGTGAGACCGCCCACGGCGCGGTCGCCAATGGTGATCAGGAAACGCTTGGAGGCCACGGTGGGGTGGGCCAGCACGTCGATCACGGCCTTTTCCAGAGGCACGCCGGTCAGGTCCATGGGCGGCAACTCGCGCTGCACGGTGGCCACGTCGCGGTGCATCTTGGGCGGCTTGCCCAGCAGCACGTTCATGGGCATGTCCACGGGGAACTTCTGGTCGCCCGAGGCCACCGCCGTGTCCTCCAGCACCAGCTGGCGTTCTTCCGTGGCCGTGCCGATCACGGCAAACGGGCAGCGCTCACGCTCGCAAAAGGCCTTGAACTCGGCCAGCGATTCGGGAGCGATGGCCATCACATAGCGTTCCTGGCTTTCGTTGGACCAGATTTCCTTGGGCGCCAGGCCGGATTCCTCCAGGTTGACGGCGCGCAGGTCAAAGCGCGCGCCACGGCCCGCATCGTTGGTCAGCTCAGGGAAGGCATTGGACAGGCCGCCGGCACCCACGTCGTGGATGGCCAGGATGGGGTTCTTGTCGCCCTGGGCCCAGCAGTGGTTGATGACTTCCTGGGCGCGGCGCTCGATCTCGGGATTGCCGCGCTGCACGGAGTCGAAGTCCAGCTCGGCCGCGTTCGTGCCGCTGGCCATGGAGCTGGCAGCGCCGCCGCCCATGCCGATGCGCATGCCGGGGCCACCCAGCTGGATCAGCAGGGTGCCGGCGGGGAATTCGATCTTCTGAGTCAGCTCGGAGTCGATCACGCCCAGGCCGCCCGCGATCATGATGGGCTTGTGGTAGCCGCGCATCACGGCATCGGCACCCACGCCGACCTGCTGCTCGTACTCGCGGAAATAGCCGGTCAGGTTGGGACGGCCGAATTCGTTGTTGAAGGCCGCGCCACCGAGCGGGCCCTCGATCATGATCTGCAGCGGGCTGGCGATGTGCTCGGGCTTGCCCACTTCGCTGCCCCACAGCTTGGAGACCGTGAAGCCCGACAGGCCGGCCTTGGGCTTGGAGCCGCGGCCCGTGGCGCCTTCGTCGCGGATCTCGCCGCCCGCGCCGGTCGATGCGCCGGGGAAAGGGGAGATGGCCGTGGGGTGGTTGTGCGTCTCCACCTTCATCAGCACGTGGTTGACGGCCTGCTTCTTCTGGTAGCTGGGCGCCTTGATCTTGTCCAGGGCCGCCTCGAAGGTGGCGACGAAGCGCTCGACCTCATGGCCTTCCATGATGGAGGCGTTGTCCGAATAAGCCACCACCGTGTGCTGGGGCGAGACCTGGTGCGTGTTGCGGATCATGCCGAACAGGCTCTTGTCCTGGGCCACGCCGTCGATGGTGAACTGGGCGTTGAAGATCTTGTGGCGGCAGTGCTCGCTGTTGGCCTGCGCGAACATCATCAGCTCCACGTCCGTGGGATTGCGCTTGAGGCCCTTGAAGGCATCGACCAGGTAGTCGATCTCGTCGTCGGCCAGGGCCAGGCCCCATTGGCGGTTGGCAGTCTCCAGCGCGGCGCGGCCGCCGCCCAGCACATCGACGAACTCCATGGGAGCGGCGTCCAGGGCGGAGAACAGTTGCTCGGCCTCGGCGCGCGTGGCGAAGACCGACTCGGTCATGCGGTCGTGCAGCAAGGCGGCGATCCGTGCAGTCTGCTCGGCCGAAAGCTCAGGCGCGCTGCCCAGCACATTGCTCAGCAGCCCGGTCTTGAAGGCGATGCGGTATTCGGTGATGCGCTCCACGCGGAACACGCCCAGGCCGCAGTTGCGGGCAATGTCCGTGGCCTTGGAGGCCCAGGGGGAGATCGTTCCCAGGCGCGGCGTGACCACCAGGGCGGCACCGTCGGCCGGGCCTTCATAGGGGTCTCCATAGGTCAAGAGCGCCTGGAGGCGCTCTTGCAATGCGGGCGTGGGTGCGGCGTCCGTGGCCACCAGGTGCACGAAGCGCGCGGCAATGCCGGTGATTTTGGGATGGATGGAGACCAGTTCGGTCAGGAGCTGCTGGGCGCGGAACGAGCTGAGAGCGTTTCCACCCTCCAACTGTGTCAGATGCAAGGTCACGTGGCGGCCTGTTGGGTGAGGAGGCTTGTGAAAAGCGCCCTGCGGCCCCGCCCTCCGGGGGCTGGCTGCAAGGCGCTGAATCGGTGAGGCCGCTATTTTACCGGGCTGAGCCGTCCCGATGGCGACAGCCGCCCCTTACCCCTGCACGCCCGAAGGCGCAATGGGATAATTGCGGGCATGAGCATCACCATTAAGAGCGCTGAAGACATCGCAGCCATGCGCGTGGCCTGCCGCCTGGCTTCGGAAGTGCTGGACTACATCACCCCCCACATCAAGCCCGGCATCACCACGGCCGAGATCGACCGCCTGGGCGCCGAATGCATGGCGCAGCAGGGCACGGTCTCCGCCACCATCGGCTACCAGCCGCCCGGCTACCCTCCCTACCCCGGACACCTGTGCACCTCGGTCAACCATGTGGTCTGCCACGGCATTCCCAATGAC
>NZ_BCZP01000017.1 GCF_001598795.1 Delftia acidovorans NBRC 14950 | reverse complement strand
TGGCATCAGCCCGGTCAATCCGACGGCAGGTTGCACTGTGAACTGTGCATCGACACCAGCAACGCCGGTCACTCCCAGCACGCAGGTGCCGGTGGCTCCGACGCTGACGGTTTCGCCGACCACGGTGGGAGGCTATCCGCAGATTTCCGGCACCGGCACGCCGGGCTACACGATCACGGTGAAGGATGGCTCGACGACGCTGTGTACGGCAATCGTCGCGGCCGATCAGACGTGGAGCTGCACGCCAGGCGGCGGCTTGCCGACGCCGGGTCTGCACACGATCAGCGCGACCCAGACCAATCCTGGCAATGGCAACACCGGACCTGCCACAACGACTTCGCTTAACGTGCTCGGAACGACCTTCACGGGTCCGACAGCCACCGGGGCAGGCAATGCCACGGCGACCTTGAGCGGTGGTGGCGCGGGCTGCGGGTTCGATGTGTCGCAGTCGTCCTTCGTTGCGGCTCCGGGGGGTGCGCCGGGCCAACTGAGCTTCCCGTACGGCAATGTGCACTTTGTGGCCCGCGGCTGTACGGCCAGCAGCTCGATCACGGTCAGCGTCACCTGGCCGGGGCCGGTGACCGGCATGGCGTACTGGAAGTTCGGTCCAGCGTCCGCTGGGGCGGCGGACTCCTGGTATCAGCCTCCGGGTGCGGTGGTGTCGGGCAATACGACCTCGGTGGTGGTCACCGATGGCGGTCAGGGTGATGACGATCGCGCAGCCAATGGCGTGATCGTGGATCCCAGCGGCCCGGCGCGTGCGCGGACGGCACCGGAACCGGATGCCAAGCCGATCCCTGCGCTCGAACCGCGCATGCTCGCCATGGCCATGCTGCTGATGCTGGCTGCAGGCCTGTGGAATCTGCGCCGCAGACGCGGTTGACACACGGTTGAAGAGGAGCTGAACCATCGCCTGCCGAACCTGTTTCGGCAGGCGATTTCCATTGGGCACAGGCGCGGCATCCCGTCTGCTCAAGCCTGCCCGAACCCCAGGCCGCCTTGCGGGCCTATCGCGCGTGCAACACGCCGTAAATGAGAACAATTTAGAATTTCTCGCTGATTGGCGCCTTCCGTCGACAAGTCCCGGCCAACGCCGCCCGGGGCCGATGCACAGGTGCCGCGCACTTTCATCTCTGCCCGCCTGCCTTCCATGCACCGTTCTGTCCTGATGTTCCGTTGCGCACCGCAATGGATTTCCGACCGACGTCGCCTGCTCGCCTGCTCCCCATGACTTTCAAGAAAATCTGGTTCCAGTTGCACTGGTTCGTCGGCATTACGGCCGGTACGGTGCTCATCGTCATCGGGCTGTCGGGCGCGGTGTTCTCGTTCCACGAGGAAATCCTGGGATGGATGAATCCCGGCACTGCCTCCGTGCCCGCGCGTGATGCCGCGCCGCTGGCGCCGCCGCAGGTTGCGCAGGCGCTGCGCGAGGCCGGTGAGCAGCGCGTGGTCCAGCGCATCACCGTCTTTGCCGAGCCCGGCCGCTCGGCCCAGGTAGCCTTCAAGCCGCCGGCCGGCCAGCGCCGGGGCCAGACGGTCTTTGTCGATCCCTACACGGGCGCGCAGCTGCCTGAGCAGCACGGCACGGAGTTTTTCGAATGGGTGGAGCGCCTGCACCGCTGGCTGCTGCTGTCGCGCGATGACGGCAAGCCCATCACGGGCACGCTGGCCGGCCTGCTGCTGATGCTGTCGCTGTCGGGCCTGTACCTGCGCTGGCCGCGCCGGCCGCTGTCTTGGCGCACCTGGCTGACCTTCGATCCGGCGCTCAAGGGCCGCTCCTTCCTCTGGGGCCTGCACTCGGTGGCGGGCACCTGGGCCCTGGTGGCCTATGTGGTGTTCACCTGCACCGGCATGTACTGGGCCTTTGGCGTGGTGCGCAGCACGGTGGACGGCTGGGCCGGCGTGCCGCCGCGCGTGGCCGCTGCCGCGGCGCCGTCCTCGAAACCCGGTGGCGGCCGGCCTGAGCCGGCTGGCGCGCAGCAGCCCATCGACATCGTGCCCGGCTGGGCCGCCTTCGAGCGCATCGCCCATGGCTGGCAGTTCGCCCAGCTGCGCCTGCCCGAGCGCGCGGGCCAGCCCCTGCAGATCAGCTGGCTGGATGCCGATGCCGCCCATGAGCGCGCGCGCAACCAGATGGCCCTGCTGCCCGACGGCGCCGTGCAGCGCGACGAGCGCTATGCCGACCTGCCCACGGGCCGCCGCGCCGTGGGCGCCATCTACCCGCTGCACATGGGCACTTATTTCGGCATGCCGGGGCGCATCTTCATGACGCTGGCCTCGCTGATCATGCCCCTGTTCGCCATCACGGGCTGGATGCTCTACCTGGACCGCCGGCGCAAGGCGCGCGCCCTGGCCAAGGAGCGCCAGGCGCTGATGGCGGACCCGCCACCGTCCGCCCTTGCGGGCCAGGACACCGTGCTGGTCGCCTTTGCCAGCCAGGCCGGCCGCGCCGAGCGCCTGGCCGTGGCCACCGTGGCCGCGCTGCGCGGCGCAGGCATGGCGGCCAGCCTGCAATCCGTGGCGGCGCTGGATGCCGAGCAACTGCGCCACCACCGGCGCGTGCTCTTCGTGGCCAGCACCTTTGGCGAAGGCGACCCGCCTGACGCCGCGCGCCGCTTTGCGCGCCTGCTGGGCGCGGCATCGGGCTCGGCCCTGCCGCACCTGCAATACGGCCTGCTGGCGCTGGGCGACCGGCAGTACGCGGCCTTCTGCGGCTTTGGCCATGCGCTGGACCACCAGCTGCGCCGCCTGGGCGCACAGCCCGTGTTTCCGCTGATCGAGATGGATGGCGAGCAACCCCAGGCCTGGAATGCCTGGCAGCAGGCGCTGGCAGGGCATTTCGGGGCCATGCCGCCTGCATCGGATGCGCTGCCTGCGTCTGCTGCAGGCCCGCTGGCCGATGCCACGGCCTTTGCCGCATGGCCGCTGCAGGCGCGCAGCCTGTGCAATGCGGGCAGCCAGGGCGCCGGTCTCTACGTGCTGGAACTGTCGCCGCCCGAAGGCGTGGCCCCGCTGTGGCGGGCCGGTGCGCTGGCCGAGGTGCTGCCACGCCATGGCGCAGCCACCGTGCAGGCCTGGCTGGCCGCCCAGGAATGTGACGTTTCGGCCCCCGTGCAATGGCGCCAGCAGAGCTGCACGCTGGGTGAGGCGCTGGCCGCCAGCGTGCTGCCGGCCCCGGGCGACATCGCCCCCGGCACCGCGCCCCAGGCCGTGGCCGATGCGCTGCGGCCCCTGCTGCCGCGCAGCTACTCGGTCGCCTCGCTGCCGCAGGACGGCCATGTGCGGCTGCTGGTGCGCCAGGCCCGCCATGACGGCGGCCTGGGCGTGGCGTCGGGCTGGCTGACGGCGCATGCGGCCCAAGGCACATCCGTGGCCATGAGACTGGTGGAAAACCGCGCCTTCGAGCCGCGCGACGAGGCAGATGCCGAGCCCGATGCTCCGGCCATCTTCATCGGCAACGGCTCCGGCTATGCCGGCCTGCGCGGCCACCTGCTGGCGCGCATGCACGCAGGCCGCCACCGCAACTGGCTGCTGTTCGGCGAACGCCAGCAGGCCCATGACGGGTACTGCGAGGCCGAGGTCTCCGGCTGGCTGGCCGCGGGCAAGCTGCAGCGCGCCGACTTCATCTACTCCCGCGACCAGGCCCGGCGCCGCTACGTGCAGGACGCCCTGCGCGAAGCCGCCGACCCCCTGCGCGACTGGATCGCCGACGGCGCCGTGCTCTACGTCTGCGGCAGCGCCGACGGCATGGCCGCAGGCGTCGATGCCGCGCTGGCCGACATCCTGGGCGCTACCGCCGTCGAAGATCTGATCGTCGAAGGCCGTTACCGCAGGGATGTGTACTGAGGTGAAGCGCCGCGTCTTAATGCACAGCGCATGAAACTGGCGCGGCCCCAAGTCAGGGACACCGAGCGAGGGCCGCCCCGCCGCGAGGGTGTCGTCCCCCTCCCCCGCGAAGCGGGTAGAGAGGGGGAAGGCGCGTAAGCGCCTCAGGGGGTGATGTACCTCTCCTTCCCGAGATTGAGCATCAACCGGTTCGCCCAGCCGAACAGCGCGGCCGAATGCAGCATGTCCAGGATTTCCTGGTCGGTGAGGCCGGCATCGCGCAGCGGCTGCAACTGGGCGGCGCCAAAGCTGCCCGGCGCGCGCGTCAGCGCCAGCGAGGACTGGATGATGGCGCGTTCGCGCGCATTGGTGCCGGCCGTGTCGGGGTCATCGAACATCTGGGCCATGACATCGTTGCGCTTGGCCAACTGCTCGAAGCGCTGGGCGTGGACCGATGCGCAGTACACGCAGCCGTTGGAGCGCGAGACGGCCGTGGCCGCCACCTCGCGCTCGGCGCGCGACAGGCCGCCGGGTGCGTACATGATGGCGTTGAAGGCCTGCGAGCGCTCCGACAGCACGCGTGGCTGGCGGGCCAGCAGCAGGTAGAAGTCCGACGTGCGCGCCTTGGGGTGGCTCAGGTCCAGCACGGCTTGCTGCTCGGCCGTGGCCGTGGCGGGGTCGAGCACGGGCAGCCATGACGTCCAGTCCAGCGTTTCGCTGGTGTAGCCGTTGCGGCGCAGCGGCTCGCCCGGTGGCGGCAGGTTGGCGGGGTGCACGAAGGGTGCGGCGGCGGCTTCGGCAGCCGGTGCGCTGGCCTGGCCGCCCAGCGCGTCCATGGCCTGCACGCCCGCGAACAGGCGCAATTGGTAGGCGATGAAGCCCACCAGCTGGGCCACCAGCACGGTGTCGTCGATGGACAGCCCGGACTCGGGCATGGCCAGCAGGGCCGCGCGGTCGCTTTCGGCGGGGTGCAGGGCCAGGGTGCGCACGAAGTGCAGGGCCGCATCCAGGCGCGCATTGCCGGTCTGGGCGCCGGGCTGGGCCAGCACGGTGCGCAGCGCGGGCGTCAGGGCATCGCCCAGGGACTCGGCACGCTGGCGGTATTCATCGGCCAGGGCCTGCACGCCGCTGACGCGGCATTGCTCGCTGGCCAGCACCAGGCGCTCGGCGCGGGACAGGCTGTCGGCCAGGCCGTCGCCCAGCAGCAGGTCCTCGCAGGCCTGGGTGGCGATGGCCACCTTGTCGCGCTGGCGGCGCGTGGCGAAAACGGGGGACTGGTCGGTCAGGCCGGCCAGGCGGTCGATGGTGTCGTTGGCGGTGGTCATGGGTATCTCAGGTCTTGTCTGCCAGGGCCCGCACGCGGGCTTCGGGGTCGGCGGGCGTCCATTCGCTGCCGTCGAGCTCGGGCTCGGAATAGGACTGCAGCTGGGCGTAGTGGTGTTCCAGGTCCTCGCGGTAGAACAGCGAGGCCAGGCCCTGGGCCAGCTTGCGCGCGCCGTCGCTGATGGCGGGGATATCACCCGACACCGTGCCGTGCGACAGCGCGGCCGGATAGCAAAAGCAGTGCACATGGTCCAGGCCGGGCAGGGCGCCGGGCGTCTTTTCCTGGAACTCGAACAGCGGGCCCAGGTCGGGCGAGTCCGACAGTTCCTGGTCCTCGGCACCCGCCTCGGGCGCGAAGCGGTCGCTCCAGATGCGCACATGGGGCGCCAGGTCGGCGAATTCGGGGCGCTGGCGCCAGTCGATGGCAAAGCCGGTGGAGACGATCAGGAAGTCCAGCACGAACACGCCGCGCGGCGTGTCCACGCGCAGCCGGTCTCCGTCCTGCTCCACCTTCTGCACGGCGCAGCCCAGGTTGAAGTGGGCGTTGGCATGGCGCGAGACGCGCAGCGTGCTGCCGTGCGGAGGTGGCACCTGCTGCACGTTGATGTAGTGGCGTATGCGCCATTTCCAGGCGTCGGGCAGCAGGAACTGGCCGTGCGTGAGGCCGGGCGTGCCCGAGCCCTTGGATTTGTTGATGCGTGGCAGGTCGCTGCGGCGCACCAGCAGGTCCACGCTGGCGGCGCCGTTCTCCAGCGCGGTGGCTGCGCTGTCCATGGCCGAGGAGCCCGCGCCCACCACGCCCACGTGCAGGCCGGCCAGGCGGCTGTAGTCGAGCACGTCGGAGGAGTGCGCCCAGCGGCTGCGGTCCACGCCCTGCATGAAGGCGGGGATCTGCGGGCCGCCCAGGCCGTCGCGGCCCGTGGCCAGCACCACGCGGCGCGCCAGCCAGGTGCGCGAGGCGCCATCGGCCGTCACATCGACCTCGACCGTGCCGTCGGCCTGCGGGCGGATGGCGGTGACCTGGTGGCCGTTGCGCACGTCGCAGCGCATCACGCGGCGGTACCAGCGCAGGTAGTCCATCCACTGCAGGCGCGGGATCTTGTCCAGCGCGGCCCAGACTTCGCGGCCCCATTGGGCGATGAACCAGGCGCGGAAGGTCAGCGAGGGCAGGCCCAGCGCGGGGCCGGTCAGCTCCTTGGGCGAGCGCAGGGTTTCCATGCGCGCCGTCGTGGCCCAGGGGCCTTCGAAGTCCAGCGGGGCCTTGTCCAGCAAAACGGCCGCGATGCCCAGCTGGGACAGCGCGGCCGACAGGGCCAGGCCGGCCTGGCCGGCGCCGATGACCAGGACATCGTGCACGGGCTGGCCGTCGCGGGTGGAGGGAGGAATCCAGGCCTTGGCAGGCCAGCCCAGGGCGACGAGGTCGTCGCGCAGGCGTTCTTCAAGGGCAGCCAGGCCCGCAGGGGCCGGGGCTGCCGGTTCGGTCAGGGACATAGACTCACCAGGAACTCACGAGGAAAGGCGCGCCAGCGGGGCAGGGCCTGCGGGCGCGCGCGGCATCAATCGATGCTGATTTTCGCGTCTTTGACCACCTGTGCCCACTTCAGGCGGTCGTTGTGCACGGTTTTCTTGAACTGCTCGGGCGTTTCGATGCGGATGGCATTGCCCTGGGACTCGAAGCGCGCACGCACCTCGGGCAGCTCCAGCACCTCGCGCACGGCCTGGCTGAGCTTGGCCACGATGGCCGGGTCCGTGCCCTTGGGTGCGAAGATGCCGAACCAGATCGAGCTGTCGAAGCCCTTGGTACCCGTCAGGCCGCTGGAGGCGATGGTGGGCACTTCCTTGATGACTTCCACGGGCTTGGCCGTGGTCACGCCCAGCAGGCGCACCTTGCCGCTCTTGTAGTGGGGCAGCACGGTCTGGACCTGGTTCATGATGCAGCAGGTCTCGCCGCGCAGCACCGAGGTGATGGCCTCGGGGCCGCCCTTGTAGGGCACATGGACCATGTTCAGGCCCAGGCGCGCATTGAACTCGGCAAAGGCCATGTGCGTGCCCGCGCCGTTGCCCGTGGAGGCGTAGTTGTACTTGCCGGGGTTGGCCTTGATCTCGTCCACGAACTCCTTGAGGTTCTTGACGTTGATCACGTTGGGATTGATGGTCAGCACGTTGGACACATCGATCAGCGGCGCCACCGGCACGAAGTCGGTTTCCACGTCAAACGGCAGCTTCTTGTAAAGCGCGGCATTGCTTCCGTGCGTGGCGGCCGTGCCGAAGGCCAGCGTGTAGCCGTCCGGCTTGGCGCGCGCCACGATCTCGCTGGCGATGTTGCCGGCCGCTCCCGACTTGTAGTCAATGATGAGCGGCTGGCCCAGGCGCTGGGACAGCGGCTCCTGCACGCCGCGCGCGATCACGTCCACGCCCGAGCCTGCCGGGAAGCCCAGGATCATGGTCACGGGCTGGTGCGGCCACGAAGCCGCCGAATCGGCTGCCACCGCTGCGGTGGAGCCGAAGACGGCCAGGGCCGCGGCGGCGGCGGGAATCCAGGAGCGGAAAAACGAGGGGCGCATGGTGTGCAGGGAAATCCGGTGAATCAATTCCCATATTTTCCTGAGAACTTAATGAGCCACTTTTATATGCATATGTTGGTATGAAGCCAGTGTGGGCATGGCCGCAGCGCTCAGCAAAAAGCCCGCCGATGGGGCGGGCTTCATGGCGGGCGCAAGCGCCCATCAATGGCGGTAGGGGTTGTTGGGGCGGCGGTCATGGCGGTCCGGCACGCCGTCGCGGTCACGGTCCCAGCGGCCGGGTGCGTAGCCCCAGCGGCCGCCCTGCTGCGACCACACGGGCTGGCGGTACACATAGCCGGGACGCGCCTTGACCCAGTGGCCGGCCACCCAGGCATGGCGGTGGCCCTGCGGGCGCCAGTAGCCGGGTGCCCAGACGTAGCCGCGGCGCGGTGCAGGAACCGCCTCGTAGCGCACGGGAGGCGGCGCGCCGAACTGGACCGAGATGGCGGCGCCCGGCGCCGCATAGGTCACGTTGGCCTGGGCCTGCGCGGTGCCGGCCCATCCGGCCAGGGCCAGGGTGGCGGCGATCAGCGGTGTGCGAAGGGAAATCATGGCGGCTCCTTGTCCTTGGTTCATCGGGCTGGAGTCCTGGTGAAAGGAATCCATGACTGCATGGTGCAGGTCCATCGTCAATCCCGGGTTGCCGCGCCGCGAAGTCTTGCAATCTTGTGTATCGCCTTGGTGAAGCCTTGTTGCCAGGCGCTGCAGCGCAGGCTGCCGTCCTGCAGCCGCCGTCAGACAGTGCCTCTTCGGAGCGCCGTGAACGCCGTGAATTCCCAGCTGCGCATGGCCAGCACCAGGGTGTAGCCCTCGCGCTGGCCCGGCGGCAGGCGCTGGTCCTGCAGGTGCTGCTGGGAAAAGTCATGGGCCAGCCGCTGTATGCGTTCCACGAAGCTGGGCGCCAGATGCCGGCCGATGGAGCCGTGCACCATCAGCATGCCTTCGCCCGGCTGGTCGAAGCCGCCGCCGAAGTAGTCGAGCACGGCGTTCTCGCGGAAGTACTCCATCACCGGCCCGCGCGCGCGCCAGCGGAAGGTCTTGGCCAGGCGCAGCCGGTAGCGGTTGCCGGGGCGCAGCTCGATGATGCCGATGCGGTCCAGCTGGGCCAGGTAGCGGATGCCTTCGGCCTCGGTCATGCGGTAGGTGGCCACGATCTGCTCCAGCGTCCACTGGCTGAGCACGCAGATGGCCATCAGCAGCAGCTTGCGGTCGGCGACCACGGCGTTCTCCTGCTCGGGCGTCATCTCCTGCAGCAGCGGCTGGCTGTCGGCCACGCGGCGCGCCAGGTCGGCGAAGTCCAGGCTCAGCGCGCGGCAGATGGCATCGATGCGCGACAGCGGCATGTCGCCCTTGGCCAGCATGCGCTTGACGCTGGACTCGGCCATGCCCAGGGCGCGCGCCAGGTCGGCATAGGTCATCTGGGCGGCCTTGAGTTCCTTCTTGAGGGCGATGACGAGGTCGGCAGTGGTGCTCATGGGTAGCGATTATCGATACCCGAGGTGCTGGTTTGCGCGGCGGGTGCAGAAAAACGATGCTGAAAGGGCCGATGGCTCGCCACACTCCGCCTCACTTTTCACGAGGAGCAACACATGCCATCCGTATCGATTTCACCGGCCGCCGCCCTGCGCGCGCTGTACTGGGGCGCTGCCCTGCTGCTGCTGGCCGCCTGGCTTGGCCCCGCCGTGCCGCAGCCGCAGGACTTTCACGCGTTTGCCGACCAGCGCGCCTGGGGGGCGCTGCCCCATGCGCTGGATGTGCTCAGCAACCTGGGCTTTGCCTGGGCCGCCGTGACGGGGGCGCGCCTCCTGTTGGACCGGCGCAGCCAAGCGCTGGCGCCGGCCCTGCGCTGGCTTGCCGCGCTGTTCTTCACGGGGCTGGCGTGTTCGGCCGTAGGTTCGTCCGTCTACCACTGGGCACCCCACGATGCCACCCTGGCCGGCGACCGGCTGGGCATGTCCATGGCCTTTGCCGGCATGCTGGGGCTGGCACTGCAATCGCGCATTGCCGACCGCGTGGCCGTGCGCGCCGCAGTGGCCATGCTGGTCGCCGCCGTGACCTCGGTGCTGGTCTGGCTGCATGGCGGCAACCTGCTGCCCTGGGCGCTGGTGCAGGGCGGCGGCATGCTGGCGGTGCTGGGCCTGGCCTGCGTGGCGCCGCGCCATGGCGCGCTGGCGCTGCGCCTGGGCGCGGTGATTGCATGGTATGGCGCGGCCAAGCTGCTGGAGTGGGGCGATGCGGCCGTCTTCGAGGCCACGGCCGGGCTGGTGTCCGGCCACAGCCTCAAGCATGTGGTGGCGGCCGCCGCCGCCCTGCCCGTGATCGCCGCGCTGCGTGCGGCCGGCACGGCGCGCATGACCAGTACGGGCACAATGTGCGCCGATGCGTGCGGCCACGGCGGCGCCACCAACCGTTGAGGGAAAACAAGATGTTCCAGCAAGAGACCGGCAGCCCGTCTGCCCCCACCGCAACGGCCGGCGCCGTGCCATCGGCCGCGCACGAGCACCCCAACCAGTTCGCCCTGCTGGGCCAGCGGCGCTTTGCGCCGTTCTTCTGGACGCAGTTCTCGGGGGCGGCCAACGACAACCTGTTCAAGTTCGCGCTCACCGTGATGGTGACCTACCAGCTCAGCGTCTCCTGGCTGCCTTCGGCCATGGCGGGGCTGGTGATCGGGGCGCTGTTCATCCTGCCGTTCCTGCTGTTCTCGGCCACCTCGGGCCAGCTGACGGACAAGTGGGACAAGACCCGCATGTTTCGCCTGGTCAAGAACCTGGAGATCGCCATCATGGCGCTGGCCGCCTGGGGCTTCATCCAGGCCAATGTGCCGCTGCTGCTGGGCTGCGTCTTCCTGATGGGCCTGCACTCCACGCTGTTCGGCCCCGTGAAATTCGCCTACCTGCCCCAGGTGCTCAGCGAGCGCGAGCTGACGGGCGGCAACGGCATGGTGGAGATGGGCACCTTCGTGGCCATCTTGCTGGGCAACGTGGCAGGCGGCCTGCTGGTGGCCGTGCCCGAGGTGGGCCATATGCAGGTGGCCGTGGCCTGCCTGGCGCTGGCGGTGATCGGGCGGATCTTTGCGCAGTTCATCCCCAATGCACCGGCCACCGACCCGCACCTGGTCATCAACTGGAACCCCTTCACCGAAACCTGGCGCAACCTGCAGCTGGCCCGCGAGCAGCCCGCCGTGTTCCGCTCGCTGCTGGGCATCAGCTGGATGTGGTTCTTCGGCGCCGTGTTCCTGGCCCAGTTCCCCAGCTTTGCCAAGGAGGTGCTGCATGGCGACGAGCATGTGGCCTCGCTGCTGCTGGTGGTGTTTTCCGTGGGCATTGGTACGGGCTCGCTGCTGTGCGAGGTGTTCAGCCGCCGCCATGTGGAGATCGGCCTGGTGCCGCTGGGCGCCATCGGCATGAGCGTGTTCGCCGTGGACCTGTTCTTTGCCTCGCGCGCGCTGCCTGCCTCCGAGCTGATGGGCGTGGGTGCCTTTTTTGCCCAGCCCGCGCACTGGCGTGTGATGGCCGACCTGGGCATGCTGGCCCTGTCGGCCGGCATCTACAGCGTGCCCATGTACGCGCTGATCCAGATGCGCAGCCAGCCCACGCACCGCGCACGCATCATCGCGGCCAACAACATCCTCAACGCGCTGTTCATGATCGCCTCCAGCGTGCTGGCCGGCGCGCTGCTGGCGGCGGGCTTCAGCATTCCCCAGGTGTTCCTGATCACGGGCATTGCCAATGCCGTGGTGGCGGCCTACATCTTCTTGCTGGTGCCCGAGTACCTGCTGCGCTTCGTGGCCTGGGTGGTCTCGCGCTTCGTGTACCGCTTCAAGGTGCAGGGCGACGAGCACATTCCGGCCACCGGCGCGGCTATCCTGGCCTGCAACCATGTGAGCTTTGTCGATGCCGTGCTGCTCATGGCCGCCAGCCCCCGGCCCATCTACTTTCTGATGGACCACCGCATCTTCCGCGTGCCCGTGCTGGGCTGGCTGTTCCGCCTGGCCAAGGCCATTCCGGTCGCACCGCAGAAGGAGGACCCCGCCACCTACGAGGCTGCGTTCGAGCGCGCCGCCCAGGTGCTGCGCGAGGGTGATCTGCTGGCCATCTTCCCCGAGGGCGGCATCACGCGCGACGGGCAGCTGCAGGAGTTCCGTGGCGGCATCATGAAGATCATCGAGCGCGCCCAGGCCGATGGCCTGCAGGTGCCCGTGGTCCCCATGGCGCTGACCAATCTCTGGGGCTCGTACTTCAGCCGCATCGAGCAGGGCGGCGCCATGGTGCGGCCCTTCCGCCGTGGCCTGTTCAATCGCGTGGGCCTGAACGTGGGCCAGCCCATGGCCCAGTCCGAGGTGCAGCCCGCGCTGCTGCGCGAGCGCGTGCAGCGGCTGCTGGCGGCTTAAGAGGGGTTCTGTTCCTCCACCGTGAAGCTCAGGCCGGCATTGGCCTTGAGCCTGGCGATGAGCGCGTTGCCCATGGCGGGCGCCGTGGTCCAGATGCCGCCGGGCGTGTCCGGAGCGTCCTGCAGCAGGCAGACGGCTGCCTCGGTGATCATCTTGGACGTGGAGCCGTAGCCCGGATCGCGGTCGCCCTTGACGCCCACGCGCAGGCTGTGGCCGGCCGTGTCGGTGCCGATGAACAGCACGTCGTAGAAGCCCGATTCACGCTCTTCGCGCGATGGCCCCTCGCCAGGCTTGGGGCCGTCGTCCGCGCCCAGCGACTTGTCGGCCGCCACGGCGTTGGCCAGGGCCTCGCCCTTTTCGCCCGCACCTGTGACCATCATCTCGTCGTAGACAAAGTCGGCGCCATAGGCATGGCCCAGCAGGAAGTTGGAGCGGTGCACGTTGCGCGTGTTGATGGCCGCCATCACGAAGGGCGCCACCCACAGGCCCAGCACCTCGTCCACCATGGGCTTGCTGCCTGAAGGCTGGCGCGGGCCCTCGAAGCCCGGCGTGAGCGAGAACGGATTGCGCAGCAGCTCCAGCACGCCCGGCTGGGCGGCGGCCGCCGCCATGGTGGCCTTGAGGCTGGCCGCCGTGCCGCCCGAGAACGTGCCCTTCATCTTGCGCACCCGGCCCCGCACGCGCTGGGCGGGCTGGCCGAAGCGGGCCTGCATCTCTCGCTGCAGCATGAATACGCCCAGGTCGAAGGGAAGGGAATCGAAGCCGCAGGAGAACACGATGCGCGCGCCGCTGGCCCGGGCTGCGGCCTCGTGGGCATCGATCATCTGGCGCATCCACGCTGGCTCGCCGCACAGGTCCACATAGTCCACGCCGGCGCTGGCGCAGGCGGCCACCAGCTCGTTGCCGTAGAGCTGGTAGGGGCCCACCGTGGTCAGCACCAGGCGGGTCTGCTCCATCAGCGCCTGCAGGCTTGCGGGATTGCCGGTGTCGGTCACCACCAGCGGGGTATCGGCGGGTGCGCCCAGCTCGTCGCGCACGGCCGCGAGCTTGGCGGCATTGCGCCCGCCCATGGCCCAGCGCAGGCCGCTGCCTGCGGGGTAGCGCCTGAGCAGGTACTCCACCACCAGCCGGCCCGTGAAGCCGGTGGCGCCGTGGACGACGAGGTCAAAGGGTTTGGTCATTGGAGATCTCCATCAATCAGCGTGGCGAACGTGCGATTGCCCGCTGCACTGCAGACGGGGTGGGCGCATTGTCTGTGGCGCGTCGCAGGGCTCCTGTCGCCCAGGTGCCGTGCCCGATGTCCTGTGTGCTGGTGTCACATGCAGGAACTTTTTGGGGTGTAAACAACAGTCAAAAACTTGAAAAGTACCGTTTGAAGATACTCGATGGCCTGTGTCTGGCCACTGTTACGGTTGAATGCAGACACGCAAGTTACGTCTGGGCACCATGCGTCCCGTGTTCAACCAATGCCCTTGAGGGGCACCTCGGCAAATGTCCTCTTCTCCCATCGTCGTTCAGCGTGATACCCGGGCCTGGCAACTGCAGGTGTGGGTGTCGTTCGGCATTGCGGTCTCGCTGTGCGCCATCGGCCTGGCATGGCTGCCCGGCGAGCAGCTGGAGCAGGCCTTCATGGTGATGGGCTATGTGTTCTGCCTCTCGGCCGCCTTCGTGCTGGCCAAGTTCGTGCGGGACAACGAGGGCGGCCGCAGCGGCGCAGGCGACACGCCCATGTGGAAGCTGGTGGTCTGGGGCGGCTTTGCCGTGTCCATGGCGCTGACTGGCTGGGGGCTGGTGAGCATGGACATCAACGTGACCTACAAGGCCTTCCTGGGCGTGAGCTGGCTCTATCTCATCACCACCGCCTTCACGCTGGCCAAGATGCTGCGTGACCGCCACGAGGCCGACCTGGCGCAGGCCCGCATGCATGGCCGCCGCGAGGCCGCGCAACCGGCCGACGCCGAGTGATGTCCATCCCTTCCCCGCATTTCCAGGAGTCCAAGCAATGATGGTCAACCAATCCGTTTTCGCGCGCCTGCCGCGTGCCCTGCTGACCGCTGGTGCGCTGTGCGCAGCCCTGGCCATGGCGCCTGCCCATGCGCAAAGCGAGGCCTCGGTGGCTCTGTCCATGCTGCCCGTGGCCTCCGTGGTGGGTACGGCTTCGGTGGCTTCGACGGCCGCTGGCGCCGTGGTGGCCTTGCCGGCCGCGCTCTCGGTGGGCGGCGCGGTGCTGACCGTGAAGGCGGTGCAGGCCTCGGCCACGGGCACGGTCTATCTGCTGGAGCGTGCCTCCGACGGCGCCCAGGCCAGCGTGGAAGTGGTGGGGCGGGGCGCCTCCGCCTCGGCCTATGCCGTGGGCACGGTGCTGACCTGCAGCGTGATCGGCGCAGGCGTTGTCATCTCGGCGGCCGGCAAGGTGCTGGCCTTCATTCCCAACGAGATGGGCAAAGCCCTGCTGCACAACGAACGCCTGTGATGTCTGCCATGAAACCGCCTCTTTCCCCTTCCCCTGTGGCCCGTGCCGCCTGCCTTGTGCTGCTGCTGGCCGCCGCGCTGGGCACGGCCCATGCAGGGCGCAGCTGCGAGGACAAGCCCCTCACCCCCCAATCCCTGCAAAAGGGGCTGGACCTGGCCCAGCGCACATCCCAGGCGCTGGATGCCGAATATGCGAAGAACGGCACCCGCGTCGTGCTGCTGGCGCGCGTGGGCCAGGACCTGAGCAAGTACGACCTGCACTACTCGCACTATGGCTGGGCCTACAGGACCCCCGAAGGCCCCTGGCGCGTGGCGCACAAGCTCAACGAATGCGGCACGGCCGGCGGCCATGTCTACCGCCAGGGCCTGGGCGAGTTCTTCCTGGACGACCTGTGGCGCTACGAGGCCGGCGTTCAGGTGCCCACGCCCGCCGTGCAGCAGGCGCTGTGGACCTTTCTGAACCAGCCCCAGACCGTGCTGCGCCTGCAGCACGAGCCCTACAGCATGGTCAGCTATGCCTGGGGCCAGCGCTACCAGCAGTCCAACCAGTGGGCCACCGAAACCCTGGCCGCCGCCATGGAGCCGGCCACGGTGCAGCGGCGCGAGCAGGCCCAGGCCTGGCTGCAGTTCAAGGGCTACGAGCCCGGCGTGCTGGTCATCCGTGCGCTGTCGCGGCTGGGCGGGCGCGTGACGGCTGCCAACATCGCCTTCGACGACCATCCCAACGACAAGCGCTATGCCAGCCGCATAGAAACCGTGACCGTGGAATCGGTGACGCAGTGGCTGCAGCGCAGCCAGTTGGCGGGTCCGGTGCGCGTGCTGCCCTGAGCCGGACCGGCTCTTCCTCCGCCTGCGGTCTTCCTTGGCCGCAGGACACTGAAACAGGAGTTTCCCCATGAGCAAGGCACTGCGTCTGCCCGAAAAATGGTTCCGCCGAGGCCTGTGGCTGGTGGCGGTGGTGTTCGCCTCGTTCCTCATCGGCCTGGGCGGCCTGGTGGTGGGGGATCTGCCCCAGGTCGAGTCGCCGCGCACGGTGGAGGACTTCATCGCGCCCGCTGCTGCCGAGCCCGTCAAGGCCGAGATCAAGGCCGCCGATGCCGATCACGACAAGGCGGAGACGGCGCTGCAGAACGCGCGCCTCAAGTACCAGGCCACGCAGGCGCGCTACCGCTCGGCGCGCGAGACCTTCGACAACTGGGTGGCCACGCGCCGCGCCACGGCCCGGCCCGAGCAGGACAGCGAGCTGCTGTCGCGCACCCAGGCGCTGGATGCCATCAAGCAGGAAGAGAACACCGCACGCGCCTCCGTGGAGCGGCTGCAGGACGCCAGCCTGCAGGCACGCCAGCGCCTGGACGCGGCCAACCGCCAATGGGACGGTCTGCGCGACGGTGCCATGGAGTCCTGGCGCAAGGAGATGCGCGCCATCGAGCTGCGCGTCTTCCTCTACCGCCTGGCGTTGACCCTGCCCCTGCTGCTGGTGGCCGGCTGGCTGTTCGCCAAACAACGCAAGAGCACCTGGTGGCCCTTTGTCTGGGGCTTCATCTTCTTTGCGCTGTTCGCCTTTTTCGTCGAACTCGTGCCCTACCTGCCCGACTACGGCGGTTACGTACGCTATGTGGTCGGCATCGTGGTGACGGTGCTGCTGGGGCGTGCGGCCATTCTGGGCCTGAACCGCTACCTGGAGCGGCAAAAGCAGCAGGAGTCACTGCCCGAGACGCAGCGGCGCCAGGAACTGGGCTACGACGTGGCCTTGGCCCGCCTGGCCAAGGGCGTATGCCCGGGCTGCGAGCGCCCCGTGGACCTGAAGGACGGCGCCATCGATTTCTGCCCCCACTGCGGCATAGGCCTGTTCGACCGTTGCGGCAGCTGCAATACCCGCAAGAGCGCCTTTGTGCACTATTGCCACAGCTGCGGCACCCAGGCCGATGGCAACCGCAGGAAGCCGGGAGCCGTGCTGGCTTCCACGTCTGCTGCGCCTGCCGTGGCTCCCGTGCCTCCCGTGCAGGAGGCCGGGCCGGCACCGGGTTGAGTCTGGCTGAGTCCGCCTGACCCCCGCCTGAAGCGGCCCTGGCGACGGCTTTGGCGGTGTCGGCCGGAGCCGGCAAGACCCTTGAAGCTGCGCGGGGTTGTGGTACACCATGGCTTGCGCGCTCGGCCGGGGCGCAGATGTCTTCAGCGAGGATGCCATGTCACGCCAGCTGCCGTATCCCCCACAACACACGCCAGCGCAGCCCGCCCACCCACCGGCCGGCGCGTCCGCCCATCTTCTTCCCCTGGCGGCCTGGGCCGTGGGGGCTGCCCTGCTGGCCGGCCATGTGCTGGCCGGCCCTTCTTCATGGAAAGCCTGGGCGGCCTACGCCGCGCTGTCGGCCCTGGCCGGCATGGCCTGGGTCTGGCGCTGCCATGCTGCCGGCCTGCCGCTGACCCGGACGCTGCGCGGCCACGGCTGGATACAGGCCACGATGGCCTTGCTGCTGGCGGCCTGGCAGCCCTCGCTGGCCTGGGCCTCTGCCCTGCTGTGGCTGGCCGCCATCGCCTGGCTGCCCTGGGATGGCGAGCGCGAGCAGGCGCTGCACCTGCCCGCAGGCCAGATCGTGCTGCTGTGCGCCATGCTGGCCATGCTCTGCGCCGTGGTGGTGGCCAGGCCCATGCCGCAGATGGCACCGGGCTCGGTCGCCGTGCGCATTCTGTGGCTGGCCAGCGTGCTGCTGCCGCTGGCCGTGCATGCGCTGGCCCTGTGGCAGGCACTGAGCCGCATGCAGCGCCAGTACACCGAGGAACTGGCGCAGCTGTCCAGCTACTGCGGCCAGCTGGCCGACGATGTGCAGCAGCTGCAGACCCGCGTGGGCTCGCTGCAATTGCCCACGGGGCGCGACACGCTGACCGGCGTGGCCAATTACTCGCGATTGATGGATGCCGTCGATGGCCTGCGCGAGCGCCATGCGCGCAAGCCCGAACCGTTTTGCGTGGTGCTGCTGGAGCTGGACCCCTGGGTGGAGCGTGCGGGCGTGCACCCGCCGCACAAGGGACCATCGCTGCAGGAGCGGGTGCTGCTCATGCTCAGCGGCCTGCTGGTCACCCACCTGCGCACGGTGGACGGCATAGGCCGCTACCGCGATGACACCTTCATGCTGGTGATGCCGGATACCGCCTCCGTCCAGGCCGTCTGGGCGCTGCAGCGCGTGCGCGAGGGCGTGCGCCAGCAGCACTGGAGCGAAAAGCCCATCCCCGACCCCGACAAGGACCCGCTGACCCTGACCCTGGCCGTGGCGGAGTTCCAGGCAGGCGAAACCTCGGAGCGGCTGGTGCAGCGTGCCGAAGCGGCCCTCGCACATGGCCGCGCCTGCGGGCGCAACCAGATCGTGGTGGCCGAGGACGTGCGGCCGCCACGTACCTCCTAGGCGAGAAGGATGCAATCCCCGGGATTTCCCGGATGCGGTCACAATGGGCGCCCATGAGGGCCGCCGGCCCGCCGCGCTTCTTCGCATGCCCGTGCTTTCCTCCATTTCTCGGAATTTCCCGGACCGTCTCCTGTGGGGGCCGAAGCCGGCGTCGCCGTTGGTGGACGAGGCGCTGCACCTGGAGCGCTGGAAGCGCCGCACCTGGCAACTGCACATCTCCGTTCTGGTCAGCCATATCTATGCGCTGCTGCTATTTTTGGGCCATGCCTGGGCCGGCTATGCGCCCTGGGCCGTGGTGCTGGGCTATGGCCTGTGGGTGGCGGCGGGCATGGGCTTCATCACCTGGGCCTATGCCAGCGACTGGTGCCACAGGCTGCGCGATCCGGGCATGTTCCTCACGCACCAGCTGGTGTCCATCATCGGCGTGCTGGGCATGGTCATGGCCGCCCCTGCGCTGGCGTTCCAGTCCATGGTGATGCTGATCGCCTTCAGTGCCGACGGTTTCCTGGCGCGCAGCCGCACCAGCTTCTGGCTGACCTGGATAGGCACGCTCATCGCCGTGGCGGCCATCATTCTCTGGCGGGGGCCGCTGATGCGCATGACCACGGACACGGCTGCAGGCCAGTTGCTGGCCTTCGGCGTGGTGCTCGGTGCCGTGGTGCGCTGCAGCGTGCAGGCCACCTTCTTTCGCAGCATGCAGTACCGGCTGGGCATCGCCAATGACAAGCTGGCCACGGCGCTGGCGCAGATCGAGGCCCTGCTGCGCCATGACGACCTGACCGGCGTCAGCAACCGCCGGGGCGTGATCGAGCGGCTGCACGAGGTGCGCACCGCCGCCCACGACCGTGGCACGGTGCTGTGCGTGGCGCTGCTGGACATAGACCACTTCAAGCGCATCAACGACAGCTTTGGCCATGAGGGCGGCGACCGCGTGCTGCGCGCCTTCGGAACGCTGCTGAAGTCGCAGCTGCGCAGTGCCGATGGCGTGGGCCGCTATGGCGGTGAGGAGTTCCTGCTGGTGCTGCCCGACACCGACCTGGCCCAGGCCAGCGAATTGCTGGAGCGCCTGCGCCTGCGCATTGCCGAAGCCCCGTGGACGCAGACCCTGGGTGAGGGCGCCCGCGTCACCTGCACGCTGGGCGCCGCGCAGTACCGCGCGGGCGAGTCGGTGGAGGCGACCATTGCACGTGCCGATGCGGCGCTTTACCGTGGCAAGGCCCAGGGCCGCAACTGCACCGTGCTGGAGCCGCAGCAGGCCCGGCCGGCCCCCAGCGCAACGCCTGCCTGACTGCTTGTGGCGTGTGGCTTGTGAGTGCAGCTCACGACGAGTGCCAGAAAACATCGTTATTCATTCGCACGGATCGTCCATAGCATCGGCACCCTGTCCAGGACGGGCTGGGATGTGCATATGAATCAATGGATCGCTGAAACCGCCGGCAACATCGCCGGGAACATGGCCGTAGACATTGCGGGCTGGGAAGGGCGTTTGTCGTCCAGGCCCCGCCAGCTGCAGGCCGGGCCGCTCAGTGCCGAACTGGCCGATGGCTGCCTGCGCAGCGTCCGCTACGGCAGCCTGGAGATCCTGCGCTCCGTGGCCTTTGCGGTGCGTGATGAACAAGGAGACCGCTGCGTGCATGGCAGCGGCGAACTGAGCCTGCGCGAGAAAAACGACCGCTTCGAGGTCCTCTACGAAACCGCAGTGGACTGTGGTGCCCTGCGCCTGGCATGGCGCGTGCGCATCGCGGGGTCGGCGCGCGGGCTGGGCTTCACGGCCTGGGCGCGCGCCCTGGATGGCATGGAGGGAGGCCTGCAGCGCGGCCTGCGCGGTGGATGCGCGGGGCTGGAGATCGTCTATCCGCGCAATGCGCTGGCGGGCCGGTCCGTGCATGTGGAGCATGCCGATGGCAGTGCCCAAAGCACCGTGCTGCCCGAGCCCGATGCGCTGCTGCGCCTGTCGCAGCTGTCCGCCATCACCCATGAGCCTGCGCCCGGCCTGCAGGTGGGCTGCCGGCTGGAGGGCGCGGAGTTCGAGATGGTGGGCCAGTGCTGTGGCGGCAAATCCTTCTTCAGGCTGCAGCCACGCGCGCAGTCCCCTGCGCATTCCTACCTGTTGACCCGGGGCCGGGCCCTGGTGCAGATGGCCAGCTTCTCGTTTGCCGCGCCCGGAGCCATGCAGTAGGGCCTGGCCGGCCGCACCTGCTGCACCTGCCGCTCCGAGGCTACCCCAGCCGCATCAGCCCGCTCCGTGGATTCGGGCGGCGTGCACCGTGGCCTCCAGCAGCTTTCTCTCCCTCTCCAGGTGGGCAATGAACTGGGCTTGCTCCATGGCCATGGGTTTGAAGCCGGCGTCGGCGAGCTTGCGCACCAGATCCGGCTCGGCCAGCACGGCGGCGGTCTCGCGGGCCAGGCGCTCGGCAATGCGGGCGTCGGTGCGGGCCGGCAGCAGCAGGCCCTGCCAGGCCTCGACATCAAAGGACTGCCAGACCGGTGTTTCCTGCAGGCTGGGAGTCTGCGGCAAGGTGGCGGCGCGCAGGCGCGAGGTCACGCCCAGGCCGCGCAGCTTGCCTTCGCGCACGAAGGACTGGACCAGGGCCACGGGCAGCACGGCCAGGTCGATCTGCCCGCCCGCCAGCTCGGTCAGCGCCTGCGGGCCGGATTTGTAGGGCACATGCGTCCATGACAGGCCGGCCTGTTGCTGGAGCATTTCTGCGGTCAGGTGCAGGCTGGTGCCCACGCCATCGGTGCCCACGGTCAGCCGGCCCGACTGCTGGCGCGACAGCTGCACGAGCTCGGCCGCCGTGGTGGCTGGCAGGTCGGGGCGGCCTGCCAGCACGAAGGCCGAAGAGGCCACGGGCGCCACGGGCAGCAGTTCCCTGAGGCCGTCATACCGGAAGCGCTCTGGCGACACCAGCGGCGCAATGAGCACGCAGCTGGCCACGCCGAACAGCGCGGTATGACCGTCCGGCCTGGCCTTGATCACCCGCTGGGTGGCGATGGTGCCCGAGGCGCCCACGGTGTTTTCTATGACCACGGGCTGGCGCAGCCGCTCCGCCAGGCGCGGCATGACCAGGCGCGCGGCCACGTCCACGCTGCCGCCCGGCGAAAAGGGCACGACCACGGTCAGCGGCTGGCTGGGCCAGGCGTCGGCCCCAGCCGTGGACGCACGGGCTGCCGGTGACAGCCAGGGCGCGCCCAGCATCCAGGCCGCCAGTTGCCTGCGGTTGAGGCTCATGACAGCCTCCCGGCGGCGCCCAGCCAGGGGAGCTGGTCCGCGTGGTAGCGCCAGGTCTGGAACACGCTGTTGAGCCGTCCGGGGCCGGTGCGGCGCGCTGCGGCATCGGGGTACTCGGCGAACCAGGGCAGGATGTATTCCCAGACCACCTCCCCCGCAGGCGTGACCTCGAAGAGCCGGCCCGTGGCCGATTCGGTGATGTGGGTGTTGCCGTTCCACAGGCGCTGGGCATTGCCCATGAAGGCGGTGTAGAAGGCGTTGACCATCTCGTCCTGGTAGCTCCAGACCACGCGGTGGTCGGCAGGATCGATCTCCACCACGCGCGAGAAGGCCACGTGGGCGCCTTCGCGGAAGTTGCCGTTGTCGAAGGCCAGGATGTGGCCGTTGGCCAGCGCCACGGGCGCATGCTGGTGCGAGACCACGGAAGGCGGAATGTGCAGCTTCACCGCGCCGCTGGCCTTGTCCACGGCAATGATGCCGGAGGTGGTGCGCAGGCTCATGAGCACGCTGCCGTCGGCCCTCACGCCCAGCCCGTTGACCAGCGGCCAGTGGTAGCGGCCAAAGCCCGGGTGGATGGGGAAGTCCTCGGGCGCCAGGTGCTCCCAGGCCTTCCATTCCCAGACCAGGCGGCCGCTGCGGTCCACTTCGCGGATCACGTCGCCGTACATCACCTCGCCGGGCCCGTGCGCGGTGCCGCCGGGTACGCGTTCGGCAAAGCCCGCAGGCACGGGCGCGCAGGCGGCATAGAGCAGATGGCCGTTGGGCAGCCACTGCGCGTCATGGTGGTGGTCCGGGTCCTCGTGGCGCCAGACGATCTCGCCCTGCGGCGTGACCTCGTAGAAATCGCCGCCATGCCACATGGACCATGGCGCATAGCGATCGGGCGAGCGGGGGTGGTTGCCGTTGTAGCCCAGGTTGCCGTTGGGCAGGATCACGGCGTGCCGGCCCGCGCGCACGGGCAGCTTCCATTCATGGGCCACGCGGCCTTCGATGTCCACCAGGTAGATATGGCCGTTGGCCGTCTGCGGCGCGATCAGGGTGTAGCCGCCGGCCGAGAGGGCGGGGTCGTGGGCGATGAGTCCGACGCCGCGGCGGCGCTGGGTGACTTGGTCTACGGTGCTTGCCATGGGCTGCTTTCAAAGGAGGCCGGGAATGAGTGCCACTCTAGGCAGTCGCAAGCGTCAGGAATAGCTGTTTGTTTTGGATGAGGTGTCAGATAAAAATTTACACTCCGCGCCATGCCCGCAATCTCCCAGGCTTTTCGCTGTTTTGACGAGGTGGCGCGCCGTGGCTCGGTGCGCAAGGCCGCCGTCACGCTGCACCTGACGGCGGCCGCCGTGAACCAGCAAATCCTCAATCTGGAGGCCCAGGTCGGCGTGCCGCTGTTCGATCGCCTGCCGCGCGGCATGCAGCTGACAACGGCCGGGGAGCTGATGCTGGCGGCCGTGCGGCGCAGCCAGCGTGACTTCGACAACGCACTGGCCCAGGTGGAGGACCTGCGCGCCCTGCGCCGGGGCCATGTGCGCGTGGGCGTGTCCCATGCCACGGCCGAGTACCTGCTGCCCCTGGTGATCGCCAGCCTGCACGGGCGCTATCCGGGCATTACCTTCAGCGTGCGTTCGGGCACGGGTGAGGAACTGCTGCGCGGCGTGGCGCAGGGAGAGATCGATGTGGCCTATTGCCTGCGCCGCCCGCCGCCGCCCGGCGTGCAGGAGGTGCGCGCCTGGCCCCAGCCGTTGGGCGCGGTGATGGCCCCCGGCCATCCGCTGGCCACCGAGCCGCGCCTGCTGCGCCTGCGCGATTGCGTGGACTATCCGCTGATCCTGATGGCGCCGGGCATGGAGTTGCGCAGCATGCTGGAGCAGATGGACAGCGCGGCCTTGCACCAGCAGCGGCCGCTGGTGGAGACCAGCTCCGTGCCCATGGTGCGGCGCCTGGTGGCCGGCAGCACGGCCCTGGGATTCCTGGTGCCCGACAACGTGGCCGAGGATGTGGCGGCCGGCCGCCTGCTCTGGCGGCCCCTGCACGACGCCGGTGCGCAGTTGCCCGGCTGCCTGTACCAGCGCATCGGCTACACCAAGGCAGCCGCCATGCGGCTGTTTCTGGACGAGCTGGAGCGCGTGGCCGACGAGATGCGCGCGGGCTTCGAGACCGGCGTGTCCTGGTCGCTCAAGGACCTGGCGACCTGAGCGACCCTGGCCACCTGAGTGACCTGAACGATCGGCTGCGGGGCGTCAGACGCCCCGGGCGCGCTCGGCCTTGAAGCGTGCGCGCATCTCAGTGAAGTTGCCCGCCTCCAGCGCATTGCGCACTTCCTGCATCAGGTTCAGGTAGTAGTGCAGGTTGTGGATGGTGGTGAGCATGGGGCCCAGCATCTCGCCGCAGCGGTCCAGGTGGTGCAGGTAGGCGCGCGAGAAGCCGTCGCGCCCGCCTTGCTCCCAACTCACGCCGCTGGTGCCTGCGCAGGCATGGCAGGTGCAGCTGGGGTCCAGCGGCTGGTGGTCGGTCTTGTGGCGTGCGTTGCGGATCTTCAGGTCGCCATAGCGCGTGAAGATGGTGCCGTTGCGCGCATTGCGCGTGGGCATGACGCAGTCGAACATGTCCACGCCGTCTGCCACGCCCTGCACCAGGTCCTCGGGCGTGCCCACGCCCATCAGGTAGCGCGGCTTGTGGGCTGGCAGGCGGTGGGGCGTGTGGGCCATGATGGCCAGCATCTCGTCCTTGGGCTCGCCCACCGAGACGCCGCCCACGGCGTAGCCGGGGAAGTCCATCTCGACCAGGGCCTGCAGAGATTCCTCGCGCAGGTTCTCGTACATGCCGCCCTGCACGATGCCGAACAGCGCATTGGGGTTGCCCAGGCGCTGGAACTCGTCGCTGGAGCGCTTGGCCCAGCGGCGGCTCATCTCCATGCTCTTGCGTGCCTCGGCCTCGGTGGTCTTGTGGCCGTTGGTCTCGTAGGGCGTGCATTCGTCCAGCTGCATGACGATGTCCGAGTTCAGCACGGTCTGGATCTGCATGCTGACTTCGGGCGACATGAACAGCTTGTCGCCGTTGACCGGGCTGGCGAAGTGCACGCCTTCCTCGGTGATCTTGCGCATGGCGCCCAGGCTCCAGACCTGGAATCCGCCCGAGTCGGTGAGGATGGGCTTGTCCCACTTCTCGAAGCCGTGCAGGCCGCCGAAGCTCTGCATGATGTCCAGCCCCGGGCGCATCCACAGGTGGAAGGTGTTGCCCAGGATGATCTGCGCGCCCATCTCCTGCAGGCTGCGCGGCATCACGCCCTTGACGGTGCCATAGGTGCCCACGGGCATGAAGATGGGTGTCTGCACCACGCCGTGGTTGAGCGTGAGCTGGCCGCGGCGCGCGTGGCTGGAGGGATCGGTCTTGAGCAGGTCGAATTGCAGCATAGCCCTCCATTGTCCCAGATGGCCGCATGTGCGTGTCGGACGCTTCGCGACTGTCCCCGGAGCCCGTCTGGCTTAGCCGGCCCGCGTCTACACTGGGGTGGTTGCGATTCGCCAGCTACAAAAAAGGAGGTCCGCATGCTGAAGATCATGATTGCCGTCGATGGGTCCGAGCCCTCGCTGGATGCCGTGCACCACGCCATCTCCCTGGTGCGCCAGGGCCTGCAGGCGCATTTCGTGCTGGCCCATGTGCAGCAGGAAGCCTCGCTGTTCGAGCTGGCCACGCAGGACTCGGACATGATCGCCGCCGCCAGCGTGGACGCCGGCATGCACCTGGTGGCGCCGGCCGTGGCCCTGGTGCGGGCGGCCGGCATTTCCTACGAGGTGGAGATCGGCCTGGGCGAGCCCGCCGCCGCGCTGGCCGACATTGCCGAGAGCACGGGCTGCGAGCAGATCATCATTGGCGCACTGGGCCAGGGCGGCCTGCGGCGCGTGCTGATCGGCTCGGTCTCGCGCGAGGTGGCACGCAACAGCCGGCTGCCTGTGACCATCGTCAAGCATGCCGAGCCGCACGATGAAGAAGGGGAAGAGGACCTGGGTCCCGAGTGAGGGGTGCCGGGCGCGCGCCGCTGGCTTTCAGGCGGCCCGCCGTTGCTGGCCCTGATGGGACTGGTTCCGGCCTGCATGGGCGCCGTAAGCCCCGTAGGCACCATGAGCGTGCGCATGCGCGTGGGGTTGCAGCTTGCCGTGCGGCAGGCTGGCCAGGCGCTGGAACATGCGGCGGCAGTAGCCGCGTATGCCCAGGCATTTGTTGATCTCATCCACCGGCAGGGGCCCGGAGACCACGACGATGCTGTCGGCCTGGTCCCAGTCGCCGGCCGCGCGCAGCCGCCTGCGCGTGCACAGGGCCCATGCATGGATGCGCGTGGGCGAGCCATGCTCATGGACCTGGCCCGTGACCAGGTCGAAGGCAATGGCCACCAGCTCGGTCCTGAGCCGGCAGCGGCGCTCGCCCGTGATGGCACTGGGCGTCTCGCGCATGTCGTACAGGCAGTAACTGCCGGCCTTGAGCTGGTATTGCAAATCCATGGCGGACCTCCGCGGTTCGTTCTGGGGCGGGTTTCCGGGCCTGCCTGAAAAGGCCCGGGGCATCGGCGCATTCTGACGCATGGCCCCGGCCGCTGGCAATGCAGCCAGCGGGACGGGGCTTCCCCGCGAAGGGCAAGCGGCAAAGCGTGCCCCGCGAGGGCCGGTCTTCTAGAAGTCCAGAAGACTGAAACCCACGCTGAGCACGGTGCGCTTGTAGTTGTAATCGATCAGGCTGTCACCGTATCCGCTGAAAAGCTGGACATGCAGGCGCAAATTGCTCTTGCCACCGTTCCATCCTTCGCCTAGGGTGCGCAGCCATTCGACGCGGCCGGAGCCGCGGCCCTGGCCCAGCGAGCCGCGCGCAGTGAAGCCCAGATAGTTCTGCGCATTGACGTTCCAGCCCAGTTTCACCTCGCCCCGGCCTATGTAGTCCTGGATGCGCGGGTTGTCGTCGTGCTCGGCGCTTTCGCGGATGCGCTGCCAGGCCTTGGCGTGCAGCTGCCAGCGGTTGTCCAGCTCGAAGCCGGTCATCAGATACCAGCGGTTCCAGCTGCGCGACAGCGGATCGCTCTGGCCGTTGGACTGGTGTACCAGGCCCACGCCGCTGTAGCGCCAGCGCCAGCCGAAGGGCAGCCGGGCATCGGTGGGGTAGACGTAGAAGATCTCGGGCTCGTGGTCCGTGTTGCGGAAGGGCCGCGAGATGGCCGGGCTGAACAGCTGCCAGTACGACTGCTGGGTGTAGCCGACCCACAGCGAGTCCTTGCCCGCCGAGGTGCTGCTGGTCAGCAGGCCCTGGGCGACCTTGGTGCGCACGGACAGCTGCACGCGCATTTCCTCGGTCTTGTAGGGCTGCGACTGCGCAGGGTCCTTGCCGGGCGTGGTGGGCTGCCGGTTGACATGGTCGGCCGTCACCACGGACACGGACATGGGCCGGTAGCCGCGGAAGCTGAAGGTGCCGCAGTCGCTGCCCGGTTCCAGCTCGAAGTAGCGCGACAGCTCGCTGTAGCGCGGGTCGCGGCAGCCGCCGTTGGTGGGGGTGGTGGGCAGCGCCAGGCCCTGGCCGCTGTCGGCCGTCACCACGGGGGCGGGCGTGGGCAGGGCGCCAGGATCGGCTGCAGCGCTGGCGGCCGGAGCACTCCAGCCGGTGGCCGGCGGCGCGGTCAGCGGCTGCTGCTGCTGTGCCCAGGTGTCGAAGCAGGCCAGGCGAGACTGGTTGTCCGTGGTGGCGGCGCACTGGCGCCAGGCGTCCTCGGACAGGGGGCGGGGCGCGGTCTGCGCCTGGGCGCCGAGCCAGGGCGTGGCGCCCAGTCCCATGGCCAGGGCCCACTGCAGGGGTGTCGGCGTGCGGCTTGGGCGCTTGCGGCGATCCAGGTGTGTAGGAGTCGTCATGGCTTGAGTCCGGTGATGGAAGGAGCGAAGAGTAAGGGGTAATAAGTGGAGAGGGAGCAGGGGGCTCGTGTGCAGGCTCGGGGGCCGGTCACGGCGCGAGCTTGCGCAGCACGAAGGGCCGGGGCGCCGCATCGTCGCCTTCGATGAAGTTGCCGCGGATCTCGCGGGCGCAGCTGCCTTCGACGACATCGCCCAGCCAGGTGGCGGTGATGCGCTTGCCGTCGGCGCTTTCTTCCAGCGTGATGTGGTCATCGGCCACGTCGCCGACCATGGGGCGGGTGTCTGCGCCGCGCGCGATCGTGCCCTTGACGTTGCCCTTCCACTGGGGGTGCGGCCCCAGCTGCAGGCGCACGGGCTGGGACTGGCCTTCGACGGTTCCCGTCCATTCACCCTGCAACTGGCTGTCCTTCATCTCCTCGTCGCCGGGGCATGGGGCGTGTGGCAGAGCGGCGGCAGCGCGGGCGGCCTTGGGCGCGGCCTGGAGGGTGGGCCGGGTGGCGGTCTGCAGGTCCGTGCTGGAGCAGGCGGTGGTCACGGCCACCAGCGCCAGGCTGAGAACGGGGCGGTAAAAACGCATGCGGTGTCTTTCTGGAGTCAGGAGTCGGCGGGCGTGGACTGCTGCGCCTTGAGGGCGAACTCGGCGCGCAGCTGGCGCAGCTTCTCGCGCGGGTCCTCGCGCGAGGTGGCGGCGTCCAGGCCCATTTCCTTGATGAAGCGGCTGGGCAGGGTGGAGACCATCTCGCGCCCCTTCTTGCGGCGCTTGGTCCAGCTCACGGCCAGCGAGCGCCGGGCGCGCGTGATGCCC
Source organism: Delftia acidovorans NBRC 14950 (assembly GCF_001598795.1). GTDB lineage: Bacteria > Pseudomonadota > Gammaproteobacteria > Burkholderiales > Burkholderiaceae_C > Comamonas > Comamonas acidovorans. The sequence continues at coordinate 110,322 of NZ_BCZP01000017.1, read as the reverse complement.
ACGTACATGAGGCGGCGCTCTTCCTGCAGGCGCTGGGCGGTTTCGTCGCTGACCTTCTGCTGGCGGCCGTTGTCGTCGTCGAGCTTGAAGGGCAGCATGCCCTCGGTCACGCCCACCAGCATCACATGCGGCCATTCCAGGCCCTTGGAGGCATGCAGGGTGGACAGGATGACCATGTCCTGCTCCTTCTCGCGCTCGCTGATGGTGGACAGCAGGGCGATGTTGCGCGCCACTTCCAGCAGGCTCTTGACCTCGGTGTGCGTGGTCGTGCCCGCCGCATCCTCGATCTGGCCGCCGGCGCGCTGGGACATCCAGTCGCAGAACTCCAGCACGTTGCTCCAGCGCGCGGCGGCGACCGATTCGCTGTCCTCGCTGTCGTAGAGGTACTGCTCGTAGCCGATCTCCTTGAGCCAGTCGAGCATGAAGCCGCGCGACTGCTCGGCGCCCAGCGTGTGGCGGGCGCGGTATTCGAGGTCGTTGATGTAGCGGCCGAACTCCAGCAGGCTGTCATGCGCCTTCTTGGGCAGGGCCGCTTCCAGCATGTGCGCGAACAGGGCGCCGAACATGCTGAGCTTGTGCTGCGAGGAAAACTCGCCCAGCTTGCCCAGCGTGGTGTGGCCTATGCCGCGCCTGGGCGTGCCGATGGCGCGCAGGAAGGCGGGGTCGTCGTCGTTGTTGATCCACAGCCGGAACCAGGCACACAGGTCCTTGATCTCGGCGCGGTCGAAGAAGCTGGTGCCGCCCGAGACCTTGTAGGGAATGCTGGCCTTGCGCAAGGCCTTCTCGAAGGGCTTGGCCTGGTGATTGGCGCGGTAGAGGATGGCGAAATCCTTCCAGTCCGGCGGCGGGTTGCTGGCCGCGCGCAGGCTCTGGATGCGGGCGACGGCGCGCTCGGCCTCGTGCTCCTCGGTGTCGCAGTCCACGATGCGCACGGGCTCGCCCTCGCCCAGCTCCGAGAACAGCGTCTTCGGATAGAGCTTGGGGTTGGGCTGGATGACGTTGTTGGCCGCGCGCAGGATGGCCGAGGTGGAGCGGTAGTTCTGCTCCAGCTTGATCACCTTGAGCTGCGGGAACTCCACCGGCAGCTTCTTGAGGTTGTCCAGCGTGGCGCCGCGCCAGCCGTAGATGCTCTGGTCGTCGTCGCCCACGGCGGTGAAGTGGGCGCGGCTGCCCACCAGCATCTTGAGCAGCTCGTACTGCGTGGCGTTGGTGTCCTGGTATTCGTCCACCAGCACATGGCCCAGCAGGCGCTGCCATTTCTCGCGCACCTCGATGTGGTTCTTGAGCAGGCGCATGGGCATGCCGATCAGGTCGTCGAAATCCACGCTCTGGTAGGCGGTCAGGCGCTCTTCGTAGCGCTGCATGATCAGCGCCGTGCTGCGCTCGTTGTCGTCCTGGGCCATGGCCAGGGCCTTGCGGCTGTCCCAGCCGGCATTCTTCCAGTTGCTGATGGTCCACTGCCACTGGCGCGCCGTGGCCAGGTCGGTGGTGCCGCCCGAGCAGTCCTTGAGGATGCCCGTCACGTCGTCGGCGTCCAGGATGCTGAACTGGGGCTTGAGGCCCAGCACATGGCCGTCCTCGCGCACCATGCGCACGCCCAGGGCGTGGAAGGTGCACACCAGCACGTCCTTGGCCTGGCGGCCGATGAGGCCGGCCGCGCGCTCGCGCATTTCGGCTGCGGCCTTGTTGGTGAAGGTGATGGCCGCGATGCGGCGCGGCGCCATGCCCATCTCGATCAGGCGCCCGATCTTGTGCGTGATCACGCGTGTCTTGCCCGAGCCCGCGCCGGCCAGGACCAGGCAGGGGCCTTCGGTGTAGTGGACGGCCTGGAGCTGGGCCAGATTGAGTCCTGCGGACATGGGTGCGTTGCGCGGGGAAAGGCGTGAAAGTGAGGGAAGCGGGAGCATACCGCTTCGGGGATCGTGGCCATCAGGCCAGGTGTAAGCACCCTTGGAATTCGGCGACAAATCTCGCGGCCACTCTGGTCCGCACTGTGGCGGCGTTGGTCTAAATAGAAAAGTTCACATTAAATCAAGTGAGTAATGTGTAAAAACTATCCAAAATATCAGTCTTCGCCGATGTTCTGTCACGGGCGAATCTGGTTTGTCCATTTCAGTTCCTATCCGGTGAGGTGTCAAAGATGGCTCGCACTACAGACGAGATCGGCCTGGCTGCCGAGCTGTGGTCTCCTCTGCTCAAGCAGCGTTTTGAGGCATTGTTCGCCGTGGCGTCCCGCAAGTCGCTGCGCGGCTGGCGGCAGGTGCCCCTGGTCAGCGCCCAGGTGCTGGTCGTAGATGGCAACATGCCCGCGCCCGAGGCCGCAGGGTGGATGCCCTGCGTGGTCTACGTGGGTGGAGTGCCCCAGGGACAGCACCTGGAGCGCACGCAGCAGCGCCTGGCCACCTATCTGGACATGAATTTCACGCTGTCCGACCTGATCGACATGCTGGACCGGGCGGCCGTCTTCCTCATGGACTGGACGGTGCGCCAGCAGGTGGCGACGTCGCATACGCTGGCGCAGGCGCTGGACGATCTGCAGCAGCAGGGCGTGGACTGCCGCTACCGCTTCCAGCTCAAGGCCTGGGTGGCGCTGCCCGCGCCGTGGAACAACTCCGAATGCCTGCGTGCCCTGGCCATGCTGTGCCGTGGCCCCATGGAGGTGGCCCTGTTGTGCGAGCACAGCGGCATGCAGGCCCGCGCCGTGGCCGAACTGCTGCGCCATCCCCGGCTGCGCAGCCTGCTGGAGTGCAGCCTGCGGCCCGCGCGCGAAAACGATCTCCCGCCGCTGCGCCGCAGCCGCGCACAGGCGCCCGACGCGGTGGCCGGCCTGCCGCGCCAGTGGGTGCAGAAGCTGGCCGGCTGGATCCGGCGCGGAGGAGTGGCATGAGCCTGTGGATGAACGCGCAGCCTGCTGCCGGGTTGGTACGGGTGAGCCTGGTGGGCCCCATGGGCATAGGCAAGACCACGGCCCTGCGCAGCCTGTGCGGCGCGTTGATGGCGGCGGCGGATGTGCCCAATCTGGACCTGGCCTCCCATTCCAAGGAATTCACCACGGTGGGTGCCGAGTTCGGCGAGATCGACCTGGGCGGTGGAGAGCGGCTGCAGCTGGTGGGCAGCCCGGGGCAGGAACGCTTCGACTTCGTGCGCCGCTGGGTGCTCAATGCCTCGGTGGGCGTGCTGCTGATGGTGGATGTCTGCGACGCCCGCGCACCGGACTACGCGGCGCAGTGCCTGGCCGAGATCGCCTCTCTGGAATCCGGGCCCCTGGTAGTGGTGGTCAGTTGCCGTGATGCCAGCGAGCAACAGCAGGAAGCATTCAGCAGCGCCTTGGCGGACAGAGGTCACGGTATAGTGCCTGTCATCCAGGCGGACCCCCGTGACCGGCAGCAGTTGCTGGATGCGCTGGGGGTGCTCGTTTCCTTGCTTTCCTTGCAAAGTCAGGTATGAAGACACCAACGCTTCCCCGGATTCCTCCCTCTCTGATCGAAGCTGGCAGCGATGTGCTCCACCGCGTGGTGGCGCCCCTGGAGGGCGTGCACATCGCCTTGCTGTGCACGCCTGACGGCTTCGAGATCACCTCCCTGCGGGTCAGGAGCGAACTGCCGACGGAGCGCCTGTCGGCCATGGCGGGCTCGCTCATGGCCATGGCCAGGGCCGTGGCCACCGAGATAGGCCACAAGTCCTGCCGGCGGCTGACCTTCGAGACCGAGCTGGGCACCGTCCTCTTTCAGGCCGTGGCCGGCAACCAGCCGGCCATCCTGTGCATGGTGGTCGATCAAAGCGCCCTGCTGGGCCGCGCGCTGTGGGCGGCGGGCGAAGTGGCCTCCGAACTGTCCCGTTCCTGATCCGCGGCATCCGCTGCAGAAGTTTGGTTTTCTTCCCCCGAGGAGCGGGCGCGGTGGTCCATCGCACAGCCTGCCCTTGCTATTTGAAAAGGTGGCATATGGCTTCGATACATGATTCTCTGAACGGCCTGCTGGGCATCGATGGCGCCCTGTGCGCGGCCCTGGTGGACAGCACCAGCGGCATGCTCATGGGCAGCGTGGGCTCCGGCCTCGACATGGAGCTGGCCGCTGCCGGCAACACGGAGGTGGTGCGCGCCAAGCTCAAGACCATGCGCATGCTCAAGCTCGATGACGCCATCGACGACATCCTGATCACCCTGACGCACCAGTACCACATCATCCGGCCCGTGGCCGCCCATGAAGGTGTGTTCTTCTACCTGGTGCTGGACAAGAGCCGCTCCAATCTGGCGCTGGCCCGTCGCAAGGTGCAGGACGTCGAGAAGGACCTGGCGCTGTAAGCGCACGCGCTTGTTGCGCTCAGGCCCGACCTGCCGGATGCGTATTCCGGCAGGTTTTTTTTCGCCCGGCGTCCGCGCGGTGACACGGGCGCGCGGCAGCGGCACCGGCTTGCTGCCAGAATCGCCGCGTGCTGTCCGTCCTGCTGATCACCTTTCCCTTCTTCGCGCTTGTGGCCTGCGGCTTTGCGGCCACCTGGCGTGGCGTGCTGCCGCAGGCGGCGATACCGGGGCTCAATGCCTTCGTGCTGTATTTCGCGCTGCCCTGCATGCTGTTCCGCTTTGGCGCGCAGACGCCGATTGCACAGTTGCTGGATGTGGGCGTCTCCGTGGTCTACCTGCTGTGCGCGCTGCTGATGGTGGGTGCCACCGTGGCGCTGACCGTGCGGCGCGTGGGCTGGAACGATGCGGCCTTTGGCGCGCTGGTGGCGGCCTTTCCCAACACCGGCTTCATGGGAGTGCCCATGCTGGTGGCGCTGCTGGGCGAGCGTGCGGCGGGCCCGGTCATCGTCACCATGGCCATCGACATGGTGGTGACCACCTCGCTGTGCATTGCGCTGTCGCGCCTGGGGCTGCCGGGCGGGCATGGCGTGTCCGTGGCGCTGCGCAGGGCGTTTGCCGGCATGGCCGCCAATCCCATGCCCTGGGCCATCGTGCTGGGTGGCGTGGCCTCGGCGGCAGGCTGGACGCTGCCCGGCCCCATCGACCGCACCGTGGCCATGCTGGCGGGCGCGGCCTCGCCCGTGGCGCTGTTCACCATTGGCGCCGTGCTGGCGCGCTCGCAGATGAACAGCCACGAGCGCGTGGCCGCGCGCGACTACGTGCCCATTGCGCTGGCCAAGCTGCTGATCCATCCGCTGCTGGTCTGGGCCGTGGCCCGTGCGGCCATGGCGCTGGGCCTGCCGCTCGGCGAAGAGGCCTTTGTGGCGCTGGTGCTGCTGGCTGCGCTGCCCAGCGCCAGCAATGTCTCGCTGCTGACCGAGCGCTTCGGGGCGCACGGCGGGCGCGTGGCCCGCATCATCCTGGTGTCCACGGTGTTGGCCTTCCTGAGCTTCTCGGGCGCCGTGGCGCTGATGACCTGAGCAGGCCCCGGGCACACCTGAGGGGCAGGCCCGGGCCGCACGGGCATGCTGGTGCTCACTACAATCCCGCCCATGTTTTTTCACCACCTCGACGGGATCGCATGAAATCCTCCCCCTCTGCCCCGGCAGGCGTTCCCACGGGCGCGGCCATGCTCTGGATGGTGACGCTGGCCTGCCTGCTCTGGGCCCTGGTGTCCTGGCTGGCCAATGGCAATCTGGACGGCTACCACGACATGCTGGAGAACTATGCCTGGGCCCAGCCGCTGCAGCTGGGCACGCACAAGCATCCGCCGTTCTTCGCCTGGGTGGTCGGCCTGTGGTTCATGGTGTTCCCGCAGAACGACGGCTTTTATCGCCTGCTGTCCTATGCCAATGTGGGCGTGGGCATCTGGGGCGTCTACGTGCTGGGCAGGCGCCTGGGGCTGGCGCGCCTGGCGCCGCTGGGCGCGGCCCTGTTGCTGTGGTGCTTTCCGTATACGACGCTGGCCGGCAAGTTCAACGCCAACAGCCAGCTGCTGTCCCTGTGGCCCTGGGCGGCGGCCCTGCTGCTGGCCAGCTGGCAGGAAAAGGGCGCGCGCGGCGTGGCCTTCAGCGTGGCGCTGGGCGTGGTCTCGGCCGCCTGCATGCTCAGCAAGTACTACAGCGGTGTGTTCCTGGCCGGTTTCCTGCTGCCCATCTTCCTGGTGCGTGAAGGTCGCCAGTGGCTGCTCACTCCTCGGCCCTACGTGGCGCTGGCAGCCTTTGGCCTGGCGCTGGCGCCGCATGTGGCCTGGATTGCCCACCACCAGTGGGTGACGCTGGGCTATGCCATGGACCAGGGCGGCGGGCAGGTGGTGTGGGGCTATGTGCTGCGCTTTGCGCTGGCGCCCATCTTCTACTGGCTGCCGGCCTGGTTGGCCGTGTGCCTGGTGTATGGCTTCATGCAGGCCCGCCAGCAAGGCGGCGGCTGGCTGCGCTGGAGTGCGCGTTTCCTGCGCCGCAGCTGGTGCTGGCAGGGGCGCGGCGACACGCTGTTCTGGCTGGCCCTCATGCCCTGGCTTGCGACGCTGGGCTTTGGCGCCACCGGCGTGGTGGAGCTGTCCACGCCCTGGGCCATTCCCATCGGCTATGCCTTCGTGCTGCTGTGGCTGCGCAACCTGGACGCCGAGGCGCCTGCCGTGACGCAGTCCGCGCTGGCCGCGCTGCGCCGCGCCTGGTGGCCGAGCATGGCCGTGGTGCTGGTGATCGGGCTGGCCGCGGGCTGGGGCAATGCGCGCAAGAGCGGCTCCGACTACTACCGCCCTGCGGCCGATGCGGCGCAGGCCATCGTGCTGTCCTGGAACCAGCGCCACCCGCAGCAGCCGCTGCAGTGGGTGGGCGGCGACTGGGCGGAAAACGCCATGCTGTCTTTCTATGCCCAGCCGCATCTGCGCACCATTCCCGGCCTGCCCGACAGCGAATATGCGCGCGTGCTGGCGCTGTCGGACTGGCGCCAGCAGCCCGGGCTGCTGCTGTGCCCGCGCGGCCCGGTGGCCAGCGAGCCCGGCCCGACCGCGAAATCGCGCGATTGCGAGCAGCAGGCGCAGGCCTGGCTGGCGAAGCTGGGCCTGCCGCAGGAGGCGCGTGTGCTCACGGTGCAACGCTCGGGATGGCGTTTTCCTCGGCCCAGTCCCTATGCCTATGCGGTTTTTGACGTGTTGCCGCGCGCGGGCAGCCAGCCCGCTGACAATGCTGGCCTATGACCGAATTGCATGCTGACATTGCTCCGGCCGCTCCCAAGGGGATGCTGCCGCGCCCCCCGCTGCGGCTGAGCTGCGTGGTGCCAGCCCACAATGAAGAGGGCAACCTGGAGGCGTTCCTGCGCGCCCTGGACGCGACGGTGCGCACGCTGACGCCCGACTACGAGCTGATCGTCGTCAACGACGGCAGCCGTGACGCCACGCACGAGATCGCGCTGCGCATGGCCCAGGAACTGCCCGTGCGCTATCTGGCGCTGTCGCGCAACTTCGGCAAGGAGGCGGCGCTGTCGGCCGGCATAGACCATGCGCGCGGCAACGCCGTGGTGCTGATCGACGCCGACTTCCAGCATCCGCTGGAGATGCTGCCCCAGATGTGCGAGCTGTGGCAGTCCGGCTACGACATGGTCTATGGCGTGATCGCCGACCGGGGCGCCGAAAGCGGCGCCAAGCGCGTGGGCACCAACCTGTTCTACCGGCTCATGAATGCCGGCAACCTGGTGAAGATCCCGCCCAATGCCGGCGACTTCCGCTGGCTGGACCGCTGCGTGGCCGATGCGCTCAAGGCCCTGCCGGAGAGCCACCGTTTCATGAAGGGCCTGTACGCCTGGGTGGGCTTCAAGGCTGCGGCCCTGCCGTTCGTGCCGGCCGACCGCACGGCCGGTGCGTCCAGCTTCAATTTCCGGCGCCTGGGCTCGCTGGCCCTGCTGGGTCTGACCTCGTTCACCACCTTGCCGCTGCGCGTGTGGAGCGTGGTGGGCGGGATCATCTCGCTGGCGGCCCTGCTCTACGGCCTGTGGATCACCATGGAGACGCTGATCTTCGGCAACCCGCTGGACGGCTGGCCCACGCTGGCGGCCAGCATCATGCTGTTCTCGGGCGTGCAGCTGATGTCCATCGGCATCCTGGGCGAGTACATCGGCCGCATCTACGACGAAGTCAAGCGCCGTCCCACCTACCTGCTGGCGCGCGACGAAGACCGCAGCCCGCTGGCGCCACGGGACTAGCCATGCACGACGTGATCGCACAGCTGCGCCGCCTGCCGCAGGCGCTGCAGTTCGTGCTGGTAGGGGGCTGCGCGGCCGCCACGCACCTGGCCGTTGTCGCCCTGCTGGTGCAACGGGTGGGCATGGCGCCGCTGCATGCCAACGTGCTGGCCTTTCTCGTGGCCTTCGTGGTCAGCTACAACGGCCATGCGCTGTTCACCTTCGTGCAGGCCGGGGCGCAAGGCTGGGCCGTGGCCGGCAAGTACTTCGCCGTGGCCTGTGCCTCCTTCGTGGCCAACGAGCTGCTGTACTGGGTGGCCCTGCACTGGCTGCACTGGCACTACTTCTGGAGCCTGGCCCTGGTGCTGGTGCTGGTGGCGGTGGGCACCTTCGTCTTCGCCAAGTTCTGGGCCTTTGCGGCCCCCGGCCGCAAGGAATCCTCATGAACACCGTACCTGCCAGAAACAACGGGGAGAAGGCCTCGGCCAGAACCGTCGTCCTGTGCGCCGACGACTATGCGCTGCACCCCCTGGTCGATGAAGCCGTGGAGCAGCTCACGCTGCAGGGCCGGCTGTCGGCCACCAGCTGCATGACCACCTCGCCGCACTGGAGGCAGGCCGCCAGGCGCCTGCCCGCGCTGCGCCCGCGCCTGTCGCTGGGCCTGCACTTCAACATGACCGAAGGCCACGGCCTGCAGCCCGCCGCCGGCATCGGTGCCGTGATCGCGCGCGCCTATGCCGGCGCACTCGGCGCCGCCGCCATGCGCGACGCCTGGCGCCGCCAGCTCGACGCCTTCGAGGACGCGCTGGGCATGGCCCCCGACTTCATCGACGGCCACCAGCACGTGCACCAGCTCCCCGGCGTGCGCGCCGCGCTGGTGCAGGAATTGCGCCAGCGCTATGGCGACAACGCCGACGACCTGCCCTGGGTCCGCTCCACCACCCCGGCCGGCCAGCTCTGGCGCGACCCCAAGGCCGCCATCATCGCCCTGCTGGGCGGCTGGACCACCACCCGCCGCCTGCGCCGCCAGGGTGTGCCGCTCAACCACGGCTTCGGCGGCGTCTACGCCTTCGACCAGCCCACGCCCGAAGGCTATGGCCGCCACATGGCCCAATGGCTGGCCCAGTTGCAGCCCGGCAGCCTCATGATGTGCCACCCCGCCACCGCCCCCGTCCAGGGCGACGCCATAGGCGCCCAGCGCGCCGTCGAATACGCCTACCTGCGCTCCGACGCCTTCGCCCAGGCCCTGGAACAAGCGCACTGTCACATCGCCCAAGGCCCCCTCACCCCGCTGTTCACATCGAACTAGCAAGCGGCAATAGAAAAAGCCCCGCGAACGGGGCTTGGGACGAGGCTGCAAAAACCGGCGCGGCCCAAAGCAAGGGACAGCAAGCAAGGGCCGCCCCGCAGCGAGGCTGTCGTCCCCCTCCCCCGCGAAGCGGGTAGAGAGGGGGAAGGCGCGCCAGCGCCTCAGGGGGTGCTTTATCAGTACTCCCAGAAGATGCGCTGCAACTGCTTCGTGTCCTGCGTCTTGGTCAGGGCCACGGCGGCCAGCAGGCGCGCCTTCTGCGGGTTCAGGTCATGGGCGACGACCCAGTCGTACTTGTCATCGGGCTGCTCGGCATTGCGCAGCACGAAGCCGGCCGGCACGCGCGAGCTGCGCACCACGATCACGCCCTTTTGGCGCAGTTCGTTGAGCTTGGGCACGATGCGGTCGGCCACCGAGCCATTGCCCGTGCCTGCATGCACGATGGCCTTGACGCCGGCCTTGCCCAGCGCGTCGATGGCCGTGGCGGGCACGTTGCCGTAGCCATAGACGATGTCCACGGCGGGCAGGTCGGTGATCTGCTCGATGTTGAACTCGCTGCCCCTGGTGTGGCGCTTGATGGGGGCGCGGAACCAGTAGGTCTTGCCCTCGACCACCATGCCCAGCGGGCCCCACTGGCTGGCGAAGGCATTGGTCTTGATGTTGGTGAGCTTGGCGACATCACGCGCGGAGTCGATGTTGTCGTTCATGCTGACCAGCACGCCCTTGCCCGCCGAGTCCTTGGACGCGGCCGTGGCCACGGCGCCCAGCAGGTTCAGCGCGCCGTCGGCCGAGATGGCCGTGCCGGGGCGCATGGAGCCGACCATGACGATGGGCTTGTCGGTGGGCACCACCAGGTTCAGGAAGTAGCCGGTTTCCTCCAGCGTGTCCGTGCCGTGGGTGACGACGATGCCGTCCACGCCGGGCTGCTTGGCCAGCTCGTTGACGCGGCGGGCCAGCGTCAGCAGTTCCTTGTTGGTGAAGCTCTCGGAGGCGATCTGGAAGACCTGCTCGCCGGACACGTTGGCGATGTTGCTCAGCTCGGGCAGGCCGGCCAGCAGCTTGTCCACGGGCACCTTGGCGGCCGTGTAGGTGGCGCTGTTGACGGCGCTGGCGCCCGCACCGGCAATGGTGCCGCCCGTGGCCAGGACGACCACGTTGGGCTTGCCGGCCTGTGCGGTGGGAGCGGGTGCAGGGGCGGTCGCCGTGGCGGGCGCTGCGGCTGCGGGGGCCTGGCTGGCGCCGGGCTGGGACGCGCAGCCTGCCAGCGCAAGCGCGACGGCCATCAAGGTCATACGGAAGGGGGTGAACGGCATGTATCGCTCCTGGAAAGGCATTGAATGATCCAGCCTTGTGGGCTGAATGCGGCACGATGCAATAAACATGCCCCGCCTGCATCAGCGCAAATCCCGATGGGAGCCGCGCAGCGAATGCGCTAAAAGCGCTTCCGAAAAAGGAGCGGTGAACGCTTTACGGGATTGCGCCCAAGGCCTGAAAGGCTTGAGGTTTTTTGGGGCCGTTCCAGAGGCCGTGCCACGCTCAGATGGCCAGCGGGTCCACGTCCACCAGCCAGCGCACCAGGGCGCGGTGCCCGGGCTGTGCCCTGATCCAGTGCAGGTGCGCCTGCCAGGCCCAGAGAAAGCGCAGCAGGGCGGGCCGCTGGGCCGACTCGATCAGCATCTGCGCGCGCTCCACATTGGCCACGCGCTGCACGGACATGGGAATGGGCGGGTAGAGAAAGACATCGTCCACATGGGGCAGGCCGGCCTGACGGGCGGCCTCGGCCGCAGCGGCCAGGAAGGCCTGGGCGGCTTCCTGGGTGCGCGCATCGGCCCGCACGATGGCCTGGAAGGCGAAGGGCGGCATGCCCGCATCGCGCCGCTCGCGCAACTGGCGCGCGGCGAAGGCCGGGTAGTCGTGTGAGCGCAGCGCGGTGTAGACGGGGTGGGACGGGTCGTGGGTCTGTATCCACATCTCCGGGTGGCTGCCCTGGGCGGCCACGTAGTGCGCGTCGCGTCCTGCGCGGCCGGCGGCCTGCATCAGCAGGCTGAACAGGCGCTCGGGCGCTCGGTAGTCGCTGGAGAAAAGAGCACTGTCGGGCTGCACGGCGGCCACCAGGGTGATGCGCCGGAAGTCATGGCCCTTGGCCACCATCTGGGTGCCCACCAGCACGTCGATGTCGCCCGCATGCACCTGGGCCAGTTGCTCCTCCAGCGCGCCCTTGGCGCGCGTGGTGTCGGCGTCGATGCGCGCCACGCGGGCGGGCTCGCGGTCGGGACGCTGCACATTGCGCAGCAGGCGGGCCAGTTCTTCCTCCAGCTGCTCCGTGCCCTTGCCCAGCGGCAGGATGTCGGGATTGCCGCAGCCGGGGCAGGCCATTGGCACGCGCTGGGTGTAGCCGCAGTGGTGGCAGCGCAGCGTGCGGTCCGCCTTGTGGAAGACCTGGTGGGCGCTGCAGTGCGGGCAGTCGCTTTTCCAGCCGCAGTCGGCGCAGAACAGCACGGGCGCGAAGCCGCGGCGGTTGAGCAGCACCAGGCTTTGCTCGCCGCGCTGCACGCGCTCGGTGATGGCATCGATCAGCGGCGGCGAGAACACGGCCTTGCGCGGCTGCTGGCCCATGTCCACCAGGCGCACGCGCGGCAGGGCGGCCGCGCCGATGCGGCTGGGCATGTGCAGGCGCAGGTAGCGGCCGCCCTGCGGCTCGTCGGCATTGGGCGGGCGGCTGGCGTGCCAGCTCTCCAGCGACGGCGTGGCACTGCCCAGGATGACCTTGGCGCCGGTATCGCGCGCGCGCCAGATGGCCAGGTCGCGCGCCGAGTAGCGAGCGCCTTCCTGCTGCTTGTAGCTGGCGTCGTGCTCCTCGTCCACCACGATCAGCGACAGGCCCGGCAGGCTGGCGAAGACCGACATGCGCGTGCCCAGCACGATGCGCGCCACGCCGGTGTGCGCGGCCAGCCAGCTCTTGAGCCGCTGGGGGTTGGTCATTGCGCTGTGCATGCTGACCACGCAGTCGGCGCCGTACTGCGGCGCGAAGCGCTCCGTGAAGCGCTGCTCCAGCTGGGGCGTGAGGTTGATCTCGGGCACCATCACCAGCACCTGGGCGCCGGGGTCGGCGTCCAGTGCGGCCTGGGTGGCTCTCAGATAGACCTCGGTCTTGCCGCTGCCCGTGCTGCCGAAGAGCAGAAAGGGGCCGGGATGGGCGGCGATCTGCGTGAAGACGTCGGCCTGCTCGGCGCTGAGGACGATGGGGGGAATGTCTGCGGCGGCCGGGGCCGGTGCAGGCGCTGATGCAGGCGCACTGCCAGGCGCCTGTTCCGCCTTTGCAGCCTTGGCCGCTCTCTTCACCGCGGCCTTGGTTGGCCTGAGCCGGCGCGCCAGTTGCTCGGCCGTCATCTCGCGCAGTTGCGGGGGCAGGGCCGTCACGGCGATTTCGCCCACGCTGCGCTGGTAGTAGTAGGCGGCGAAGGCCACCAGCCGGCGCCAGGCGGCCGGCAGCGGCGCAATGCCCTGCAGCACGGCGGCGATGGGGCGCAGCTCCACGCCTTCGGGCATGGCGGGGGGCCGGGGCGGGGCGTCCCAGACCACGCCCAGCAGGTCCCGGCGACCCAGGGGCACGCGCACCAGGGTGCCCGCCTCCAGGGGCTGGTCGCAGGTGTAGCTCAGCAGTTCGCCCACGGCGCTGTGCGCCGGCGTCTGGACGGCGACATGGACGGTGTGGGCGGGGAGGGACATGCGAATGCGGGGAAAGCGGGGCCTGAAAACGCGGGCGCCGCACGGCAGGGCCTGCGGCAACCAAGCCGCCAAGCATAAGCCTTTGGCGCTGCCTGGGGCCTGGGTGCGGCGTTCTACACCAGACGCCCCGGCCGGTGACTGCGGGTTTCTGGGTATATCGTCAATTTCTGTGGATAACTTTGTGGGGATTATTCGGATCTATGGGCATGCACCTGCTTATCCGGCCTTGCCAATCGGTGCATGCTGAAAATGTTGCTATCAAAAAAATTATTCAAAAACAATGGCTTATATCGATATGTCGCCGGCGTGCAGGCGCGGATGACAACTGCAACTCCTAGGGCCTCGCTCGGATTTTTCTGTGCATAAGATGGTCTGTGGCCATCTTGTGCAGCAAGCGGCTGTCGGGTACCCGGCTTGTGGACAGCGGGGCCTTGCCGGGCCGTTGGCGGCCCCGGCAGGGGCCGGCGCTGCGCTGGCGTCCGGCCCTGGGGTTCGGGAGAAGCGGGGGGCGGGGAGGCGGCTCGCTCAGCGCTGGCGCAGGGCGCGCGAATGGCTGTGCACGGTCTCCACCAGGGCCGCCACATGCTCGGGCGGCGTGAACTGGCTGATGCCGTGGCCCAGGTTGAAGATGTGCGTGGGGCCCGTGGTGGTCCTGTCGGTGTGCGGGGCGCCGAAGCTGTCGAGCACGGCGCGCGCCTGCTCGGCCACGCGCTCGGGCGGTGCGAACAGCACATTGGGGTCGATGTTGCCCTGCAGCGCCTTGCCGGGTCCGCCCACCTCGCCGCCGACGATGGCGCGGGCGCGGGCCAGGTTGGCCGTCCAGTCCAGGCCCAGCACCTCGCAGTCCAGGTCCTTCATGTCGGGCAGCCAGATGCCGCCGCCCTTGGTGAAGACGATGCGCGGCACGTCCTGCCCATCGGCGCCCGTGCGCTTGAGTCCGGCCAGCACGCGCTTGGTATAGGCCAGGCTGAATTCCTGGAAGGCGCCGTCGGCCAGCACACCGCCCCAGCTGTCGAACACCATCACGGCCTGGGCGCCCGCATCGATCTGGGCGTTCAGGTAGGCGGCCACGCTGTCGGCGTTGACGGACAGGATGCGGTGCATCAGGTCGGGGCGCGCATACATCAGGCTCTTGACCAGGCGGTAGTCGTCGCTGCCCTTGCCCTCGACCATGTAGCAGGCCAGGGTCCAGGGGCTGCCCGAGAAGCCGATCAGCGGCACGCGGCCATTGAGCGCGCGGCGGATGCTGGTCACGGCGTCGAACACATAGCGCAGCTTGTCCATGTCGGGCACGGCCAGCTCGGCCACGGCGGCCTCGTCGCGCACCACCTTGGCAAAGCGCGGGCCTTCGCCTTCGGCAAAGGACAGGCCCAGGCCCATGGCGTCGGGCACGGTCAGGATGTCGGAGAACAGGATGGCCGCATCCAGCGGGAAGCGCTCCAGTGGCTGCAGCGTGACCTCGGTGGCGTAGTCCACGTTGGTGGCCAGACCCATGAAGCTGCCGGCCCGGGCGCGCGTGGCCTTGTATTCGGGGAGATAGCGGCCCGCCTGGCGCATCAGCCACAGCGGCGTGTAGTCGGTGGCCTGGCGCCGGCAGGCGCGCAGGAAGGTGTCGTTGGTCAGGGGGGCGAAGCTCATGGTGGGCGATTGTCGCCGAGTCGGCTTCGCCAGGCTGTCGCGATGCCCGAGCGGCGCAGGGCGTCTTGCCTCGGGTTAACCCTGGTCAATATCGGCGGCAACGGGCTTTTTGAGGCCGCTACATTGTGCGGCGTGCGTTCCGCACGGGAATCCGTCCATGCAAGGAGAGAGTTTGCGATGCAGCGAAGAACCCTGACCCAGATCCTGGCCCTGGCACCGGCTGTTTCGGCCGCCAGCTGGCTGGCTGGAAGTGCCACGGCGGCCGAGCCGCTGTTTCCGGGCAAGGCGCCGCTGCGCATCGTCGTCGGCTACCCGCCCGGCGGCGCCACCGACCGCGTGGCGCGCATCGTGGCCGACAAGCTGCAGGCGCACGTGGGCTCGCCCGTGGTGGTGGAGAACAAGCCCGGCGCGGGCGGCCGCCTGTCGGCCCAGTATGTGAAGAACGCGCCGGCCTCCCAGCCCGCGCTGCTGCTGGCCAACCCGGCCGTGATGCTGGTGACGCCCCTGGTGTTCCCCGACTCGGGCTACGACCCGGACAAGGACTTCCGCCCGGTCAGCGAGGTCAATCGCTACGAATTCGGCGTGGCCGTGGCCAGTGCCGTGCCCGTCAGGCAGCTGTCGCACCTGCTGGCCTGGCTGCGCGCCAATCCGCAGCAGGCCAACGTGGGCGTGCCGGCCACGGGCAGCCTGCCGCACTTCTTCTCGCTGATGCTGGGCGAGGCCGCCAAGGTCCGGACCGAAACCGTGGGCTACAAGGGCTCGGCCCCGCTGCTGACCGACCTGGTGGGTGGCCAGGTGCCGCTGGCCATCGACACCTTCGACGTGCTGCTGCCCCAGCACGAGGCCGGCAAGATCCGCGTGCTGGCCGTATCGGGCGAGCGCCGCAGCACCATGGCGCCGGACATCCCCACGCTCAAGGAATCGGGCCTGAACCTGTCGGGCATGGGCTGGAACACCTTGTTCGCGCCGCAGAGCATGGCGCCCGACATTGCCGAGCGCCTGTCGCGCATGGTGCAGGAGATCATGAAGGAGCCCGACACGCGCCAGAAATTCGAGGCCAGCCGGCTGACCCCGGTCTCCAGCAGCAGCGCGCAGACGGCCGAGATGCTCAAGGCCTACCGCGCGCAGTGGACGCCGGTGGTGCAGCGCTCGGGTTTCAAGCCCTGAACCTTCGACAAAAATGGCCCGTGCGGGCCTTTTTTCATCGCCGGGCCGCCCCAAGATGAAAAACGCCCCCTCGGGGGGCAGCGGACCTTGCGCAGCAAGGGCAGCGTGGGGGTCATTTTTCATGGGGCCTAGGGGTTTCCTCGGTGCCTGGGCGCTTGTGGTGGAAAGGGTCTGGCGACTAACATTTACCGACCATTCGGTAAATTATGTTTGATCTGCCGCATAAAGACGGCAGACAGGCCACGGAGACTTCCATGCCCCCATCGCTGGTTCTGGTTGAGCAGCACGACGCCGTCCGCACCCTGGTGCTGAACCGCCCCGACGCGCTCAACAGCTTCAACGCGCAACTGCACGAGCAGCTGCTTTCGGCCCTGGAGCAGGCCGCCGGCGATGCCTCGGTGCGCTGCGTGGTGCTCACGGGCGCGGGGCGCGGCTTTTGCGCGGGCCAGGACCTGTCCGACCCCGAGGCGGCGCCCGACCAGAACCTGGGCGACCTGATCGAGCGCCGCTACCAGCCGCTGTGCCTGCGGCTCAAGTCCATGCCCGTGCCCGTGGTGGCCGCCGTCAACGGCGTGGCTGCCGGCGCGGGCGCCAATATCGCGCTGGCCTGCGACCTGGTGCTGGCCGCACGCTCGGCCAGCTTCATCCAGGCCTTTGCCAAGATCGGCCTGGTGCCCGACTGCGGCGGCACCTGGCTGCTGCCGCGCCTGGTGGGCCGTGCGCGCGCCCTGGGGCTGGCCCTGCTGGGCGACAAGCTGCCTGCGGCCGAGGCCGAACGCATCGGCCTGATCTGGCGCTGCGTGGAAGATGCCGATTTGCGCAGCGAAGCCCAGGCCCTGGCCCAGCGCCTGGCCGCCATGCCCGTGCGGGCCCTGGCGCGCACGCGGGAGGCCATGGACTCGGCCCAACTGCTGGACTACGAGCATGCGCTCACGCGCGAGGCGCGCCAGCAGGGCCAGCTGGGCGCGGCCCACGACTACCAGGAGGGCGTGGCCGCCTTCCTGGGCAAGCGGGCTGCCGTGTTCTCGGACCGTTGAGGAGCGGCGCCATGCAAGACACCCATACCCCGGACGAAGCCGCGCAGCGCCTGGCCGAACAGGTGCGCGACGGCATGCTGGCGCGCGACCGCGCCGCGCAAGGCCTGGGCCTGCGCATCACGGACATCGCCCCCGGCGCGGCGCGCATGGAGATGGCCGTGCGCGACGACATGCTCAACGGCTTCGACATCTGCCACGGCGGCTTCATCACGGCGCTGGCCGACACGGCCTTTGCCTATGCCTGCAATGCGCGCAACGAGATGACGGTGGCCTCGGGCCTGAGCGTGGACTTCGTCGCGCCCGGCCGGCCCGGCGACGTGCTCACGGCCCAGGCCCGCGAAGTCTCGCGCGCAGGCCGCACCGGCGTCTATGACGTGCAGGTCACCAACCAGCGCCAGGAAGTGATCGCGCTGTTCCGTGGCCGCTCGCACAGCTTCAAGGGCCGGCCCACCGTGCCCGGCCTGACAGAGCCCGCCTGAAGAGGTCCGCCATGTCCCTGCAGCGCCCCGCCCCCGGCGAACTCGACCCCATCGAAACCGCCAGCCGCGACGAGATCGCCTCGCTGCAGCTGCTGCGCCTGCGCTGGTCGCTGCAGCATGCCTACGACCATGTGCCGCACTACCGCCGCGCCTTCGATGAGAAGGGCGTGCACCCTTCCGACCTGCGCACGCTGTCCGACCTGGCCCGCTTTCCCTTCACCACCAAGAAGGACCTGCGCGAGAACTACCCGTTCGGCATGTTCGCCGTGCCGCGCCAGAAGGTGGCGCGCGTGCATGCCTCCTCGGGCACCACGGGCAAGCCCACGGTCGTGGGCTACACGTTGAATGACATCGACAACTGGGCGAACCTGGTGGCGCGCTCCATCCGCGCGGCGGGCGGGCGGCCTGGCGACATGGTGCATGTGGCCTACGGCTACGGCCTTTTCACGGGCGGCCTGGGCGCCCACTACGGAGCCGAGCGCGCGGGCTGCACCGTGGTGCCCATGTCGGGCGGGCAGACCGAAAAGCAGGTGCAACTGATCCAGGATTTCCGGCCCGACATCATCATGGTCACGCCCAGCTACATGCAGGTGATCGTGGAGGAGATGCAGCGCCAGGGCCTGGACCCGCGCGAGAGCTCGCTCAAGATCGGCATCTTCGGCGCCGAGCCCTGGACCGAGGCCATGCGCCGCGAGATCGAGGGCAAGGCGGGGCTGGACGCCGTGGACATCTACGGCCTGTCCGAAGTCATGGGCCCGGGCGTGGCCAGCGAATGCGTGGAGAGCAAGGACGGGCCGGTGATCTGGGAAGACCATTTCTATCCCGAGATCATCGACCCCGACACGGGCGAGGTGCTGCCCGACGGAAGCGAGGGCGAGCTGGTCTTCACGTCGCTGTCCAAGGAAGCCATGCCCATCATTCGCTACCGCACGCGGGATTTGACGCGGCTTCTTGCGCCGACCTCGCGCAGCTTCCGGCGCATGGGCAAGATCGTGGGGCGCAGCGACGACATGCTCATCATCCGCGGCGTGAACCTGTTTCCCACGCAGATCGAGGAGATCGTTCTGCAGAACGCCCAGCTGTCGGGCCAGTACCAGCTGGTGGTCACGCGCGACGGCAACCTGGACCGGCTGGCCGTGCGCTGCGAGATGCAGCCGGGCACGCAGGGCGACACCGAGGCGCTGGCACTGTGGGTGCAGCAGCGCATCAAGACCCTGGTCGGCGTGAGCGCCGAGGTCGAGGTGCTGCGACCCGATTCCATAGAGCGCACCCTGGTGGGCAAGGCCCGCCGCGTGATCGACCACCGCAGCCGCTGAGCGCGCACAGGAGTCCCATGGCCCGAGGCCGATCTTCCGGATACGACGACCAGCGCGAACTGATCCTGGGCCATGCCGCCGCGCTGTTCGCGCGCAGCGGCTACCCCGGCACTTCGATGAACGAGGTGGCCCAGGCCTGTGGCCTGTCCAAGCCCACCATCTACCACTACTTCCGCGACAAGTACGCGCTGCTGGTGGACATCACCGATGGCCACATGACGCGGCTGCAGGCCCTGGTGGACGAGGTGCAGGCCATGGGCCTGCCGCCCGAGCCGCGGCTGCGCATGCTGATCGAGCGCTTCGTGCAGGAATACGCCCATGCCCGCCATGCCCACCGCGTGCTGACCGAGGACGTGCGCTTCCTGCAGGACGACGACCGCCAGCGCGTGCTGGGCAAGGAGCGCGCCGTGGTCGAAACCTTTGCCCAGGCGGTGGCCCAGCTGCGGCCGGACGCCGATGGCGCGGGCCTGTCCAAGGCGCTGGCCATGCTGCTGTTCGGAATGATGAACTGGATGTTCACCTGGCTGCGGCCCGACGGCTCGCTGGACCACGAGGCCATGGCCCCCGTGGTGGCCGACCTGTTCCTCGGAGGCCTGCCGGCCGTACAGACCCCAGGCAAACCCGGGCATCAAACCGCTGGCAAAAAAATAGTTACCACGGTAAATTGTGGCGCCTGAAGGTGCCACGCCCCATCCAACACAAGGAGACAGACATGAAGCGTTTGACGAAACTGGGCCTGCTGGCCGCGACCCTGGCCACGGTCTGGGGCTCGGCCCTGGCCGACATCAATGTGGGCGTGGTGGTCTCGGCCACCGGACCGGCGGCCTCCCTGGGCATTCCCGAAAAGAACACCGTGGCACTGATGCCGCGCACGGTGGCGGGCCAGAAGGTCAACTACATCATCCTGGACGACGCCTCCGACACCACGGCGGCCGTGGCCAACACGCGCAAGCTGATCAGTGAGAGCAAGGTCGATGTCATCCTGGGCTCCAGCATCACGCCCAACTCGCTGGCCATGGTGGACGTGGTCTCCGAGGCCAAGACGCCCATGATCACGCTGGCGGCCTCGGCCAAGATCGTCGAGCCCATGGATGCCAAGAAGTTCTGGGTCTTCAAGACACCCCAGCACGACGCCATGATGGCCGCCGCCATCGGCGAGCACATGGCCAAGGCCGGCATCAAGACCGTGGGCTACATCGGCTTCAACGACGCCTATGGCGAAAGCTGGCTGCAGGAGTTCCGCAAGGTGGCCGAGGCCAAGGGCATCAAGCTCACTGCCACCGAGGCCTATTCGCGCAGCGATACCTCGGTCACGGGCCAGACGCTCAAGCTCATGTCCGCCAAGCCCGATGCGGTGCTGATCGCAGGCTCGGGCACGCCGGCCGCGCTGCCGCAGAAGTCGCTCAAGGAGCGCGGCTACCAGGGCAAGATCTACCAGACCCACGGCGTGGCCAATGCCGACTTCCTGCGCGTGGGCGGCAAGGATGTGGAAGGCACGCTGCTGCCCGCCGGCCCCGTGCTGGTGGCCCACCAGTTGCCCGACAGCAACCCGGTCAAGAAGTCCGCCGTCTCCTATGTGGAGGCCTACGAGGCCGCCAACGGCAAGGGCACGGCATCGACCTTTGGCGCGCATTCCTGGGATGCGGGCCGCGTGCTCGAAGCGGCGATTCCCGCCGCGCTCAAGAAGGCCCAGCCCGGCACGGCCGAGTTCCGCGCCGCCCTGCGCGATGCGCTGGAGCAGACCAAGGACGTGGCCGGCGCCCACGGCATCTTCAACATGACGCCCACCGACCACCTGGGCCTGGACCAGCGCGCGGCCGTCATGGTCAAGATCGAGAACGGCACCTGGAAGTACCAGCCCTGAACCTGCGGGCCTGAGGCCGCAGCGGCTGCCGCACCTGGCGGCGGCCGCTGTGGCGCTCGGCCGCGCCTGCTCGAAAGTCGATCATGGATCTGCAAATCGCCCTGCTGCTGGGGCAGGACGGCATCGTCAACGGCGCCGTCTACGGCCTGATGGCGCTGGCCCTGGTGCTGGTGTTCTCGGTCACCCGCATCATCTTCATTCCGCAGGGCGAGTTCGTCGCCTTCGGCGCGCTCACCCTGGCCATGATGCAGGCCGGCCGCGTGCCCACCACGCTGTGGCTGCTGCTGGCCCTGGCGGCCGCCGTGCTGGTGGTGGACCTGCTGCGCTGGCGCGCGGGCAGCCAGGTGAGCTGGCCCGCCACCTTCCTGTGGTGCCTGGCGCTGCCGGCCATTGCCGTGGCCCTGGCCTGGGGGCTGCGCCCGTCCTCGCTGATGCTGCAGGCACTGGCCACCCTGGTGCTGATCACGCCCATGGGGCCGCTGCTTTACCGCCTGGCCTACCGGCCGCTGGCCCATGCCTCGGTGCTGATGCTGCTCATCGTCTCGGTGGCCATGCACGGCGTGCTGGTCGGCCTGGGGCTGCTGTTCTTCGGTGCCGAAGGCTCGCGCACCCCCGCGTTTTCCGAGACGCAGCTGCGCCTGGGCGACATCACGATCTCGGGCCAGTCCCTGGTGGTGGTGGGCGTGACCCTGGTGCTGGTGGCCCTGCTGTTCGTGTTCTTCGAGCGCTCCATGATCGGCAAGGCGCTGCGCGCCACGGCCATCAACCGCGTGGGCGCACGCCTCATGGGCATTCCCACGGCCATGGCCGGCGACGTGAGCTTTGCGCTGGCCGCGCTGATCGGCGCCATCTCGGGCCTGCTGATCGCGCCGCTGACCACGGTGTACTACGACACCGGCTTTCTGATCGGCCTCAAGGGCTTCGTGGCCGCCATCGTGGGCGGGCTGGCCAGCTACCCGCTGGCCCTGGCCGGCGCGCTGCTGGTCGGGCTGCTTGAGGCCTTCTCGTCGTTCTGGGCCAGTGCCTACAAGGAGGTGCTGGTGTTCACGCTGATCATCCCGGTGCTGTGGTGGCGATCGCGCAATAGCCACCATGTGGAGGAAGAAGAATGAGCGCCCCCGTTTCCTCGCAGGCCACGGCGCCTGCAAAGGCCGCTTCGGGCGGCATCAGCACGCGCGTGCTCACGGTGGCGGCCATTGCGCTGCTGGCCGCGTCCTGGGGCTTTCTGCCTGATTTCACCGTCGTCATCCTCAGCTACATCGGCCTGTTCGCCATGGTGGCCGCAGGCCTGGTGATGCTGACTGGCGTGGGCGGCATGACCTCGTTCGGCCAGGCGGCCTTCGTGGGCATCGGCGCCTATGCCACGGCCTGGGTGTGCACGGCGCCTGCCTCGGTGGCCGCGCTGGGCGGGCTGGTGGGCGCGGCGGGCCTGCCCTGGGTGGGCCTGGCGCTGGGACTGCTCATCACCTTCGTCGTGGCCTGGCTGCTGGGCGCGGTCACGGTCAAGCTGCAGGGCCACTACCTGCCGCTGTGCACCATCGCCTGGGGGCTGAGCCTGTACTACCTGTTCGGCAACATGGAGTTCCTGGGCGGGCAGACCGGCATCACGGGCATTGCGCCGCTGGTGATCGGCGGCGTCTCGCTGGCCTCGCCGCGCGCCATGGGCGTGGTGATCTGGGCCGTGCTGCTGGTGGCGCTGTGGCTGCTGCACAACCTGCTGGACTCGCGCGAGGGCCGGGCCATCCGCGCGCTGCGCGGCGGCCGCGTCATGGCCGAGTCCATGGGCATCGACACGGCGCACTACCGCGTCAAGCTCTTCGTGCTGGCGGCCCTGCTGGCCACGCTGTCGGGCTGGCTCTACGCCCACATGCAGCGCTTCGTGAGCCCGGCGCCCTTCAACCTGAACGTGGGCATCGAGTACCTGTTCATGGCCGTGGTCGGCGGCGCCGGCCACCTGTGGGGCGCCGTGCTGGGTGCCACGCTGATCACCCTGGTCAAGCAAAAGCTGCAGGACATATTGCCGGCCCTGCTGGGCACCAGCGGCAATTTCGAGGTCATCGTCTTCGGCCTGCTGATGGTGCTGGTGCTGCAGCGCTTTGCAGAAGGCCTGTGGCCCACGCTGCAGGCGCTCACGGCGCGCTGGGTGCGCCGGCCCGTGTCCGACCTGAAGCTGGCGGACGCGGCGCCGCTGGCGCAGCGCGCGCTGCCCGCGGCGGGCCAGGTGCTGCTGGCGGCCGAGCATGTGACCAAGCGCTTTGGCGGCCTGGTGGCCAACAACGATGTGGCCATGACGCTCAAGGCCGGAGAGGTGCATGCGCTGATCGGCCCCAACGGCGCGGGCAAGAGCACTTTCTTCAACATGATCTCGGGCGTGGACTCGCCCACCGAGGGCCAGGTGCGCTTCATGGACCAGGCCATGAACGATGCGCCCTCGCGCCGCTTCGCCGCCCTGGGCCTGGGCCGCACCTTCCAGCATGTGCGTCTGCTGGGCCAGCGCAGCGTGCTGGAGAACGTGGCCGTGGGCGCGCACCGGCGTGCGCACCGGGGCTGGCTGGCCTCCATGCTGCGCCTGGACCGGGCCGAGGAGGCCTCGGTACTGGCCGAGGCGCGCCGCCAGATCGAGCGCTGCGGCCTGGGCGCCTTCGCCGATGTGCCGGCCGCCTCGCTGGCCCTGGGCCAGCAGCGCATCGTGGAGATCGCTCGCGCCCTGGCCGGCCAGCCCGCGGCCCTGCTGCTGGACGAGCCGGCCGCCGGCCTGCGCCACCTGGAAAAACAGGCCCTGGCCGACCTGCTGCGCCAGCTGCGCGGCGAGGGGCTGGGCATTCTCGTCGTGGAGCACGACATGGAGTTCGTCATGAATCTTGCGGACCGCATCACGGTGCTGGAGTTCGGCACCGTGATCGCCGAAGGCACGCCGGCCCAGATCCAGGTCAACCAGCGCGTGCTGGATGCCTACCTGGGCGGCGGCGACGACGACGAGGCAACCGGAGAGACGGCATGAGCGACACCCTTTTGCAGCTCAAGGGCCTGAGCGTGTCCTACGGTCCCGTGGAGGCCGTGCACCAGGTGGATCTGGATGTGCGCAGCGGCGAGATCGTCACCGTCATCGGCCCCAACGGCGCGGGCAAGACCACGCTGCTGTCGGCCGCCATGGGCCTGCTGCCCTCGCGCGGCGAGATCCATCTGGACGGCAAGCGCATCGCACGCCCCGGCGTCGAGGTCATGGTGGCCAACGGCGTGGCCCTGGTGCCCGAAAAGCGCGAGCTGTTCGGCGAGATGTCGGTGGAGGACAACCTGCTGCTGGGCGGCTTCTCGCGCTGGCGCCGAGGCCTGCGCGACCAGGCGCAGCGCATGGACGAGGTCTTTGCCATCTTCCCGCGCCTGAGGGAGCGGCGCCCGCAGATGGCCTCCACCCTGTCGGGCGGCGAGCGCCAGATGCTGGCCATCGGCCGCGCGCTGATGGCACGCCCGCGCCTGCTGCTGCTGGACGAGCCCTCGCTGGGCCTGGCACCGCTGATCGTGCGCGAGGTGCTGCAGGTCGTGGCCGGCCTGCGCGACCACGGCGTCTCGGTGCTGCTGGTCGAGCAGAACGCGCGCGCCGCCCTCAAGGTGGCCGACCGTGCCTACGTGCTGGAGATGGGCGCCGTGGCCCTCAGCGGCGCGGCCAGGGATCTGCTGCACGACCGGCGCATCATCGATACCTATCTGGGGATGGGGCGCAGTGCGCAGGCGGCGGCGGTGGCCTGAGACGCAACCCCCCGCCACAACGAAAAAGGCTGCCGGACCGGCAGCCTTTTTGCATCTGCAGCGTGGCGCTCAATCCAGCTTGATGTTGTTGGCCGAGATCACCCGTCCCCACTTGCTGCGCTCGGCGCGCACGAACTGGCCCATCTGGTCGGCGCTGCCGGGCATGGGTTCCACGCCCATGGCGGCCAGGCGTGCCTTGGTGCGGGTGTCGGCCAGGGCCTGCTGCAGCGACTGGCTGAACTTCTTGACCACCTCGGCCGAGCTGCCCGTGGGCACGACGATGCCCTGCCAGGCATAGCCCTCGAAACCTTTCAGGCCCTGCTCCTGCAGCGTGGCGATCTGGGGCAGAACGTCCACGCGCGCGGGGCTGGCCACGCCGATGGCCTTGAGCTTTTTCTCGCTCAGGAAGGGAATGATGGTGGCGCTGTCGGCCCACATGGCAGGGATCTGGCCGCCGACCACGTCCTGCACGGCTGGGGCGGCGCCACGGTAGGGCACATGGGTCATGTTGCTGATGCCCGCCTGTTCGCGGAACAGTTCGCCCACCAGGTGGTGGGGGCTGCCCAGTCCGGCCGAGCCCCAGCTCACGCCGGTCTTTTGCTGTTTGGCCCAGGCCAGGAATTCGGCGAGGTTGGTGGCGGGCACCTCGTTGTTGACCACCAGCAGCATGGGAAAGCGCACCAGCATGCCCACGGGCTTGAAGTCGCGCTCGGCGTTGTAGTTGAGCTTGCTGAACAGGAAGGG
Organism: Delftia acidovorans NBRC 14950; assembly: GCF_001598795.1. GTDB lineage: Bacteria > Pseudomonadota > Gammaproteobacteria > Burkholderiales > Burkholderiaceae_C > Comamonas > Comamonas acidovorans. The sequence continues at coordinate 85,209 of NZ_BCZP01000017.1, read as the reverse complement.
GTTGGCCGCCAGCGTGGCGAAGTCGGCCGTGAACATGAGGTTGCCGTAGTCGCGCGAGCGGGCGCTGTACTCGGCTGCGATGTTGGTGCCCGCGCCGGGCTTGTTGTTGATGACGATGACCCGCTCCATGTTGCGGCCCATGGCCTCGGCGATGACGCGGGCGACCACGTCCGAGCCGCCGCCGGCCGCATAGCCCACGACCCATTCCAGGGGCTTGTCCTGTGCCAGGGCGGCAGGCCCTGCGGCCAGGGCCAGGCCCGAGCAGGCCAGTGCGGCCAGAAACTGCTTGCGTTGCATCCTTGTCTCCATGTTGTATGCGGCGCCCTTGTGAGATGTCCAAGGTGTGAGGCGGGCGCCTTTGTGGGGATGGCAGGCCGCCGCACGGGCGGCGGCGCGCGGCTTCAGGCGGCCGCGTGCACCGGGGCGACCGGCGTCACGGCGCCGCGCTCGGCCGGGTCCGCGCCGGCAGGGGCAAGTCCTGCGCTGGCGCGGGCCAGTTCGAGCGCATGCAGCAAGGTGCCCTGGTGGCCGATGTGGTTGGCCAGCAGCAGCACGAGGCGGGCATTGAGGGCATGGCTTTGCGCGGTATCGAGCCCCTGGTGGGTGGCGATCAGGGCTTCGTAGAAATCGTCGCAGGCCTGCAGGTTGGGGTGGGTGGACAGCAGCATGGCGGTCTCCTGTGGATGGGGCGTAAGAGGTTCAGGCCGTGGCGGCGGCGCCGCAGGCTCTTTGCAGCGCGGCGCGCACGCCGGCTTCGTCGGGGCGGCGCCAGCGCGCGCAGACATGCTGGTCAGGCCGCAGCAGGTAGCTGGTGCCGGGGCGTGCATCCAGGCGTTTGGCCGCCAGGCCGCGCGCATCGATGAGGTCGGCGTCTGGTGCATGGGCCTCTCCCTCGGCCGCGATGGACAGGTTGAGCACGCCGGGCAGCGCCTGCGCCCAGGCCGGCGTGGGGCCGAAGTGCAGCAGCGTGAAGTCCGGTCCCAGTGCGCGCAGCAGCCAGGCCGTGCCGTCTGCGCCGGGCCGGCGCATGGGCGCATCGGCCAGCACGGCGCCGGGCAGCTGCGTTCCGTCGAAGGTGTCGGTGTCAGGCGTGTTGAGCGCGGAGCCATGCAGCGTGGCCGGCACGGACAGCCGCCCGCTGTTGACGATGCGGCGCGCGAATTCATGGTCGCGCGCCAGGTCCAGCACGGCGTCGCGGAACAGGCGGCTGATCTCGCTCTTGGGCGTGATGAAGTCGGTGGCGCGCGTGGAGTTGCGGATGTTCTCGTCGGCCGCGTATTCGCGCTCGGCGCCGTAGGTGGCGATCAGCGAGGCATCGGCCTGGCCGCGCAGCACGCGGTCCAGCTTCCAGGCCAGGTTCTCGGCATCCTGCACGCCGCTGTTGGCGCCGCGTGCGCCAAACGGCGAGACGCCGTGGGCGCTGTCGCCCGCAAAGACCACGCGGCCATGGACGAATCGGTCCATGCGCAGGCAGGCGAAGGTGTAGACGCTGGCCCATTCCAGTTCGAAGGGCGCGTCCTTGCCCAGCAGGGCGCGGATGCGCGGCACGATGTTCTCGGGCTTTTTCTCTTCCTCGGGATCGGCGTCCCAGCCCAGCTGGAAGTCGATGCGCCAGACATCGTCGGGCTGGCGGTGCAGCAGCACGCTCTGGCCCGGGTGGAAGGGCGGGTCGAACCAGAACCAGCGCTCGGTGGGGAATTCGGCATGCATCTTCACGTCGGCGATCAGGAAGCGGTCGCGGAAGATGCGGCCATGGCTTTCCTGGCCCAGCAGGCCACGCAGCGGCGAGCGCGAGCCATCGCAGGCCAGAACCCATTGCGCATCGATGCGGTAGCTGCCGTCAGGCGTCTCCACGGTCAGCAGGGCGCCCTCGGCCTGCGGCTCCAGTGCCGTGACCTTGCTGTGCCAGCGCAGGTCGATCAGCGGGAGCTGCAGGGCTCGCTCGACCAGATAGGCCTCGGCGTAGTACTGCTGCAGGTTGATGAAGGCCGGGCGCTCGTGGCCGTCCTCGGGCAGCAGGTCGAAGCGGTACAGCGGCTGGTCCTTGAAGAAGACCTTGCCCAGGTTCCAGGACACGCCCTTGTCCACCATGGGCTGGCCCACGCCCAGGCGGTCCCAGATCTCCAGCGTGCGCTTGGAAAAGCAGATGGCGCGCGAGCCCGTGGACAGCCGGCAGTCGTTGTCCAGCAGCACCACGCGCTGGCCGCGCTGGGCCAGGTCGATGGCCAGCGACAGGCCTACGGGGCCGGCGCCGACGATGACCACGGGATGCCGGGCGGGCGTGTCCGCACCGGCGTCCTGGTCGGCATGGCGCTCGTAGGGAATGTGGATGGACTGTATGTCTGCGCCGCTGCCGCGCAGCGCTTGCAGGGAGATGGCGGGGTGGGACATGGTGTTCGTCCTCTGGCGTGGGCAGTGTGGAAAAAAGGGCGCAGCCATCCCCGCCGGCGCGCCAGGGCGCCGGTTCACGGACGGGTGCGATGGGCGGGCGTGCCGGTGTTCAGGCCCGGACGCCGCCGTGCATCAGCCTTCGAGCGCCAGCCACATCTGGCGGTCGCGCTCGGCGGTCCAGATGCGCGGGTCGGCGTGGCCCGATGCCTCGTCATAGGCGCGGGTCACATCGAAGGGCATGCAGTGGTTGAAGATCACCCACTGGCCGTACTTGGGCTGCAGCTTGGCGAAGGCGGCCTCGTAGACCTTGCGCAGGTCCTGCTGGGCATCGGCGCCGGCCTTGACCTCGGTCCACAGGTCGCTGATGAAGTCGCGCGTGCCGGCCAGGCCGGCCTGCACCTCGGCCGGCGTCTGCAGCGCGGCGCCCCGGCCGGGCACGAGCTTTTCGGGCTGCAGGGCGGCGATGGCGTCCAGCGTGTGCGGCCAGTCCTGGAAGTAGGCGTCGCCCGCATAGGGCGTGGCGCCGAACTCCACCAGGTCGCCGCTGAACAGCACCTTGTCCTGGGGCAGCCAGACCACGGTGTCGCCCTTGGTGTGGCCGCGGCCCAGCTGCAGGATCTGCACCTCGAGCTTGCCCAGCCACAGCGTCATCTTGCCGGTGAAGGTGAGGGTGGGCCAGGTCATGCCGTCGGGCACGCTTTCCACGTTCTGGAACAGGCGCGGGAAGCGGCCGATCTCGCTGGCCTTGTCCTGCTCGCCGCGCTCCACGATGAGGTCATAGGTGTCCTGGCTGGCGATGATGTGCTCGGCACCTTCCGCGAAGAAGGCCGAGGCGCCCAGCACGCGCACCGCGTGGTAGTGCGACAGCGTGACGTACTTGATGGGCTTGTCGGTGATCTCGCGGATGCGGCGGATCACGTCCTGGGCCATGACGGGCGTGGCCTGGGTGTCGATCACCATCACGGCGTCGTCGCCAATGATGATGCCGGTGTTGGGGTCGCCTTCGGCCGTGTAGGCATAGGCGTGCTCGGAGAGCTTGTCGAAGCTGACCTGCTTGATTTCGAGGTCGGCGGCGGAGGCAAAGGTCTTGGTGGTCATGGGCATCCTGCTTTTGAGATGGACAAATGCATTTGTTTTTATCGAATGCATGAATGCTAGGGAAAAATTCAACATTGAACAATTCATTTGACATAGTGAAAAACCCTCGGAGCCGCAAACTTCGGGTTCCAGCCTTCACAATGCCTGCCATGTCCGATGCCGCCTCCTCCCCGAACGACCCCGTCTTCCCCTCCGACAGCGCCGATGACGAGCCCGCGCGCGGCCCGCGCGGCATCCAGAGCGTGGAGGTCGGCGGCCAGCTGCTCAAGGCGCTGGCGCGCACGGGCCGGCGCATGGCGCTGAAGGATCTGGCGCGCGAGGCCGGCATGACGGCGGCCAAGGCCCATCCCTACCTGGTGAGCTTCTGCAAGCTGGGCCTGATGGAGCAGGACCGCGCCAGCGGCCACTACGGCCTGGGGCCGCTGGCCATACAGATGGGGCTGATCAGCCTGCAGCAGGCCGATCCCGTGCGCCTGGCGATTGCCGAGCTGCCCGCGCTGGCGCAGGAGGTGGGCAGCACGGTGTCGATTGCCATGTGGAGCGGCCAGGGGCCGACCATCATCCGCGTGGAAGAGGGGCCCACCCATGTCTATGTGGCCATGCGCCACGGCACGCCCGCATCGCTGCGCCACACGGCCACGGGCAAGATCTTTGCGGCCTTTGGCGAGCCCGGGCGCATCGCGCCCCTGCTGGACGCGGAAGGCCACAGCCTGGAAGAGCCCGCCTTTGCAAAGGAGCTGGCCGCCATCCGCGCCAGCCGCCTGAGCCGGGTCGAGAACCAGCTGCTGTCAGGCGTGAGCGCGCTGGCCGTGCCGGTGTTCGACGGCTTTGGCCAGCTGGTGCTGGCCATTGCCGCCATCGGCCCTTCGGCCACGCTGGACCTGGACCTGCAAGGCCGGCCGGCCCTGCTGCTGCAGGCCCAGGCGCGCAGCCTGTCCCAGCGCCTGGGAGCGCCGGCCCAGGCCTGAGCCCGTCGCTTGCTGCGGCTCAGTTGGTGAGCAGCAACTGATCCCGGGCAGGCGCACGCCCTTCCAGCGTGAAGCCGGCCACCGTGCGCGACAGGTGGTGGGCCTGCTCGTTGAGCACGGACGATGCGGCGGTGGACTCCTCCACCAGCGCGGCGTTCTGCTGCGTGGCGCGGTCCATGTCGGCCACGGCCTGGTTGATCTGGCCGATGCCCACGCTCTGCTCGGTCATGGCGCCGTTGATCTCGACAATGATCTGGGAGACGCGCTGGATGCCCTCCACGATCTCGCCCATGGTCTGGCCGGCCGCGCGCACGCGGTCCGTGCCCATGGCCACGCTGGCGCCGGAGGCGTCGATCAGGGTCTTGATCTCCTTGGCGGCCGCCGCGCTGCGGTGGGCCAGGCTGCGTACTTCTGCCGCCACCACGGCAAAGCCCCGGCCCTGCTCACCCGCGCGGGCTGCCTCGACGGCGGCATTGAGCGCCAGGATGTTGGTCTGGAAGGCGATGGCGTCGATGACGCCGATGATCTCGCCGATCTTGGACGAGGCCTTGGAGATGTCGTCCATGGTGCTCACGGCGCTGCCCACCACGTCGCCACCCTTGGTGGCCGAGCTGCTGGCCGACTGGGCCAGGCGCGTGGCCATGGCGGCCGCCTCGGCCGACTGGCGCACATTGGCCGTCAGCTGCGACAGCGAGGCCGAGGTCTCCTGCAGGCTGCTGGCCGAGGACTCGGTGCGGTTGGACAGGTCCAGGTTGCCCAGCTTGATCTCGTCGGTGGCGGTCTTCATGGACTCCACGCCGTTGCGCACATCCTTGAGCACGGTGCCGATCTGCTCGACGAAGCCGTTGAAGGACGAGGCGATCTGCGCCACTTCGTCATTGCCCGACACCGGCAGGCGCTGCGTCAGGTCGCCGCCGCCCGAGCCGATCTTGTCCATGGCGTCGCGCACCTGCGACAGGCGCCGGAAGGACTGTGCCGTCAGCGCCGCCGCCACGGCCGTTGCCAGGCAGGCCAGCAGCACGATGGCAATGGCCAGCGTCTTGAGCACGCTTTGCAGGCCGGTCGTGGCCTCGGCCTTGTCCAGCGCCACCACCAGCAGCCAGTCCGTGCCCTGCACGGGGCGGGCCTTGAGCAGCTTGGCGCTGCCGCCCAGGTTCACTTCCAGCGGCGCCGTGGCGCTGGCCAGCGCGGTCAGCGCGGCCGGCGTCAGCAGCTCGGACAGGTCGGAGGTGGGCTTGAGCAGCAGCTTGGCATCGGCATGCGCCAGCACCTGGCCGTCACGGCTGACCACAAAGCCCAGGCTGCCGGGCGTCGGGCGGATGGCCGAGACCACCTCGCGCACGCCCTCCAGCGGCACGGCGCCGCTGATCACGCCCTGCAGCGCGCCGCCGCGCAGCATGGGCGCCACGAAGGCCACATAGGGCACGCCCGTGGTGGAGTCGCCATAGGGCTTGGTCAGCGTCAGCTTGCCGGCCTGCACGGCGCTCTTGTACCAGGGCCGGGCCGTGGGGTCGTAGTCGGGCGGGGTGCTGGTGGTGGACTTGAAGGTCTTGTCCTGCCAGCCCACCGTGGTGATGGGAAAGCCACTGGCCTGACCCATGTGGGCGGCAAAGCCCTGCGGGTCGCCATGCTCGATCACGGCGGCGGCGGCGCTGACGGCGCGTGCCTTGGATGCCACCCACTGGTCGATGGCCATGGTGTTGCCTGCGGTGATGGCATCCAGATCCTGTTCGATGGTCTGGAACGTGCTGCCGCGGACGATGTGGTACGTGGCGGCCCCCGTGATGGCAAGGGCGCCGACCACGGTGGCTGTGCTGATGGCAAGAATCTTGGAGCGAAGGGTCTGGAGCATGGCGCGGCAAGGGAAGACTGAGGACTCCGCAAGCCGCGATGGCCGGGCATGCGGCCCTGTCATTAACGCACAATTTGTTTCATTCTTGACGACATGCCAACCCTGTGGTGGCGTGCACCAACTTGCGTGCAACACCTGTCATAGAGGCATTTGCTGCAGTGCACCATTGCAGTGCGGTGTGACATGTTGCTGTAACGCAACCGTCGCGGGACTTTCATGGCGGCTTTCCACAATGGCGGCACGCAGGCAAACCGAGTGGCACAGGCAGGTCACCGACTGCGTCCAACATGACGAGGAAGGCGGGCATATGGACATTCTTGACACCCTTCGCAACGCGGCGATCGACGTCGCCAAGCCCCCGCTTTCCGCGCTTCTCCAGCCACCCCAGGCCGCAGACAAACCGCTGCGGCTGGACGTGCGCTGGGCCCGGCACCTTGACGAAGTGCGACAGGTGCAGCGCCTGCGCCACGCGGTGTTCGCCGCCGAGATGGGCGCCGTGCTGCAGACGCCGCTGGCCGGACACGACATCGACGCCTTCGACGATTTCTGCGAGCACCTCATGGTCTGCGATGCCGACCGGGGCGTGGTCATCGGCACCTACCGCCTGCTCACCCCCACCCAGGCGCTGCGCGCCGGCGGCTTGTACTCCGACCAGGAATTCGACCTCGCCCCGCTGCACGCCTGGCGCCCGCGCATGGTGGAGCTGGGCCGCAGCTGCGTGCATGCGTCGCACCGCCAGGGTGGCGTGATCCTGGCGCTGTGGGGCGCCCTGGCCGAATTCATGCAGCGCAACCAGCTGGACGCCATGGTCGGCTGCGCCAGCATTCCCATGCAGTACCCGGGCCTGGCCCACGGCGAAGGCCCGGCGCGCGTCTGGCAGCAACTGCGCCAGACCCATCTGGCCGAGCCCGAGCTGCAGGTGCGTCCCCGCGTGGCCCTGCCCGAGGAGCTGGCATCGGTCAGCACCAGCGGCATGAGCGTGGAGCCGCCCGCGCTGATCCAGGGCTATCTGCGCACGGGCGCCAAGGTGCTGGGCGCGCCGGCCTGGGACAGCGACTTCAACACGGCAGACCTGCCCATCATGATGCGCATGCAGGACCTGCCTTCGCGCTACATGCGCCTGTTCACGCGGCGCGGCTGAGGCCGTCCCGGCGCTTGGGGGGAATCGGGGGATTTTCGGAAAGAGAGGGCGGATCCGGCTTCTTGTGCAGTGAGCCGGACCGTGATGTGCATCACAGGGCTGTCACAAAGACCGTGCATGATGCTGGATGTGGGCTGAAGCAGACACCCGGACGGAGGCAGGTAACCTGCACCGGACTGACCGGGCCTTGGTCCACGCCAATTGCAGGCCGCAGCCTTTCAGGGGCTGCGGCCTTTTTCATGGGCAATTCCTGAGCTACCGGGCAGCGGCTGGGGCATCGGCCAGCAGGCGCTGGTGCTCGATCTTCACGCAGCGGTCCTGCACGGTCCACAGGCCCGCAGCGCGGGCCAGTTCCAGGGCTTTGTCGTTGACCACGCCCAATTGCAGCCACAGGCAGCGCGCGCCGATGGCAACGGCCTCGGCGGCCAGCGGCGGGATGTCCTCGCTCTTTCGGAAGCAATCGACCATGTCGATGCGCAGGCCCTGTGCGGCCAGCGCGGCCGCAGCGTCGGCCAGGCTGGCATGGACGGGCTCGCCCAGGATGCGTCCGCCTTCGCGTGCGACCACGGGGTTCACGGGAACGATGCGGTAGCCGTGGCGCTGCATGTACTGCGAGGCCTGGTGGCTGGGCCGGTCGGGCTGCGGCGACAGGCCGACCACGGCCAGGGTGCGGCACTGCACGAGGATGTCACGCAGGCGGGAGTCTGTGGCTGTATCACTCATGCGCCGCAGTGTACGCAGCGCATGCGGATCAGGCCGGCTGCACTGTCGCGGCCGCAGCATGGCGGCGGCGCAGCACCAGGCCCCAGGCCAGGCCCAGCACGGCGGCCGTGGCCGACGCCATCAGCACCCCCAGCTTGGCGGCATTGAGCAGGGCCTCGCTGTCAAAAGCCAGCGTGGCGATGAAGATGGCCATGGTGAAGCCAATGCCTGCCAGCAGGCCGGCCAGCAGCGTGTCGCTCCAGCCCATGCCTGGCGGCAGTGCGCACATCCGCAGGCGCACGGCCAGCCAGCAGCTGAGCAGCACGCCCAGCGGCTTGCCCAGCACCAGGGCCAGGGCCACGCCCCACATCACGGCCGACGTGCCCGCCACATCAATGCCAGTGGTGCCCGCGCCCTGCAGCGGCACGCCGGCATTGGCCAGCGCAAACAGCGGCATCACGCCAAAGGCCACCCAGGGATGCAGGTCCGCCTGCACACGCTCCACGGGCGCGGCGCTTTCGCGGCCTGCCAGTGCGTGCACGGGTGTCACCAGGCCCAGCACCACGCCGGCCAGCGTGGGATGGGCGCCGGTCTGCCAGATGCCCCACCAGAGCACGGCGCCCGGCAGCACATAGGCCCAGGCGCGGCGCACGCCCAGCGACTGCAGCAGGAACACGCCGGCCAGGCCGGCGGCGGCCACCAGCAGCTGGCTCCACTGCAGCCCGCCCGAATAGAACAGCGCAATGATGAGCACGGCCACCAGGTCGTCGATGATGGCCAGCGCCAGCAGGAACACGCGCAGCGCGGGCGGCAGGCCCCGGCCCAGCAGGGCCAGCACGCCCATGGCAAAGGCGATGTCGGTGGCCGTGGGCACGGCCCAGCCATTGCGCAGCGGCGGCGCGGCGTTGAAGGCCAGGAAGATCAGGGCCGGCGCCACCACGCCGCCCAGCGCGGCCATCACGGGCAGCAGCGCCTGGCGCGGCTGGGCCAGTGCGCCGGAATGCATCTCGCGGCGTATCTCCATGCCGACCACGAGAAAGAACACGCTCATCAGCGCGTCATTGACCCAGAAATGCAGGGATTGCGACAGCTGCCACGGGCCCAGGCCCAGGCTCAGCGGCGTGTGCCACAGCGCCTCATAGGAGCCGGCCCAGCCGGAGTTCGCCCAGAGCAGGGCGGCGGCCGCTGCCAGCAGCAGCACGATGCCGCCCGCAGCCTCGGCATGGGACCAGCGGGACAGGAAGGCGCCGACGCGATCGGCGAAAGACAGGAAAAGGGGCGTGCGCGGGCCGGACGGCCGCGGGGTCGTGTAGGTGTTCATGTGCAAAGCAGCAAAGGGGCCTTGCGGCCCCGGTGCGCAGGCGGCCCGACCTGCGCTATCAACACCTGTCCTGCCGCCCCATGCGGTCTGGACACCCAACCGCCATTATAAAAGAAGCCCCCACGCTCCCTTTGCTGCGCAAGGTCCGCTGCCCCCCGAGGGGGCCGCTTTTTGCCTTGGGGCGGCCCGGCGGCAAAAAATCGGCGGCCGGGACCCTTGCCCAAAACCCTGCGGATTCAGGGCCTGGGCGGCTCATTGCGCGCAACGCATTCGGCCAGCAGCCCCAGCGAGGACAGCGCAATCATGAAGACCAGGAACACATAGGCCGCCGTTGCCACGCCCAGGCTCATGCTGAAGCCCCATTGCAGCACCGAGCAGGCCATGCCGGTCTGCGGATACATCGCCGTGCATTGCGATGCGGCGGGCATGTGCACGTACCAGGTGACGGCGATGAACATGGCGCCCGCCACCATGGCGGCATTGCCCCAGGGATGGGTCTGCGGGTGGTAGAGCGCATAGATCAGCGCCACGGGAACGGCCAGGCCCCAGGCGAACATCATCAGCCAGCTGAACACCGGCGAGACCGCCAGGATGGACTGCAGCCATCCCATCTTGGGCAATCCGTTGACGAAGCCCAGCAGGTCCCACACAAAGGGCAGGACGATCCCCGCCACGGCCAGGCTGGCAAGTCCCAGCGCCAGCAGCAATCCCTTGCCGCGTGAACGATGGTGCACCCCCGAAGGGTGCGAATGGGTGATCAGTGCATGCATGGCCCACCTCCTGTGTCGTGCAGGGCGGGCAGTTGCCGCGCGGGCGGGTCTCCGGAGTCGGGCGGCAGCCGCGGCGCCTAGCGTTCGGATTGCGGTATTCCCCGGATGCATCCAGTCTAGGACGGCGTGCGCTGCAACAAATGTAGGCCTGGGACCTACCCAAAATCGGGGTTTGTCCCAGGAGGGCGTGCCGTCAAAGCGCGGCCAACGCCCCCAGTACCTCGCTCTTCGATAGCAGCTCGCTGAGCACCACCGGGGGCTTGCCCGGCGCATGCAGCACATAGACGGGCACGCCGCTGCGGCCCAGTTGCTGCAGCGCAGCGGTGATGGCCGGGTCGCGCCGCGTCCAGTCGGCGCGCAGCAGGGTCACGCCGTGCTTGTCGAAGGCGGCCAGCACCTCCTCATGGTTGAGCGTGGTGCGCTTGTTGACCTGGCAGGTCACGCACCAGGCGGCCGTGTAGTCCACGAACACGGGCTTGCCCGCCGCCTGCAGCTCGGCCACGCGGGCGGCCGACCAGGGCTGCCAGCGCTCGCCTGCAGCGGACGCCGTGCCCGTGCCCTCCGCCTGGGCAGGCGTGGTGATCAGGGGCGCGGTGGTGGCCAGCAGCGCACCTGCCAGCACCACGGCCAGCGTGGCCAGCACGGCCCGGGTGCGGCCCTTGAGCGTCAGCGTCCAGACCAGGGCGCTGAAGGCCAGCAGCAGGGCCAGCAGCGCGGTGGCGGCGTCGATGCCGCTCTGGTGCCCCAGCACCCAGACCAGCCAGACCACGGTGGCGAACATGGGGAAGGCCATGGCGCGGCGGAAGGTATCCATCCAGGCGCCCGGGCGCGGCAGCCAGCGCACCACGGCCGGAACGAAGCTGGCCAGCAGATAGGGCAGGGCCATGCCCAGGCCCAGGGCGGCAAACACCGTCAGCGCCTGCAGGGCCGGCATGTCGATGGCAAAGCCCAGCGAGGCGCCCATGAACGGCGCCGTGCAGGGCGAGGCAATGGCCACGGCCAGCACGCCGGACAGAAACGCATCGGCCACCGGATGACGCGCATGGGCCGCAGCCCAGCGGCCGGGCAGCATGGAGCCGAACTCGAACAGGCCTGCCAGGTTCAGCCCCAGCAGCGTGAACAGGGCTGCCAGCAGGGCCACGATGGCCGGCGACTGCAGCTGAAAGCCCCAGCCCAGCTGCTCGCCTGCCGCGCGCAGGGCCAGCAGCAGGCCACCCAGGGCCAGGAAGGACAGGACCACGCCCGCCGTATAGGCCAGCCCGCCCAGGCGCTGGGCGCGGCGGTCCTGTCCATGGCGTGCAAAGCCCAGGATCTTGATGGCCAGCACCGGGAAGACGCAGGGCATGAGGTTCAGGATCAGTCCACCCACCAGGCCACCGAGCAGGGCCATCCACAGGCTGGTGGCGCTGGCAGCAGGCGCAGCGGCCTGGTTGGCCGCCAGGGCAGCGGCCAGTGCGGGGGAAACGCTGGCCATGGCGGCAGCCGTCCAGCGGCCCTCGACCGGGGCCTCGGCGCGCCAGGCCACGGGCTGGCCCTGCTCCAGCGCTGCGGCGCGCTCGGCGGGCGGCAGGGCCAGGACCACGGGCAGCTTTGCCGGGGTCTCGCCGCGCATGTCGGACAGGGGCAGCTCGGCCACCCAGGCCGCGCCGTCCCAATGCTGCTGCCAGTCCTTGCCCAGTTCTGCCGCGTGGTGGAAGGTGTCGGAAGATTCGGGATAGAAGTCCAGCGTGCGGCCCTGCAGGGATTCCGGCAGACCCTCGATGCGCAGCTGCACGCGCTCGTCGGGCGTCCTGCCTTGTGCGGCAGGCTGGCTGGCCGGCACCACCTTGGCCTGGGCTGGCGCAGACAGTGCCTGGGGCTTGAGCGCCCAGGCCTGGGTGAAGGCCTGTCCCTGGCCTGCCGTGCTGCCCTGCACGGGCAGCTGCAGCTGGAAATCGCCTTCCTCGGGAATGCACTCCACGCGGCAGACCAGCCAATTCGCATGCAGGCGCAGGTCCAGCATGCCGGACGCGGGCGGCTTGAAGTCGGCGGCCACCTGCACGGGCACGGGCAGCAGCACCTGGCCTTCATAGCCGTAGTTGAGCAGCGGGCCCACGCGCAGCGCCTCGGGCACGGGCCACTGGATCTCGCCAGCCGTCAGGCCTGCAGGCAGCTGCCAGTTCAACTCGGTGGCCAGGCCGGAGTCACCGGCGTTCTTCCAATAGGTATGCCATTCGGGCTGGTGGGTGATCAGCAGGCCCAGCCACAGCGTCTGGCCGGGCTGAACGCCTTCGGGTGCCTGGGCCACGAGCTCGGCCCGCACGCGTGGCGTGTCCACGGCCGCGGCCGCCCCGCTGCCGGTCTTCAGGCGCAACTGCGCGCTGGCAGGGGTGGCAAGCAGGCTGGCGGCGGCAAGGAAAAAGGCGAGGAGCCAGAAGGCGAGGTGCTGGGGGGCAGTGTGGCGAAGAGGTGGTTGGTGCGGCATGGCGGACTGTGGGAGCCAGGGGCATGGTCTTTGGTTCCCCCGGCTGCAGGCTGCGATGGTAGCGGGCCGTCCAGAGAGATCGCCTGTGGCCGGCTGCAGGACGATTGGCAAAAGATATCGTTGCATAGGCGCTTGGTATTGGACAGGCGATATGTCCGTTGCCCATCATGGACCAGCCACCCATCCGGGATAGAGCAACACAAGGAGACAAGCCATGCAGGAGACATCTCGCCGCCACTTCCTGGCCGCTGGCGCGGCAGCGGCCGCAGCCTGGGGACTGCCGCAGCACGCGCGCGCGGCAGCCGCCTATCCCGACAAGTCCGTGCGCGTGATCGTGCCCTTTCCCGCCGGTGGCACCACCGACGTGGTGGCGCGGCTGGCCATGCAAAAGCTCGGGGAGCTGACCGGCCAGTCCTTCGTGGTGGACAACAAGGGCGGTGCCAACGGCGTCATCGGCACGGAACTGGCCGCGCGCGCCACGCCCGACGGCTACACCCTGCTGATGAACACGGCCGGCGCGCAGACCCTGAGTCCCGTGCTCTACAAGACCAGCTACGAGGCGCTGTCCAGCTTCGAGCCCATCAGCCATCTGTGCGACGTGGGCTTCGTCCTCATCGCACGCAAGGACCTGCCCGTGAACAGCCTACAGGAGCTGGTCGCCATGGCCAAACAGGGCAAGCCGTTGAGCGTGTCCTCGGGCAGCAGCATGATTTCGCTGATCACCGAGCAGTTCAAGAAGGTGATTGGCGCGCCGGGCATCGTCAACGCCCAGTACAAGGGCACGGCGCCGCAGATGCAGGCCGTGGTGGCGGGCGAGGTGGATTTCTCGTTCGACTCCTTCACCTCGGTGGAGATGATCCGCACGGGCAAGGTCAAGGCCCTGGCCGTGCTGCTGCCCCAGCGCGCCGAAGTCTTTCCCCAGGTGCCCACCATCAAGGAGGCCGGCGTGGACGGCATGGGCTTCAGCTCCTGGTCGGGCCTGCTCGCGCCCAAGGGCACGCCCCGCGACATCGTGGCCCAGCTCGCGCAGCAGATGGACAAGGTCATGCAGATGCCCGACGTGCTGGCCAAGCTGCGCAGCTACAGCTATGTGCCGCGCCGGGGAACGCCCGAGGAGTTCGCGCGGCTGATCGAGTCGGACAACGAGCGCTGGAAACGCATCGTCAAGGAATCCAACTTCAAGGCCGAGTGAGGAGGGCTCCGGCAGCCCATGGATGGCCCTAATATCGGGCCATGCAAGACTCCCCGCCCGAACAGATATCCCCCGGCGCCTGGCCTTCCCGCTGGTGGGCCGAGGCCTCTGCACGCGACTTTGCGCAGGCCCAGGCCAGCGGCCTGGCTGCCCGCACCGTGGCGGTGCTGCCCGTGGCTGCCGTGGAGCAGCACGGCCCGCACCTGCCGATGTCCGTCGACGCCCGCCTGCTGCAGGGCGTGATCGATGCGGCCCTGCCGCTGCTGCCGGCCGAGCTGCCCGCGCTGTTCCTTCCCCCGCAGAACATCGGCTTCAGCGTGGAGCACCAATCCTTTGCCGGCACGCTGACGCTGTCGCCCGCCACGGTGATCGCGCTGTGGACCGAGCTGGGCGCCTGCGTGGCGCGGGCCGGCGTGCGCCGGCTGCTGCTGCTCAACGGTCATGGCGGACAGGTCAGCGTGATGGACATCGTGGCGCGCGAGCTGCGCATGCGCCATGGCCTGCTGGTCTACAGCAGCAGCTGGTTCGGACTGGTGGACGATGCGGCCAATGCGCAGTTCAGCGCGCATGAACACCGCTTCGGCATCCATGGCGGCGAGGTCGAGACGTCGATGATGCTGCACCTGGCGCCGGAGACCGTGCGCATGGAGCATGCGCGGGACTTTCATTCCACTTCGGAGGATAGGGCGCAGCTGCATGCCTTGCTGGGCAATGGGCGAAGCGCCAAGATGGGCTGGGCCATCGAGGACTACAACGTTTGCGGGGCGGTGGGGAATGCTGCGGGGGCTACGGCCGAGCGGGGGGCTTTGATGGTGGAGGCTTCGGCTCGGGGGCTGGTGCGGTTGTTGTCCGAGATGGTTGCGCTGCCTGCGGATACTGTGGGGCGGGCGCCGGAGCCGTTGTAGGTTTGTTGCGGGGTCGTTTTTGGACCCTGCCGGGTGGTGGTTTTTCGAGGCCGGGATTCGGCCCGGCGGCCGACCTACTTTCTTGCCGCGCAGCAAGAAAGTAGGCAAAGAAATGCGCCCAAATGTCCGCGACCCCTTCGCTGCGCTGCGGGGCCACCTGCGCTGACATACGGGGAGTGGTTGCGGGCCTTCGCTGCGCTCGGCCTTTTTTACTGTTTCGGGATCTTGGCCTGGACGATCACGTCGCCCCAGCGCTTGATTTCCGACTGCAGCAATTGCGCGGTCTGCTCGGGCGTGCTGGATTGGGCCTGCACGTTCATCTCGCGCAGTTTCTGCGTGACTTCGGGGGAGTTCACGGCGGCGGCGATTTCCTTGTTCAGGCGGGCGATGATTTCCGGGGGCGTCTTGGCGGGGGCGGCCAGGGCGTTCCAGGAGGAGGCGACGAAGCCCTTGACGCCTGACTCCTGGGCCGTGGGCACGCCGGGCAGCAGGGCCGAGCGCTTGTCGCCGGTGATGGCCAGCAGGTTGACGGCCTTGGAGTTGATCTGGCCCATGATGGGCGTGAGGATTTCGACGGCCGCGTCGATCTGCTTTCCGCGCAGGGCCGTGACCACGGCAGGGGTGCCGTTGAAGGGCACGATCTGGGCGTCGATGCCGGCGGTGGTCTTGAACAGTTCGGCTGCCAGATGCTGGGTGCTGCCGATGGCGATGCTGCCGATGTTGAGCTTGCCGGGGTTGGCCTTGGCCCAGGCCACCAGCTCGCCCAGGTTCTTGAAGCGCGAGTCGCTGGCGGTGAGCACGCCGATGTCGAAGTAGCCCAGAGTGGATATCGGCGTGAAGTCCTTGACCATGTCGAAGGGCAGCTGGTTGAACAGCCCCACGGTGACGGCACTGCCGTTGGACATGAGGAACAGCGTGTGCCCGTCGGGCGCGGACTTGGCCACGGTGTCGGCCGCGACGATACCGCCTGCGCTGGGCTTGTTGTCGATGATGACGGGCTGGCCCAGTTGCGAGGCCAGTTTTTGCGCGACGACGCGCGAGGTGACGTCGGCCACGCCGCCTGCGCCGAAGGGCACGACGATGCGGATGGGCTTGTTCGACAGGGGCTGGGCCTGGCTGGTGATGGCGGCCAGCAGCAGGGCCGCGCAGGCCAGGGCGCTGCGCGTGAAATGGCGTTTGTTCATGGGTCTTTTGTCTCCTGGCCGGCGAGTTTGGCGCAAAAGCGCAGGCCGGCCCAGAGCGCCCGTGTTCTGGCTGCTATGCCTTGGCGCGATAGCTGTGTGACAGCCTTGCCGGTGCCGTATCAGGCGTGCGTGATCCAGCTGCGGTGCTCGTCCGTGTCCAGGTGGTTGAGCGTGTTGAAGGTCTGCAGCATCAGGCGCTTGGGGCTGGTGGTGAACTCGGTCACGGCGCTGTTGCGGATGCGCATGTTCAGCGCAATGGTGACCTCGGGCGAGGTGCCCAGCACATGGCCCACGGCCGTGGAGATGGGGCCGCCACTGCTGACCAGCAGCACGTTTTCGTCGGCATGCTCGTGGCGCACGCGCTCCAGCACCTGGCGCACGCCGCCCGAGAAATCATCCCAGCTGGGCATGCCTTTGGGGCTGATGGTGCCGGCCATCCACTGGGCCAGGGCATCGCACAGCAGGCGGAAGTGGTGGCGGTACAGCTCGGGTGTGTCGGGCTTGGGCAGGGGCGCCGGATGAATGGCCTGCAGCAGCGCGCCGCTGTCGTATTCATCGAGGCCTGCAAGCGCCTGGGTGCGGTGCTGCTCGGCAGGCAGGCTGCCCAGACCGTCGGCGATGCCGGCCAGCGTCTGCGCATGGCGGCGCAGCGTGCCCGTGTAGACCGCGTCGAAGCGCAGGCCGCGTTCGCGCCAGTAGGCACCCAGCCTTTGCGACTGCGCCGTGCCGCGCTCGCTGAGCTGGTCGTAGTCTTCGGCACCAAACGAGGCCTGGCCATGGCGCACAAGATAGAGGGTTCCCATGGCGCGGATTGTGGCCAGCGCTGGCGCTGGCGTTTGTCCTGCGGGCGACTGGCTGCCGCCTTGGCGACAGGCCTGCCGTGCCGGGCCCTACAGCAGTACCTGGCCGCTCACGCATTCCACGACATGGCCGCCTATCCACAGCGCGCCCTGCGCGTCCTCGCTGACGTGGACGCGGCCGTCGCGCCCCACGCAGCAGCCCTGGCTGGCGATGTAGGGCGCGCGCAGCAGGCCTTCGCCGCGCAGCCACAGGGCCAGACTGGCGTTGAGGCTGCCGGTGACGGGGTCTTCAGTGACGCCGACGGGGCTGGCGAAGCCGCGCACTTCCAGGCTGGGGGCGGCATCCGCCTCGGCTGCGGCTGGCCGCTGTCCTGTGGCAAAGGCGCGGGCCTCGCGGCTGCTGCGGCCGATCAGTGCCGGTGCATCTTGCGCGCTTTCGTACAACGCGCAGGCGCCCACCTTGGTGTTCAGCGCCTTGAGCCTTGCATGGTCGGGCTCCAGCGACAGCACCTGGTCGGGGTGTTCGAAGAGCACGCCCATCCAGCGCGGGCCGTTGTCCAGCCAGGCCGCACGCAGGATCTGGCCGCGTTCTGCGCCCAGCGCGGCCGCCACGTCCTCCAGCAGGCCAGGCTCCACGTCGCTGATGTCGGTGGACGGTGCCTGAAAGGCCAGGCGCCCGTCCTGGCGCTCGATGCCGATCAGCCCCTTGGCGCATTCCTGCACGATGCGCTGGGCCTGCTGTGGCACGCCGCCCTGCGCCAGCCAGGCATGGCAGCTGCCCAGCGTGGGATGGCCGGCAAAGGGCAGCTCGCCGCCCGGCGTGAAGATGCGCACGCGGTAGTCGGCGCCTGCGGCGCGACCGGCCTCGGTGGGAGGCAGCACGAAGGTGGTCTCGGACAGATTGGTCCAGGCCGCGAAGGACTGCATCTGCGCATCGGTCAACCCGGTGGCGTCGAGCACGACGGCCAGCGGATTGCCCAGGTAGGGCCGTGCCGTGAACACATCCACGGTCATGAAGGGGCGCTGGCGGGAGACGTATGCAGGTGTCATGGCAATGGGCAGATGGAAGGGAGGATGGAAAAGCCGACAGCAAGCCGGACTTTGGTTCGACTGCGTGTCGGCTTCCCTCTGGCCCAAGCAGGTAACTGGCCCAAACACCAGGGACGCCGAGCAAGAGCCGCCTCGCGGCGGGGGCGCCTAGCCGAGGGCGTCGTCCCCCTCCCCCGCGAAGCGGGTAGAGAGGGGGAAGCGGCGCTAGCCGCTCAGGGGGTGGTTTACATCGTGGAGCGGATGGCGTCGGCCAGGGCGGCGATGCCCTTGTCGATCTGCTCGGCCGACACCGTCACGTAGGACAGGCGCAGCGTGTTGGCCTGGGGCTCGTCCGCATAGAACGGCGCGCCGGGCACGAAGGCCGTGCCGCGTTCCACGGCGGCGGGCAGCAGCTTTTGCGCATCCATGCCCTTGGGCAGGCGAACCCACAGGAACATGCCGCCCACGGGGCGGGTCCACTGAACGTCCAGGCCGGCCATTTCGCGTTCCAGCGCGGCCAGCATGGCATCGCGCTGGCGCTTGTACATGGCGCGGATGGTGGGCACATGGCGGTCCAGGAAGCCGTCCTTGATGACCTCGGAGACCACGCGCTGGTTGAAGCCCGGCGTGTGCAGGTCGGCCGCCTGCTTGGCCTGCAGCAGCTTGTTGTAGACGGACTTGGGCGCCACCAGGAAGCCGATGCGCAGGCCGGGGGCCAGCACCTTGGAAAACGAGCCCAGGTAGATCACGCCTTCGGGGTTGCGCGCGGCCAGCGGCAGGGCGGGGGCCTGCTCGAACCACAGGTCGCCGTAGGGGTTGTCCTCGATCAGCGGGATGTTGAGTTCGCGCGCCTTGTCCACCAGGGCCTGGCGGCGTGCCTCGGCCATGGTGCGGCCGGTGGGGTTCTGGAAGTTGGGCAGCACGTAGGCCAGGCGTGCCTTGTCGGCGCCGGTGCCGGCCTTGGCGGCGAAGTCCTCGACGAGGATGCCGTCGTCATCGCTGTCCACGCCCACGGGAATCGGTTCCTGCGGTGCAAAGGCCTGCAGCGCGCCCAGGTAGGTGGGCTTTTCGACCAGCATGCGGCTGCCACGGTCCAGGAAGACCTTGCCGATCAGGTCCAGCGCCTGCTGCGAGCCCGTGGTGATCAGCACCTGGTCGGGGTCCACTTCCCAGGGCAGGAAGTCGGCCACGGCCTGGCGCAGGGGGGCGAAGCCCTCGCTGGTGGCGTACTGCAGGGCCGAGGCGCCATCGCGCTGCATCACGGTCTGGCAGGCCTGGGTGAACTCGTCCAGCGGGAAGGCCAGCGGCGAGGGCAGGCCGCCCGCCATGCTGATGATGCCGGGACGGTCGGTGAGCTTGAGGATTTCGCGGATGGCGGAGGGGTTCATCTTGGCAGCACGGTCTGCCAGCGTCCAGGTCGTCATAAAAAAAGCAGTTCCAGGTCTTTGCGGTGCCCGCCATGCGGGCGGGCTGGTATGGATTGCCATGCCGTCGTGGGGCACGGGCCGGCCGCATGTGAAGAGCGGAGTGCGGATAGTGCGCTCGCTCTTGCGCCGGCAATGAGGGTATTTTGTCGCGGGCGTGAAGGGTCTGCGCATCCTCCCTTCAATAGCTGGGCAGGCCAGTACGGCCTTTGCCTGGGCGTGGGTGGAGGACCCTCATGCGGCCACCATCCACATCGCCGTCAGCGCCAGCATGGTCGCCATGGCACGGTTGAACCACAGCAGCCTGCGTCCCTGGGCCAGCCAGTGGCGCAGCAGTGCGCCCACGCAGGCATACAGCAGATTGCTGAAAAAGGCATAGGCGGCCATGACGGGCAGCACCACGGTCAGGCGCTCGGTCAGGTCGTCGCGCCCGGCCAGCCAGCCGGCCACGATGGCCAGGGCCAGCAGCCAGGCCTTGATGTTCACGAATTGCAGTCCCACGCCCTGCCAGAAGCCCACCTGCAGCTGCTGCGGCGATTGCAGCGAAGCCATCTGCGCGCTGCGGCTCAGGCGCCAGGCCATCCACAGCAGGTAGCCGATGCCGGCGGCCTTGACCAGCCACAGCAGCAGCGGCGCCGCGACAATGGCCGCGCCCACGCCGGCCGTGCTCAGCACCAGCAGCACGCACCAGCCCACGGGCACGGCCAGGACGAAGCGCAGCGCCGGGCGCAGGCCGTGGTTGGCGGCCAGGGCCGTGGACAGCGTGGTGTTGGGACCGGGGCTGAAGCTCATGGAAGCGGCGAGCAGCAGCAAGGCGGTGAGTTCGGACGGTGGCATGAGGCGGTGGCCCCGAAGGTCTCCATACAGGCGGCAGGGGCTGTTGGGGAGGAGGGCACGGCAGGCCTTCTCCGCAGCACGAATGCATGAAATATAGGTGCAAGACCTGTACAGTGCCAATACAGTTGGACCCTCAATTGCATGTTCTGTATTGGTGCCTATCCCGATACAGTGACTTTCTGGTGACCCATTCACAGCCGTTTGCAGCCGTTCGCACCCGTTCACACCCGTTTCCGTATGACCGTTCCCCTCTCGCGGCTGGCGCCGCAGACCCTGAGCACCCAGCTGGCCGAGCGCCTGGGCGAGCGCATCCGCATGCGCCTGCTGCCTGCGGGGGCACGCCTGCCTTCGGTGCGCGAATGCGCGCGCCAGCAGGGCGTGAGCACGCACACGGTGGTGGCCGCCTATGACCTGCTGCAGGCCCAGGGCCTGGTCGAGGCGCGGCCGCAAAGCGGCTTCTTCGTGCGCGACTTCGTGCAGGATGCGCCGCTGCTGCAGCCCGAACAGGCCCGTGCCGTCCCCGCCGAGGAGGCCCCTGGCGTGCCCAAGGGCACGCGCATCAATGCCTCCATGCTGGTGCGCGGCATGTTCCACCAGAGCGTGGGCGGCAGGCCGCAGCCCGGGGCGGGCGTGCTGCCGGCCGAGTGGCTGGAGGCCGGCTTCCTGGCGGCGGCCATGCGCAAGGCCTGCTCGGGCAAGTCCCTGCACGACTCCTGCGTGGGCTACGGCGACCCGCTGGGCGACATCGGCCTGCGCGAGGCACTGTCGCGGCGCCTGGCGCGCCTGGGCATTGCGGCGGCGCCGCAGCACATCATCACCACCATGGGTGCCACACATGGGCTGGACGTGGTCAGCCGCGCCCTGCTGCAGCCGGGCGACCCGGTGATGGTGGAGGAGCCCGGCTGGGCCGTGGAATTCGCGCGCCTGGCATCGCTGGGCATGCGCGTGCTGCCCGTGCCGCGCGGCCCCGACGGGCCGGACCTGGCCGTGATGCAGCGCTACTGCGAAAGCTGCGCACCCAAGCTCTACGTCAGCGTGAGCGTGCTGCACAACCCCACCGGCTACAGCCTGTCACCGGCCAGCGCCCACGAGGTGCTGCAGCTGGCGCGGCGATTCGGCTTCTACGTGGTGGAGGACGATACCTATGGCGAGATCGCGCCCGACCACGCCGCGCGCATGACCGTGCTGGACCGCCTCAGCCACAGCATCTATGTGAGCGGCTTCGCCAAACTGCTGGCGCCCAACTGGCGCGTGGGCTACCTGGCGCCCCCGCCCGCCCTGGTGGAGCGCCTGGTGGACACCAAGCTGCTGTCCACGCTCACCACCCCCTCGCTGATGGAACGCGCCCTGGCCCACTGCATGGACCAGGGCCAGCTGCGCCGCCATGCCGAGCGCCTGCGCCAGCACCTGGCCCAGGCCCGCATGCGCAGCGTGGCACTGGCCCAGCAGGCCGGCGCGCGCTTCGCGGCCGAGCCGGCCGGCATGTTCGGCTGGGTGGACACCGGCGTGGACACCGAAACCTTGGCCCAGCGCCTGCTGGACGCCGGTTACTTCATCGCCCCCGGCGCCATGTTCCACGCCGGCCGCCAGCCCAGCACCTGCATGCGCATCAACTTCGCCACCACGCAGGAACCCGCCTTCTGGCGCATCTTCGAACGCGAAGTCCAAGCCATGCGCGGCAGCGCATAGAAAAGGGAGTGGGAGAGGAAGAGGGAAGGGGAAGGGGGCTGAAGCAGCATCGACCCGCGAGCGCTGATCAGATGTGCAGCGCCAAAAACCGGCGCGCCCCAAAGCGAGGGACACCGAGCAAGGGCCGCCCCGCCGCGAGGGTGTCGTCCCCCTCCCCCGCGAAGCGGGTAGAGAGGGGGAAGCCGCGCAGCGGCTCAGGGGGAGCTTTCAGTGCGCCCGCATCTTCGTACGCAGACGCGCAATCGCCTGGCTGTGCAGCTGGCACACGCGCGATTCGGTCACGCCGAGCACGGCGGCGATTTCCTTGAGGTTCATGTCGTGCTCGTAGTACATGCCCATGATGTACTGCTCGCGCTCGGGCAGGGCCTTGATGGCTTCGACCAGGGCCACGCGCAGGCGGTGGTCGCGCAGCAGCGCAAAGGGGTCGGCGCCGCTGTCGGCCACGTGGCGTTCGAGGAAGTCCTCGCCCTCGTCGCCGCCCGACATGTCCTCCAGATACACCAGCTGCGTGCCGCGCACCTTGCCCAGCAGCGACTGGTAGTCGTCCAGGTCCATGCCCAGTTCGTCGGCGATCTCGGATTCCAGCGGCGTGCGCCCCAGGCGCTGCTCCAGGCGGTGCAGCGCGTGCTCGATGTCCTTTTGGCTCTTGCGCGAGCTGCGGCTCATCCAGTCGCCTTCGCGCAGCTCATCGAGCATGGCGCCACGGATGCGCTGGCTGGCGAAGGTCTCGAATTGCACGCCCTGCTCGCTCTCGAAGCGGGACAGGGCTTCGGCCAGGCCGATCATTCCGACCTGTATCAGATCATCAAGCTCCACATTGGGAGGCAGCTTGGCGATCATGTGCAGCGCGATCCGGCGTACCAGAGGTACATGCCGACGGATCAGTGCATCGCGGTCGAGTTGGCCTTTGGCGGTGTACATGGCAGTCAGTGGCTCCAGGCATGGGATGCGGGCAGCGGCGCGAAGCCGGCGGCCAGATCCTGGCCGCCATGTGGCAACACGCTGCCCGCATGGTTGAGCAGTTGCAGCGCCAGGCGCTGCAAGTCCGGTGCATGGTGCAGGCGCACGGGCAGCAGTCCCGGCGCATGGCCCAAGTGGCGTTGCGCGCAGCGCATCAGCGCGTCGATCTGGGATTGCAGCTGCTGCGCATCCTCGGCCTGGCTGCGGGCGCCGGTCTGTCCACGGCGCCAATCGTAGCTGGTCACGCCCAGGTCATCAGCGCTGGGCAGCAGCGGCGCCAGCAGGCAGCGCAGGCCGGCATGCACCGCCAACTGCTTGAGCTGGCGGTAGCAGCCCAGCACGCGGGTGCCTTGTTCGGGCAGCACCATCAGCGGGTGCACGGCCTGGCCGGCCAGGTTGCTGGCCAGCGTGTCGGCATTGGCATACAGCATGACGATGGCGTAGCCGCGCACGTGACGCTGCAGCCATTGCATGGGCGTCATGCCGGCCTGGCGCGCCTGTTGGGGCAGCAGATCCAGGCCCTGGCGGGCCGGCAGCACGGCCACCGAGCTGTGGCGGGGATCGGGGTGCAGGCCGGTACGGGCCTGCCAGGCGCTTTGCTGCAGCAGCTGCGCCAGGCCCGGTGCATCCGGGGACTCGCCCTGGCTGGCGTCCAGCACCAGAACGGGCAGGCCCAGGCGCTGCAGGCTGGCACAGACCGGCCACAGCAGGGATTGTTCGGCCTGGCCCTGCGGGTCGTTGGCCGTGTCGCGCAGCATGGCCAGCACACGCAGGCCCATGGGCGCGGCGGCGCCGGGCTGGCCGTGCAGGCCCAGGCCCTGGTGCAGCTGGGGGAAGGTTTCAAGCATGGTGGATCTCGCCTTCCGTGCTGGGGCTGGACGGGGTGAAGAAGAAGTCCAGGTCCAGCGCCTTGGGATCGAAGGCCGAGCGGGTGGCGGCGCGCATGGAGGCGGACACCAGTTGCTGCGCATCGGCGCGTTCCCAGTCTTCGGGCACGCGCTGGCCGTTGGTCACGCCGCGCAGCTGCATCTGGTGGCGGATCAGCGTGTCCACCGAAGGGCCCAGCTTCACGGCCTCGTCCACCTTGGTGAGGATGGCCTGGCTGGAGCCGCGCGCCTTGAAGGCCTGCATCACATCGTCCAGCGCATCGCCCTGGCCGGCCGCGTTCACGGCCAGCAGTTTCTGGATGCCGGGCAGGTCCAGCAGGTCGAGGATCTCGTCCTTGCGCGGATCGCGCGGGGCCACGCCCGTGGTGTCGATCAGCACCAGCTGCTTGTTGGCCAGCAGGCCCAGCAGGTCCTGCAGTGCGGCGCGGTCATGGGCCAGATGGGCCACCACGCCCAGCATGCGGCCGTAGGAGCGCAACTGGTCGTGGGCACCGACGCGGTAGGTGTCCAGCGTGATCAGGCCGACGCTGGCGGCGCCGTACTTGGCGGCGCACAGGGCAGCCAGCTTGGCCGTGGTCGTGGTCTTGCCCACGCCGGTGGAGCCCACCAGGGCGAAGACGCCGCCTTGCTCGTACAGCGGGGCCTGGTCGGCGTCGGTGCGCAGATTGCGTTCCAGCACCTGCATCAGCCAGCGCACGGCGTCGCCGGCGGACAGGTCCTGGGGCATGTGCTCGACCAGGGCGCGGGCCAGCACGGGGGAGTAGCCCGCACGGATCAGCTTGTGCGTGAGGTTGGCGTGGATGGGGTTCTGGCGCGTCTGGCCCAGCCAGGTCAGGGTGTTGAAGCGCTCTTCGATCAGGTCGCGCACGGACTGCAGCTCATCGCGCAGTGCCTGGGAGGCCATGGTCGGTGCGGGCTCGCTGCGCAGGGTCTCGCGCAGCGGGGCTTCGGCGCTGGCGCGCAGCGGGTTGTGGCGGGCCACGGAAGGCGCGGGCTGTGCCTTGAACGGCTGCTGTGCAGCCGTGGGCGCGGCGGCCGGTGCTTCGCGCAGGGCGTCGCCCAGGCTGCGGCGCTGGGCAAAGCTGGGCAGCGGCTCGTCAACGCCGGCCTCGTGGCGGCGGCGCAGCATGCGTTCGCGCACATAGTCCTGGAAGGACAGGGTGCTCATGGCCAGCTGTTCGGTGTCTTCCTGCACGCTTTGGCGCAGGCCGGCCGGCTCGGCACCGTCTGCCGACAGCGAGGCTGCCTGCGAGATGGCCTGCGCAATCGCCGACGACGTTGCCTGGGAAGCACGCGATGGAGCCGCCTGAGCGGCCTGCAGTGCCGGCTGCGCCGTGCGCGGCTGGGTCTGCGCCTGGATCAGCTTGGCCTGCACCTGCGGGCGCAGGCCCGTGGTTTCCTCTGCAGAGCGGCGCTCGATGGCCTGCTGCAGCGGCGTGCTGCTGGCAGCGGCCTTGCTGTGTTCCAGCGTGTCCTCGGCCGTGGCCATGACCTCGACGCCATCGGGCGTGTTGCGGTTGGACAGGATCAGGGTGCCCGCTCCGAAAGCCATGCGCGCCTTGGCCAGGGCCTCGCGGGAGGTGGGGGCGTAGAAGCGTTTGATGTTCATGCGGATGCACCTTTAAGAATCGAGCCGATGCGGATGGTGTGCGTTTCGGGGATCTCGCTGTGGGCGAGAACCTGCAGACGCGGCGCCACGCGACGCACCAGGCGGGCAATGGAATTGCGGATGGAATCGGGAACCAGCAGGCAGGCAGGCAGGCCCAGCTCTTCTTGCTGGTTGGCCATGTCGGCCGCCTTCTGGGTGAGGATCTCGGCCACGCCGGGATCCAGTGAGGGGGAGCCGGGGTTGGACAGGGCCTGCACCAGCAGGCGTTCGAGTCCGGGCTCGATGGCGATGACGTTCAGCTCACGGGTCGGGCCGTAGATCTGCTGGACGATGGACGGCGACAGCGCAATGCGCACGCGGCGGGCCAGCTCGACAGGGTCCTGCGTGGTCGAGGAGTGCTCGGCCAGCGTCTCGATGATGGTGCGGATGTCACGCACGTGCACCGAGTCTTCCAGCAGCAGCTGGAGCACTTTCTGGAACGTCGTGATGGACACCATTTTCGGAATGACTTCTTCGATCAGCTTGGGAGCCAGTTTGGCCACATGCTCCACCAACTGCTGCGTCTCGGTACGGCTGATCAGCTTGGCGGCATGCACTTGCATCAAGTGTGACAAATGGGTGGCCATCACGGTTTCCGAATCAACCACGGTAAAGCCTGCCATTTGTGCCGCTTCCTTCTGGCGTTCGTCGATCCAGTGGGCGGGCAGGCCGAAGGCCGGGTCGGTGGTCTGGGTGCCGATCAGCGGGGTGCTGATGCCGCCCGGATTGATGGCCAGGAACATGCCGGGGAAGGCCTCGCCCTCGCCCACCATCACGCCGCGCAGGGTGATGCGGTAGGCGCTGGGCTTGAGCTCCAGGTTGTCGCGCACATGCACGGCCGGGGGCAGAAAGCCCACTTCCTGGGCGAACTTGCGGCGCACGCCCTTGATGCGGGTCAGCAGGTCGCCCTGGCGGCCCTTGTCCACCAGGGTGATCAGGCGGTAGCCCAGTTCCAGGCCGAGCAGGTCCACGGGCTGCAGGTCGTCCCAGGTGGCTTCGCCGTCGCTGGGCGCGGCCACGGGTGCGGGCGCCTGGGTCTGCTGGGAGGCGCGTTCCTGCTGGCGGCGCGAGAGCATCCAGGCCAGCCAGCCCAGCAGCGCGCCCGTGCACAGGAACACGACGTGGGGCATGCCCGGAATGACGCCCAGCAGGCCCAGCACGCCGGCCGTGATGCCCAGCACCTTGGGCGACATGAACAGCTGTTGCGCGATCTGCTGGCCCATGTCGGTTTCCTTGCCCACGCGCGAGATCACCATGGCCGCGGCCACCGAGATCAGCAGGCCGGGGATCTGCGCGACCAGCGCATCGCCCACGGCCAGCAGGATGTAGCTGTCGGCGGCCTGGCCGGCCGACAGGCCGTGCTGGATCATGCCGATGGCGAAGCCGCCGATGATGTTGATCACCAGGATCAGAATGCCGGCGACCGCGTCGCCGCGCACGAACTTGCTGGCACCGTCCATGGAGCCGAAGAAGTTGGCCTCTTCCTGCACCTCGGCGCGGCGGCGCTTGGCTTCCTTTTCGTCGATCAGGCCGGCGTTCAGGTCGGCGTCCACGGCCATCTGCTTGCCGGGCATGGCGTCCAGGGTGAAGCGGGCCGAGACTTCGGCGATACGCTCGGCACCCTTGGTGATCACCACGAAGTTGATCACCACCAGGATGGCGAACACGATCAGGCCGACGGCGAAGTTGCCGCCGATCAGAAAGTGGCCGAAGGCCTCGATCACCGCGCCGGCCGCGCCCGGGCCTGTGTGGCCCTCCAGCAGCACCACGCGGGTGGAGGCCACGTTCAGCGACAGGCGCATCAGCGTGGTCAGCAGCAGCACCGACGGGAAGGCCGCGAAGTCCAGCGGCCGGATCATGTAGGCCGCCACCATCATCACCATCAGCGCCACGGCGATGTTCAGCGTGAAGAAGGTGTCCAGCAGCCACGGCGGAATGGGCAGCACCATCAGCGCCAGGATGGCCACCACCAGCAGCGGCGCCATCAGGCCCTGAGCGAACTTGGCGTTCTCGCTCGACCACATCGATTGCAGGGATTGGAGCGGATTCGTCGTCATGGAGCAGTACCTTCAGTGGTCGCGGCGGCGCCTGGCGCGCGGCGGCCCTGGTGCGGATCGAGTTCGGCGGGCACGACGGGTTCGCCGAGATCGCCAGGCATGGGGCCTTCGCCGCGCAGCGCGGCCTTCAGGCGGTAGACATAGGCCAGGACCTGGGCCACGGCCGTGTACAGCGCGGCGGGAATGGCCTGGTCCAGATCGGCGTGTGCGTACAGGGCACGCGCCAGCATGGGGGATTCGAGCACCGGGATCTTGTGGGCGCCCGCGACTTCGCGGATCTTCAGCGCCACCAGGTCCGTGCCCTTGGAGATGACCTGCGGGGCGGCCATGGTCTTTTCGTCGTAGCGCAGGGCCACGGCATAGTGCGTCGGGTTGGTGACCACGAAGTCGGCGCGCGGCACGGCGTTGACGCTGGCGCGGTCGGCGATCTCGCGCTGCTTCTGGCGGATCTTGCTCTTGATCTGCGGGTTGCCGTCGGATTCCTTGTGCTCCTGCTTGACTTCCTCGTGGCTCATCTTCAGGCGCGACTTGAACAGGTAGGCCTGCAGCGGCACGTCGATCACGGCCATCAGGAATACCACCAGCAGCAGCAGGGCCACGCCGCTGGCCAGCCATTGCCCCGTCATGGACAGCGCCATGGCCGAGGGCTGGGAGGAGATGGCGGCGATCTCGGCGAGATGGCCGCTCAGGAACTTCCAGGCCACGAAGGAGAGGATGGCCGTCATCACCACCATCTTCACCACGGTCACCATCTGCTGCTTGGAAAACAGGTTGGTCAGGCCCGACAGCGGATTGAGGCGGTTGAACTGGGGTTGGATGGGCTTGAGGCTCAGGATCCAGCCGCCGGCCAGCATGCCCGACACCAGGGCCGCACCCGTGGTCACGGCGGCAACGATCAGGGAAATCTTCAGACCCAGGCTGCCCATGGACAGCATGCGCTCCATCATCAGGGCCGGCGTCTTGGCCGTGTGCGCGTCGAAGGCCAACTGCTGGGCCAGTGCCATTCGCAGGTGCTGGATCAGGGGCTCGGCGCCCATCAGCATCATCAGCGCGCCCGTGCCCAGGATGGCCAGGTGCGACAGGTCCCGAGAGCGCGCACCCTGGCCGTCAGAACGCGTTTTCTGCAGTTTGCGTTCGGTGGCGGGAAGGCTTTTGTCTTGGCTGGAGTCCATGGCGCAATGACGGAAGGATTTGCGTCATTGTCGGAACAAGCCAGGCAGGCGAAGCCCCGATAAGCGGGGCTCAAGCGGCGCTTATGTGCTGTCTGCACAAGGGGAGGAACGGCAGCCGCATGGTGCAAGGGCGCCGCGAAGATGGCAGTCAGCCCCTTGCGCCCAAGCGAAAGAGGCTGCCCTGCAATGAGAGGGGAGGCGCCGGGCGCCCCCCGGGGTGATCAGAATCCCAGGCTGGCCAGGAGATCGTCCACCTGGGACTGCGAAGTCACCACGTCGGGCGTCTTTTCGGGATCGACCACGGGGCCGGCGAGGTGCTCCTTGGGCTTTTCCAGGGGCTCCAGCGCCGTCTGCTGCGGGTTGGGCGAGGTCTGGATGAGCAACTGCACCAGCTGGTCCTCCAGATCGGCGGCCAGCGAGACCACGCGGGCAATGACCTGGCCCGTGAGATCGTGGAAGTCCTGGGACATCATGATCTCGGTAAGGTGCTCGTCGGCCTGCTGCGTGCCCTGCTCGACTTCCTCCAGGAAGTTCATCACCCGGCCCTTGGCCACGGCCGCCACGGGGTCCTCGACCATCTGTGCCCGCATGGCGCGTACACGCTCGGCCAGCCGGTCCTGCTGGACCTTGGCCAATTCGACGCGGTTCAGAACCTTCTCGGCGGCTTCTCCGGTCAGCCGCGCAATGTAGGAAAGGCGGCTTTGCGCGTCCGGCAGCTCTCCCATGCTGCCGCGCAATCGGTCCGCATAGCCCAGCTCGTTGAGCGAGTCATGCAGCTGGCGCGTGAGAACGCCCACCTTGTAGTGGACGCTGTCGGGGACATCCGGGTTGCTCATGGCGCGTGCCCTACAGGCCCAGCTTTTTGAGGATCAGGTTGACTTTCTCTTCCAGCGTGGCCTTGGTGAAGGGCTTGACGATGTAGCCTGCCGCGCCGCCCTGGGCCGCTGCCACGATGTCCTCCTTGCGTGCCTCGGCCGTCACCATCAGCACGGGAAGGTGCTTGAGTTTGTCGTCCTGCTTGATTTCGGTGAGCAGCTGGAAGCCGTTCATGTTGGGCATGTTGATGTCCGTCACCACGAAATCAAACTTGCTGTTGCGCAGCTTGTGCAGTGCCACGACGCCGTCTTCGGCTTCATCGGCTTCGGGAAAGCCGCTCTCCTTGAGCAGATTGCGCACGATGCGCCGCATGGTGGAGAAGTCGTCAACGATCAAAAAACGCAGGGCATTAGCCACGTGAGGCCCTTTCGGTCGGTAGGTGCTCGGTACTGGTAAGAATCCGCCGCGATGGTAACAATATGAAACCTTCTTGGCGCAATGTGGGAATTTTCCTGCTTTTCGGCAGAATCGGGCGCAAACCTTAATTTGTTACACGATCAGGTGACGCGGGCGCAGACGGGGCAGCTGCAGGCGAGGTGGCGGCGGGCTGCGCAGCGGTCTCGCCGGTTGCGGATTCGATGGTGGCCGCATTCGCCGTGCCGCCATTGCCGCCGGCCAATGAGGGCGGCAAGGCGTTGCGTGTCACAGGTCCGCGGTGGCCCAGCAGGCGCTTTTCAGCCTCCTGCGTGAGCACGGTGATGGTGATGCGCCGGTTCTGCGGGGCACGCGGATCATCGGGCAGCAGCAGGTCGCTG
The DNA here is from genome assembly GCF_001598795.1 of Delftia acidovorans NBRC 14950. Taxonomy (GTDB): domain Bacteria; phylum Pseudomonadota; class Gammaproteobacteria; order Burkholderiales; family Burkholderiaceae_C; genus Comamonas; species Comamonas acidovorans. The sequence goes on along the minus strand of NZ_BCZP01000017.1, from coordinate 55,087 downwards.
CTGGCCAGGCCCGTGATGCGGGCCAGTTGGTTCAGCGGCATGCCGGCCGCCACCAGCTCGCGGCGCGAGGCGTTGGCACGGTCGGAGGACAGCTCCCAGTTGCTGTAGCCGCGGTCGGCATTGCCGTAAGGGGCGGCATCGGTATGGCCGGACAGGCTGATGCGGTTTTCCGCGCCCGCCAGGGCCGCGCCCACTTCGCGCAGGATGTCGCGCATGTAGGGTTTGACCATGGCGCTGCCGCTGTCGAACATGGGGCGGTTTTGCTCGTCCACGATCTGGATCTGCAGGCCGTCGGGCGTCACGTCGGTGCGGATCTGCGAGCGGAATTCGTTGAGGCGCGCATTGCTGGTGATCATTGCGTCCACCTTGGCCTTGAGCGCCTTGATGCGGTTGGAATCCACCTGGGCCTGGTCAGCGCGGCCCGCATCGACGCTGGTGCGCCGGTTGGAGCTGTCCGCTGCCTCCGAGCGCCGCACCTGGCCGTGCACCTTGGCCAGATCGTTGCCGCCGCCGGGAATCACGCTGGAGCTGTTGCCTGCACCGTCGCCGCCGGCCATCGCCACCTTCAGCGGCGAGGAAAAATACGCCGCAATGCCCTGCAGCTCACCCTTGGCCGTGGAGCCCAGCAGCCACATCAGCAGGAAGAAGGCCATCATCGCGGTCACGAAGTCGGCATAGGCGATCTTCCAGGCACCGCCGTGGGGTGCATGCGCCGTCTTCTTGACGCGCTTGATGATGATCGGCTGTAACTTTTTCTCTGCCATGGCTTGACGCTGCTGGACGCAGGATTACTTCTTGCCCTTGACGTGGGTTTCCAGTTCAAGGAACCCGGGACGTTCGGTGGAGAACAGCACCTTGCGGCCGAACTCGATGGCCGTGGCGGGGTTGTAGCCCTGCATGCTGGCCAGCAAGGTGGTCTTGATGCACTCCAGTTCCTTGGCGGCATCCTGGGCGCGCTGCTCCACCAGGCCGGCCATGGGCTCCACCAGCGCGTAGGCCAGCAAAATGCCCAGGAAGGTACCGACCAGGGCCGAGGCGATCATGCCGCCCAGCACGGAAGGCGGCTGGCCCACCGAGCCCATGGTGTTCACCACACCGAGCACGGCCGCAATGATCCCGAAGGCGGGCAGGGCGCCGGCCAGGCGGGTCAACGCATTGACCGGGGCATGCGCTTCGGCGTGATGCGCCTCGATCTCGCTGTCCATCAGCGACTCGATCTCATGGGAGTTGAGGTTGCCCGACACCATCATGCGCAGGTAGTCGGTCAGGAACTCCACCACATGGTGGTCGGCCAGCAGCTCGGGGTACTTGGTGAAGATGGGCGACTCGTTGGGTGCCTCCACATCGCTTTCGATGGACATCAGGCCCTCCTTGCGGGCCTTTTGCAGAATCTCGTACAGCAAGGCCATCAGCTCCATGAAGCGGGCCTTGGTGTAGCGTGAACTCTTCATCACGCCAGGGATGGCCTTGGCCGTGGCCTTGAGCACCTTGGGCTGGTTGCACACGATGAAGGCGCCGATGGCGCCGCCGCCGATGGTCACCATCTCGAAGGGCAGGGCCTTGAGAATGACCTGGACGTTGCCCCCGTGCAGCACATAGGTGCCGAAGATGCAACCGAAGGCGACGATGTATCCGATGATGACAAGCATGGGAGTGGATTGTGAGCGCGCGCGGTGACGGCGTTGGGCTGAAAAGTCGGGTGATTGCTTGTTAGATCGGCAGCTTGGGCCAGGGATGTAGGGTTCACCCGGTGAAGATGCGATCAGACGCATGCATGCTACATGCGCGCTTCGCAATGAAAGCTGGAGAATTCAGGTGTTCGTCGGTCAGATCGCAGCTTCGGCGCGGGCATCTGGGAAGACATTAGTGGGTATATGTCGATTTCGATGTCGATGCCCCTGCGCGATCGACGGGTCGGCCTGCTTGCAGGCCTGGAGGCAGCCAGCATTTGCCTGACTCCGACGTTCTTTTCCATTCATATGCCCCAGACTGCTCTTGTCATCATCGCGCGCGATGAAGAACGCTCAATAGCCCGCTGCATTGACAGCGTCAAAGACTTCGTGGACGAAGTCCTGGTGCTGGATACGGGCTCCGTGGACCGTACGATGGAGATCGCCCGCAGCTGCGGTGCGCAGGTGCATCGCTTTGAGTGGTGTGATGATTTCGCCGCTGCCCGCAACCGGGCCCTCGATCTGGCGGATGCGAACTGGAACCTGGTTCTCGACGCCGATGAATGGCTGGTTGAGGGTGGCGCGTGGTTGGCAGGGTTGCCGACGATGGAGCGCCAACTCGGGGTTGCCGACGTCCAGAGCCTGTACGAAATGGGCGTGACCGGCGCGGTGAGCCGTTCGCGGATTACCCGGCTTTTGCCACGGGGGGTGCGTTATCAAGGGGTCGTCCATGAACAGCCCGCGTCCGACCTGCCACGTGTGCTGGTGCCGCTGGTCATTCGGCATGACGGATATCTGCCTGAGCAGATGTCGCGCAAGCAGGGGAGAAACCAGCGTCTTCTTCTGCAGGAGTTGAGTAGAAATCCTCGTGATGCCTATATCAACTACCAACTGGGCGTGGACTTCGAACTGAACAGGGATTTCTCTAATGCGTGCGCACACTATGGCGTGGCGATGGAGCAACTTGAAGTGTCGAGTGGCTATGAGCACGATCTGTGCGTCAGACACCTTTATTGCCTGGGGCAAGCGGGCCGCCATGAAGAGGGCTTAGCCCTGGCGCAGGCCCAGATGCCGAAATGGCAGGATTCGCCCGATTTCTTTTTCACTCTGGGCGGTGTCCTGCTGGATGCGGCCATTGCCAAGCTTGATGGTCAGGTTGAGCACTGGCTTTCGATGGCTCAGGCTTCCTGGGAACGCTGCCTGGAGATCGGAGAGGTGGATGCGGGCCCGCATGGCGGGGTGGCGGGGCGGGGCAGCTATCTTGCGGCGCACAATCTGGCCGTGATGCACGAGCAACTCGGAAATCTGGACGAGGCCCGGGCTCTGAGGCTGCGCCACCCCATGCCGGCTTCGGATTCCTGAGATGAGAACTCGGCTCGACAGAGCGGGCGATCAAAAGCGTTAAGAGCTTGTGTCTTTCCGAAGCTCCAGCAGGTGCTTGCCTGTGGGGCCGTGGCTTAGCGGCTTGTGTGTCTCGGGGTGACCAACTGGGCGGTGTGATGTGTCTGGCCGGTTGCAGATGGTGTGGCAAAAGCTGCAACTGCACCTGGAAACGGTGTCTGTTTGTGCGTTGCAACTAGGCTGCTTAACAGCGGATTGGTCGGCGGGCAAAAGTGGATAGTTGCCAAAGCTCCATCCTGCCGTGCCATAGCGCATTCTCTGGTCCATAGCCATGCCTTCTTCCGTACTCGCCGAAACTTCCTCGCCACCGGTCAGCATCCCTCAGGAGCTTGCGCGTGTCCGCGCCATGGTCGAGCAAATGCAGTTCATACAGGCGCTGGGTGCACTGTCGCAACTGGTGGTCCAGGAGCCGCGTAACGCCCATGTGTGGCTGCACATAGGGTTTGTCTATGTGCGCATGGCCATCTGGCACAAGGCCGTTGATGCCCTGCAGGCGGCCCTGGAGATGGAGCCTCGTATGCCTGATGCGCAGCGCCTGCTGGCCCTTGCGCTGTTCAGCACTGGCCAGCGCGAGCAGGCCTGCGACCTCATTGACGAGGCCTGTCGGCACAAAAAGAACGATGGGCAGCATTGGATGATGCGTGCCTACATCCATTCGCACACCAGCAGCGATTCAGCGCGATCGCTGCAAGTGGCCGCTGATTGGGGCAGGCGCTTTTCTGATCCGCTGACGCGCAAGTCAGCGCCGCTGCCAGGGCGCGACCGCAACCCGCGCAAGCGTCTCAAGGTCGGATACGTGACGGCGGATTTTCGCGAGCACTCGGTGGCGTTCTTCATGCGTCCTGTGCTGGCCCACCATGATCCCGAGAACGTCGAAATCCATGTCTACTCCAGCGGCAAGCCCGATTGGGTGACTGCGCAGTTGCGCGCGTTGGTGCCGAATTGGCGCGAGGTTGCCGATCTGACCGAGGTGCAATTGGTTGACCAGATACGTGCTGACGGCATCGACATCCTCGTGGACCTGTCGGGCTTTACCCTGGGCCACCGGATGGAGGTGTTCGCCCGGCGTGCGGCACCAGTGCAAGTGACCTGGCTTGGGTACATGCACACTCTGGGCATGAAGGCCATGGATTACCGTCTGGTGGATGCCGGCATCGCTCCCCCCAGCCATGCTCCTTACTACTCGGAGGCACTGTTCCAACTGAGTTGCATGGCCAGCTATGCGCCACCTGAATACTCACCCTTGTGTGAGGAGCCGCCCATGCTGCGCAACGGCTATCCCACGCTGATATCGCTCAATAGTTCATCCAAGATTACAGACCAGATGCTGTCCGTCTGGGCGCGCATACTGAACGAGCGCCAGGACGCACGGCTGATCATCATGGTCAAGGAGCAGGAGCCTGAGGCCGCCCAGATCCATATGCTGCCACGCGTGCAAAACGCTGGCATGCCGTTGGATCGTGTCTCGGTGCTGCATCAGCAGCCACTGGACCGCTTCATGGAACTGGGGCATATCGCCGATGTGGCGCTGGATACATCACCTGTTTCCGGTGGCACCACTACGTTGCACGCCCTGTGGATGGGGCTGACCATCGTGACACTGGATGCCGAGCGGGGTGTTGACGCCTCGACGGCACGAACCCTTGTCGGCCTGGGCTTCGGTGGAGAGGTCACCAATAACGAGCAGGAATATGTGCAGGCCGCATTGCAGCTGATGAACGATCCCGAGCGTCTGCGCCAACAGCGACTGACCGCGCGCGCCAGCATGGAGGCCAGCGTGCTGATGAACTATCCCGAGCGGACGGCCGAGCTGGAGAAGGCCTTCCGTCTGATGTGGCTCAACTGGCTGAACGGGGATCGCCGCAATTTGAGTGCGGCCGTTGATCTGGACGCCCTGCTGGCCGAAGCGGACGCTGTCGCATGAACCTCAATCGACCCACGAACATGGATCCCATTCCGCTTCTGGTGCCCGACATGCCTGCGCCGAAGGCCTTGTTGCCTTGGTTGGAGCGCATGCATGCAGCACGGCACTATTCCAACTTTGGCCCGTTGGTACAGGAGTTGGAGGCGGCGTTCGCTCATCGATTTGCTGTGCCCAGTGATGCTCTGACGACGGTGGCCAATGCCACTCTGGGGCTGGAGCTGGTGCTGCAGGCGCTGGATCTGCCCCGAGGTTCCCGTGTACTGGTGCCGTCCTTTACCTTCGTGGCCACTGCCACTGCGGTGATCCGTGCAGGCCACGTGCCCGTGATCGGTGATGTGGATCCTTCCAGCTGGATGCTGACCCCTGCCATTGCACACGCGGCCTGCAAGCAGATGCGCATCGATGCGGTGTTGCCCGTCGCCACTTTTGGTATGCCCTATGACATGCAGGCATGGCAGCAGTTTGAATTGGAAACCGGATTGCCCGTAGTCATCGATGCAGCTGCTGCCTATGGAAGCCAGTGGCTGCAAGGCGCGCAGGGTACCTTGGTCTTCAGTCTGCACACCACGAAAAGCCTGCCGGCCGGCGAAGGCGGGCTTATTGTTTCAACGCGCCCGGATTTGGCTGCCAGGGTGCGCCAGCTCTCCAATTTCGGTATCAACCTGAATCCCGCTGCAGGATTGCCGGTCGGTACGCTGGCCTCCATGGGCAGTAACGCCAAGATGAGCGAATACCACGCAGCCATCGGCTTGGCTTCGCTGCAAGTCTGGGACGAGCACGCAAGGCAGAGGCGCGAGTTACAGGCCGAACTGATCGCTGCATTGAATGAGGCCAGTGGCCACAGCTTGTCCTGGCAAGCACAGGGTAGCGGTGGTCACCTGGCGGCGCCTTCCCTGCTGTGCACACGCCTGCCGGGGGAGGCCGCGCGCGCAGCACTAGAGGCGGGCTGCCAGGCAGCCCGCATCGCAACTCGCCGTTGGTATCAGCCGCTGTTGCAACAGATGCCGGTGCTGGAGTCACAGTGCCTGCGGTTGGAAATACGCCATGCATGTGAACTGGGAGAGACGCTGCTGGGCCTGCCGTTTTTTCTGGACATGACACGGGATCAGCGCCAGCGCCTGTGCGACGTGGTGACCCAGAGCCTGCAGGGAAACTGCCCTCCCAGTCCAAGCCAACCTTTGCGCGCGCCAGCCCCAGTCACGCTGGCTGATTGAAGCGGGACATGCATGTGACCATGCATGAATGCCTTGATCACGAATAGAAGTACAGGCAGGTGTCCCAGCGGAAATGGGTGTGGTGGCGCAGTCCTATCTTGTATCCGGGCTGCTGCTGCATGACATAGTCCGTGATCTCCAGCAGATCGGATGTCCGGTGGTAGGCGGAGATGGCCAGCTTGGGCGCATGGTTCTTCAGTGACTGGCGGGCACCCTTGAGGGCAGACAGTTCTGCACCCTCCACGTCCATCTTGATGAAGCTGGGCGCATCGTCAATGATTTCATCTATCGGGCGCACGTCGATCATGTCCTCCTCGCTGCACGCTGAATCGGCCGCGTGGATGGAGCTGCCATGGCCTCCTTCGTGCTTGAAGGGAACCCTGCATGGGGTTTCGCCCACGCCGCAACCGTGGATGCTGGTTCTTGAGGCCAGTGCCGAGCCTTCGTAACGGCGGCGCAAAGCCTGCAGCGTCTGGATGTTGAATCGATCAGGCTCGATCAGCCAGCTATGGGCGAAATCTCCGTCGGTGACCTCGGCAAGACCCATAAGCGCTTCGCCCACAGAGGCTCCGCAGTCCACCATCTTTTCCGATTTTCCGAAGCTCAACAGGCCAGACCTGAAATAGAGTGCTGAATAGGGGCGCTCGATTTCATAGTAGTGGCTTGGATCGCAGGTAAGCCGGTAGTTCAGGATCGAATAAAGTGTTTGTACTGAATAACCATCCGACAGGCGCTGGGCCAGTTGCTGGTATCTTTCGACGTTGTCTGCGATATATGGGCCCCAGTCGTCGAGCCGGAAATCGAGCAGACCGCTGATGCCAAATGCTCTGACGAATTGCTCAAAACTCAAGTGTGGAATCCCATTGGTACGGCACACATGGTTGAAGAAGAACTTCGGCTTGTCGTGGCCGCAGGTGTTGATGGCTACCGCATCACTCTGCCCGCAGGCTTTGGAAAGAAAGGCTTCGGTGGAGATTAATGGAATTCCACGATGCGTGGATTCCTTTTGGCAGAGAAAATCATCAACGACTGCCTCGACAACGAATTTTCCCTGGCGAGAGATTCGGATGATATCTTCCGAAAATCCTCTGCTGCCCAGAATAAAAACCCGTACGGATGGACCTTGCCGGGAAATGATGTCGCAAAGGTCCTGGGGAATGCCGAGCAGTGGATTATATCGCAGTGCTGTTGCTGATTCGAGAAATATTGCCTCCAGCTTGGAAGTGTGAATATCTGAGTGGGTTTGATTTTTCTTCATGATGCGAAGCTATTTCTATGTGCCCGGGTAAACGTATATTGGTTCGTCGTATCTCAGATCAAAAACCGTTTTGCTGGGGATGTCTTCATGATAAAGACGGGGCCAACCCAACTCACAGCCCTCCCCCACTGTGATTCCCTTCTTGATCATCGCCCCCATGCGTAAAATGCCATGCGCACCGATCTCTACGTTATCGCCCACTTGCACGCCGCTTTCAATCCAGCAGGACGCGTTGATGGTGCTGCGGATGCCAATCTGGACGCCGTTGTGGATGACAGTATTGAAGTCTATTCGGCTGCCATGGCCAATGCAGGCGTTGTGGCCGATGAAACTGTTGGGGCCGATGACAACATCGGTGGCCACGTTGGCCATAGGACTGATGAACGGCTCCAGGTTCAGCCCGTGATCAACGGCTGCCTGCATCAACTCCAAGCGCTTAAAGTTGCCAAAGCGCTCGTTGAACGCAATGAAGGCACTACCTTTAGCTGGGTCTAGAGTATCGAGCACGGAGCAATCGAAGGCGTAGTCTGCATTTTGCCGGACCTCGACTCGTTTAATCAGCTCATCGGGGCGGAATTGCTTCCAGGCATGAAAAGCGGTATCTAAAAAGTCACCGCAGCCGACAATCCATCTATATTTCATGGTCTGTCTCCATCAGGGTGGTGTACCAACGCTCGATATGACGATTGGCATACTCGTAAGCGCCCTGGGTGGGAAGGGGCGCTTTTTCATGCAAGACGGCCTGTACTGCTTCAAGAATGGCAATATCTTCTCCAACGACTTGCTTGCTGTAGTGCATTTGGGACAAAAGCACCTGCGCTGAATCGGCGTACGACACCTTTTTTCGGGCCGCAATGAAGAAAATCTCGACATCGGTCTCGCCCGGGGACACAGGCACGTGATGTTCAATAGTGAAGGAGTAGCCCCCATTTCCGCTGGCTATGTGCAGATTGGGGTAGGTTAGCCAATTGAAATAGGCATTGGTGTCGCCCCAGCGCTCCACCTTGTCCAGCCAGGGAACCCAGCGAATGGGTTCGATCGCACCTTCCGCTCCTCCATGGCTAAATGTGCGCATATCCTTTCGCAGGCCGATTGGAGAGCAGTCCAACTCCATCTTCTCCATGGATGCTCCGTCTTTTGCGGAGAATGGAAAGCTGGCAACTTTGGCCAGACTCTTGGCGTGGAGGTATTTCACATGGTTGACGTCGCGCAGATTCTCATAGACAAGCTTCCAGTTGAATTTGGCATGCCAAGTGGTCATCATGACTTCGCTGTCATAGGATTCGGCACTGCTTTGCAGTAGTTCAATGAATTGGGCAGAGAACTGCTCCTCGAACTTCATGGGGTCGGATGACAGATTGATGAACAGCAGGCCGCCAATCTGCCTGAGAGAAAATTCCCGTAATTTCAGGGATTTTCTTTCGCAGGCATCGAGTCGATAGATTGCATCGCAATCCGGGATATTCTTCACTTGGCCTTGGCTGTCATAACTCCAGGCATGATAAGCGCACACCAGCGGACGTGTTCCCGTGAAACCTTGCTGCAACGGTGCGCTGCGGTGCAGGCAGATGTTCTCGAAAGCGCGCAACTCTCCGTTGAAATTTTGAATGACTACGGGAATGCCCGCGATCTTGCGTGTGATGAAAGAATGGTTCTTGGGCAACAGGGAGACAAGGCCTGCGAACAGCCACACCTTGCGAAAGATCTTTTGCTGTTCGCGCTCGAAGATTTCCTGAGACAAATAATATTTTGGGTGCATGCGCGAGCGCATAAGAGATTTCCTGTCGGCTTCGGGTTTTTAGAAGATCACGCGTGCAGGATTGCCGAACACGGTGGAGCCGGCGGGCACGTTTTTGAGCACTACAGAACCGGCGCCCACGGTCGCGCCTTCGCCAACTTTGACGCCTGGCGTGATCGTGGCGTGCGGATGCACGATGGCATAGTCGCCGATTTGCGCTCCTCCCCCGATGAAGGTCATGGCGCCTATCTGCGCATAGTTGCCGATATGCACGTCGTGACCTATCACGGTGCCGCTGTGGATGTTGGCAAAGTCGCCGATGTGGACATCAGGGCTGACTTGCACGCGTGGCGCCCAGAAGCAGCCTGTACCAAGATGCACGCGCACGCTCAGGTAGCCTACGGTGTTGTAAGGGGTGCGTACGTGCATGAATTCACCCCCTTTATCCAGTATGGGCTGGGAAAACTGCTGGCGTGGGCGTGGCAGGCCGATGGCGCAGACGAATGCTTCGTCCGGCTGCGGCATGTGGGTCAGGGGGCTTCCGACGATGGTCACGCCGCAGTCAATGCCGTTGAGCATGTGGGGCCGTGTATCCAGAAAGCCGGCGATCTTCCAGTCCTGTCCATGCTCGACCGCATCACACATCTGGACCAGGACTTCCCGGCCCCAGCCACCAGCACCAATGATGTAGACCCTTTTCATCAGTGCGCTGCTCCGCCATCGAGGATCAGGCTGGTTCCTGTCACCCAACGGCTGGCATCGGACAGCAGGTAGATGGCTGCATGGGCAACGTCATCGGGCGTGCCATGGCCCAGCGGATGGAGAGCCTTGTCTGCCACCAGGATCTGCTGGCCCGACTCGGCAGGCGGCGTGCCAATGACTGCGGGTGAGATACCGTTGACGCGGATTTTCTGAGAAGCCTGTTCCAGTGCGAGGCATTTGATGAGACCCCACAGCCCGGCCTTCATGGCTGCATAAGGGCCTAGTCCCTCCATGCCGCTGTGCGCAGCGGTGGCTAGCATGAAGACGATGGAGCCTTTTTGCGCCACGGCGCCGACCTGCAGCAGGTGCTGGGTGAGCATCACAGGAGCCAGGAAATTGATCTGGTACATGCGCGTCATGAGCTCTTCGGTCAATGCATTGACAGGGGTTGCCTGATGCAGTCCTGCGCAGTGCAGCAGACCATGGATGCCAATGCTGGCCTGGACCACGCGGTCCCGGTCCTTGGACAGGGTCAGGTCGGCCAGGATCTGCACATGGCCTTCGCCTTGCAGAGCTTCATGGCATTGCCTCAGCCTGTCCGCATCACGCCCGGTGATCACCAAGCGAGCACCTCTTCGCGCCAGTGTGATAGCGATGTGCCTGCCCAGGCCTGAAGAGGCACCTGTGACCAGCACTGTCTTTCCTTGCATGGAAAAGGGAGAGATGGTCGCGCTGCTCATGCGTAGATGTCCATTGAGGTACTCAGTCCTCCGTCCAGGATGAAGTAGTTGCCGGTGATCCAGCGGCTGGCATCTGCGAGATGGAAGGCCGCGGCATAGGCTATATCCTGAGGATCGCCCAGGCCCAACGGTGTCTGCTCAATCAGGCGCTCCATCTGGGCACCGCCTTGGCTCAGTCCGTTCAGCATGGGGGTGCGAACGTAACCTGGTGCGATGCAGTTGGCACGTATGCCATGCTTGGCGACTTCGATGGCCAGTGAACGCATGGCTCCCAGCAGGGCCGATTTGCTTGCGGCATAGGCTGCTGTGGCCTGGGCCCCGCTGTGTGATGCCAGGGCAGAAATGAACACGATGGAGCCGCCGGCCACCACACGCTTTTTGCCCAGTAGCTCCTTGGTCAGCATCATCGGAGCATAGGTATTGTGTTCAAACATCTCGCTCAGATGCGCCTGGCTGATCATGCGAAAAGGCACCAGCCTGGAAATGCCGGCAGCATGCACCAGACCGTTGATCACGCCAGTTTGCTCGACCAGCCGAGCCAGATCGACAGGTTGTGCAAGATCAGCAATCACCGCCAAGTGGCCGCTGCCGGGCAGTTCATCGGCTGTGGCTTGCAGGCGTTGCGGGTCCCGTCCGGTGATGATCAGTTGCGCTCCCATGTCGGCGCAACTCAGCGCGACCTGCCGGCCTATGCCCGAAGACGCCCCCGTGACCAGAATGCGTTTCCCCGCCAGGGAGAACGGATCCTGATCCATCATGCCTCGACCAGTGCAGGAAAGCAGGCAGATTCCACTTCCACAATGGCTCCGCCCCAGGAAAGACCCACACCGAAACCGCACAGCAACAGCCGCTTTTTTCCCTCGGCCAGCGCATCGCGCAGGCGCGTGGTCATGGTGACCGGCAATGAAGCACCGCTGGTATTGCCGAACTCCTGCAGGGATGACGGCACTTTCTCGGCGGGCAGGCCGAGCTTCTTGCGTATCGTCTCGTTGATCATGCGGTTGGCCTGGTGAAAGATGAAGTAGTCCACCTCTTCCTTGTTCCTGCCGGAGTACTGCATCAGGCGCTCGACCATGGGCGGGACACGCTGCGTGGAAAAGCTCAGCACGGCAGGGCCGTCGAGCACCAGGTCCAGGTTGGAGTACCAGAAGCCATCTTCACCCTTGCGCGCAATCGCATGTTCGAGTTCAAAGGGCTGGCGATGCCCGCCTACCGGGACCATGATGGCCTTGTGTCCGCTGCCATCGCTGTTCAGGTCGAAATGCATGGGGGGTGCTCCGGGCTGGTATTCCAGCGCTGTCGCCGTGGCGGCATCGGAGAACAGCGGGTCCTTGAGCGAGTCCTTGTGCTTGTAGCTGGACCGGTCTCCCAGCAGGATCAAGCCCTTCTTGACGACGCCCGAGGCCACCATGGAGCCCAGGATCTGCACCGCGAACGGATAACCGGAGCAACCCAGGTTGACATCAAAGGCCACGGTGCCATGCGGCAGTCCCAGGCGGTCCTGCAAGATGATGGCCGTGGCCGGGGTCAGGTAGTCCGGCGACTGGGTGACCACGATCAGTGCATCGACCTCTTCGCGGGCCCATTGCAACTCGGTGAGCAGCTTTTCGGCGGCATCGAACGCCAGGTCCGAAAAGCACTGCCAACTCGGACAGACCCTGCGTGTCAGTATGCCGATGTTGCGCACCAGGCGCTCACGCTCCGAACGCAGATGGGGGGGGACGTCGTTGATGTTGTGTACGACTTGCCGTGGCACGCAGCTGGCCATGCCCGCGAATCGCACGTTGTGCAGGGTGGACAGCGTCATGTCGTTCAGCCCAGCAGTTGGTAGAGGTCGTTGATGGTCGCGCAGTTCTTGAGATCGTCGCCCGTGATGGTTTTGCCGAAATCGACGTCGAACATGACGATCACGCCCAGTGCGGCCAGCGAGTCCCATTCGGGCAGGCGCTTGAGTTCGGTCTCTGGCGTCACTTCCACGGCCTCCTGGAAGTCCACGGCGGTCAGAAAGCTTTCGATGAATTGTTCAATGGAGGGCATGGACGGTGTTCCTAGTGAAAAACATCGTGCCCGGGCTTGGCCGCCAAGTCGCTTGGGCGGCTGGGTGGGCTTCGCCCATGCAGGCACGAAATACGACGGATTCTGGCAGAGCCGCTCGGGCGCGAACGATGGAACTGGACAGGAAAGTGCGGCTTGTTTTGTGTACTGCCGCAGGTGCCGTGCTTCTCGGACATCCACGCTTGGCCGCAGCCCCCTGGAGTTGGCGCGGGCGCATCTGTATCTTGTGGCCGGTGCGGGAGGGGGCGTCTGGGCAAAGTATCAGGCTGGCATCAAAAAATCTTTGCAACGCCCCTAAAGTTCGCCGGGGCAGCTCCGAAAACCAACTCAGCAGAGGGACAAAAAGTCCTGAGCCCACCAAAAGCCGCGTAAATCGATGTGAAAGCGGCTGATGGTTGGATTGGGCCGCCGCCGCCCGCCTTGCGATAAGCGAGGGCACCGTGGCGGCGACGTAACTGAATTTACTAGGAGTTGTCACCATGGCCATGTCTATCAACACCAACGTGCAATCGCTGAACGCCCAACGCAACCTGGGTGCTTCGCAAAGCTCGCTGTCCACCACCATGCAACGCCTGTCCTCCGGCCTGCGCGTCAACAGCGCCAAGGACGATGCCGCTGGCCTGGCCATCGCCGAACGCATGAACGCCCAAGTCCGCGGCATGAACGTGGCTGTGCGCAACGCCAACGACGGCATCTCTCTGTCGCAGACCGCAGAAGGCGCGCTGGGCAAGATCGGTGAGAACCTGCAGCGTATGCGTGAACTGGCAGTCCAGGCGGCCAACGACACCAACGGCACGGCCGACCGCGGCTCGATGGACAAGGAATTCAAGCAGCTGGCCGAAGAAAACGCCCGCGTGATCAAGAACACCAAGTTCAACGGCCAGGAGCTGCTGACGGGTTCGGGTGGCAATTCCGGCACATTCCAGTTCCAGATCGGCTCCAACACGGCAAGCGACAACCAGATCTCCATTACCACGTCCGATCTGGCGTCTGCCATGGGCACCGTGGCTCAGGGTACAGGTGCCGGCGCAACGCTGGGTTCCACGGCCGCCACGGCCCTGACGGCAGTCACTGCCCTGGACAGCGCCATCGATGCCGTCAACGGCAAGCGCGCTGACTTCGGTGCCTCGCAGAACCGTTTCGATGCAGTGATCTCCAACCTGCAGGTGGCTTCCGAAAACACCGCGTCGGCCCGCAGCCGCATCACGGATGCCGACTTTGCATCGGAAACAGCCAACCTGAGCCGTGCGCAGATCCTGCAGCAGGCCGGTACAGCGATGGTGGCCCAGGCCAACCAACTGCCCCAAGGCGTTCTGGCCCTGCTGCGCTGATAGTGCGAGTCCGGTGGCCTTCCCAAGCAGGAGGCGGCCGGAATTCTCCAAGCCCCAGGCATCTGCCTGGGGTTTTTTTATGGGCGAAAAGGTTGGCCAAGAGGGTGTTCGAAGGGCGAATTGGCGCCGGATCATGGGCTTTATCGGCGCTTTGGTGAGGGGGCTTTTCCGCACAATCGTCCACATCAGATAGGCAGGGCTGGAAGTTCTGGCGTGCTGTCTGGCGTTCTGGCGGCTTGGGGTCGTCGAACGGTTGGCTATTGTTCATGCCTAACGAGGAGCTGCCCATGGCATCCATCATCAACACCAATCTTGTTTCGCTTAACGCCCAGCGCAATCTCAGCACGTCCCAGTCGTCGCTGAGCACGACCATGCAGCGCCTGTCTTCGGGTCTGCGTGTCAACAGTGCAAAGGACGACGCGGCGGGTCTGGCCATCGCCGAGCGCATGAACGCTCAGGTGCGAGGCATGAATGTGGCCATGCGCAATGCCAACGACGGCATTTCCATGGCGCAGACGGCCGAAGGCGCGCTGGGCAAGATCGGCGATAGTCTGCAACGCATGCGCGAACTCGCTGTTCAAGCTGCCAACGACACCAACGGCTCCACCGATCGGGGCTCGCTGGACAAAGAGTTTCAGCAGCTGGCGCAGGAAATTGCACGTATCGTTGGAAGCACAAGCTTCAACGGTCGTCCCCTGCTGAATAGCTCTAGTCCTACAGTCTTCCAGGTGGGCGCCAACACCGGACCTGACAATCAGATCACGATTTCCGCAGTGGATTTGACAGGCTCCACTCCGGGTGGTTTGGGAGTCAATGCAGGAACGACGCCTCCTTCGTTGGGCGGGTCCCTGGGCTCCTTGCTCGGTTCGGGTACCGGCACTGCGGGTGACGCACGCCTGTCGATGGCCGCGATCGATACGGCATTGGACGAAATCAACAATACACGCGCCACTTTTGGTGCTGCCCAGAATCGCTTTGAGGCCGTGATCTCGAACCTCCAGGTGGCGGCTGAAAATACATCGGCGGCACGCTCGCGCATCATGGACGCCGACTTTGCCGCTGAAACCGCGAACCTTAGCCGCACGCAGATCCTGCAGCAGGCTGGCACAGCCATGGTGGCCCAGGCCAACCAGCTGCCCCAGTCGGTGCTCAAGCTGATCCAGTAAGAGGGAGCCCGCGGGGCTTTTGAGCCTGGCTGCGCGGCGCGCGGCCAAGAAAAGCCTCAGGTTCCAGAACAACCGGTCGATAAGATACCGGGGAATGCCCTCGGGCATTTGGTGTGCGTGTTCGCAAGGACGCGTTCTGCGCTGTGGCGCGGAGGTGTTCTGCACTTAGAAAGGGATGGTCATGGCCACCTTGAGTTCAGCTGGCATCAGCGGCAGCGGCCTGGACGAGACAATGATCGCCAAACTGGTGGCCCTGCAAAAGCAGTCACTGGTTCCGCTTCAGCAAAAAGCGTCTGTCCTGGATTCCAAGATATCCACGTTCGGGCAGATCAAGTCCCTGATGTCCACGCTTCAGGACGCGGCCACTTCGCTGGCCAATGCCGATACGTGGCGTTTGACCAATGCTGCCACGACCAATACGGCCGTGGCGGTTTCGGTGACGGACGCCAATGCACTGCCGGGGTCTTCGGTGATCTCGGTGGACAAGCTGGCGCGCAGCCAATCGGTGGCCACCGGCATCATGCCTGCGGCCACGCAGTTCGGCGCGGGCAAGCTCACCATCACCATGGGTTCCTGGAACGCGGACGGAACCCAATTCAGCAATCCTGGAACGCCCCTGGATATCGATATCGCGGCGGGCGCCAAGCTGGAGGACGTGGTCCA
This sequence comes from Delftia acidovorans NBRC 14950, assembly GCF_001598795.1. Lineage (GTDB taxonomy): Bacteria > Pseudomonadota > Gammaproteobacteria > Burkholderiales > Burkholderiaceae_C > Comamonas > Comamonas acidovorans. The sequence goes on along the minus strand of NZ_BCZP01000017.1, from coordinate 39,225 downwards.
GGCCATCAACAGCAAGGGCGCCGGCGTGGTGGCTTCGGTGCTCAAGGACGCCCAGGGCGAACGCCTTGTGCTGCGCTCGCGCAGCACAGGTGCGGATGCGGGCTTCACGGTCGGCTCCAGTGGAGATGCCAGCCTGTCGGCCCTGGCCTTCAATGGCAAGGCCACCACGGGTTCCGTGGCGCAGTACGCCCAGAACGCCGAGATCAATGTCAACGGCATCACGGTGCAATCGACAACCAACGAATTCAAGCAGACCCTGCCTGGACTCAATATCACGGTGACCCAGCAGACCACAGCGCCCGTCACGGTGACGGTGTCTTCGGACACGGAGGGCATGAAGAAGAAGATCCAGGCCTTCATGGATGCCTACAACGCGCTCAACGATGCGCTGGGCAGCTCCACCAAATATGACGCCGAGAGCAAGGTGGCTGGCGTGCTGCAGGGAGATGCCACCACGGTGGGCATGACCAACAGCCTGCGCAGCGTGCTCTCGGGCTCGGTCGTGGGCGGATCCGACACGCTCAAGCGCCTGTCGGACATGGGCATACAGATCCAGAAGGGCGGCAAGCTGGCCTTCGGGACGACGGCCAGTGACAAGACCAAGTTCGAGGCAGCTCTGAAGGACCCTGAGTCCATGAGCAAGATGTTCGCCTCGGCTGGCACCGATGGGCAGCCCAATACGCAAGGCCTTGCTGCGCGCATGAAGGACTTCACGAAGAAGGCCCTGGAGTTCGAAGGAACCTTCGACAACAAGAACAAGAGTCTGCAGGCGCTCAAGAAGGACAACGGCAAGTCCCAGGACCGGGTCAATGACCAGGCCGATTTGCTTGAAAAGCGCCTGCGTGCGCAATATGCGTCCCTGGATGCCAAGATGGGCAGCTATTCCTCGCTGAGCGCTTACATGAACCAGCAAGTGGCACAGTGGAATAAATGATGGCAGGGCGGAGCGGCGGACGTGTTTTCTGTAACCAATGCTCGATGCCTCTACATTTTTGAGCATTGCAGCCGAAGAACAAGACATCAAGGAAACGAACATGTACACATCGCTCAACCGCCGTGCTGCAAGTGCCTACGCCCAGGTCGGCGTCCAGTCCTCCGTGGACGGCGCATCGCCCCACCAGCTGATCCAGCTGCTGTTCGACGCGCTTGAAAAATCGCTGAACGCGGCCAAGGGAGCCCTGCAGCGTGGCGACATCGGTGAGAAGGGAGTGCAGATCGGCAAGGCCGTTCGCATTCTGGAAGAAGGCCTGAAGGCCTCCGTCAATCCCGATGAAGGTGGCGAACTGGCCCAGAACCTGATTTCCGTCTACGACTACAGCATTACCCAGCTGACGCTGGCCAATCTGCGCAACGACGCGGCGCTGCTGCAAAGCGCGCAGGATGTGCTGGCTCCGATTGCCCATGGTTGGCGCGATATCGCCAACACGCCAGCCGTTGCCGGGACCTAGAAATGGAGCTGACATTGATTGACTTTTACCGTGCCATAGAAGACAGCAGCGCCAAGATGCTGCAGGCCGCACAGAACAAGGATTGGGAGGGGGTGACGCGCTACGAGGGCACTTGTGCCGTGCTGATCGAGCAGCTGCGGCTCAAGTCGCATGACGAGCCGCTGGCGCCCGATCAGCGCAAGGAGAAGGCCCGCATCATGCAGCGCATCCTGCGCAACGATGCCCAGATCCGCACGCTGGCCGAGCCCTGGCTGGCACAGTTCGAGCACATGTTCGACGGCCAGCCCCACGCCATGCATTGAGCAGGGCAGATCGGCAGGAGCTGCATCCGCAGCCTTCCTGCCGGACACAAAAAAAACCGCCTGATGTTCAGGCGGTTTTTTTATGGGCGGAATCTGCGGATGCCAGCGGCGGCTGAGGCTTCCCACCCGGCCGCTGTGGACTGATCAGGCCGCAGGCGCGGGCTGCACCTGCAGTTCGCTGAGCATGCGCAGCAGGATGCGGTTCACGTCCTCGATCTCGAAGGCGTGTTCTTCGCGCAGCTGGCGAATCGGTGCGGGATCGTCGGACTCCAGCGCAATGGCCATGAGCAGGGCCGGCGCGTAGGGGCCGGTGCGCGTTACGGCGGCGTCGAAGACGCGCTCGGACACGGGAATGCGGCGCAGCGCGGTGGGCAGGGGTTCGCCCAGCAGCTGGTCCAGCTGCGAGAGCAGGCCCAGCAGATAGACCTCGCGCTGCAGGTCGTGGCTGATGCCGGCCTCGATCAGTCGCTCGGTCAGGCTGGCGCGCAGCCGGATGGCGGTGCGCACGGGCACCAGGCTGGGCTCGGTACAGGCGTGGGGCAGCTGGTCGGACAGCCAGCGCTGCAGCGTGCCGTATCCCAGCATCACCAGGCCGCGGCGCAGCGAGTCCACATTGCCCCGCAGGCCCAGGGCTGCGGAGTTGGTGTAGAGCATGAAGCGATAGGCCAGGATGGGGTCCTCGCCCAGGATCTGCTCGAAGGCCTCGATCGATTGCTCGGCATCGACGGCGCGCATCAGTGCGAGCACGGTGTCGCGGCTGGGCAGGGCGGCGTGATGGCGCTGGGCATGCAGCGTATCGGCCACGGGCCAGCCGGCGATGGCGCCCGCATGGAAGCTGTCCAGGCACAGATCGGTCAGGGCCAGGCTGTCCAGCCCCTCGTACATCTGGCCGCCCAGCAGTTGCAGGGGCGGCAGGGTGGGTGCAGGCCTGGCGGCCTGCTTCAGGGCCTGTAGCTTGGTCGGTGCCTGGGCTGCCTGCGCGGCCTGTTGCAGCGCAAGCGCTGTCTGGTTTTGCATGCCCGAAGCGCCTTCGGGCGGCAGGTGCAGCAGGCTGCTGGCAAACCAGTGGGCGGCCTGGGCATCGGGCACATCGGACAGCGGTCCGCGCCAGACCAGCATCAGGCCGCGCGCATGGGCCTGGCGCACCAGGTCGTAGATGGCGGAGTCCTGCAGCCAGTCGCCGCGCACCTCGATCCAGGGGCTGCCCTTGGAGGCGTTCTCCAGCAGGTCGCACAGTACTTGGCGGGATTGGGGGGACAGCAGCACCGGCGGCGACTGCGTGCCCCAGGTCTCGCGCAGTATGCGCAGCAGGTGGGCCACGTCGGCCTGGACGCCGGGTTCCTCGTGAAGATAAAGCTGCACGCCCGCCAGACGGCGGGCCTGGTTCCAGAGCGGCCTATAGCCGAGGGTCAGAGAGCTCAGGACGGACTGGACCATGGATGCATGCGCGGGTGGCTATCAGTTGATGAAGTTGAACAGTGACAGTTTCTGGATCGAGGCATAGGACTGCAAGGCCGCCTGCATGCCCACCTTCTGCATGTCCACATCGGAGAGGGCCTTGATCATATCGATGTCTTCGGCCCGCGAACGCGCTGCTTCCTGCTGGTCCGCCTGGTTCTTCATGTCGTCTTCAAGGCGGTCGGCGCGGTTGAGCTGGTCGCCGGCGAAGCTGCGCATGGCCTGGACGCGGCTCATGCCGGCGTCGAGTTCATTGAGGCCGCGTGCCAGCCCTTGCTGCAGGCCGCCAGGGTCCGTGCCGCCGTTCTTGACTGCGGAAATCACGCCGTCGAGCACACTGAACAGGTCGGTGCGCTGGCTGGGCGCCAGCTTGAAGGTGTCGCCGGTGGCCGGGTTGCCCGAAATGCCGACGGACATGCCGTCCACGGTGAGTTTGCCGTCGGCGGGGAAGGCCGTACCGGCGGGAACCTTGTTGGTTGTGGTGCCCCCGGGAGCGGGCAGGGGGTTGAAGGCGTCGATGCTATAGGTGACGGCGTTGGTGACCGGGTCCTTGACGAAGGCAATGGTGTAGGTGTCACTGGTCAGTTGACTGGGATCCGTTACGGTACCCAGGCTCGCGTAGGCGGAACTGCCGGCCACCGACTGGCGCGAGACGGAAAACACGCCGTTGCCCGTAGGCACGTTCATCCAGGTCGAGAACCCGTCCAGCGCGATCGGCAGCCCGTTCTCGCCGCCTGTGCTCTGGCCTGCCTGCAGCTGGGAGCTCGCGCCAGGCGTGGCGCTGGTCAGGGGGTCTTCCTTGCTGCCCAGTCCCCGGAAGAGAGGCATGCCATTGGAGTCCTTGGCATTGGCGTAGCTCAGGACCTGGTCGCGCAGGCTTTGGAGTTCCTGCACCAGCGCATCACGGGCCTTTTGGTCATAGGAGCCGTTGCCTGCCGCCAGGATCTTGTCGCGGAAGTCCTTGAGTGCGTCCTGGGCCGTACCCAGCTTGGATTCGCCCTGGGCGATCACATCGCGCTGCAGGCCCAGCACGCGCTGGTCGTTTTCGGAGCGGGAGATGCGCGTGAGTGCGCGTTCGGCCTGTGCGGCGGCCACGGGGTCGTCGCTGGCGCGCACCACGCGCTTGCCGGAGGTGGTCTTTTCCATCAGGTCCACCAGACTCGTGTTGCGCGAGTTCAGGTTGTTGATGGTGCTTTCGTACATGTTGGCCGTGCCAATGCGGGAGATGCTCATGGTGGAATGCTCCTGTCCGGTGTTCAGCGGCCTACGGTCTGCAGAACGCTGTCGAAAATGCTTTGCGCGACCTGCAGCATCTTGGCCGATGCCTGGTAGGACTGCTGGTACTGCAGCAGCTTGGCGGCCTCTTCGTCGAGGTTCACGCCCGAGACGGCCGTGCGGTCCGCCTCCAGGTTCTTGGCAATGGTCTCGGACAGCTTGGCCGCGTACTGCGCGCTCTGCGTGCGCGTTCCGACCTGGGCCATGGCGGTGGAAAAACCGTCGCTCAGCGTGGTCGAGCCATCGAAGAGCTTGCTGTCGCGCAGCGCCAGGAAGGAGCTGGCATTGCCCGCATCGCGCTGATAGGCCGTGCCGTATTGCGGGTCGGTGGCCTTGCCCAGCGTGACCTTGTCGCTGGTGGTTCCGTTGATGGCGGGCGTGCCGGTGATCTTGACCTGCAGGCCCGGTGCCAGCTGTATCGGCTGGCCGGAGGTGTAGAGGCCGGTGGCGGGAATGCCGCCTGCGGGTGCCGGGGTGATGGTGTATTCCAGCTGACCGGTGGCGTTCTTGCTGAACGACACCTCGGCGCCGGCAAAGCCTGCCAGGTTGAAGCCGGCACTGACCTGGATGCCGCCCATTTGCAGGGTCGCATCGCCCAGCGACTTGATGCTGGCCGCCACGGGGTTGGCCACGGCCAGGTCATTGGGCGAGTGCACGGCGGCCTGGATGTCGTGGGCGCCCGCCGCCATGGGGCGGAACAGCACGGTGTTGCCCGACACGCCTTCGGCCTTGAGGTCGAAGCGCAGGCCGTCGATCTCCTTGGAGCTCAGGTCGGTCATGTCGGTGAAGTCCGTGACCTTGCCGTCCGACAGGCGGATGACCTTGCCTGCTGGCGCCGTGCTGCCGAAGACGATCTGGTAGTCGGATGCCTTGAGCTGGCTGGAGTCGACCACCGTGGTCGTCGGCGTGGTGGCGCCGGTCCACTGCGCGCCCGTGGTCGAGCCGTTGCTGACCATGGACAGCTTGAACAGATTGCTGCCGCTTTGTCCCGACAGCGTCAGGCCCAGGTTGTTTTGCTCGTTCAGCGAGTCGCCAATGGCCAGGGCCATGCGGCCCAGCAGGTTGCGGCCCTCGGTCAGGTCGCTTCCCTGGAACTGCAGCAGGCCGGCGATCTCGCCGCCACCCAGCATGGAGGGCGTCAGTTCCACGTTCTGGCCGCCGGGCTGCTGGAAGTACAGGGCCATCTTGCCGCTGCCCGGGAACTCGGTGGCTTCCTTGAGCGTGAGCTGTGCGGAATTGGGTCCCAGCACCAGCGGCTGGCTGCCGCCCACGAACAGGCTGATGCTGCCGTCGTCCGCAGGGATCTGGCTGGTCTGCACGTATTTGTTGATGTTGCGCACCAGCTGGTCGCGCTGGTCCAGCAGGTCGTTGGGCGTCTGGCCCGAGGCGATGGAGCGGCTGATCTGCGCATTGAGCGTGGCTACCTGGCCGGCCAGGCTGTTGACCACGGTCACATCGTTGCCCATCTGCTGCTTGGCGCTGTAGTCCAGCTCGTCCAGCTGGGCCGATGCCGAGCGAAAGCGCGCCGCCAGTTCGTTCATGCGCGTGAGCACCACCTGGCGCGCCGACGGGTCGGTGGGCGCACCGGCCACGTCGCCGAACGAATTCATCATGTCGGTGATCGCCGCGCCCAGGCCGGTCTTGCCGCCACTGAACACCTCCTGCATTTGCGTCAGAGATTGCGCACGTGCCGAGTCGGCCGCCGACACGGCGCTGGCCGTGGCTGCCTGGCGGTTGAGCAGGTCATTGAAGTTGCGCAGGATGGTGTTCACATCCACGCCATTGCCGATGTAGCCGCTGCCCATGTTCTGGCCCGGCGAGGTCTGGAAGGCCACGCTCTGGCGCGAATATCCGGCCGTGTTGACGTTGGCGATGTTGTGGCCTGTGGTCTGCAGGGCGATCTGGTTCGCCATCAGGGCGCGGGACCCGACGTTCAAAAGGCTCATGACGTGTTCTCTGGTTAGGCTTGGGCACGTGCCGCGCTCTGCACGGCGCTCTGGATGGCGCGGCTGAGCTTGCTGGCGTATTCGGGATCGGTGGCGTAGCCGGCTTTCTGCAGCTCGGTCGCATAGGCCAGGGCCGAGTCGGTCTTGCCCATGGCTTTCTCGTAGCGCGGATTGCTGGTGATCAGGCGCGCGTAGTCGCGGAAGGACTCCTCGTAGGAGTCGTAGGCGCGGAACTTGGCCGTGACCTTGCGCGCCACGCCGTCGATGTATTCGGTGGTCGTGACCTCGGCGACCTTGCCCGTCCAGCCCTTGCCGGCCTTGATGCCGAACAGGTTGTGTGCATTGCTGCCATTGGCATTCTTGATTTCGCTCTTGCCCCAGCCGGTCTCGTGTCCGGCCTGGCCCAGCATGAAGGCGGCCGGAATGCCGCTTTCCTGCGCCACGCGTGCAGCGGCGTCGCCATGGTGGGCGACGAAATTGTCACGGCCCTTGGGCGCGGGCGCGTAGGCGTTGACGGACTGGGCCGCGCTGCTGCGGCTGCCGCTCCAGGCAGCTGTGGTGCCATTGGCGCTGCCGGCCGTGCTGCGCCAGGCGATGCGGCTCATGCTCAGTGTGGAGGGCACGGAGATCTCGGCATCCTCGGCGGCTTCCGAGCCCATGGTGCGGGCCAGCTGGCGCGTGATGGCATCCGACAGGCCGCCGGGCTGGCCCGACATGGCCACCGACAGCTGCTGGTCCAGCATGTCGGTGCTGAGGTTGCCCTGTGCGCTGTCGAGCAGGCCGGACTTCATGGTGGCCTCGCGCATGCTCTTGATCATCTCGCGCATGAACAGCGATTCCAGCTGCTTGGCGGTTTCCTTCGCTGCCTGCGGACTGTTCTCGCCGGCCGCGAATTTGAGTGCGTTGAGGGACCGGGCGTCGGCCGCCAGCGCATTGCTGGCCGCAGTCTGCGATCCATTGGGAAGTGCGATGCTCATATCACCTCCAGTTCGGCGTTGAGGGCGCCTGCTGCCTTGATGGCCTGCAGGATGGCCAGCAGGTCCTGGGGCGTGGCGCCCAGCGTGTTGAGTGCGCGCACCACGTCGGTCAATTGCGGGGAGCCGGGCATATTGATGATGTTGCCGGGCTCCTGCTTGATCTGGATGTCGGACTTCTGGGCCACCACGGTCTGGCCCTGCGAGAAGGCGCCGGGCTGGCTGATCACCGGCGTGGTGCTGATGGTGATGGCCAGGTTGCCGTGGGCGATGGCGCAGGGGCCCAGGGTCACGGCCTGGTTGAGCACGATGGAGCCCGTGCGTGCATTGATCACGACCTTGGCCGAGGGCTTGGAGGTCTCGATCGGCATCTCCTGGATCTCGGCGATCATGCGTACGCGCGATCCCGGGTCCTGGGGCGCGGACACGCGCACGGTGCGCCCGTCCAGCGCCTGTGCCACGCCCTGGCCCATGCGCTGGTTGATGGCGCGCACCACCTTGTCGGCGGTCTGGAAATCGGTGGCGTTCAGGCCCAGCGTGATGCTGTCGCCTTCATTGATCGGGGTGGGAACGGCGCGCTCGACCTGGGCGCCCTGCGGCACGCGGCCGGCGCTCAGGTGGTTGATCTGTACCTTGGAGCCGCCGGCCGAGGCGCCGGCGCCGCCGACCACGAGGTTGCCCTGGGCCAGCGCATAGATCTCGCCATCGGCGCCGCGCAGCGGCGTGGCCACCAGGGTGCCGCCCTTGAGCGACTTGGCATTGCCCACGGAGGAGACCACCACGTCGATGGCCTGGCCCGGCTGGGCAAAGGCCGGCAGTTCGGCGGTGACGATCACGGCCGCCACGTTCTTGAGCTGCAGCTGGCCCGAATTGCCTGTGGCGGGCAGCGAGATGCCCATCTGCTCCAGGTAATTGGCCAGGGCCTGCTTGGTGTAGGGCATCTGGGTGGTCTGGTCGCCCGTGCCGTCGAGGCCGACCACCAGACCGTAGCCGGTCAACTGGTTGCTGCGCACGCCCTGGATGGCAGCGACCTCTTTGATGCGTGTTGCATGCGCCGGCAGGGTCAGCATGCTGGCGCCGAGGGCGGCTGCAACCCAGAAGGGGCGCTGCGCTTGGCGCAATGTCAGGAGCATGGACAGTACTTTCATGCTGTCCATTCTCCGGAGAATCAGAACGGCATAACGTTCAAAAAGAACCGGGACAACCAGCCAATTGACTGCGCTTCCCCGGCCTGTCCGCGGCTGCGCGATTCCACGCGCACATTGGCCACCTGGGTCGATGCGACCAGGCTGCCGGGCTGCATGGTGCGCGGGTCCACCGTGCCCGTGAAGCGCAGCACATCCACGTTGTGGTTCACGCCGATCTGCTTTTCTCCGGCGATCACCAGATGGCCGTTGGGCAGCACATCGACCACCGTCGTGCTGATGGCGCCCGTGAACGTGTTGTCGCTCGACGTCGAGCCCGAGCCCGTGTAGTCGTTGTTGTTGTTGAAACCGATGTTCGAGCGGTCCTTGAGATTGGCCAGCGCATTGCCCGAGAACAGCGGCAGCGCAGAAATCCCCGCCGTGGTCTTGTTGGACCGCTTGAGGCCCGAATCCGACTTCTGGCTGGCCGTCACGCGCTCCACGATCTGCACCGTCACCATGTCCCCCACCAGGCGCGCGCGCCGGTTCTCGAAACCGGGACGGTAGCTGGCGGCATTGAACAGGCTGCCCGTAGGGCTGCCCGCCACGGGCGCGGCCGGCATCAGCACGGGAGGCGCAGTGGACGGCATGTCCACGGGCGGCGGGTCATTGAGCGTCGTGCAGCCCGACAGGACTGCCGCCAGCGCCAGGCATGTGCCCGTCGCGGAAAGGGAGAAGGTTCGTTGGGTCATGGCGATGTTCCCGGGTTCAATGGTTCATGGCTGCGCATGCAGACCCCACCCTCGAGAACTGGCATGTCCCAGCCCAGGGACACCGAGGAAGGGCCGCCCCGCACCGAGGGTGTCGTCCCCCTCCCGCGCAGCGAGAGAGGGGGAAGCGGCGAAGCCGCTCAGGGGGAGAGATCGATTACAGCTGCGCCAGCTTGGCCAGCATCTGGTCCGAAGTCGTGATGGCCTTGGAATTCATTTCATAGGCGCGCTGGGTCTGGATCATGGTCACCAGCTCCTGCACCACGTTCACGTTCGAGCCTTCCAGGTAGCCCTGCTTGATCATGCCCATGCCGTTGACGCCGGGCTGGCCCTGCTGGGGCTGGCCCGAGGAAGCGGTCTCGGTGAACAGGTTCTGGCCACGCGGCTCCAGGCCGGCCGGATTGATGAACTGGCTCATCGCGATATTGCCCACCTGCTGGGGCGCGGCCTGGCCGGCCATGGTCACGCTGACCACGCCCTCGGGGCTGATCGACACCTTGGTCGCGCCCTGGGGAATGGTCACGCCGTTGGCGATGGGCATGCCGCTGGCAGTCACCAGCTGGCCCTGCGCATCGACCTGGAAGGAGCCGTCACGGGTATAGGCCGTGGTGCCGTCGGGCATGTTGACCTGGAAGAAGCCGTTGCCGTCGATGGCCACGTCCAGCGCATTGTTGGACTGCTGCAGGGCGCCCTGCAGGAAATTGCGCGAGGTGGCCACCGTGCGCACACCCAGGCCCAGGTGCAGGCCCGTGGGCAACTGGTTCTGCTCGGTCGTCTGCGAACCGGACTGGCGCAGGTTCTGGTAGATCAGATCCTCGAACACCGCGCTGGCGCGCTTGTAGCCCGTGGTCGAGACGTTGGCCAGGTTATGGGAAATCACGTCCAGCTGGGTCTGCTGGGCTTCCATGCCGGTCTTGGAGATGAACAGTGAATTGATCATGGCGTTTTCCTTCAGTTTTCCGTGGCGACTTGCGCCGTCTCAGCGTTTGAATCCTTGGCACATCGCGCGGGACTGGCACGATCCAGGCCAGGGACGCCTAGCAAGGGCCGCCCCGCAGCGAGGGCGTCGTCCCCCTTCCAGGGGGAAGCGGCGCAGCCGCTCAGGGGGTGATCTGTCTCAGCCGTTCATGCTCAAGAGTTGGCTGGCCGTCTTGTCATTGGTTTCTGCCGTCTGCAGCAGGCGCATCTGGGTCTCGAACTGGCGGGCGGCGGCAATCATGCCGACCATGGTCTCCACCGAGTTCACGTTCGAGCCTTCGATGGCGCCGGACAGCAGGCGTGCGTTCTCGTCGTTGGGCAGCGGATCGCCGTCGCCCGTGCGGAACAGGCCGTCATTGCCGCGCACCAGCGCGGCGTCCTCGGGCGGCGTGGCCAGCTTGACGCGGCCCACGGCCACGGGCAGCTGGTTGCCGGTCTTGGCGGTCAGCGTGCCGTCCGAGCCCAGCGTGATCGTGGACTCGGGGGGAATGTCGATGGGGCCGCCGCCGTCGGACAGCACGGCCTGGCCGTTGCTGTTGACCAGCTGGCCCTCGGGGGAGACCTCGAACACGCCGTTGCGTGTGTAGGCCTCCTGGCCATCCAGGCCCTGAACGGCGAACCAGGCGCGGCCCATGGCCATGGCGTCCAGTGCGCGGCCCGTGCGCTGGGTGGGGCCGGGCGTGTCCACGTAGCCGGAGGTCGCCTCCAGCGCGAACACGCGCGTGCCCGCGCCGCTGCCCTGCAGGGGCACGGAGCGGAAGGTGGACATTTCGGCCCGGAAGCCGTTGGTGCCGGCATTGGCCAGGTTGTGGGCCAGCACGGACTGACGCTGCGCCGCTGCGTTGGCGCCCGTCATGGAGGTGTAGATGATGCGGTCCATGCCGGCTCTCCTGACTCAGTTCTTGGCTATCAGCGCAGGTTCACCAGGGTCGAGAAGACCTGGTCCTGGGTCTTGATGGTCTGGGCATTGGCCTGGTAGGCACGCTGCGCGGTCATCATGTTCACCAGCTCGGCGGTCAGGTCCACGTTGGAGTCTTCCAGCGCGCCCGAGCGCAGCGAGCCGAAGGTGCCCGACTCGGCCGTGCCGTTCAGGGCCGGGCCCGAATCCGAGGTCTCCACCCACTTGTTGTCGCCCACGGCGCCCAGGCCCTGGGTGTTGGTGAAGGCGGCCAGGGCCAGTTGGCCCTCGGTGCGCGTCACGCCGTTGGAGTAGGTGGCCACGATGGAGCCATCGTTGCCGACATTGATGCCGGTGAGCGCGCCTGCGGTGTAGCCGTCCTGCTTGAGGCTGCTGACCGCGAACTTGGAGCCGAACTGCGAGACGTTGGAGAAGTCCAGCGTCACGCCCGCCGTGCCGTTGATGGTGCCGGGCGTGGGCGCGTTGGGGTTGCTGCTCTTGATCTGCACGCCAGTCACAGGGCTGCCGCTGGTGATCTTGCCGGAGGCATCGAACACCAGGGTGGTCAGCAAGGTGGCGACCTTCGGGGGCGATGCCGTCGGATCGTCCAGGCCGTCATAGACCTTCCAGGTGTTGGATGCTGCGTCCTTCTCGAAGTACATCTGCACCGGCGTGGGCACGCCCTGGCTGTCATAGACGTTGATCGAGGTGCCATAGGTGGCGCGCGGCGTGGCGGGCACGGGGGGCGTGGCGGTGGAGTTGCCGGCTGCGGGCGTGGCGCGCGCATCGAGGTTCAGCGACACGTCGATCTTGGTCGTGGTCTTGGCAGCGATCGGCTGGCCCGAAGGAAAGACCATGGGCACGGGCTGGCCGCCGGCCAGCACCTTGCCCGTGGTGGCGTCCACGGGGTAGCCCATGACGTTGTCGCCCTGCACGGTCTTGAGGTTGCCCTGCTTGTCCAGGCCGAAGTTGCCGGCGCGCGTGTAGGCCGTGCTGCCGTCGGGCTGGCGCACGACGAAGAAGCCGTTGCCGTTGATGGCCACGTCCAGGTTGTTGCCCGTGGTGGTGATCGGGCCCTGGCGGAACTGCTGGGTCACGGCGGCCACATTGACGCCGATGCCGCTGTTCTGGCCGCTGGCCGAACCCACGGCGCTGGCCACGGCCTCGGCGAACTCGGCGCGCGAGGACTTGAAGCCCGTGGTGTTGGCGTTGGCGATGTTGTGGCCGATCACGTCCAGGTTCTTGCTGGCGGCGTTCAGACCCGAGAGGCCTTGTTGGAATCCCATGGTGTGCTCCTGCGATGTATTTGGGTGGATGGTGCGGGTGTCAGTACACAGCCTTGACGGAGGCGTAGGCGACGTTGGTGCCGTCGTCCAGCTCCAGCGTCAGCTTGCCGTCGGTGGTGCCTGTGGCGAGCACCGCATGGGGCGACAGCGTGGTCGAGGCCACGACCGTGTCGGCATTCGTGGCCTGCACCGTGTAGCGCAGCTGGCTGGCGTCGCCCGTGTACTTGCTGCCGTCCCAGGTGAAGTAGTTGCGGCCAGCGGTGCCGCTGCCCAGCTCGACGGTGTCCACCAGCTCGCCGCTGGCGGTGGTGATCTGCACCTTCACGTCGGCGGCCGGGCCTTCGAGGTCGAAGGCAGCCGTATAGGACTTTTCCTTGCCCACGCCCAGGGTGTTGCCTTCGGTCAGCACGGTGCGGCCGATCATCTGCGTGCCCTGCAGCACCTGCATGGCGGTGAACTGGCCGGCCATGCTTTCCATGGTCTTGTTCAACTGCTGGATGCCGGTGACGGTGTTGATCTGCGCCATCTGCGAGGTCATCTGCGCGTTGTCCATGGGATTCATGGGATCCTGGTTGTTCAACTGCGCGACCAGCAGCTTCAGGAAACGGTCCTGCGCCGCCGCGGGGTCGGTGGTCGAATTGCTCGTGGCGGTCTTGTTGTTGATGTCGGCCGTGCTGGCGACGCTGCCTGCGCCATAGATCATGGGAGTGGCTCCTGGAAAGTGGTGCGGACGGGGCTCACTGGCCCATCTGCAGGGTTTTGAGCAGCAGCGACTTGGTCGTGTTCATGACCTCGACGTTGTTCTGGTAGGAGCGCGAGGCCGAGATCATGTTGACCATCTCGTCCACGGCGCTGACGTTGGAGTGCGTCACATAGCCTTCGGCATCGGCCAGCGGGTGCTGGGGGTCGTGGATGCGGCGGCCGGGCGTGTTGTCCTGGCTGATGGCGCTGACGCGCACGCCAGAGGAGCCTTCCTCGCCCATGGCCACGGTCTGGAAGACCACCTGGCGCGCCTGGTAGGCCTTGCCGTCGGGGCCGGCCACGGCATCGACGTTGGCCAGATTCGAGGCCACGACGTTCAGGCGCTGCGATTGGGCGCTGACGGCACTGCCGGAGATGCTGAAGATGGAGAACATGGACATGGGAAAGCTCCTGTGGTCTGTGGCGCCGGCTTACTGGCCCTGGATGGCCGACAGCATGGTCTTGGCCTGGCCGTTCAGAAAGCGCAGCGTGGCTTCGTAGCGCACGGCGTTGTCGACGAAGTTGGCTCGTTCGCGGTCCAGGTCCACGGTGTTGTTGTCCATGTTGGTCTGGGCCTGCACCGAGTAGCCGAGATGGCTTTGCGCGCTCTGCCCCGAGGCGGCGGCAGGCAGCGGAATGTGGCCGCCCTGGCTGACGCTGGCCAGCGTCATGGGCGAGGGGCCGGAGGTAACGGCCGTCAGCGCCTCGCGGAAATTGAAGTCGCGTGCCACATAGCCCGGGGTGTCGGCATTGGCGATGTTGCTGGCGATTGCACGCTGGCGCTCGGCGCGCAGCACCAGCGCCTTGCTCTGGAAGTCCAGTCGTTCAGTCATCTTGTCGAGCATGTCGGCCTCGCCCTCTGGGATTTGCGGTGATCGGTTGACGAAATGGCGGCAGCCCACGGACTGCGGCATGCGTCGATTATGGAAATCGGGCCCGAACGCTAAAGCGCGAAGAAAGCGCGTTTGCCTGCGCAGTTCGGCGCTTCGGAAAAGAGCGCTCGCCCTATATTTGCTGGCATCGCTCCAGGTGTCCCACCCATCCTGACGGGAGGCCGGAGCAAGTCAGGAGCCACAGCCATGCCGAACTTCAGCACCGCCCATTCGCCATCCGCCGTCCGAGCCCTCGCTCGCGCCGCCGCATGCGCTGCGCTTGCCGCTGGAGCGTCGCTGGCAGGCCCTGCCTTCGCGCAGAACGCACCTGACGGTGCAGCCCAGCTCAGCCAGATCGGCCAGCGCTTTGCCGACGAGGCCCTGCAGCAGGGCATGGCCGGCGCGGGCGCCTTGCCCCTGCGCATGGAAGTGCAGATGGGCCAGCTCGATCCCCGCCTGCGCCTGGCTGCCTGCGCCAAGGTCGAACCCTATTTGCCCGCAGGCTCGCGCCTGTGGGGCCGTACCCGCCTGGGTCTGCGCTGCCTGCAGGGCGCCGTGGCCTGGAATGTGTTCCTGCCCATCACGGTCAAGGCCTGGGGGCCTGCCTGGGTGCTGCAAAACGGTGTGCCTTCGGGCCGCCCGCTGTCGGCCGACGATGCCGTCCAGGCCGAAGTGGACTGGGCCGAGGAATCGGCAGCCGTCTACGCCAACCAGCAGGACTGGGTGGGCCTGGTGGCCTCCCGCCCGCTGGCCGCAGGCCAGGCACTGCGCCAGAACATGCTGCGCACGCCGGCGCTGTTCGCGGTGGGTGCCGAAGTGCGTGTGCTGGTCAACGGTGGTGGTTTTTCCGTCACATCGTCGGGCAAGGCCATGTCGGCCGCCGGCGAAGGCCAGACCGTGCGGGTTCGCATGGATAATGGCCGGCTCATCTCCGGGGTGGTGAATCCCGAGGGCGTGGTGCTGGTCCAGTAAAAAAACCTCAAGTTTTGTTCCAGGCAGTCGAAAGCTAGGCACAGCGCCTCACGCCGCCAGGGCGATTGGAGAATCAAGATGAAGATAGGTCAAAAACCGGAACTGCCCGCCGCTGCCTCCCAGGCCGCCGCCAAGCAGCCCAAGACAGCCAGCACCATTGCCACCGAGGAATCCTCCGCCCAGGCCCAGCCTGCCAAGGCGGCCGGTGTTCCCGTGTCGTTCTCGACCTCGGCCCGCGCACTGGACCAATCTGGTCGCGCCACGGCCGATTTCGATGCCAACCGCGTCAAGGAAATCCGCGAAGCCATTGCCAACGGCACCTTCCGCGTGAACGCCGACGCCGTGGCCGACAAGCTGCTGGCCAACTCCGAAGAATTCCTCTCGCACTCGCGCGTCTGAGCGCGGGTTCGGTTCTTTCTCGGTTTTTTCCTTCCGGCGCGAGCACGCGCTTTCTTTTTTCAGCAAGGCCTGTCCCATGACTCTCAGCGAGATGCTCGATTCCCTGGACGCGGTGGTCCGGATGGTGTCCGCCTCGCTGCAATCGAAGGATGCGGTCGCGCTGGAGCAGTCCAGCACCCGGCTGCGCGATGCCATGGCGGCGTTCTCCGAGCTGGCCCGGCGCTTCAGCGCGGCCGACTGGACGCAGGAGCTGCGCGAACGCGCCCAGGCCCTGGGCGAGCAGATGGCCATGCAGCGCGACCAGCTGGCACGCATGGCCGTGGTGGCCCAGAGCCAGGCGGCGGCGCTGATTCCCCAGACTTCGGACCAGGCCACGTATGGACGCGACCTGTATGGACACCCCCATGCCGGACCGGGCAAGGCGCGCATCTACCACTCGGCCAGCTGAAGCCGCGTCCCTTTTTTCTCTCTCTCTTCTTTCTTCCCGCTGCTCAACCCTCCGGCATCCGTGCCCGAGGGTTTTGTCTTTTCCGGGCTGGGATTCGGTTGAATGAATCTGCGCAGCGGGCGCAGGCATGGCTGGAGCTTGGGCGTACCCATCCATGCGCGGGATGAGGCTGCGCTCGGTCAATGAGGTGGAGGCGGGGGAATGCTTGATGGCCGTCCGCAGGAAGGGCGGTCAGGAATGAGGGATGGCCAGAGGCCAGATCCGGGGAAAACGAAGCAAGGACCCTGAAGGCGGCAAGATCCGAAATGCGCGGAAATGACGCTGCCGTGCAATGGCAATGCAAGCGCAATGCAAGCGCAATGGCGCGCGCAAATCCCGTTCGGTCTGCGGTCTGCGATCTGAGGAGGCAAAGAGGGTCCGGCCGGGGCCGGACGTCCTCACACCTGCATGTTCATCACGTCGGTATAAGCCTGCACGAGCCGGTTGCGCACCTGCATCGTGGCCTGGAAGCCGATCTGCGCCTTTTGCATGGCGATCATGGTTTCTTCGAGGCTGACGGCCGGGTTCTCCAACTGCACCTCACGCTGCAGCTGGCTGGAGTTGTTCTGGGCTGAACTGACGGACTGCAGCGCGCCTTGAAGGGCCTGGCTGAAGCCGCCAGCCGCCACTTTGGTCGATGCGTCGCCTGCGCCCACGCCTTTGGGGAGCTGGGTGCCGTACAGGGGAGAGGTGGTACTGGGGATGCGAAGGTCCATGACACATTCCATCGGAGTTAGCAAGATGACGAGATCGTAGGGCGGCAGGGTTTTCGCATCGCGGCAAATAGACGGCCAAACGGCGCGCTTATCGGGCGAATGTGAAGCGGCGGACTTCGAATAATCGACAGCACGCTAGGGTCCTGTGTGTGCAGGGCTCGAACACCTGGAACCAAGATGTCTGCTGTCGCTGAAATCCCTGTCCCTCAAGCCACTCCCGTGCCCCAGCCTGCCTTGCAGCAGCGCTGGACGGCCATGGACCGTGGCGCGCGCCTGCGTTGGGGCGCGATCGCCGTGCTGCTGGTTGTCGCCCTGGGTGCGGCGGCCATGTTCTACCGCCAGCCGGACTACAAGGTGCTGTTCTCCAACCTGAGCGACAAGGATGGCGGCGCCATCGTCGCCCAGCTGTCGCAGATGAACGTGCCTTACCGCTACACGGAAGGCGGCGGTGCCATCCTCATCCCGTCCGACCGCGTGCACGATGTGCGCCTGAAGCTGGCCACCCAGGGCCTGCCCAAGGGTTCGGTGACGGGTTTCGAGCTGATGGAGAACAGCAAGTTCGGCATCACCCAGTTCCAGGAACGCCTCAATTTCCAGCGCGGTCTTGAAGGCGAACTGACGCGTTCCATCCAGGCCCTGGCCGCCGTGCAAAGCGCACGCGTGCACCTGGCCCTGCCCAATCAGAACGGCTTTTTCCGCGAGCAGCAAAAGCCCTCGGCCTCGGTGCTGCTGAGCCTGTACCCGGGCCGCGTGCTGGACCGCACGCAGATCGCGGGCATCGTGCACCTGGTGGCCTCCAGCGTGCCCGAGATGGCGCCCACGGCCGTGAGCATCCTGGACGACTCGGGCAAGCTGCTGTCGCAGTCGCCCGACGGCAACGCCAACGCCGTGGACATGCAGCAGCTGAACTACACCCAGCAGATCGAGCAGCAGTACGTGCGCCGCATCCTGGAGATCCTGGAGCCCGTGGTCGGCAAGAACAATGTGAAGGCGCAGGTCTCGGCCGAGATGGATTTCAGCCAGACCGAATCGACTTCGGAGCAGCACCGCCCCAACCAGTCCTCCGACGCGGGCGTGGTGCGCAGCCAGCAGGTGGTGGAGAGCACGGGCGAGCAAAAGCCGCCCCAGCCCACGGGCATTCCCGGCGCCACCAGCAACCAGCCGCCCCAGAACGCTTCTGCGCCGGTCAACGGCGCCAATCCCGCGCCCCAGGCGGCCGACGGCCAGAACGCCGCCCGCTCTGCCAGCAAGCGCGAGTCCATCACCAATTACGAAGTGGACAAGACCGTGCGCCATACACGCGGCAGCACGGGCAGCATCAAGCGCCTGACGGCCGCCGTGGTCATCAATGCGCCCCTGGTGGCTGCCCCTGCGCCGGCCGCTGCCGGTGCGGCCGGTGCGGCAACCGATGCAGCCACCGTCGCTGCCGCCGCACGCGGCCTGACGGCAGCGCAGCAGGCGCAACTGCTGACCCTGGTGCGCGAGACCGTGGGCTACAGCGCCGAGCGCGGCGACTCGGTCAACCTGGTCAGCACGCCCTTTGTGCAGGACGAAGTGCCCGCCGATGTGCCGCTGTGGCGCCAGCCCGAAGTGCTGGACATGGCCCGCAGCCTGGGCGTGCCCATCGGCCTGGCCCTGTTCGGCGCCATCTTGCTGCTGGGCCTGGTGCGACCCATGCTCAAGGGCCGCAAGACGGTGGCCGTGGGCGGACAGCTCAATGCCATCGAAGGCGAGCAGCTGGACCGTCCGGCGCTGGCTGCACCCGCTGTCGATCTTTCGCCCACGCAGGAGCAAGTGCGCCTGGAGCAGGCGCGCCAACTGGCCAAGCAGAACCCGATCGCGGTGGCCAACATCGTCAAGACCTGGATCAACGGCGAGGCCACCTGAGCCTCTCAAAACACGGATTGCTGAGATATGGACGAACGAGGCCTGAACGACGCCGCCATCTTGCTGGTCTCCCTGGGCGAGGAGGAAGCGGCCGAGGTGTTCAAGCACCTCACCCCGAAGGAAGTGCAAAAGCTCGGCGAGACCATTGCGCACATGCGCGGTGTCTCGCGCGAGAAGGTGGACTTCGTCATCAACCGCTTTGCCGATGACGCGGCCGCGCAAAGCCTGCTGGTGGACGACGCCAGCGGCTATGTGCGCTCGGTGCTCAAGCGCGCCCTGGGCGACGACAAGGCGGCGCTGTTGATCGACCGCATCCTGCAGGGCGGCGATGTCTCCGGCATCGAAAGCCTCAAGTGGATGGACCCGCTGTCCGTGGCCGAACTGCTGCGCGGCGAGCATCCGCAGATCGTGGCCGCCATCCTCGTGCACCTGGAGCACGAGCAGGCCGCTGCCGTCCTGATGCAGCTGCCCGAGCGTTTCCGTAGCGAAGTCATGCTGCGCGTGGCCACGCTGGAAGGCATTCAGCCGACCGCGCTCAAGGACCTCAACGAGGTGCTGTTCCAGGTGCTGGCCGGCGGCGACAAGATCCGAAAGACCTCGCTGGGCGGCGTCAAGACGGCGGCCGAGATGATCAACAACCTCGGCGGCAATGCCGACGTGGCCGTGCTGGACACCATCCGCAACTACGACCCGGACCTGGCTCAGAAGATCATGGACAAGATGTTCGTGTTCGACGACCTGGTCAAGCTGGACGACCGCTCGGTGCAGCTGGTGCTGCGCGAGGTGGTGTCCGAGACGCTGATCATCGCGCTCAAGGGCGGCTCGATGGAAGTGCGCGACAAGATCCTGGCCAACATGTCCATGCGTGCCGCCGAGTCGCTGCGCGAGGACCTGGAAGGCCGCGGCCCGATGCGCCTGTCCGAAGTGGAAGCGCAGCAAAAGGAAATCCTGAAGGTGGTGCGTCGCCTGGCCGAAGAAGGCCAGATCACCATCGGCAGCGGTGCGGAAGACAGCTATGTCTAACGGCATGAACTCGCGCTTCATCCCTTCCGAGGAGATCGACGAGCGCCAGGTGGTGCAGTGGCGCTTCGGCGCCGTGGACCATATGGGCGGCCTGAAAAGCCTGCCCAGCCTCGCGGGCCTGCCGGACATCCAGGGTGCGCCCGCCGCATCCGGTGCCCAGGCTGCGCATGGCGGCGCGGGCATGGCGCGCGCGCCTGCCTCCGCGTCGGGCTTTCACAGCCTGTCGCTGCCCGGACGCTCCGATGCGCCCCGGCTGGAGGCCGACTCCATGGTGCTGGATGTCGAAGCCGACACGCCGGGCGCCCCGGCCTCCACCGCCCCCGCATTGGATGAGGAACAACTGCATGCCCTGCTGGAACAGGCACGCGCCGAAGGCCATGCCGAGGGCCTGGAGCAGGGCCGCCAGGAAGCCCGGCAGCAGTGGCAGCAACACATGGATGACTACGTCTCCGGCACAGGCCGCGAGACGGCGCAGCGCGTGGACGCGCTGCTGTCCGGCCTGGATGCCGGCTTCAAGCAGCTGCAGACGGATGCAGCGCAGGAACTGCTCAACCTGGCCTGCGACATTGCGCGCCAGGTGGTCCGCCAGGAGCTGCGCAGCCAGCCCCAGGCCCTGTTGCCCGTGGTGCGCGAGGCGCTGGACATGCTGGCCGCCGACGGCCGCGCCGCCACCGTGCGCCTGAACCCCGCCGACTTCGCCGTGCTGGACGAGGCGCTGCGCGCCGAGCATGGTGCCCAGTCCAAGGTGCAGTGGATCAGCGACGCCTCCGTGGCCCAGGGCGATGTGCGCGTGGAATCGGGCGGCGCCCAGGTCGATGCCGGCATGGACAAGCGCTGGCGCCGCGCCGTGGCCGCGCTGGGCCTGGTCTCCACCTGGTATGACGGAGAACGCGATGCCGGTTGACGCCCCGCTGGCCGACGCCGCCAAACTGACCCCCGAGCCTGCCGCCAGGCCCTGGCAGCAACTGCTGTCCAATGCCCGTGCCCGCCTGCAGGGCGACATTCCCCTGGAAACCCACGGCACGCTCACGCGCCTGACCGGCCTGGTGCTGGAGGCCACGGGCCTGCAGGTGCCCGTGGGCTCGCAGTGCTGGATACGCCAGCAGGGCCAGGACCCGGTGCTGGCCGAGGTCGTCGGCTTTGCCGGCGAGCGTGCGTTTCTCATGCCTGCGGGCGACATCCAGGGCCTGTCCAGCGGCGCCATCGTGACGCCGGCCGAACCCTTTGTCGCACCGCTGCGCTTTGGCGACGGTGTCGAGCCGCCCGTGTCCCTGGCGGCCGGCGTGCTGCGCCTGCCCATTGGCAGCGGCCTGCTGGGCCGTGTCGTGGATTCGCAGGGCCAGCCCCTGGACCATGGCGGCCCGCTGGCCGACGTGAGCGCCGATCTGCTGGACCGCAACCCCATCAACGCCATGGACCGCGACCCGGTGCGCGAGACGCTGGACACCGGCGTGCGCTCGCTCAACGCCCTGCTCACCGTGGGCCGGGGCCAGCGTCTGGGCCTGTTCGCGGGCTCGGGCGTGGGCAAGTCCGTGCTGCTGGGCATGATGGCGCGCTACACCCAGGCGGACGTGATCGTGGTCGGCCTGATCGGCGAACGCGGCCGCGAGGTCAAGGAATTCGTCGAGGACATCCTCGGCGCCCAGGACCGCAGCCGCGCCGTGGTCGTGGCCGCGCCGGCCGATGCGCCGCCGCTGCTGCGCATGCAGGGCGCCGCCTATGCCACGGCCATTGCCGAACATTTCCGCGACAAGGGCCAGCATGTGCTGCTGCTCATGGACTCGCTGACCCGCTATGCCATGGCCCAGCGCGAGATCGCCCTGGCCATTGGCGAGCCGCCGGCCACCAAGGGCTATCCGCCGTCGTGCTTTGCAAAGCTGCCGGCCCTGGTCGAGCGCAGCGGCAACGGCCTCAACGGCGTGGGCTCGATCACGGCCTTCTACACCGTGCTGTCCGAAGGCGATGACCAGCAGGACCCGATTGCCGACGCGGCGCGCGCCATTCTGGACGGCCACGTCGTGCTGTCGCGGGCGCTGGCCGAGTCGGGCCACTACCCGGCCATCGATATCGAGCAATCGGCCTCGCGCGTGATGCACAACGTGGTCTCGCGCGAGCACTTCGAGCTGGCACGGCGCTTTCGCGCTGTCTATTCGCGCTACCAGAAGGGGCGGGACCTGGTCCAGGTCGGCGCCTACATGGCGGGCTCGGACCCGCAGATGGATGAGGCGATACGCCTGCAGCCGGCCATGGCGGCCTTTCTGCAGCAAAGCATGTTCGAGTCGGCTTCCATGGACGAGAGCATCTCGGGCATGGCTGCCGCACTCGGTGGGCAGTGACGCGGCGACGCGGCACTGCCAAAACGCGACCAACGCGATAACGAACACAGGGAGGAAACCCCGGTATGTCGTCCTTGAATGCCTTGATGGTGGCCATCGATGCCGCGTCGCGCAAGCGTGACGAGGCCCGCCAGGCGGTGCAGGAGCGCCTGCGCTCGCAGCAGGCCGCGCAGACGCAAATGGAGCAGCTGCAGCACTATGTGCAGGAAATGCAGACGCGCTGGGGCGCGCAGGAAAACCAGTCCGTGCAGCCCGAGGTCATGTTCCACCAGTACCAGTTCATGGACCGCCTGCAGCACGCCATCGGCCTGCAGACGCGGGTGCTGGCCGACCTGGCGATCCGCCTGGAGGCCGCGCAAAAGGCCTTGATGGCCTGCGAGCTGCGGGTCAGCAGCCTGCGCAAGGTCGTCGAGGTGCGCCGCCGCGATCTGGCGCTGAGCCAGATGCGCCGCGAGCAAAAGGAAACCGATGAACGTGCGGCCATCCAGTTTTTCCGTCGCAGCTTCGGGCTGACATTCCAGGAGGCTTGAAGCATGTCCACCAACCAGATCGAACAGCGCGCCGATGCGCGCAGCGCCATGCAGCGCGCCATGGAAGGCGTTCGCTCCGCGCGCGGCACGCAGCCGCCCTCCAACGACCAGGCCGCAGGCTTTTCTTCGTTGCTGGCAGCGATGGACGGCATTGGCGGATTGCCGGCGCTGGCCTCGGACGCCCTGGGCCAGGCCTTGGGCGAGGGCGGCAGTGCCGCTCTTTCCGCGCTGTCCAGCCTCAAGGGCGCAGCCAAGGACGGCCTGAAGGATGCCGCAGACCTGCTGGCCGATCCCGGCCTGGCGCAGGGCCTGCTGCAGCAGCCGCAACTGCCGCTGCAACCGCAGGCGGAGCCGACCGATATGACCCCCTCGGCGCAGGCCGATGCCATGGCGCTGGCTGCCAACGGCCAGGCGCCCTGGCTCAGCCTGGTCGGGCAGACCGCCCATCTGGACGGCAAGGGCGACCGTGACATGCTGCAGGGCGTGGCGGGCGACTGGCTGTCCGGCCGGGGCAGCGCCGCCATGATGGCCCTGCGCCAGGAGCAGGGCGCCGTGGCGCACGCGGCCTTCCTGGCACCGCAGTCCGCAGCCGGTGATGCCGCAGGCACGGCGCTGGCCACGGCCAGCGCCAATGCTGCGGCCCTGGCTGCCGCTGCGGACCCCAATGCAGCCGGGGCCCTGACCGATGGCGCCGCGCGCAGCACCCAGGCACAGGCCCAGGCCGCCGATGTGCTGGCCGCCGTGCAGTCCGATGCGGCACTGACGGCCGCCGCCGCACGCACGGCAACCACCGCCCAGGCCACGCATGAACACACGCCCCAGGCCCTGGCGGCCGGTGTGCGGCAGGACGTGGCCCTGGCGTCGGGCATCGCGCTCAACGGCATGGCCGCAGTGCGGCCCGAAGAATGGCGCGGCCTGTTCGAGCGAGCCCGGGAAGGCGGCACCGCCTCCACGGAGTCGGCGGCGAACGGACTGCACGGCGTTGCGGCTGCCGTGGGCGCGGCGCATGCCGGCCAATCCCTGGGCCAGCAGGCGGCCGGCCAAAATGGCGCGGCCTTTGCCCAGCCCGACGCCCAGGCCCAGCCGGGCAACTCCACCGAGCGCGAGCAGCAGGTGTCAGAGCAGGTGGCCTTCTGGGTCCACAACAAGAACCAGAACGCCTCGCTGTCCGTGGAGCATGAGGGCCGGGCCATCCAGGTGCAGGTCAGCCTGCAGGGCAACGAGGCCCATGTGCGCTTTGGCGCCAGCGAAGCCCAGGCGCGGGACTGGCTGGGCAATGGTGCCGACCAGCTGCGCGAGCTGCTGCAGGCCCAGGGCCTGCAACTGGCCGGCGTCAGCGTGGATGCGGGCGGCCAGTCCGGCAGCGGCGATTCGGGAAGACAGGGAGCCGACGCCCAGGCGCGCCAGGGCCGCGTGAGCGCCATGGTCGATGCCGCCGGCGTCACGGGCGGCAATGGCGCCGCACAGGCCGGCGGTGGCCGCGCGGCAGCGGGCGGGGTGGATCTGTTCGTCTGATTCTTCCTGAGCTTCTTGCGGGGGCGGCGCATGCGCCGTTTCAGGGTTTTCACAACAGGCCGGGTGGCGACAAGCTGCCCGGCCTGTGGCGTTTGAGGGCCATCAAGCCAGCGAGAAACCGGGGTTTCATGCGCTTATTCAGGCCATGGTCCGGGGTCCAATCGCCGAATAATTCCTGCCATGGGCCTGCTGCGTCATGGCGCCGCGCATGAAGCGCGTGCGCGTGGCGGTCCCGCTCACCCAGAGGAATTCCAGTGTCTGCCACACCCAATGCCGCCAACAATGCAGCTCCCGCCCCGGCCAAGGGCAAGAAGCTGATCGTGCTGATCGTCATCATTGCCGTCCTGGCCATAGGCGCGGCCGCTGCCTTCATCCTGCTGTCCAAGCGCCACAGCAGCGGCGATGAGGAAGAAGGCAGCGCCAGCAAGGCGGCCGTGACCGTGCCCACCTTCCTGCCGCTGGACAACCTGGTGGTCAATCTGTCCGATACGGGCGGCGACCGATTCGTGCAGATCGGCATCACGCTGGAGCTCGCCGACGAGAAGACCGCCACCACGGTCAAGCAATACCTGCCCAGCATCCGCAACGGCATCCTGATGCTGGTGTCCCAGCGCACGGCCGAGGAACTGCTCGAGCGCGAAGGCAAGGAGCGCCTGGCCGCCGACGTGCTCAACGAAGTGTCGGCCCCGCTGGGCTACGGCAACCAGGCCAAGGCCAAGAAGCGCAGCCGCGACGAGGATGCCGAGGACGAAGACGGCGAGCGCCGCCGCTCCTCCGCTGGCAAGAACCCGGTGCGCCGCGTGCTCTTCTCCAGCTTCATCATCCAGTAACCGGGGAGGCCAGGCGCCATGAGCGATTCGTTTCTCTCCCAGGAAGAAGTCGATGCCCTTTTGGAGGGTGTGACCGGCGAGAGCCAGAAATCCACGACCGAGGAGGTCGAGGCGGGCATCATCCGCCAGTACGACATCTCCAGCCAGGAGCGCATCGTGCGCGGGCGCATGCCGACGATGGAAATCGTCAATGAGCGCTTTGCCCGCAACTTCCGCATCGGCCTGTTCAACTTCATCCGCCGCAGCCCCGAAGTGTCCGTGGGCACGGTGTCGGTGCAGCGCTACAGCGCCTTCCTGCGCGAGCTGGTGGTGCCCACCAACTTCAACATCGTCGCCATCCGTCCGCTGCGCGGCAGCGGCCTGGTGGTCTGCGACCCCTCGCTGGTGTTCGGTGTCATCGATACGCTGTACGGCGGGACGGGCCGGCTGCAGACGCGTATCGAAGGACGTGACTTCTCGCACACCGAGCAGCGCGTGATCAACCGCCTGGTCAACGTGATCTGCGAGGAATACAAGAAGGCCTGGCACGGCATCTATCCGCTGGAGCTGGGCTACCAGCGTTCGGAGATGCAGCCGCAGTTCGCCAACATCGCCACGCCCAGCGAAATCGTCGTGTCCACGGCCTTTCAGCTGGAGATCGGCGACATCTCGGGCTCCATCCACATCTGCATGCCCTATGCAACGCTGGAGCCCATCCGTGATGTGCTGTATTCCTCGACACAGGGCGACTCCATCGAAGTGGACCGCCGCTGGGTCAAGGTGCTCAAGCGCGAGATCCAGGCCGCCGAGGTGACCCTGGTGGCCGAACTGGCACGTGCCGACGCCACGGTGGAGCAGCTGCTGGCCATGCGCCCCGGCGATTTCATCGAACTCGACCGCGAGCCGCTGATCCGCGCCTCCATTGGCGGCGTTCCGATTTTCGAGTGCCAGTACGGCACTCACAACGACAAGTACGCAATCCGCGTCGAGAACTGCCTGCGTGGCGCCGACGCTGGCTGGATGGGAGAAAACAATGGCAACTGAAGATACGCAAAAGCCCGCTGGCGATGATCCGTTCTCGGGCTGGGCAGAGGCATTGGACGAGCAGCGCGAGCGCGACGCCAAGTTGGAAGAGGAGCAGGGCGGTCCGCTGACAGGCGAGCCCGTGCGTCCCTACGCCGGTGGCGCCGATGTGCCGGTCAACGACATCAACATGGTGCTGGACATTCCGGTGCAGCTGTCGGTGGAGCTGGGCCGCACCAAGGTGCCGATCAAGTACATCCTGCAACTGGCCCAGGGCTCGGTGGTCGAACTCGACGCACTGGCCGGCGAGCCCATGGACGTGCTGGTCAACGGCTACCTGATCGCCCAGGGCGAGGTGGTGGTGGTCAACGACAAGTTCGGTATCCGCCTGACCGACGTGGTCACGCCGTCCGAGCGCCTGCGCCGGGTCAGCCGTGGCTGAGAGCGCCGGCATGGGCCCGCTGTGGCCGACCCTGCTCACGGTGGTGGCCCTGGTCACGGCCATGGCCGCTCTGCCCTGGCTGCTGCGCCGCTTCCAGCAGCGCACGGCTGCGCTGCGCGGTGCCGCCGGCCTGCAGTCGCGGGTGCTGGGCGCCGTGGGCGTGGGCCCGCAGCAGCGGGTGGTGACGGTGGAAGTGGGCGAGGGCGCGCAGACCGTGCGTCTGGTGCTGGGCGTCACGGCGCAAAGCATCCAGTGCCTGCATGTGCTGCAGGCCCCGGCCCCTGCTGATTTTTCGGCTGCGATGGCGCAAGCGCGCAGCCTGCCTGCGGACGGTGCGAATGTCTGAATATTCCTGCAAGCGCCCGGCGCGCACGCTGAGCCAGGCCGCTGGCGCCGCAGCGCTGGCGCTGTGCTGCGCCACGCCCCTGGCCTCCTGGGCACAGGGCGCGCCCGCCAGCCTTCCGCTGGTCATCGGCCAGGGCAGCGGTGGCACCAGCTTTTCGGTGCCCATCCAGACCCTGCTGTTCTTCACGGCGCTGTCCTTCCTGCCGGCCATCCTGCTGATGATGACGGGCTTCACCCGCATCGTCATCGTGCTGTCGCTGATGCGCCAGGCGCTGGGCACGCAGTCGGCGCCGCCCAACCAGGTGATCATCGGCCTGTCGCTGTTCCTGACGCTGTTCGTCATGGGCCCCACCCTGGACCGCGTGTACCAGGAGGCCTATGTGCCCTACACCACGAATGCCGTGACCTTCGAGCAGGCCATTGAGAAGGCCGAGGCGCCCATGCGCGACTTCATGCTCAAGCAGACGCGCCAGTCGGACTTTGCGCTGTTCGCGCGGCTGGCCAAGCTCGATGCAGGCGTCACCAGCGAGACCGCACCGCTGCGCGTGCTGGTGCCCGCCTTCGTGACCAGCGAGCTGAAGACCGCGTTCCAGATCGGCTTCATGATCTTCATCCCCTTCCTGGTCATCGACATGGTCGTGTCCTCGATCCTGATGTCCCTGGGCATGATGATGCTGTCGCCCGTGCTGGTGGCCCTGCCGTTCAAGCTCATGCTCTTCGTGCTGGCCGATGGCTGGAACCTGCTCATAGGCTCGCTGGCCGCCAGCTTCGCCGTCTAGCCCCGCTCTTTCTTTGGAAATCCTTCCATGACCTCCCAATACGTGCTCACCTTCGGCCGCGAGGCACTGACCTTGCTGCTCATGATCTCCATGCCCGTGCTGGGCGTGGTGCTGGCCGTGGGCCTGGCCGTCAGCGTCTTCCAGGCGGTGACCCAGGTGCATGAGGCCACGCTGGCCTTCGTGCCCAAGCTCATCTCCGCCGTGCTGGTGTTTGCCATTGCGGGCCCGTGGATGCTGAGCACGCTGGTGGACTTCATCCGCCGCACCATCGAGACCATTCCGCAGGCGGTGGGCTGAGCCCTTCGCCGCGCACTGGAAACGCCACTGTGATCACCTTCAGCGAAGCCCAACTGGTGGCGTGGCTGTCGCCCGTTCTCTGGCCGTTTCTGCGCGTGCTGGCCATGTTTTCCGTGGCCCCCGTGTTCTCGCAGCGCGTCATTCCCATGCGGCTGAAGATCGGCCTGGCCTTTCTGGTCGCGGTGTGCGCGCAGCCTGTGCTGGGCGACCAGCCCGTGATCGGCATCAACTCGCCGCAGGCGCTGGGCACGCTGATTCAGCAGGTCGGCGTGGGGCTGGCCGTGGGCTTTGCCGTGCGCCTGGTGTTTGCCGCCGTGGAGGTTGCGGGCGAGGTGGTCGGCCTGCAGATGGGCCTGAACTTCGCCAGCTTCTTCGATCCGACCACGAATGCCCAGCTCAGCGCCGTGGCGCGCTTCATGGTCCAGATTTCCACGCTGCTGTTCATCGTCATCAACGGGCACCTGCTGGTGCTGATGGCCGTGCTCAAGAGTTACGAGGCGTTTCCTGTGGACGGCAGCTTCCTGCAGGCCATCAACCAGATGCGGCTGCACGAGATGGGGGCGGCGGTCTTCGCCAGTGCCTTCTGGATCGCCCTGCCCATGGTCGCCATGCTGCTGTTCGTGAACCTGGTGCTGGGCATCATTTCGCGCGTGGCACCGCAGATGAACATCTATGCCGTGGGTTTTCCGGTCACGCTCACCGTGGGCCTGACGGGATTGATGGCCACGCTGCCGCTGCTCGAGCAGCCCCTGGTCGCCTTGCTGCAGCGCGGCATTGCGGTATTTGGCACTTCAATGTAAGCAGTTGTGAAAAACAACAGATTTACAGGCCTGTCGGCCGCAAAAGCCTCAGATCAGCTGGTTGTGGATGGCGTAGGCCGTGAGTTCGGCATTGCTGCTCATCTGCAGTTTTTCCAGCACGCGCGCCCGGTAGACGCTGACGGTCTTGGGGCTGAGCATCAGCTCGGTGGCGATGTCGGTCAGCCGCTGCCCGGCCGCGATCTTGATCAGCGTCTGCAGCTCGCGCTCGGACAGGCTTTCATGCGGCACCTGGGGTGCGGGCTGGGCCAGGCTGTCGGCCAGCATCTGGGCCACTTCGGACGTCAGGTACTTGCGCCCCGTGGCCACGGTACGCACCGCCTCTATCAGCAGCACCGGGTCGCCTGCCTTGTTGGCGTAGCCCTGCGCGCCCGCCTTCAGGCAGCGCAGCGCGTACTGATCCTCGGGGTACATGGAGACCATGAGCACCTTGATCAGCGGATGGGTTTCGCGCACGCTGGCCAGGGCTTCCAGGCCACTGCGGCCGGGCATGTTGATGTCCAGCAGCAGCACGTCGCAGGTGGCGGTGCGCAGCTGTTCGCGCAGCTCGGCATAGCTGCCTGCTTCGGCGGTGACGCTGATGTCCACTGCCTCGGCCAGGGTGTCTCGGATGCCCCGGCGCAGCACCGCATGGTCGTCGCACAGCACCACGTGGATCAAAGTCGGCCTCCTGGAAAAAGGGTCACGCCGCCATGGCGTTCAGCATTCATTGCCCGGGATATTAGGGCAAGTGCCGCCATCGTCCAGCGGAATGGAGACGATGACCGAGGTTCCTCGCCCGGCTTGACTGCTGACATCCAGCCAGCCCTGAACGGTGCGCGCACGCTCGCCCAGACCGCGCAAACCGAAGGATTCGGGCTTGTCGCGCGCGCCTTCGGCCAGGCCCACGCCGTCGTCCGTCACCTCCAGCGTGAGAAAGCCTTCGCGGTCCGAGAGATCGATGTCCACATGGCGCGCCTGGGCATATTTGCCGACGTTGGTCAGCGCCTCCTGGGCCGTGCGGTAGGCCACGACCTGGATGTCGGGCGCGATGTCCATGCTCTCGCGGCTGCTGCGCACCCGGGTGGGCACGCCCGTGCGGCGCTCGAAATTCTCGGCCAGCCACTGCACGGCGGCCACCAGTCCCTGGTCCAGCACGGGCGGGCGCAGGTTCATCATGATGCGCTGGCTTGCACCCAGCGCATGCTCCAGCATTTCCAGTGCGGCCAGCGCATGCTCGCGCAGTCCGCCCTCGGGCGCATTGCGCGCAATCCAGGCCACATCGAACTTCACCGAGGTCAGCGAGCCGCCGATGTCATCGTGGATCTCGCGGGCAATGCTGGCGCGCTCGCGCTCGGTGGAGGTCTGCAGATGCTCGGTCAGATCGGCCAGGCGCCGCTCGGACGCCGCCAGCTCGGCCGCCGCGCGGCGGCGTGCCAGGCGGGCCTCGTGCACTTCCAGCGCATGCGAGACCACATGGGGCAGGCGCGTGATGTGGTCCTTGAGCAGGTAGTCGCTGATGCCCTCGCGCATCACGTCCACGGCGGCCGACTCGCCGATGGCGCCGGACAGCAGCACAAAGGGCGGATGCCCGGGCTGGCGGCGCACCAGCTCCCAGGCGTCCAGCGCCGTGAAGCCGGGCAGATGGTAGTCGGCCAGGATGAGGTCGAATGCCTGGCTCTGCAGCGCGGCTGCGGCATCATCGAGCAGGTCGACCGCGACAATCTCGCAGACCAGTCCGCCGCGCAGCAGGCTCAGCCGCGCCAGCGCCTGATCGGCCGCCGAATCCTCGATGTGCAATATGCGCAAGGGCTTGTGCGGTGGTCTGGCATCCCCGAGGGCGCTATCATGAGATACATTTTGGAACATAAATGCAAGTGGTCGTGTATATCAAGGGATGCGCAGCATTCCTGGGGACGATTGACAAGGGCTGGCCATGCTGCAGAGCATGGCGAACATTGGGCTGAAACGCTGGTGGTGGAGTAACAATGCAGTCAATGCACAAGCCTTCGGGCGAGCCTGCCGTCCCCATGCCCGTCATGGTGGCCGCAGACCTGCAGGATGCCTTGCTGGTGGCGATGCGCGATCTGCAGCGCCTGGAAGGCCTTCTCAATCATGCAACGCAGAACCTGCTGGACCGTTTCGACGAGACCCACGGCCAGCTGGCCGGTGAGGCGCTAGGCGCCTTGCCCGAGCTGGACGCCGCGCGGTCCACGCTTCGGTTGGCGGTGACCGAGTTGCAGTTTCACGACATGTCCTCCCAGTTGATCGCCCATATTACGAAGATTTTGCAAGGCTGCGCGTTCCAGTTGGCCGCAGCCACCATGGGCGTGGACGAGGGGGAGGACGATTCCCTGGGCCTGCCGGCGATACCCGACCGGCCCAATCCCGTCACGCAAAGCGAGATGGATGCTGGCTCGGTCGAGCTGTTCTGACCGCTGACCATGCACTCTTCTACCTTTTATTGCCCGTCTGTTGGAGCTATACATGCGATCGATTCTGGCTGTTGATGATTCCCCCTCGATGCGAAAGATGGTGGCGTTCACCCTCGCAGGGGCGGGATTTCGCGTTGTGGAGGCGGTTGACGGCGTGGATGCGCTCGAGAAGGCACAGCTCGAACAAGTCGACCTGGTGCTGGCCGACCAGAACATGCCGCGTCTGGATGGCATCGGTCTGACCCGCAAGCTGCGCGAAGACCCCAAGTTCCAGAACACGCCGATTCTCATTCTCACCACCGAATCCAGCGATCAGATGAAGCAGGCCGGACGCGCCGCGGGCGCCACGGGCTGGCTGGTCAAGCCCTTCGATCCAAACCGTTTGATCGAAGTCATTCAGAAAGTAATGCGTTGAGCCGATAAGTACGGGCAACAGGAAACAGCAGGACCAAAGATGGCGGATCTACACCAGGATGGGGCAGGAGCGGGCGCAGACTTCGACCTGAGCCAGTTCTATCAAATCTTCTTCGAAGAAGCGGCCGAGAACCTCGACCAGATGGAGCAGATGCTGCTGAATCTGGATCTGTCAGCGGCCAATGACGAGGAACTCAACGGCATCTTCCGATGCGCGCACTCGATCAAGGGCGGGGCGGCCACCTTCGGCTTTGCCGACGTGACCGAGCTGACACACCGCATGGAGTCGCTGCTCGACCGGCTGCGCCGGCACGAGATCACACCGATTCCGGAGATGGTCGATGTGTTGCTGGAGTCGGCTGATGCCAGCCGCAGCCTGCTGGCACGCCACCAGGCCGGCAACGAGGGCGAGGCCCTGTCCACCACGGATCTGGTGGCACGCATCGAGACGCTGGCGGAAGGCCGCAGCGCCGTACCTGCAGCGGCAGCGCTGGCTCCCGCACCGACCCCAGCTCCAGCCCCTGTGGCTGCGCCAGCGCAGGCTCCGGCCCCGGTTGCTGCAGCACCTGTCTCGGGCCGCGCCGTCGGCACGGCACCCAGCAGCGGCGGACGTTCGCTGCATATCCTGATCGGTCCGCTGGAGCGCCTGGAGATGGCCGAGGCCATCAAGGAGCTGTTCCGCGACATTCCCGGTCTGGGACGCATCGAGGACCTGGCCTGCGATCAGCCGCAAAGCCGCCTCTTTGACGTGCAGACCTCGTCCACCGACGACGACCTGCTCGATCTGTTCGCCTTCCACGTGGCCAAGGAGCAGGTCCGCATCACGGCGGCCGGAGCCTCTGCCGAGGCAGCACCCGCAGCGGTGGCGGCGCAAGCTCCGGCCGCTGAAGAGCATGCGCACGACCCCGATGCCGCCCTGGCCTCGGCCGCCATTCCGCCTGCCGATGAGGCCTATGGCTTCTTCAACGGCGCACCCGGCATGCCCCAGGCCGATGGCGCGCTGGCCATCCAGCCGGCCGGCGCCGTGGCCAAGCCCGCCGCCAAGACGGCGGCCCAGACGCAGCAGGCGCAGATGGAGTCCACCAGCATCCGCGTGTCGGTGTCCAAGGTCGACCAGCTCATCAACCTGGTGGGCGAGTTGGTCATCACCCAGGCCATGCTGGCGCAAAACAGCCACGGACTGGACGCATCGGCCTACCAGCAACTGCTGGCAGGCCTGGCCGACCTGGATCGCAATACGCGCGATCTGCAGGAATCGGTGATGTCCATCCGCATGATTCCCATGTCCACCGTGTTCAGCCGTTTCCCGCGCATGCTGCGCGACCTGGCCGGCAAGCTGGGCAAGAAGATCGACCTGATCACGCTGGGCGAGGCCACGGAGCTGGACAAGGGACTGGTCGAAAAGATCACCGACCCGCTGACCCATCTGGTGCGCAACAGCGTGGACCACGGCATCGAAATGCCCGAGGACCGCCTGGCGGCCGGCAAGTCCGAGCACGGCACGCTGACGCTGGCAGCCTCCCATCAGGGCGGCTCTATCGTCATCGAGGTGCGCGACGACGGGCGCGGCATGAACCGCGAGCGGATTCTCCAGAAGGCCCGCGAGCGCGGCATGGATGTCTCGGACAACATGCCCGATCAGGAGGTCTGGCAACTGATCTTCGCGCCGGGCTTCTCCACGGCCGACGTCGTCACCGACGTGTCCGGGCGCGGCGTGGGCATGGACGTGGTCAAGCGCAATATCGCGGCGCTGGGCGGCTCGGTCGAGATCGAGTCCACCCAGGGCAAGGGCATGCGCGTGGCCGTTCGCCTGCCACTGACCCTGGCCATCATGGATGGCATGTCGGTCGGCGTCAGCGACGAGGTCTACATCCTGCCGCTGTCCTCGGTAGTCGAGTCCTTCCTGGTCAAGGCCGAAGACGTGAACACCGTGGCCAACGGCACGCAACTGGTCAAGGTGCGTGACGAGTACATGCCCGTGTTCGCGCTGGAAAAGACCTTCCGCGTGCCGCGCAGCGACACCAGCCAGTCCAGCAACATCATGGTGGTGGTCGAGTCCGACGGCAGCCGCGTGGCCCTGCTGGTCGACGAGTTGCTGGGCCAGCACCAGGTGGTGGTCAAGAACCTTGAATCGAACTACCGCAAGGTGCCCAACGTTTCGGGCGCCACCATCCTGGGCGATGGCACGGTGGCGCTGATTCTGGACACCGGCGCGCTGGTGCGTCGTGCACGCCACTGAACGGGACAGGGATACCTGACCACAATCGACGGCGCCGCAGGCAGTGCCTGCGCGCCGCCAAGAAACCATGGCCTTCGCCACCACGGCGCGGGCCCGACAGTTGAGGAGCTGAGCAATGAGCGTGATCGCTAAGACCGCAGAAGG
Organism: Delftia acidovorans NBRC 14950; assembly: GCF_001598795.1. Classification (GTDB taxonomy): domain Bacteria; phylum Pseudomonadota; class Gammaproteobacteria; order Burkholderiales; family Burkholderiaceae_C; genus Comamonas; species Comamonas acidovorans. Next base: position 5,564 of record NZ_BCZP01000017.1, on the reverse strand, counting down.
CGTCGCCACCGGCGCGCGCGAGTACCTGACCTTCCGCCTGGACCAGGAGGAATACGGCATCGACATCCTGAAGGTGCAGGAAATCCGCGGCTACGAGCCGCCGACCCGCATCGCCAATGCGCCGGAATTCATCAAGGGCGTGGTCAATCTGCGCGGCACCATCGTGCCCATCGTGGACATGCGGCTGAAGTTCAACTGCTCCCAGGTGGAATACAACAGCTTCACCGTCGTCATCATCCTGAACCTGCGCAACCGCGTGGTGGGCATCGTGGTGGACTCGGTCAGCGACGTGATGGAACTGGCTCCCGAAGCCGTGCGCCCCGCGCCGGACATCGAAAGCGCCATCGACAGCGGCTGCATTCTGGGCCTGGGTTCCGTGGGCGAGCGCATGCTCATCCTGCTGGACATCGAAAAGCTCATGAACAACGTGGACATGGGCCTGGTCGCCTCGGTCGACTGAGACCCGCTCTTGCACTGAGCGCCCTCATGCGATCCGGCTCATCCAATGCGGCACTGGCCGCACGTCCCGTCGCCGACGACGGGGATGCCAACGGGCCCCTGGCCCAGGGGCGCGAATTCGAATGGTCGTCGCGGGACTTTGCCCGCGTACAGGCGCTGATCTACCAGCGGGCCGGCATCAGCCTGCACGATGGCAAGCACGCCATGGTCTACAGCCGCCTGTCGCGGCGCCTGCGCGAGACGGGCTACGACAGCTTCTCCACCTACCTGGACTGGCTGGAGTCGCAGTCCGACGGCGTGGAGTGGCAGGAGTTCGTGAACGCGCTGACCACCAATCTCACGGCGTTCTTTCGCGAGCAGCACCATTTCGAGATCTTTGCCCAGCATCTGCGCAGCAAGCCGGCCGGCACGGCCTGGAAGGTCTGGTGCAATGCGGCCTCGACCGGGGAAGAGCCTTACTCCATCGTCATGACGGCGCTGGAAGCGCTGGGTGCCACGCCCAGCTTCCAACTGCAGGCCAGCGACATCGACTCGCGCGTGCTGGACACGGCATCGGCCGGCGTCTACCGCGCCGAAAGCATCAAGGGCATGAGCGCCGAGCGCCTGCACCGCTTCTTCCTGCGGGGCAAGGCCGGCAATGCGGGCCTGGTGCGCGTCAAGCCCGAACTGCGCCGCCTGGTGGAGTTTCTCAACGTCAACCTGATCCGTGACGACTGGCCGTTCCGTGACCCCTTCGACGTGGTCTTCTGCCGCAACGTGATGATCTACTTCGACGCGGCCACGCAGCGCCGCGTGTTGGAGCGCATCCACCGCGTGATGAAGCCCGGTGGCCTGTTGTTCGTCGGGCATGCCGAGAACTTCAGTGAATCGCGCGATCTGTTCACGCTCAAGGGGAAGACCGTCTATGAGCGCCGCTGACGCAGGTCCTGTCGCACGCCAGGGGGTGCTCCCATGATCGGAGACCGCCCTGCCTTCGCACCGCCACCGGCGCCCTCGGAGCGTCGCCGCATGCCGCGCATCAACAGCTATACCGCTGCAGACTATCCGGCGCCGGGCGATCCGGTGCCGCGTTCCTCGCTGGAGCAGCTCAAGCGCCAGCAGCGCTACCCTGGCGAGGCTTCGTTCTTCTATTACGACCCGCATTTCCAGCACAACGCCGTCAAGGTCCTGCCCGGCGAATACTTTGTCTCCAACGAGGACGTGATCCTGGTCACCGTGCTGGGCTCTTGCATCTCGGCCTGCATCTGGGACCGCACCATGCGCGTGGGCGGCATGAACCATTTCATGCTGCCCGACGGCGACTCTGCCGATGCATCGGGCCGCTACGGCTCGTACGCCATGGAGTTGCTGATCAACGAAATGCTCAAGCTCGGTGCCCGGCGCGAGTCGCTGCAGGCCAAGATCTTCGGCGGCGGGCAGGTGATGCACAACTTCACCACCATGAACGTGGGCGAACGCAATACCGCCTTCGTCACGCAGTACCTGCAGACCGAACGCATCCCCATCGTCTCGGAGGATGTGCTGGACATCTACCCTCGCAAGGTGGTGTTCTTCCCCGCCAGCGGCAAGGCCATGGTCAAGCGCCTGGCACATGCCCATCCGGAGGAGCTGGTACAGCAGGAATTCACACGCGGCAATGCAGCCGTCGTGGCACGCAATACGGCAGGCGGCTCGGTCGACCTGTTTTGAGGAAGGTTCAAAGGAATGGACAGGAAAATCAGGGTGATCGTGGTGGACGACTCTGCGCTGGTGCGCAGTCTGCTGTCCGAGATCATCAATCGCCAGCACGACATGGAATGCATCGGCTCGGCCAATGACCCGCTGATCGCACGCGAAATGATTCGCGAGATGAATCCCGACGTGATCACGCTCGACGTGGAAATGCCCCGCATGGATGGCATCGACTTCCTGGGCCGGCTCATGCGCCTGCGTCCCATGCCGGTGGTCATGATCTCCACGCTGACCGAACGCGGCGCCGAGGTCACCATGCGCGCACTGGAGCTGGGCGCCATCGACTTCGTGGCCAAGCCGCGCGTGGGTGTCTCCAACGGCCTGCAGGAACTGGCCGCGCAGATCGTGGACAAGATCCGCGTTGCTGCCGTGGCCCAGGTACGGCGTCTGCCGGTCGCTCCTCGCAGTGCAGCCTCTGCCGCAGGCAGCGCGGCAGCGCCGGTCGCTTCCTCTGCAGGTTCGGCCGTGCCGCGCCAGGCTGCACCGACGTCGCTGCTCGGGCGGCTTTCCACGGAGAAGCTGGTTGCCATCGGTGCCTCCACGGGCGGCACCGAGGCCATCCGCGAAGTGCTCACCCATCTGCCGGCCGACTGCCCGGCCATCGTCATCACCCAGCACATGCCGCCGGGCTTCACCACCAGCTTCGCGGCCCGGCTCAACAGCCTGTGCCAGATGACCGTGAAGGAAGCGCAGCACGGCGAGCGCCTGCTGCCCGGTCATGCCTATATCGCCCCGGGTGGCAAGCATTTCTCCGTGCAGCGCAGCGGCGCCAACTATGTCGCCGTGGTCGATGACAGCCCGCCGGTGAATCGCCACAAGCCTTCGGTCGAAGTGCTGTTCAAGTCGGTGGCCGCCTGCGCGGGCCGCAACGCCTACGGCATCATGCTCACCGGCATGGGCGCCGATGGTGCGGTCGCCATGCGCGAAATGCGCGATGCAGGCAGCTACAACCTCGTGCAGGACGAGGCCAGCTGCATCGTCTTCGGCATGCCGCGCGAGGCCATCGCCCACGGCGCTGCCGACGAAGTGCTGCCCCTCAACCAGATCGCTGCCGCCTTGCTGGGCAAGCTGCGCATAGGTTCGGACCAGGTGCACCACCGCATCTGAGCGGAACGGCCAGCTCTGGCGGCCTCCATGAAAAAAAAGAGCGCATGGCGCTCTTTTTTTTTGTCAGTTCGACACGGTGCTTACTCGGACAAGGCGCTCCAGCGCTCCAGTGCCTCCATCAGCTGCTCATCGATCTCGCCATCGCGCTGGTGCAACTGAACGGCGCGGGAGTTGTCGTTGGCATACAGCGAGCCGTCGGCGAGGGCCTCGCGAATGGATTTCTGCTCCGCCTCCAGCGATGCAATGGTCTCGGGCAACTGATCGAGCTCGCGCTGCTCCTTGTAGCTGAGCTTGCGCTTGGGCTTGCTGTCGCTGCGCACCGCCGTCGGCTTGGCCTCTTCCTTGGCAGGCTTGGGCTGTGCAGCCTCGGCCAGATCCTGGCTGCGGCGCGACTGGTCCAGCCAGTCCTGCACGCCGCCTTCGTATTCGCGCCACTTGCCCGGCCCTTCCCAGGCAATGATGCTGGTGACCACGTTGTCCAGGAAACTGCGGTCATGGCTGACCAGGAATACCGTGCCGTCGTAGTTCTGCAGCAGGTCTTCCAGCATCTCCAGCGTCTCGATATCGAGGTCGTTGGTGGGCTCGTCCAGAACCAGCACATTCGCGGGGCGGGCAAACAGGCGCGCCAGCAGCAGGCGGTTGCGCTCGCCGCCGGACAGTGAACGCACAGGAGAGTGAGCGCGTGCCGGAGAGAACAGGAAGTCCGACAGATAGCTCTTCACGTGCTTTTTCTGGTTGCCGATCTCTATCCACTCGCTGCCGGGGCTGATGAAGTCCTCCAGCGTGGCATCCATATTGATCTGGTGCCGCATCTGGTCGAAGTAAGCCACCTGCAGATTCGCACCCAGCCGCACGTTGCCGCTGTCAGGCGCCAGTTCGCCCAGAATCATCTTGAGCAGCGTCGTCTTGCCGGCACCGTTGGGCCCGATCAGTCCCACCTTGTCACCGCGCAGGATGGTGGCGCTGAAATGCGAGACGATCTGCTTGTCGCCAAAGGACTTGGCCACATCGGTCAGCTCGGCCACGATCTTGCCCTGGTAGCCATCGCCCCGGCCCGAGGCAATGTCCATCTTCACCCCGCCCAGCACATCGCGGCGGGCAGCGCGGTTGGCCCGCAACTGCTCCAATCGGCCGATGCGGCTCTGGCTGCGCGTGCGGCGCGCCTCCACGCCCTTGCGGATCCACACCTCCTCCTGGGCCAGCAGCTTGTCGGCCTTGGCGTTGATCACGGCTTCCTGGGCCAGCTGATCTTCCTTGGTTTGCTGGTATTGAACGAAATTGCCGGGATAGGAGCGCAGCGTTCCACGATCCAGCTCAACGATGCGCGTGGAGACGCGGTCCAGGAAGGAGCGGTCGTGGGTAATGGTCACCACGCTGCCCTTGAAGTTCAGCAGCAGCTCCTCCAGCCACTCGATGGCATCCAGGTCCAGGTGGTTGGTCGGCTCGTCCAGCAGCAGCACGTCAGGACGGGCCACCAGCGCCTGGGAAAGCGCAACGCGCTTCTTCATCCCCCCGGACAACGTGCCCACCAGGGCGTCGGGATCCAGGTGCAGCCGCTGCAGCGTCTCTTCCACGCGCTGCTCCCAATTCCAGGCGTCATAGGCCTCGATCTGGGACTGCAGCGCATCGAGATCCTCGCCCTCGCCACCCGCCAGATAGCGCTCGCGCACGGCGATCACCTCGGCAATGCCGGCGGACGCCGACTCGAAGATCGTCTGCTCGGGCACAAGCACCGGCTCCTGCGCCACATAAGTAATGCGGATACCGGACTGCGTCTGGACCTGGCCGTCATCGGCCTTGGCCAGTCCGCCAAGAATCTTCAACAAAGAGGACTTCCCTGCGCCGTTTCGACCGATCAGGCCCACACGTTCGCTGCTCTCCAGGGAAAACTGGGCGTGGTCGAGAAGCGCCACATGCCCGAACGCCAGTTGGGCGTCTATCAAAGTAATCAATGCCATCGTGCGCGCATTATCTATGCGGGCCCGATTCCTGGTGCAGGCAGCAAGGCCTCCCCGCCCGGAGCCTGCCCGCAGGGCAGGCTCCGGGCGGGTTTCAGAGGGCGGGGCGGTGGCTTCTTCACGGGTCTGCAAGGAAGTTCACGAATTTCACGCCATCGGTAAAAACCCATGCTATAGTTCGATCCCTCGTCGCCACACTGCCTTGCAGACAGCGATGAGTCAGAAAATTCTTGTAGACAGCGCGAAAAAACGTGCTACAATGCAAGGCTCTGCTGAAGAGAAGCGATGCAGATCGCTGGTGTTGAAAAA
>NZ_BCZP01000016.1 GCF_001598795.1 Delftia acidovorans NBRC 14950 | reverse complement strand
CGGCATGGGCGTGCTGCCGCTGCAGTTCGTGCCGGGCACCGACCGCAAGACCCTGGGGCTGGACGGCACGGAGGTCTATGGCGTGGAAGGCGAGCGCACGCCGGGCACCCAACTCACGCTGGTGATCGAACGCCGCAACGGCCAGACGCTGCGCGTGCCCGTGACCTGCCGGCTGGACACGGCCGAGGAGGTATCGGTCTACGAAGCGGGCGGCGTGTTGCAGCGCTTTGCCCAGGACTTTCTTGCACAGACACAGGACGCTTGATGAACACCACACCCCAGATCCGCATTCCCGCCACCTACCTGCGCGGAGGCACCAGCAAGGGCGTGTTCTTTCGCCTGCAAGACCTTCCGGAGGCTGCGCAACAGCCGGGCCCCGTGCGCGACGCCATCCTGCTGCGCACCCTGGGCAGCCCCGACCCTTACGGCAAGCAGATCGACGGCATGGGCAATGCATCGTCGAGCACCAGCAAGGCCGTGATCCTCTCGGCCAGCACGCGCGAAGGCCATGACGTGGACTACCTGTTCGGCCAGGTCTCCATCGACCGGCCCTTCGTGGACTGGAGCGGCAACTGCGGCAATCTCTCGGCCGCAGTGGGGCCCTGCGCCATCCATATGGGATTGATAGCCCCGGCACGCATTCCACGCAACGGCACGGCCACCCTCCGCATCTGGCAGGCCAACATCGGAAAGACCATCGTGGCCCATGTGCCCATCACGGACGGCCAGGTGCAGGAGACGGGCGACTTCGAGCTCGATGGCGTGACCTTTCCTGCGGCCGAGGTGGCGTTGGAGTTCCTGGACCCTGCCGATGAGGGAGAGGACGGAGGCGCCATGTTCCCCACGGGCCATCTCGTGGATCGCCTGGATGTGCCTGGCGTGGGCAGCTTTGCAGCCACGCTGATCAATGCGGGCATTCCGACCATCTTCATGAACGCAAAGGACCTGGGCTACACGGGCTGCGAGCTGCAGGATGCCATCAACGGCGATGCCGAGGCGCTGGCGCGCTTCGAGGCCATACGCGCCCACGGCGCCCTGCAGATGGGCCTGATCCAGGAGCTGTCCGAAGCCGCCAGGCGCCAGCACACGCCCAAAATCGCCTTTGTGGCACCGCCAGCGCCCTACACGGCCTCCAGCGGCAAACGCATCGAGGCAGGCGATGTGGACCTGCTGGTGCGCGCCCTGTCCATGGGCAAGCTGCACCACGCCATGATGGGCACGGCGGCGGTGGCCATCGGCACGGCGGCAGCGGTGCCGGGCACGCTGGTGAATCTGGCGGCGGGCGGCGGCGAACGCGGCGCCGTTCGCTTCGGCCATCCCTCCGGCACGCTGCGCGTGGGCGCCGAGGCCCGGTTGGTGAATGGCCAGTGGCAGGTGACCAAGGCTTTGATGAGCCGCAGCGCGCGCATCCTGATGGAAGGCTGGATCAGGGTGCCTGGCGAAGTGTTGAACGCCGCGTGAATGCGCAGGGCCCGGCTTCAGGCCTGGGCCGTGCTCACGCCTGGCCGGTCAGCGCCGCTGCGTGCCACGTCTGCAGTTGCTCCAGCGTGTTCGTCGTGCCGCCGCAGGCCACCACCAGCACGCGCTTGAAGCCCTGCAGCGCAGGTGCGCCTGCGTAGGCCAGGGCCAGCGCGGCACCGCAGGCGGGCTCCACATGCAGGCGATGGTCATCAATGAAGCGCAGGCAGGCGTCCAGCGCCTGCGCATCCGTCACCACGGCGCTGCGCACGGGGTGCACCTGCGCCAGATCGAAGGCCCGCTGGCAGACCTGGCGCGCGCCCAGCGAAGTGGCAACGCTGGTGATGCGGTCCAGCAGCACGCGGCGGCCCTGGGCCAGCGACTGCGCCAGGGAGTCCGCGCCGGCCGTCTCCGCGGCAATCACGGGCACATCGGTCCAGCCGTGGCGCTCCAGGCCCTGCACCACGCCGGCCAGCAGGCCGCCGCCGCCCACGGCCAGCACCACGGCGTCGGGCTTGAAGTCGGCAGCAGCCAGCTCATCGACCAGGGTGGAATGCCCCGCCCACAGCAGCGGGTCGTCAAACGGATGGACAAAGGCATCTTCGGCGCCCAACAGGGACTGGGCCAGGGCATTGGCCTCGTCCCAGACGGCGCCATGCACGATCAGCTCGGCGCCCTGGGCACGGATCAGTGCCCGCGCATGCTCGGTCGTGGTTTGCGGTACGACCACGGTGACGGGTATGGACAGCTGCCGCCCGGCATAGGCCACGGCAATGCCGGCATTGCCGCCCGACGAAGCTACAAAGCGCTTCTTGCCCTGGCGCGCCAGGGTCTCGCAGGCATGGCCTATGCCGCGCAGCTTGAATGATCCGCAGGGTTGCAGCGCATCCAGCTTGAGCCAGATTTCAGGACCACCGGCGTGGCTCAGGGCATGGGACGGGATAAGGGGAGTGAAGGTGTGCAAAGGCATGGGGTGGCAGTGTAGAACTGGCGTTCAGCCGCGATAATCCCTTGGCTTTTCAAATATTCTTTGCGCCATGAGCACAAATCAAGCCCTGCCCCTGTTCGGGGAAATGGCCATCTTCGTCAAGGTGGTGGACACGGGCAGCTTCTCCGAGGCCGCGCGTCAGCTGGGCAGCACGCCATCGGCCACCAGCCGGGGCGTGGCGCGGCTGGAAAGGGCACTGGGCCTGCGCCTGCTGGAACGCACCACGCGCAAGCTGCGCCTGAGCGAGGCCGGCCGCGAGGTGCATGCGCGCTGCCTGGACATGGTGGGCGCCGCCCAGGCCGTCATGGCCGCGTCCCTGCTGCAGGACGCGCAACCGCGCGGCCTGGTGCGCATCAGCGTGCCCAAGGCCGTGGGCCGTACCGTGGTCCATCCCCACATGCCCGACTTCCTGGCCCTGTATCCCGAGGTCGACGTGCAGATGCGGCTGGAAGACCGCTACATGGACCTGATCGACGACCCGGTGGACCTGGCCATACGCATCACCAACCACCCGCCGCCGGGACTCATGGGCCGCCACCTGATGGACATCGACCATCTGCTGTGCGCCTCGCCCCAGTACCTGGCCCGGCACGGCACGCCCGTGCATCCGCTGGAGCTCAAGGCCCACAGCTGCATCTACCTGGGCGAGGAGCCCGGCGACGCGCACTGGAAGCTGCGCGGCCATGGCAAGACCGTCACCGTGGCCGTGCACGGGCGCTATGCCGCCAACCACACCGGTGTGCGGCTGGACGCCGTGCTGCAGCACATCGGCATCGCCAGCCTGCCCCGCTTCACGGCACGCGAGGCCCTGGCGGACGGGCGCATCGTGCAGGTGCTGCCGGACTGGAGCTTTCTGCCCAACTACAGCGGCCAGCTGTGGATTCTTCACCCGCCCACGCGCCACCTGCCGCTCAAGCTGCGCGTGCTGATGGATTTCCTGGCCGAGCGGCTGGCCAGATCCGTTGCGCCGCCGCTTTCATAGCTCAAGCCGGCATAAGCCCACCGCCCCGCACGCAGTGCGCACGATGCGCGAACGCAGGCAATGCAACGGCTCAGGGCCTGCACTTCACTCTCCGTCCCCCTGACTGCGCAACCTGCGCCACAGCGTGGCCCGGCTGATGCCCAGGATCTCGCAGGCGCGGCGCTGGTCGCCCTGCACCTGCTCCAGCACTTCGCGCATGCGCTGGCGCTCGGCATCGCGCCGGGCCTCGCGCAGTTGCAGTTGCCGCTGCTGCGCTGGCAGGGTCTGAACGGTACCCTGCCCAGCCCCGTTGCATTCAGGAAACAGCTCCCGCAACCGGCCCATGTCCACGCGGCCCGCGCTGTCACGCAGGTCGTGGCGGCAGGCCAGCAGGCGCTCCACCCAGTTGTCCAGCTCTCGCGCATTGCCGGGCCAACGGTGAGCGGCGGCCAAATCCAGCAGGGCTTCCAGCAAGGGCTCCAGTGAAGAGGCCTCGGCCTGCAGCGACTGCGTGCGCAAACGTCGCGCAAGCATGGTGCGGGCCAGGGCCTGGACATCGCCCTGTCCACGTTCGTGCAGTCCGGGCATGGCCAGGCGCAGCACGGCCAGGCGGTAGAACAGGTCGCGCCTGAATTCACCGCGCTCGACCAGGGCCGCCAGATCGGCATGCGTGGCGGCGATGACGCGCAGGTCCACGGGCACGGACGTGGTGGAGCCCACGCGCAGCACTTCGCGCTCCTGCAGCACGCGCAACAGGCGGGATTGCAGGGCCAGCGGCATGTCTCCGATCTCGTCCAGGAACAAGGTGCCCGTATGGGCCGCCTCAATCAGCCCGGTCTTGCCGCCGCGCCGCGCGCCGGTGAAAGCGCCTTCGTCGTAGCCGAAGAGTTCGCTCTCCAGCAGGCTTTCCCCCAGGGCCGCGCAGTTCACCGCCAGAAAGGGCTGGGCGGCGCGTCGGCTGGCGCGGTGCATGCCCTGGGCCAGCAACTCCTTGCCCGTGCCGCTGTCGCCCTGGATGAGCACGGTGGCATCGCTGGCCGCGAACTGGCGCGCCAGGCGGCGCACGCGCTGGGCGGGTTCGCTGTCGCCCGCGTAGTCTTCGATGCGCCAGCGCACGCCCGCTCCGCGCAGGCTGCGGTTGGCGCGCAGGTGGCGGTCGGCGCGCTGGATGGTGGCGGGGTCGCGACAGACCAGCAAGGCGCCCGTGAGCTGGCCGTTTTCCACGATGGGTGCGCGCCGTACCACCAGGGTGCGCATGGCCAGCTGGACCACGTCTTCACTGCCCTCGGGCTCCAGGGACTGCGACTGCAGCGCCTGTGCCAGCGCCAGCGCGGGTGCCACCTCGTCCAGCAGCCGGCCATGCAGCGCCTTGGCGGGCGCTCCCAGCAGGGCCGCCATGGTGGGGTTCAGTGCCTGGATGCAGCCTTGCGTGTCCACGGCGACCACGCCGTCCTGCAACTGGCCGAGCACGGTTTCCAGCCGCTGGTGGCGGGCGCGCTCGGCATGGCGGTGGCGGGCCAGCAGCACCGCGTCGCGCAGCGCCTGCAGCACGGCGCCGTCGGAGTACAGCAGCACGCTGGGAATGCCGGCCTGCTCGGCCAGGTCGGCAACCAGACCTGGCGCGACCACGGCGCCCACGCCTGCGGCCTGCAGCGCACGCACGCAGGCCTGGGCATCCTCGGGCCCGTGGTAGCTGAACTGGGCAATGCCGGCGCCGAACAGCGCGTCGAACTGGGCCAGGTGCGGCGAGGGATGGTCGAACGACACCAGCCCGATGCGCGGCGTGCCGCCCGGCTGCGCCAATTCCCGCGCGCTGGCCAGCGCCTGCAGCAGATCGAAGCCGCGCACCTCGATCATGACCACGGGAATGTCGACATGCTCGCGCACCCAGGCACCACTGGCGCCGGCGGCCACCAGGGCATCTATGGGCTCGACTGCCTGCAGCGCGCGCACGGCGTGCACGGCGTCGTCAAAGGCCGCGCTGACATGCTCCACACGCACCTGGTCGCCCACCGCCAGGGACATGCGCTCCAGCACGCGGCCGATGCGATGGCGGCCTATGGTGACGACACGAGGCCATGCCGCGCGGGGGGAGGACGGGGTTCCAGGGACAGGGGCCACGACTGATTCATTCATGCAACCGATTATTTCATTCATGCAACATCGCACCGCATGAATCCAGCAGCAGGTTCCGCCCCATCCTCTTGTGAACTGAAAAATGCATTCAGATCAATGGCTTGCAAAAACAAGGGTTTACCCTTTATTGCCATGGCATGCAGCTTGCAAACAAGGCCGGCGTTTCAATCATTTCAAATATTTCCAGGAGACTCCCCATGCACCAGCCATCCCGCCTGCCCCGCCGCACTGCCCTGGCCGCCCTGCTTGCCACCGTGCTGCCGCTGGCCGGCGTGTCGTTTGCCGCGCCTGCCGCCGATGCCTGGCCCACCCGCCCCATCCGCTTGGTAGTGCCGTTCTCTGCAGGCGGCGCCAACGACCTGATGGCCCGCTCGGCCGCCGAAGGTGCGTCCAAAATCCTGGGCCAGCCCGTGGTCATCGACAACCGGCCCGGCGCAGGCGGCACCGTGGGCGCCGACATCGTGGCCAAGGCCCAGCCCGATGGCTACACCCTGCTGGTGAGCGCGGCCGGCGTGATCTCCAACAGCATGATCAAGAAGACCATGCCGTTCAAGGACGATGCGCTGGTGCCCGTGGCCATGATCGGACTGGCGCCTTCGGTGATCGTGGTTCCCAAGAACGCGCCCTACCAGAACCTGCGAGATTTCGTCGAGGCATCGAAGAAGGGCCAGGGCTTCAATTTCGCCACGGCCGGCACGGGCAGCACGCCGCATTTCGTGGCCGAGATGCTGAACGTGAAGTACGGCGCACAGCTGCAGCCCGTGCCCTACAAGAGCGGATCGGAAAGCACGACGGCCGTGCTGGGCGGCCAGGTGGAGGGCACGTCGGAGGCCAGCATCATCGCCCTGCCCCACATCCTCAATGAGGGCAAGTTCAAGGCCCTGGCCACCACCTGGACGCAGCGCATCTCCGCCTATCCGCAACTGTCCACCGCCGTGGAGCAGGGCTTTGCCGAGCTGCAGATCGCGCACTGGGCCGGCATCCATGCACCCAAGGGCACGCCGCCCGCCATCCTGGACAAGCTGGCCGCCGCCGTGGACCAGGCCATGAAGGAGCCGGCCACCGTGGAGAAGCTCAAGGGCCTGGGCATCGAGCCCATCGGCGGCACGCGCGCCGAGTTCGTGAAATTCACCGATGCCGAGCGCAAGCGCCTGGGCGAGATCGTCAAGGCCGCGAAGATGCAGGAAAAGTGAGCCGCTCCCGCCACAACCACGGATTCCAACCGAGACAAGACACCATGAATACCCGCCGCAATACCCTCCGCCTGAGCTTGGGGCTGGCCCTGAGCGCCACCGCCGCTGCTGCGGCCCTGCTGGCCGCCCCCGCCACCGCCGTGGCCCAGGGCGCAGATGCCTGGCCCTCGCGCCCCATCAAGCTCATCGTGCCCTATGCGGCCGGCGGCTTTGCCGATACGCGGGCCCGAAAGATCGCCGACAAGATAGGCCAGAGCCTGGGCCAGCCCATCGTGATCGACAACCGCGGCGGCGCAGGCGGCGTGACGGGCACGGATGCCATTGCCAAGGCCACGGACGGCCATACCTTCGGCTTCGGCTCGCCAGGCCCGCTGGTGACCAATCCCATGCTGATGAAAAAGCTGCCCTACAACGCCGCACGCGACCTGCAGCCCATCATCCTGATCGAAGAGGCGCCGCTGATCCTGACCACGGCGCCCAACCAGCCGTTCAAGACCGTGGCCGAGCTGGTGGCTGCAGCCAAGGCCAAGCCGGGCACGCTGACCTATGGATCGTCGGGCGTGGGCGGCGCCCACCACCTGTCGGGCGAGCTGCTGGCCTTCCAGACGCGCACGGACATGGTCCATGTGCCCTACAAGGGCGGCGCGCTGGCAGCCACTGACCTGATGGGCGGGCACCTGGCCTTCATGTTCGAGATGGGCTATGCGGCCTTGCCCGCCATCCAGGGCGACAAGGTCAAGGCGCTGGCCGTGTCCAGCAAGCAGCGACTGAAGGTGCTGCCCAGCGTGCCCACGCTGGATGAGGCGGGCATCAAGGGCTTCGAGTCGTACAACTGGCTGGGCATGATTGCGCCGGCCAGCACGCCGCCGGCCGTGATCGAGCGCCTGAACAAGGCCGTGAACGAGGCACTCAAGGACGCCGAGGTGCGCGCCATGATCGAGAACACGGGCGGCATGGTCATGGGCGGCACGCCCCAGGCCTATGGCAAGTTCATCGAGGCCGAGCGCGCCAAGTGGGGCCCGGTTATCAAGAACGCCAACATCACGCTGGACTGAGCGCCAGCCCGCGCATCGCTTTTTCCCATTCGACAGAACCATCCATGAACACCAAGCAACAACTCAAGGCCCTGGCCGAAGCGCGCCGCGGCGTGCTCGTGCCCGGCGCATTCAACGCGCTGTCCGCGCGCGTCGTGGCCGATCTCGGCTTCGAGGCCATCTATGTGACCGGAGCCGGCGTGACCAACATGTGGTTCGGCCTGCCCGACCAGGCCTTCATGGGCCTGACCGACATCGCCGACCACACGGCCCGCATCCGCGACGCCGTGGATCTGCCGCTGATCGTCGATGCCGACACCGGCTTTGGCAACGCGCTCAACACCTATCACGCCGTGCGCACACTGGAGCGCGCAGGCGCCGACTGCATCCAGATCGAGGACCAGATCAGCCCCAAGCGCTGCGGCCATTTCAATGGCAAGGAAGTGATTTCCACCGAGGAAATGCTGGGCAAGATCAAGGCCGCCGTGGACGCGCGCCGCGACCAGGGCACGCTGATCATGGCGCGCACCGATGCCTGCGCCACCCAGGGCTTCGAGGCCGCCGTGGAGCGCGCCCAGCGCTTTGCCGAGGCGGGAGCCGACATCCTTTTTGTCGAGGCCGTGACCCAGGCCGAAGAAATCCGCGCCCTGCCCCAGCGCCTGTCCACGCCGCAGCTGATGAACATGGTGATCGGAGGCAAGACGCCCATCACCGACGCGGGTGAGCTGGCAGACCTGGGCTATGGCCTGGTGCTGTATGCCAATGCCGCGCTGCAAGGCGCCGTGGCCGGCATGCAAAAGGCGCTGGGCCAACTGCGCAACGAGCGCAGGGTGGACGAGAACCCCGCTGTGGTCGCCCCCTTTGCCGAGCGCCAGCGCCTGGTCAACAAGCCGTTCTGGGACGCGCTGGAAAAGAAGTACGAGTGAAGCGCGAGTGAAGTTCGAGCGAGGGCGGGCTGGCGCAGCGCCGCTCAGCCGCTCAGCCCCTCGCAGGCGCCTTCCACCCCTTGAGCGTCAGCTCCAGCGCCTGCAGCGCCTGCTGCAGGCGTTCGGGGGGCGCCCCTTCCTCGGCAATCCAGAAGGCCGACTCCACCAGGCAGCCATTGAGCAGGCGCGACATGGCCAGAGGATTGGCACGCACGATCACGCCGCGGTCCATGAGCTGCTCCAGGTAGCCGGCCACGAAGGCGATGCAGGCGCGGTGCTGCTCGCCCTGGTCCGTGCCCGTGAGCACGGCGCGCGCATCCTGCAGCACGATGCGGCGTATCTCGCCCTCCTGCGCCATGGCCAAGTAGGCGCGGCAGTAGGCCAGGAAGCCCTCCCAGGGGTCGGCATGGTCGGCCAGCACCTGCTCCAGGCGTGCGTCCATCTCGGCATCCATCTGCGCCACCACGGCGGCCAGCAGGCCCGGCTTGCCACCGAAATGGTGGTACAGCGCGCCACGCGTCAGCCCGGCCTTGGCCGTCAATTCGTCCATGGAGGCCTGGGAATAGCCCTGGCTGCCAAAGGCCTCGCGCGCAGCCTCGATGAGCTTGGCGCGTGTCTCCTCGATCATGCTGGCCCGGCTTTTGCGCATGGCGCACTCCATTCACATACAAAACGTATGCCAATGATACGGCGCGTCATGGGCAACCCGTAGAATCGCTGACATACGCCGCGTATGTGATTACAGCGGCCTGTCCGTTTTCCGAGGTTTCCATGTTCCACGCCTACCGCCAGCTGTTCACCCGGCCCGGCACGGCCGCCTTTGTGCTGGCCGGTCTCCTGGCCCGCCTGCCCCTGTCGATGACGGGCATCGGCCTGATCACCATGCTGTCCCAGCAGCGCGGCGCCTACACGCTGGCCGGAGCGGTCGCAGCCTGCTTTGCGCTGTCCATCGCGGTGCTGGCGCCCCGCATCTCGGCCCTGGTGGACCGCCATGGCCAGCGCAAGGTCCTGCCCTGGGCAGCGGCCGTGAGTGCTGCCGCCATGTTTGCGCTGCTGGCCTGCGCGCATTGGCAGGGGCCGGATTGGCTGCTGCTGGTGCTGGCTGCGCTGGTGGGCGCCCTGCCCAGCATGCCGGCCATGGTGCGTGCGCGCTGGACCGTGCTGCTGCGCGGCACGCCCCAGCTGCAGACGGCCTATGCGCTGGAGGCCGTGCTGGACGATGTCTGCTTCATCGTCGGCCCGCCGCTGTCGGTGGGTCTGAGCATGGTGCTGTTCCCCGAGGCCGGGCCGCTGGCCGCCTCCTTGCTGCTGCTGGTGGGCGTGGCGCTGTTCGTGGCCCAGCGCCGCACAGAGCCGCCCGTGGACACATCGCAGCAGCGCACGCGCCAGCAGTCGCTGGCCCGCCATCCCGTGGTGCGCACGCTGGCGCTGTTCATGCTGGCCCAGGGCATCATCGTGGGCACCATCGACGTGGCCAGCGTGGCCTTTGCCACGCAGCAGGGCCAGCCGGCGGCGGCCAGCATCGTGCTGTCGTTCTATGCGCTGGGGTCCTGCGTGATGGGACTGGTGTTCGGCACGCTGCGCCTGCAGGCGCCGCTGCACCGCCAGATTGCCTGGGTGGGCGCCTCGGTGTGCATCACGGCCGTGCCCCTGCTGCTGGCCACCAATGTGTTCACGCTGACCCTGGCCGTGTTGCTGGCCGGCATTACCTTCGGCCCGACCATCACCGTGGCCATGGGCCTGGTGGAGCAGCAGGTGCCGCACCAGCGCCTGACCGAAGGCATGACCTGGCTGCTGACCGGCATTGCCATGGGCGTGGCCCTGGGCGCGGCCGCCGCAGGCTGGGCCACCGACCTGTGGGGCGCACGCATTTCCTTCGTGGTGGCGCTGCTGGCCGGTGTCGCCATGTGGGCCCTGGGCGTGCTGGCCGCACGCCAGGCACGAGCGAAAGAGAGCCCGCCTGCCGAAGACGCAGCCGCTGCCTGCACCTGAACACGGCCGCAACGCCCGCGCCAGCACAGACCGCTCAGGCCGTGGCCATCAAGGCCAGCAGCTCGGCCAGGCGCTGGCGCATCCACAGCGCTTCGGCCCCGGGCGCCAGCCCTTCCAGCCAGAGCATGCGCACGGTCAGCGGCGGCAGCGCAAGCCCCTCGCAGGCGCGTTGCCGCAGATGCGGGCGCAGGTCGCCGAACTCGGCAATGTTGACCGGCAGGATGGCCCAGCCCAGGCCGTCGGCCACCATGTCGGCAATCACATAGAAGCTGTTGGAGCGCCAGACGGCGGGACTGAGCACGGTGTCCTCCACGCCCTCGATGTGCATCAGCAACTGGCGGTGCGCGGCCAGCTGCCTGCGCGTGAGGGCCGCCGTGCCATCGAGCACATGGCCCTTGGCCACGCAAATGGTCTGCGGCACGCTGCCGATATGGCGCTGGGCGCAGGTGGCCGGCGCAGGCGCTCGGTCGAACTGGAAGGCGACCTGGGCACGCTGCGCCGCCACATGCTCGGCCACTTCGGAGGCCGTGCCGTTCAGCACGGTCAGCTCCATGGCCGGAAAGCGCGCCGCCAGCTCCTTGAACAGCTGGGCCAGCGGCACATAGGGCAATGCCTCGTCCAGCGCAACGGCCAGGCGTGCCTGCCCGCCTGCGGCCAATGCGCGGGCGCGGTGGTCCATGGCCTGGGCCTGGTGCAGCAGGGACCGGGCCTCCAGCAGCATCACCTCCCCTGCCGCCGTCAGCTGCACGCGGCGCCCCACGCGGTCGAACAACTCCAGCCCCAGGTCGGCTTCCAGCAGGCCGATGGCCGTGCTCACGGCCGACTGCGCACGGCCCAGGCGGCGGGCGGCCTCGGTCATGGTGCCGGCTTCGGCCACCGCCACAAAATGCTTCAGCCTGTCGAGTGTCCATTCCATCCATCAATTTTATGGATGGAATCAAACTTTGATAAATCATTTCATTGATGGAAACTGTGGTTTTCATCAAGAAGGTAGCCCCAGCCCACAAGGCCCGGGGCAAACAGGTGCTTTATGGCGTTCACAACGCAAACCCAGAACCCCGTTTCGGGGCATCTTCCAAAATCCCAGGCGGCCGATCCGCGCCGCTGGCTGGTGCTGGCCATCGTCTCGGTGGCGCTGCTGCTCATCGTCATCGACATGACGGTGCTCTACACGGCGCTTCCGCGCCTCACGCATGACCTGGCCGCCACGGCCTCGGCCAAGCTGTGGATCGTCAACATCTACGCGCTGGTGGTCTCCGGCCTGCTGCTGGGCATGGGCACGCTGGGCGACAGGCTCGGCCACAAGCGGCTGTTCATGGCCGGGCTGTGCGTGTTCGGCGTGGCATCGCTGTGTGCAGCCTTTGCGCCCTCGCCCGCCTTGCTGATTGCGGCGCGCGCGCTGCTGGGCGTGGGCGCGGCGATGATGATGCCGGCCACGCTGTCCCTGATCCGCCTGAGCTTTGCCGATGAGCGCGAGCGCGCGCTGGCCATCGGCATCTGGGCCTCGGTGGCCTCGGGCGGTGCGGCCTTCGGGCCGGTGGTGGGCGGGCTGCTGCTCGAATACTTCTGGTGGGGCTCGGTGTTCCTGATCAATGTGCCCATCGTGCTGCTCGCCCTGCCCCTGGCCGGCTGGTTGATTCCCGCAGGCACGCCCACCTCGCAGCGGCCCTGGGACTTCATCGGCTCATTGCAGGTCATGGCAGGCCTGGTGGGCAGCACCTACGCCATCAAGGAAGCCGGCAAACAGTCGCCCGACTGGGCCCTGGCCGCCGTAGCCCTGGTGCTGGGCCTGGGCTTTCTTGCCCTGTTCGTGCGGCGCCAGCGCCGCAGCAGCGACCCGCTGCTGGACTTTGCGCTGTTCCGCAACCCGGCGTTTGCCACGGCCGTGGCCTCGGCCCTGGTGGCAGCGGCCGCGCTGATCGGCATGGAACTCGTGTTCAGCCAGCGCCTGCAGCTGGTGCAGGGACTGTCGCCACTGCAGGCCGGCCTGGCCGTGCTGCCGCTGCCGCTGGCCGCCTTTGTCGCAGGCCCCGTGGCAGGCCACTGGCTGCCACGCCTGGGCGGCGCGCGCATGCTGCCGGCAGCGCTGCTGCTGTCGGGCCTGGGCATGGGCGGCTATCTGCTGGTCCACGACATGGGCTGGTGGCCGCAGGCGGCGGCGCTGGCCCTGCTGGGCCTGGGCATAGGCGCGGCCATGACCACGGCGTCGAGCACCATCATGCAAAGCGCTCCCGCGGACCGTGCCGGCATGGCGGCCTCGGTCGAGGAGGTGTCATACGAGCTGGGCGGCGCACTGGGCGTGACGCTGATGGGCAGCCTGCTGTCGGCCGTCTATGCAGGCTCACTGCACCTGCCGGAGGGCCTGGGCCTGGCCCTGCCCGATTCCGTGCGCGACAGCCTGGACGAAGCCCTGCTGGCTGCCGATCAGCTGATGCCCCAGGCCGCGCACCAGTTGACCGAGCTGGCACGCACGGCCTTCGACCAGGGTTTCAGCGCCGTGATCGCCAGCGCCACGCTGCTGCTGGTCTGCACGGCACTGTGGACGGGCTGGCGGCTGCGCGCTCAGCGCCGCTGAGCCGTCGCCTTCCTCTCAAAAAGCAAAAAGCCCCGTCCGGGGCTTTTTGCGTTGCGTGCACATGGCGTGCACACGTCGTACCTGCGCTTCGATCAGGCGAAGTTCTGCTCGGCAAACTTCCAGTTCACCAGTTGGCCGAGGAAGGTCTCGACGAACTTGGGACGCAGGTTGCGATAGTCGATGTAGTAGGCGTGTTCCCAGACGTCCACGGTCAGCAGGGCCTTGTCTTCCGTGGTCAGGGGCGTGCCGGCAGCGCCGGTGTTGACGATGTCCACCGAACCGTCGGCCTTCTTGACCAGCCAGGTCCAGCCAGAGCCGAAGTTGCCCACGGCCGACTTCACGAAGGCTTCCTTGAAGGCGGCGTAGCTGCCCCACTTCTTGTTGATGGCGTCAGCCAGTGCGCCGGTGGGCTCGCCGCCACCGTTGGGGGCCATGCAGTTCCAGAAGAAGGTATGGTTCCAGATCTGGGCTGCGTTGTTGTAGATGCCGCCGGAAGACTTCTTGACGATCTCTTCCAGGGTCATGTTTTCGAATTCGGTGCCCTTTTGCAGGTTGTTCAGGTTCACCACATAGGCGTTGTGGTGCTTGCCATGGTGGTACTCCAGCGTTTCCTGGCTGTAGTGGGGTGCCAGCGCGTCAATCGCATAGGGCAGAGGGGGCAAGGTATGTTCCATGGTGTTTCCTTCGTGGTTGAAATCTTTTAGGACGGGCCAGCACCTGTTGCGCAGAGCGCCTGCAGCGCCTGCCGTGACCGTCGCGCGGGGCCTGCACTGCACGCATTGCTGCGAGCCCTGGCCCTCACGCACCCGAACGGGCATTGTAGGAACAACTTCGTGACCCTGCGGCGAAAGCGCGCCAAATGGCCCATCTTGGCCCGCTGCTGCGGGGGTGGATGTGAATTGACCTTGATCCGGCCAATCGGCCTACACGGATACTGCCTGCCGCCCGCCACTCCCTGCACGCCGAACGCTGCACCCAGGGCGCCGCAGTTCAGAGCAGGCGCGGCTGCGTCACCACCAGGTCCAGGCTGCCGTCGGCCAGTTGTGCCTGCAAGGCCGTGCCCGGTGGCGCGCTGCGGGCCTCGGTCACGGGATGACCCTCGGCATCGGTCAGCAGGGCATAGCCGCGCTGCAGCACCAGGCGCGGGTCCAGCAGCTGCAGGCGAAGCTCCATGCGCGCCAGGTGATCCGCGCGCCGGTCCAGGCCGCGGCGCATGCCGGCAGGCAACTGCGCCTGCAGGCCCTGCCCCGCATGGTCCATGCGCTGCAGCCGCAACTGCATGGCATGGCGCAGTCGCTGGGCCTGGCGGCTGAGCTGCAGCCGGCTGCGGGCCAGTTGCTCGCTGGGCCGGCCCAGGCGCTGCGCCGCCAGGTCCAGGCGCTGCTGCTGGCGGTCCAGCAGCCGCTGCACGGAATCCTCCAGGCGGCCCTGCATGAGCTGCAGCGCACCCATCCAGACCTCGCGCGGCTGGCTCACCAGTTCGGCCGCCGCCGTGGGCGTGGGCGCGCGCAGGTCGGCGCAGAAGTCGGCAATGGTGAAATCGGTCTCGTGCCCCACGCCGCAGATCAGGGGCACCGGGCTTTGCACGATGGTGCGGGCCAGGCGCTCGTCGTTGAAGGCCCAGAGGTCTTCGATGGAGCCGCCCCCGCGCACCAGCAAGATGGTGTCGATGGGCGGCGCGCCGGCCACCGAGCCATCAACTGAGCCCGCACCTTCCCGCGCCAGGCCATAAAGCCTTTGCAGCGCATCGATCAGGGATGCCGGCGCCTGCGCGCCCTGCACCAGGGCAGGCACCAGTACCACGGGGATATGGGGCACGCGGCGGCGCAGCGCCGTGATCACGTCGTGCAGCGCGGCAGCCCCCGGCGAAGTCACCACGCCAATGCCGCGCGGCAGCGGCGGCAGGCTGCGCTTTCGGGCCGCGTCGAAAAGGCCTTCGGCCTCCAGCTGCGCCTTCAGCCGAAGGAACTGCTCGAACAGGGCGCCCTGGCCTGCACGCTGCATGCTCTCGACGACCAGTTGCAGGTCACCACGCTGCTCGTAGACGCCCAGCCGGCCACGCAGCTCGACCAGTTCGCCGTCGCGCGGCGAAAAATCCATGAGCTGGGCCGCACGCCGGAACATGGCGCAGCGGATCTGCCCACCCGCGTCCTTGATGCTGAAGTAGCAATGCCCGCTGGCCGCGCGCGAGAAGCCGCTGATCTCCCCGCGCACCGCTACCGGATTGAAGCGTGCCTGCAAGGCGTCGCTCACGGCGCGGCACAGCGCGCCGACTTCCCAGACCAGCGGCACCGCTGCTGGATTCATTGCGCCGAATGCACCACTCATGCGGCCTCCCGGTCTGCATGCAGTGCAACATTCTCCACAGGCAGGCGGATGCAGACCCGAGCAGGCACTTTGGCGGCAATTTGCAGAAGCACTCTCAAAAACACCTCGCAAGCAATTGATTCATAAAGATTTTTTTGCTGCAACAAAGAATTCACATTTGTCACAGTGTCCATTCGCCGCCGCAGCGGCGTTTGCGCAACCCGCTTGATAACAAAGTTATCCACAGAAATCTGTGCTATAGCGACCATCCAAAATCCCGAATATGGGGAGCCGCCCGTTGCCTGGATGCTGCGCTGGGTCACAGTTTTCAGGCGATCGCGGACACGAGACGCCTGGACCGGCCATATGGCTGGGCCATAATCGTCGGCTGCAGTTAAACGCGGGGGGAAAACAACTTGCTGTCGATCATACAAGCCGCAGGCTGGCCGATCTGGCCACTGATTGCCTGCTCCATCCTGGCTCTGGCCCTGGTCTTTGAACGTTTCGTGGCGCTGAAAACGGCCCGAGTGGCGCCGCCCGCCCTGCTGGGCGAGGCGATTTCCGTGTCCTCGCGCGGCCTGCCCAGCCAGGAAGTCGTGCAGCAGCTGTCCCAGAACTCCACGCTGGGCGAAGTCCTGGCAAGCGGACTGCGCGCCCTGCAAGCCCATCCGGACAGCAGCGAAGAAGAGCTTCGCGCCTCCATGGAAGGCGCCGGCCGCGCCGCTGCCCACACCCTGGAAAAGCACCTGAGCGCGCTGGCCACCATCGCTTCTGCCGCGCCTTTGCTGGGCCTGCTGGGCACGGTGATCGGCATGATCGAGATCTTCGGCTCGCAAGGCGGCGCATCGGCCACCGGCGGCGGCAACCCGGCGCAGCTGGCGGCCGGCATCTCCATCGCCCTGTACAACACGGCCTTCGGCCTGATCGTCGCCATTCCGGCGCTGATCTTCTGGCGCTACTTCCGCGCCCGCGTCGATGGCTACCTGCTGGGCATGGAGCTGGCCTCCGAACAGTTCGTGCGCCACCTGGTGCGCGTCGGCGGCAAGTGAACCCGCAGAACCCGCACGCGAGAGACCTGCCATGAACTTCCGTCCCCGCCGCCGTGACGAGCCCGAGATCAACCTGATCCCGTTCATCGATGTGCTGCTGGTGGTGCTGATCTTTCTGATGCTATCCACCACCTACAGCAAGTTCACCGAGCTGCAGCTGACCCTTCCCGTGGCCGATGTCGAGCAGCAGCGCGACCGGCCCCGCGAAATCATCGTCGCCATCGCTGCCGACGGCCGCTACGCCATCAACAAGACCGCCGTGGAAGACCGCAGCGTCACCGGCCTGACCCAGGCACTGGCCGCAGCGGCCGTTGCCGGCAAGGACAGCGTGGTCATCATCAGCGCCGACGCCAC
Source organism: Delftia acidovorans NBRC 14950 (assembly GCF_001598795.1). Lineage (GTDB taxonomy): Bacteria > Pseudomonadota > Gammaproteobacteria > Burkholderiales > Burkholderiaceae_C > Comamonas > Comamonas acidovorans. The sequence goes on along the minus strand of NZ_BCZP01000016.1, from coordinate 133,624 downwards.
CGCGCCGCACCAGTCCGTGGTGTCGGTGATGGAAGCCTCGCGCCGCGCCGGACTGTCCCAGATCACCTTTGCCACGCAGACCTCGGCCAGCGCCGGGCGCTGAAGGCAAGGCCTCCATGCCCGGGAATGGCCCCGCCCCCGCAGCCCGGGGGCTTCGCGCGGCCTGGCGCCACCGCGGCCCGCTGGCCTGCGCGCTCCTTCCCCTGTCCCTGCTGTACCGTGCCCTGCTGGGCCTGCATCGGCTGCCCTATGCACTGGGTTTCAGGCGTGCAGGCCAGGCCGGCATTCCGGTCATCGTCATCGGCAATGTGATTGCGGGCGGCGCTGGAAAGACCCCCGTCACGCTCGCCCTGGCCCGCCATCTGCGGGATGGCGGCTGGAACCCCGGCATCGTCTCGCGCGGCTATGGCCGCAGCACGGACGACTGCCGCGAAGCCCATCCCGACAGCGCCCCCGCCGACGTGGGTGACGAGCCCGCGCTGCTGGCGCGCGCCAGCGGCGTGCCGGTCTTCGTGGCCCGCAAGCGCATCGAGGCCGTCCAGGCCCTTCGCGCCCGCCATCCCCAGGTAGATGTGGTCATCAGCGACGACGGCCTGCAGCACCTGGCCCTGGCCCGCGACATCGAGCTGTGCGTCTTCAACGACGACGGCATCGGCAATGGCTGGCTTCTGCCGGCCGGCCCGCTGCGCGAACCCTGGCCGCGCCCCGTCACCGCCGTGCTGCACGCGGGCGCCTGCCCGCCAACGGATGCGCCCGCCTTTGCCATGCATCGCCAACTGGCCGCTGAAGGCGTCAATGCGCACGGTGAGCGCATTCCCCTGGCGGCCCTGCGCGGACGGCCCGTGGAGGCCGTGGCCGCCGTGGCACGGCCCGAGGCCTTTTTCTCCATGCTGGCCACTGAACAGGACCTGGCGCTGGAGCATGCCCAGGCGCTGCCGGATCACTATAATTTTGAGAGCTTCCAGCGCCTGGGACGCCATGAAGACCCGCTGGTCTGCACCGAAAAGGATGCGGTCAAGCTGTGGCGCACCCACCCCCAGGCCTGGTCCGTTGCGCTGCAATTGCAGCTGCCGCTAGATTTCTGGGCGCTGCTGGATCAGCGGCTGCAGGCGCTGCGCAGGCCACGCGCCTGACTATCATCACCGTCTTGGCTGGCCGCCACGGCCCGCCCTCCCCCTCCAAAACACAGGATCCGCCATGGACGCCAAACTTCTCGAACTGCTGGTCTGCCCCGTCACCAAGGGCCCGCTGCGCTTTGACCGCGAGCACCAGGAACTGGTCTCGCGCAGCGCGCGCCTGGCCTACCCCGTGCGCGACGGCATTCCGGTGCTGCTGGAGGCCGAAGCCCGCACGCTGGACGACGACGAGCTCGAGGACTGATCGCGCCGCAAGGCCCGATTTCCGACAACGCCCGCGCCCGCACTTTCGACCACTTCCGCAACGCACCATGCCCACCGCGCCCTTCACGGTTCTGATTCCTGCCCGCCTTGCCTCCAGCCGCCTGCCAGGCAAGCCCCTCGCAGACATTGCAGGCCTTCCCATGGTCGTGCGCGTGGCACAGCGTGCCGGCCTCAGCGGCGCCACGCGCTGCGTGGTCGCGGCCGATGACGAAAGCATCGTCGCCGCCTGCGCCGCGCACGGCGTTGCGGCCGTGCTCACCCGCAGCGACCACGCCAGCGGCAGCGACCGCCTGGCCGAGGCCTGCGAACTGCTGGGCCTGGATGGCGACGACATCGTCGTCAACGTCCAGGGCGACGAACCGTTGATCGCTCCCGACCTCATCGATGCCGTGGCCGCCCTGCTGCCGCTGCGGCCCTCGGCCAGCATGGGCACGGCGGCACATGCCATCGACAGCCTGGCCGACTTCACCAACCCGAACGTGGTCAAGGTCGTCTGCGATGCCCAGGGCATGGCCCACTATTTCAGCCGCGCACCCATCCCCTTTGCGCGTGAACATGCAGGCCAGGCATGGTGGGAGACGGCATCTGCAGCGGCATCTGCAGCGCCGGGCCACCCCGGCTTCGCGCCACTGCGCCACATTGGCATTTACAGCTACCGTGCCGGTTTCCTGCGCAGCTTCCCGCAGCTTTCTCCCGCCCCTACCGAGGTGCTGGAGGCGCTGGAACAGTTGCGTGCGCTGTGGCACGGCCACCGCATCGCCGTCCACCTGACGCCCGATGCACCTGGCCCCGGCGTGGACACCCCCGAAGACCTGGAGCGGGTGCGCGCCCGGTTGTCCGCCTGAATCCGATCCCGCATACGCCAATACAGATGCGCCAATGGCGATGCCCGGCATCGCCATTCACAACACAACTGCACATGCGGTTTTGTCGGACAGCAAAACGCAGTTTTTGGAGATTGCACAGGCGACAGTTTTGCCCTCTGCGTGTAAGCCAGTGTTAGCCCTGTGCGTGCTATCCTTGCCCGCGACAAAAATATGACGCATGGACTGTCCGCCCCGGTGGGCCGATCCGGCAGACAAGAATTTCTACTCTCCTCAAGGACTTCCATGAAACTGATTTTGTTGGGCGCACCCGGCGCCGGCAAAGGCACGCAAGCCGCTTTCATCTGCCAGAAGTACGGCATCCCCCAGATTTCCACCGGTGACATGCTGCGTGCCGCCGTCAAGGCCGGAACGCCCCTGGGCCAGCAGGCCAAGGCCGTGATGGACGCCGGCCAACTGGTCAGCGACGACCTGATCATCAATCTGGTCAAGGAACGCATCGCCCAGGCCGATTGCGCCAACGGCTTCCTGTTTGATGGATTTCCCCGCACCATTCCCCAGGCAGACGCCATGAAGGCCGCTGGCGTGAAGCTGGACTACGTGCTGGAGATCGATGTGCCCTTCGACGCCATCATCGAGCGCATGAGCGGCCGCCGTTCCCACCCCGCCTCGGGCCGCACCTACCACGTCAAGTTCAATCCGCCCAAGGTCGAAGGCCAGGACGACGTGACCGGCGAGCCGCTGGTGCAGCGCGAAGACGACAAGGAAGAAACCGTCAAGAAGCGCCTGGACGTCTACAGCAGCCAGACCCGTCCCCTGGTGGACTACTACCGCGCATGGGCCGAAAAGGAAGCCGCAGCGGCACCCAAGTACCGCGCCATCAGCGGCCTGGGCTCGGTCGAGGACATCACCCAACGCGCACTGGCTGCACTGGCTGAGTGATGCAGGCCATGTGCCGCAACGAAAAAAGCACCCGGCGGGTGCTTTTTTGTTGACCACCAGCAACTGAAGAAATGCCGGCGTCGCCGCAGGCTCAATCGCGCGGCTGCGCTGCCAGCGCCAGCATCATCGCAATCCGGGCCTTTGCCACGGGCAGATGCGCCAGATCGGCCTCTGCCGGGTTGGTCCCAAGGCCGGAGGCCACGGGCAGGCCTTCGGCACAGCGAGTGCCCCGCCAGATCCAGACGCCCTTGTCGCGGGCACGCTGCAAGGCCGCTTCCATGCCTTCGTGAACCGTCGCATTGCCCGTGCCAGCCACGACGATGCCACGCACGCCTGCCGCCACCAGCGCATCCACGCCGCTGGCACGCGCCAAGGCGCCGCTGAACACCACCTCGACCCAGGGCAGCTCATCCAGCGCCAGCAGATCAGATGACATGGTCGCAGGCACCATGGCCCGCGTGGACGGTGCGGAGGGGGAGGACGGCGCATCGGGCACCAGCCAGCGCACACGCCCTTCCTCCACCAACGCCTGCGGCCCGCCTTCCACGGAGCGCATTGCCTGCAGCCGGTAGGGATGGACCTTCTGCACCTGGGCTGCCGCATGCACCTCGCCGCCTGCCACCACCCATACGCCGCTGCGCCCGCCGCTGGCAGCCACGGTCACGGCATCGCGCAGATTCTGCGGGCCGTCTGCTAACAGGGCCGTGGCCGGGCGCATGGCGCAGGTCAACACAATGGGTTTGGTGGCCGGCAGCAGGCTGTGCAGCAGCCAGGCCGTCTCTTCCAGCGTGTCCGTTCCATGCGTGATCACCACGGCACGTGTGTCCGCATCCTCCAGTGCCTGCATGCAGGCGCGCAGCAACGCGCGCCACACGGGCCAGTCCATATCCTTGCTGTCCACCTGCGCGATCTGCTGCGTCTGCACGGGTCCCAGCGCCTGCTGCTCCAGGTCCGGCACGGCCTCCAGCAGCGACTGCACCGTGATCTGCCCGGCCTTGTACCCCACGCCCTGCGACTGCGAATCCGCCCGGCCGGCGATGGTCCCGCCCGTGCCCAGAATCACCAACTTTGACTGCCCCACTTGCACCTCTTGGAAAACTGGTTAAAAATACAGATACTGTATAAATCATCAGATGGCCTCCCAGCCTGCCATCTGCCCTCAAGGACCGGACGCACGCCATGCTCGACCATCCCAAGCTCACCGCCCGCCAGCAACAGATCCTGGACCTGATCCAGGCCGCCATCTCCCGCACGGGCGCGCCTCCCACCCGCGCGGAAATCGCCAACACGCTGGGCTTCAAGTCCGCCAACGCTGCCGAGGAACACCTGCAGGCCCTGGCCCGCAAAGGTGTGATCGAACTGGTCAGCGGCACCTCGCGCGGCATTCGCCTGCGTACCGACACCGTGCGCAACATCAATGCCGCGCGCGGCACCAGCTTCGGACTGCCGCTGTCGGCCCTGGCACCGCTGATGTTGCCCCTGGTGGGCCGCGTTGCGGCGGGCTCGCCCATTCTCGCGCAGGAACACATCGACCAAACCTATTCCGTCGAGCCCAGCCTGTTCCAGACGCGCCCCGACTATCTGCTGCGCGTGCGCGGCATGTCCATGCGCGACGCGGGCATCATGGACGGCGACCTGCTGGCCGTGCAGTCCGCACACGAAGCCCGCAACGGCCAGATCGTCGTGGCGCGCCTGGGTGACGAAGTCACCGTCAAGCGCCTGCGCCGCACCACGCAGGGCGTGGAACTTCTGCCGGAAAACCCCGATTACCCGGTGATTCGCGTCGCCCCCGAAGAGGCCTTTGCCATTGAAGGCTTGGCCGTGGGGCTGATCCGCAACAGCATGTCCATGTAAGCCAGACTGGCGGCTCTTCTCAGGCCGCCTCACCCCATTTCACGCACCGCCCAGGTGGTAGGCGCGAAGCCTTGGAGCTTCGCCCTGGGCGGAGCTTTGCCCGCAAACCGCAATCCTGCCTGTGTCCATGCCTCTTTGAAACACGCCAACAGGAGTCGTCACATGGGATTCGCTCTGCCAACACTGTCTTCTTTTTCCTTCCTGCGCCTGGCACATGGCATCCGCCTGACTGCGACCGCCATGGAGTCGGCCATGCCTCTTGCACAAGCCCCTGCGTGCCAGCCATTACCTGCCGCAGCACCCGAGCCCGCCAACGTGATCTCTTTCAGCAAGGCACGCCGGCGCAGCCAGCAGCGCCGCGGCAAGGCCGCACGCGCTGCAGACCATGGAGATGCCCAGCTGATCCTGCCCTTGCTGCCGGCGCAGCCCGCCCTGCAATCCGCACCTGAGCAGCCTTCAGGTCTGCGCATCATCCAGCGGTCGCCGCAGGAGCAGCCGGAATGCCTGTTCATCTCCGGGCGCATGGCCGATGTCTGCGCTGCGCTGGAGCGCATGGAGGCACACGGCGGATCAGCGTTCAACTGAGGCCCGATGCAAGGTGTGCGACACACCTTGCACGACACAAACCTGGGCGGCACGGACCGCGTGCCGCACGAGGAATCGGCCTGCGCAAAGCTGGTGCAGGCTGGCGGCCACCACTACCCTGTAGCGCACATGCAACAAGTGGATGCCCTCTTTGCGGGAGGGGCGCCGGCCTGAAAGATAATTGATAAGCATTCTTATTATCTTTTGCAGTAGCGATTGCCACTGCGCCCGCCTCCTCCGCCCCAGCCTTCTCCGTGTACAGCCTCTACCAGAACCACCATCCCTGGCTGGAAAGCCTGCTGCGCAAACGCCTGGGCAACCGTGACGATGCCGCCGACCTGGCCCAGGACACCTTTGTGCGCCTGCTGCGCTCGCCCCTGCCGCAGCAGGACATCCGCGAACCCAGGCGCTACCTGGCCACCATCGCCCGGGGCCTGGTCGCCGACCTGTTTCGCCGCCGCACGCTGGAGCAGTCCTATCTGGACTATCTAGCCCAGTTGCCGCAATCGCTGGCGCCTTCGCCCGAAGAGCAGGCCATCGTCCAGCAGACCCTGCTGGATGTGGACCGCATGCTCCAGGGCCTTCCCCCCAAGGTTCGCGAAGCCTTCGTGCTGGCCCAGTTCGAGGAACTGAGCTACCCAGAGATCGCCCAGCGCCTGGGTGTATCGCTGCGCACCGTCAGCAACTACCTGACCCGGGCGATGGAGCATTGCTGCCTGGTCCTGGCATAGCCACATGGGCGAGAGACATCTGGAAGGCAACGACCGGCGCGCCCTGCATGAGGCTGCCGCCTGGCACGTGAAACTGCGCGGTGCCTCTGCCACAGCGGGCCTGCAACAGGACTGGCAGAAATGGCATGAGGCCGATCCCGCCCACCAGCGCGCCTGGCTGCGCGTGCAATCCGTCACCGCGCAACTGTCGCATCTGCCCACCCCCCTGGCGCGCCAGGCGCTGGGCCGTCGCGCCTCGCCCACCCGCCGCTCCGTGGTGCGCGGCGTGGCTCTGGGCCTGGGCAGCGGCGCCACGGCCTGGATGGCCTGGAAAGGCGCACCACTGGAAAGCTGGCAGGCCGGGCAGCGCACAGCCACGGGCGAGCGCCGGGATCTAAAGCTACCCGACGGCTCCCTGGTGGCCCTGGATACGGCAACCGCCTTGGACACCGTTTTTGACGACCGCCAGCGCCTGCTGCGCCTGCACCGTGGCCGCATCCTCGTCGCCACCGAGCCCGACGCGCTGGGCCGCCCCTTCAGCGTGCAGACCCCGCAAGGCCACGTACTGGCCCTGGGCACGCGCTTCACGGTTCATCTCGCGGACGATGGCCTGTGCCATGTCACCGTGCAGGAAAAGGCCGTGCGCCTGCAGCCTCTGGACAGCGATGCGCCCTCCGCGCAATTGCAGGCCGGACAGCAGGCCGCCTTCTCGTCCAGCGCCACCCAGCCGCCCACGTCCGCAGACCCCTTTGCAGCCAGCTGGCATGAAGGCGGCCTGGTCACGCTGGACATGCCGTTGGGCCAGCTGATTGACGCCCTTGCCCGCTATCGGCCCGGCTACCTGGGCTGCTCGGCCGAGGTCGCCGGGATGCTTGTCTCGGGCGCCTTTCCCGTGGATGACACGGATCGCGCCCTGGCCGCGCTCGTCAGCCGCTTTCCTCTGCAACTGCGCAGCCGCACCCGCTATTGGGTGGAGGTGCAAGCGCGATCAAGCTGAGATGATGGGATGGGGCCGTGGCGAAGTCTCTCGTCCAGACCGGCACTTCAGAGCGGCGCATACGGGTGATGCACCACGTTGAAGCCCTCCTCGTCGGAGGGCGCGACAAAGTAGCCCGTGATCAGGTCGAATTGCTCATCACTGGCCTGAAACGGATGCTCGCCTGCCGCATTGCGCACACGCAAGCGCTGCTTGCAGACCTCGTCAGGCACATTCAGAAAATGCAGACGGTGCGAGGCGCCCACTTTCTCGAACACGCTGCGCGCCCAGCCCCGCCCCTCCAGGGTATTGGCCGGAAAATCCAGCACCACCGACACGCCAGCGTCCAGCAGCGCCTGTACATGCGCCCCCATCAACCCCTTGAGCCGCGTGCTGCAACGCACGTAATCGGCCACCGACTGCATCTCGCCGGGGTACAGGCCGGCCAGCCAGGAATCCTCGCTGACCAAAACCGTTCCGGGCCCGGCCGCCAATTGCCGCGCCAGCGTTGACTTGCCCGAGCCGATCTTGCCGCAGACCATGTGCAGCGTGGCAAGCCGCGCGTTGGCGGCAGGGGCATCGGTATATTCTGCGCAACGGGGCTGGGACTGTTCGGAAACCTGCATATCCATCTCCTGAAAGGCTTGAGAAAACCCCGGAGACGGAATGAAAAACCCGCCTCCTCTGGGCGGGTTGCATGGCGCTGAAGGCCGCTGGCTAACCCACCATCCAATGGATGGTGCGAGTAATCTGCGTTGCGTTCAGGCGGGCCATGGCGCACAGCATAGCGCAATCACGGTGTCTCAATGGGCCACCATGCGCACCAGCCCCAACCCCGCAAACAGCGCAGCCACGCCAAGCACCAGCGAGCCCAGCGCATACAGCACGGAGGCCAGCCAGTCGCCACGCTCATACAGCATGCCGACCTCCAGCGCGTACGTCGAAAACGTGGTGAAGCCACCCAGAATGCCAGTGGTGATGAACAGCCGCGCACTCTGCGGCAGCGATGTCTTGAGCGCAAACCACTCCACCACCACCCCCATCACGAAGGCACCCAGCACATTGATCGCCAACGTACCCAGTGGATACGCACTGCCCACCAGCCGCAGCGCGAGCAAGTTCGTGCCATGCCGGAGCGCAGACCCCAGGCCGCCTCCAACGAACACCAGAATGAAACCGTAGAACCCCATGACCGTCCTTTCATCGAATAACCGGGACGGGCGTGCCGGGCAGGATCAAGACATGGCCCCGCCACCGGCAGGACCCATCCCACCAAGGCAGGAGCCATCAGCCCTTCGCAGGGCGGTTTCGGGAAGCTCCATTCCCATCGTGCAGCAAGTGCTGGCTGCCGGGGCGAGTTTACTCTGGACCTGCCAAGCGGCAGAGGTGTGAGATTGCTCTGCAGACGCAGGCCGTACCCTCCAAATGACCAGCGGCACAATGCAACAATGAAATTCATCGTGCTCCTGATCATTGCAGCAGCCTTGCTGTACGGCACAGCAAGGCTTTCCAACATTCACATCGGTGAGCACGCCGCAGGCGGCCATGACGGCACATCGACCACAGCACAAGAACGTTTCAGGCAAGCAGAGAAGCAAGCGCAGGAGACCGCTGAAGCAGCCCGCCGCGCAGCCCTGCGAGACGCCGAGTGAAGCGGGCCATTCGAACCAGGACGAAAGTTGCCGGGCATGCGGGTCAAAGGACTATTCTTCGTATGTAATTCGGATCCGATCAGGCCCATCAATTCAACGATATGCATATGCGACTCTTGACCACAGCAATCTTTACAGCACTTTTCGCATTGCCTGCCGCAGCCCAGGTCTTTCAATGCAAGGATGCTTCTGGAAAGTCGACTTTCTCAGACAGTCCTTGCAGCAGCAATGACACTGGAGCTCTGATTCAGCGCAAAAAATCGGACGATGAGATCTCCCGTGAACGGGCTGATGCAGCACAGGCGAATGAACAAAAGTATCAGCGCCAGATGAACGAAATGCAGCAGCGCCAGATCGAGAGCCAGCAGCGTGTCATCGAGCAGCAAGCCCACCAGACAACTGCTCCTGCGCCGGAGCAGCTCGGCGCGTCCCTTCAGTGCAAGCAGGCGCGCAAGGAGCTGGAATTCGTCTCCAGCATTCGCACCATTTCCCAAGACGAAAAACGGATGCGGACCAATGCCGCGATCACGGGTGTCAATGCTGCATGCGGCTCAAATACGCCCCTGATGCAGGAGCCGCCGAAGGTGATTGTGACACCGGGAGTACCCCACTCCATTCAGCAACCAGTTTCTCAATGAGAACCAGGCACGGAACTGCCAGATATCAAGCGCAATCATGACTCCTCTCGCGCCACTCACCAGCGGGGGAACATGTTCAGGCATTCTCCCAATGCCACGCAGCCTCTTCAGACCGCCGCCAACCCGGTCTTCACCGACTTCGCCAAAAGGCGGCCATCCACCAAGCCTTCTCGACATCGTCGTCGCCAAGACGTTCCAGTGTGTAAGCCACTGATACGGTTGCGCGGAGCCGACCTGGGGCTACCTGCCTGCGTTCGTTGGATAAGCTACGGTGCGAGCGGCGCAAGGTGCAGCTTGCCATTCAGAAGCAGCCTGTGCGGCTGGCATGGTGGGCCAACGGCCGCACTTCGCCGGCTTGAGCCTTTGCATCTGCGAGGCTTCTGTAACGACAGGTCCAAGATTTGGTACTGACCGAAGCCTCTAGCCGCAGGTAGGGACAAGCTTGAACGACAATGTGTTCGCCGGGCTTCAGGGCCTTGGCTGCGCGAGTCTCATAGAACCTTCAAGCAGCCCAGCTCAGGCAAGTGCCGGCGATGCCGAAGACAGAGCGCAACGACAGATTAAAGTGTTTGCCGACAACATCTTCCGCGGCAAACTGGAGATAAATCAAAGGCTTATGACAGATTCACAGGCAATGAACATCATCATTCTTGACGACTACCAGGACGCCGTACGCAAGCTGGACTGTGCTCGTCTGCTGGAGCCCTTCAACGCCAAGGTCTTCACCAATACCGTCAAGGGCGTTGGCCAGCTGTCGGTGCGGTTGCGCGATGCGGACATCATCGTGCTGACCCGCGAGCGCACGCAGATCAGCCGGCAGCTGCTGGAAAAGCTTCCGCGCCTGAAGCTGATCGCGCAGACCGGCAAGGCCGGCGCCCATATCGATGTGCAGGCCTGTACCGACCAGGGCGTTGCGATTGCCGAGGGCGTGGGTTCGCCCATTGCGCCGGCAGAGCTGACCTGGTCGCTGATCATGGCGGCCACGCGGCGGCTGCCGCAGTACATCGCCAACCTCAAGCACGGCGCCTGGCAGCAATCGGGCTTCAAGGCTGCGTCCATGCCTGCGAATTTCGGACTGGGCAGCGTGTTGCACGGGCGCACGCTGGGCATCTGGGGCTACGGCCGCATTGGACGGCTGGTCGCGCACTACGGCCATGCCTTCGGCATGCAGGTTCTGGTCTGGGGCAGCGAAAGCTCGCGCCAGAAGGCGCAGGCCGATGGCTTTACGGCGGCGGAATCGCGCGAGGCTTTCTTTACCGAATCCGACGTGCTGTCCATGCATCTGCGACTGCATGAGGCCACACGCGGCATCGTCACGGCGCAGGATCTGGCACGCATGAAGCCTACCGCCCTGTTCGTGAACACCTCGCGCGCGGAGCTGGTGGAGGCCGATGCCCTGCTGGGTGCGCTCAACCGAGGCCGGCCGGGCCTGGCGGCCGTGGACGTGTTCGAGAGCGAGCCCATTCTCCAGGGCCATGCGCTGCTGCGGCTGGAGAACTGCATCTGCACGCCGCACATCGGCTACGTGGAGCAGGACAGCTACGAGCTGTACTTTCGCGCTGCCTTCGACAATGTGGTGAACTTCGTTGCGGGGCAGCCCAGCAACATCCTCAATCCCGAGGTGTTCTCAGGCCCGGCCCGCGCAGGCTGACGACCGGATCAGGCGGGGGCTTGCGCCACCCGCCCTTGCCCTGCACTCAACGGCCGCCCTGGCCGGAGTCGCCACGTGCGGCCGTGGCGCGAAAGGCCAGTTCATCGGCCACCGCCTCATAGACAGCCTGGCGCACGACGGATTCCACCTCCTCGCGCAGACGCACGACGATGGACCGTGTCTGCTGCTGAACCACGGTGGCAATGGCGTCGCGCAGGCGCTGGTCCAGCACCAGGTCCACACGCTGCATGAGGCGATGGACCAGATATTCCTCGGTGACCTGCTGCGCATGACTGTCCCAGATGGACTCCATGGTGGGGGCGGCCGGCATGGCGGGGGAAGCCGGCGTCGGCGCGGCAGCCACCTCTGCCACGACAGCCTGCACCACCGGGACCACCAGGTCGGCAGGGACCACTTCCCCGACCGGTGCCGCGTCGCCCGCTGAAGCCACATCTGCCGCACCTGCCGCATCAGTCACATCAGCCATTTCGGCCAGACGGCTTTCCTGGGCCAATTGCATTTCCACGGACGGGGCACTGGGCGGCTGATAGTCCGAGAGCACGGGCTGCATTGCAGGTGTCGGGATTTCCTCGGGTGCAGCCTGCTCGGCGACCATGGGCCGCTGGGGCTCCAGGTCCTGCGGCAGCGGCGGCAGGGACGCAGGCAGGGCGACCACGCCACGCCGAGGCGCCAGCATGCCTTCGCTGGCCCAGGGCGTCGCTTCGTCCGCCAGCGGCAGTTCGGACACGGGGTGTGCCAGGGGCTCGACCGCCTGAGCCGCATCCACCGCAACGACATCGGTGAGCGTGGGAACAAAGCGCGGTGGGGTTTTGGAGGGAGGAGCGCTCATGGCTTACTCCTTGAGGACCAGGTCATGGCGCTTGATGGAAATACCCTGGGCCGCATAGTGCTTCCAGCGCTGCCGGGCCAGGTGGCGGTCTTCCTCGTCGGTGGCGGAAACCACTTCGACGACACGCGCAAAGCGCTCGAATCCTTCGGGCACTTCGCCGCCCAGGTTGACCAGCATGTCGTGGTGCGGCGCGCCGTCCAGCCGCTCCAGCAGAACGATGGGCGAGAAGGTCATGATGTCTGCCCCATCGCCTTCGCCGGCATGTGCCAGGAAGTCGGTGGGCGAGACACTCCACAGCCTGGGCGACAAGGCCTTGAGCAGCGGCGGCGAGCCCAGCACCACCAGTTGCGTGCGGTGCCTGAGTGCCTTGCGCGCCAGGCGGCAGACATAGGCCAGCTTGTCGGGCGCGTTGAAATGGAACGCCACTTCAGTCAAGCGATGCTCCCTTCAAACAGGCCCGGGCTGACGGGGACGATGCGCTCATGCCTGCTCCGGCTGAGCTGCAACTGCCGCCTTGCGGCGGCTGGCAGATCCTGCCTTGGGTGGCACAGGCTTCTTGGGTGCAGCAGCTTTATGGGGTGCAGCAGCCTTGGCCTGCGCCTTGCCAGCATCGATGCCGGCCAGCAGATAGTGCAGCAGCAGGCCCACGGGGCGGCCGGTACCGCCCTTGGCGGCGCCGCTCTTCCAGGCCGTGCCGGCGATGTCCAGATGGGCCCAGGGAATGTCGCCCACAAAGCGCTGCAGGAACTTGGCTGCCGTGACTGCGCCACCCGCGCGGCCAGCCACATTGCCCATGTCGGCAAAATTGCTCTTGAGGCCTTCGCCGTACTCCTCGTCCAGCGGCATGCGCCAGCAGGGGTCCAGTGCCGCATCTCCGGCCTGCTCCAGCGCGCGGGCCAGTTCGTCGCTGGGCGAGAACATGCCGCTGCGCAGCCCGCCCAGGGCGATGACGCAGGCACCGGTCAGCGTGGCGATGTCCACCATGGCGCGGGGCTTGAAGCGGGCGGCGTAGGTCAGCGCATCGCAGAGCACGAGACGGCCTTCGGCATCGGTGTTGAGGATTTCTATGGTCTGACCGCTCATGCTGGTGACCACGTCGCCCGGCTTGACGGCAGCGCCGCCGGGCATGTTCTCGGACGCTGGAATGAGGCCGACGACATTGACGGCCGGCTGCAGCCGAGCCAGCGCATGGAACACGCCCAGCACGCTGGCGGCGCCGCCCATGTCGAACTTCATCTCGTCCATTTCAGCGGCAGGCTTGAGAGAGATGCCGCCGGTATCGAAAGTGATGCCCTTGCCGACCAGCACCACGGGCGCGGCGCCCTTGGTGCCGCCGTTGTAGTGCAGTTCGATGAAGCGCAGCGGCTGCTCCGATCCCTGGGCCACGGCCATGAAAGCGCCCATGCCGAGCTTGGCGACTTCGGCGGGGCCGTGGATTTTGCAGCTGATGCCGGGCAGCTTGGCCAGGGCGCGGGCCGCGTCAGCCAGCAAGGTGGGGGTGGCGTGGTTGGCGGGGCGATTGGCCCATTCGCGTGCCAGGGTCATGCCTTCGGCCTGGGCCACGGCGGTCTTGAAAGCGTCGGCAACGCCATTCTTGTCGCCCGCCTTGACGGCTGCGGCAATCACCAGCTTCTTGAGCGCCACAGGCTTGGCCTGCGGCTTGGTGTGGGTATAGCTGTAGCAGGCATCGGCCGCCGCCAGAACGGCGGCAGCAACGGCAGGACCTGCCGCATCGAAGCCAAAGCACAGCAAGGCCTTGCCAACACCGGTCGCCTTGAGCGCGGCACCTGCGCCGGCCACGGCCTGGCGCACTTCCCGTGCCGAGCCGTTGCCCGCACCCAGCAGCACGACGCGGCGTGCAGCAACGGCTGGCAGGCCGTACAGTGCCAGCTGCTTGCCGGCTGCCGTTTCGAAATCTCCGGCCTTGACCGCGTGTGCGACCAGGGTGGACAGCGCGTCGCTGCCCGTGACCGTGGCTTCGGTCACCAGCACCAACAACAGGTCACACTTTTCACGTACTGCTGCGGCAGTCGTCAACGGCTTCAGTTCAAAGTTCATAATCGGCGTTTTCCTTTCAGCCAATGTTATTCGATTCATCCATACGCAAAGAGCTGGCCCGCAGCTTCGGTGCCACGGTCGTGGTGCTGATCACGGTCGTCATGACCATGATGCTGATCCGCACGCTGGGCCAGGCTTACAAGGGCAATGTCAGCCCTTCCGACGTTCTGCTGGTCATGGGCTATACGGTGCTTGGCCAGTTGCCCACGATTTTGGGCCTGGGGCTTTTCGTGGCCGTGGTCGGCTCGCTGTCGCGCATGTACCGCGACAGCGAGATGGTGATCTGGTTCGCCGCAGGCCAGGGACTGGCCAGCCTGCTGCGCCCGCTGCTGCGCTTTGCTTGGCCGGTGCTTGCCGTGATCGCCGTGCTGGGCCTGGGCATCCTGCCCTGGGCCAATCAGCAGATCGAGCAGATCAAGACCCAGTTCGAGCAGCGCAGCGACATTGACCGCATCGCCCCCGGCGAGTTCCAGGAGTCTGCGGGCGGCTCGCGCGTGTTCTTCATCGACAAGGACGTACCCAGCGCCACCGCAGCCAACAATGTGTTCATCGTGGCCAATGAGCGCGGGCGCGAGTCCGTGACCTCGGCGCGCGGGGCGCGGCTGGAAGTGGTCAAGGGCGAACGCATGGCCGTGCTGACCGACGGCCAGCGCATGGAAACGCAGACCAGCGACGGCTCGGTGAAGATCAGCGAGTTCAAGGAATACGGCACGCAGCTCGGCGGCGGCAACAATCTGGCCGCTGCCGAGGAAATGGCCGCTCGCAGCACCTACACGCATGAGCTGCTGCCGCGCACCGAACCCATCTACCGCGCCGAGCTGGGCTGGCGCATAGGCCTGCCGCTGGCGGCGCTGAACTTCGTGATCCTGGGCCTGGCCGTGGCCAGCGTGAACCCGCGCGCTGGTGGCAGCGGCAGCCTCATGCTCGCGCTGTTCGCCTTCATCGTGTACTACAACCTGATGACGCTGGGCGAGAACTGGGTGGCCTCGGGCAAGCTGAGCATGCCCGCCATGACGGCCCTGCTGCACGGTGGAACATTGCTGCTGGCACTGCTGGTGCTGCTGGTACGGCACAAGCGCTGGTCGCCGCGCGACCTGTGGCGCAGGCCCTGCAAGCCGGCTGCCCTGGACGACGCAAAGGCGGTGCCCTGATGAGAGTTCTGAGAAACCTGCTGTACCGCGACATCATCGCGGCCGTCAGCTATGTGACGCTGGCCTTCCTGGCGCTGTTCTTTTTCTTCGATCTGGTCGATGAGCTGCGCTGGGTCGGGCGCGGCGGCGACAACGGCTACCAGATCACGCACGCCCTGCTCTTCGTGGTGCTGCGCATCCCCAGCCACTTGTACGAGCTGATGCCCATCACCGTGCTGATCGGCACCATCTACGTGATGGCGCGCTTTGCCCAGAGCTCGGAATTCACCATCATGCGCACCAGCGGCATGGGCCCCTGGCTGGCGCTGCGCACGCTGATGGTGCTGGGCCTGGGTTTTGTGCTGGCCACCTTCGGCACGGGCGACTACCTGGCGCCGGCGGCCGAGAACGCGGGCCAGAACATCCGCGCCATCCACCTGGCCCAGCTGTCGCGCGGCGCCACGGGTGCCTGGCTCAAGGAACGCCAGGGCGATCACTCCATAGCCATCAACGTGCGCGCCATCCGCGGGCCCGGTGATTTCTCCAATGTGCGCATCTTCGACTTTGACGGCCAGGGCCGCATCTCGGCCCAGATCCATGCGCAGGCGGCGCAGGTCAGCGAGGATGGCGAATCCTGGACGCTCCAGGGCGTTGAGGCCAGCCGCCTGAAGGCCAAGGCCGACGGAGGCATGGTGCTGCTGCGCGAGAAGGAGGACAGCCTGGTCTGGAAGACCGGCATCAGCGCCGAAATGGTCTCGGCCGCGCTGCTCAAGCCCGACCGCATGTCCACCATCTCGCTGTTTCAGTACGTGCGCCACCTGGAGGCCAACGGCCAGGCCGCGCAGAAGTACGAGATCGAGTTCTGGCGCAAGGTCTTCTACCCCATGAGCTGCCTGGTGATGGTGGTGCTGGCCCTGCCCTTTGCCTATCTGCATTTCCGCTCGGGCGGCATCGCGGCCTATGTGTTCGGCGGCGTCATGGCCGGCATCAGCTTCTTCCTGCTGAACAACGTGTTCGGCTACATCGGCACGCTGCAGACCTGGTCGCCCTGGCTGACCGCTGCGGCGCCGGGCCTGCTCTACAGCCTTCTTTCATTGACCGCCTTCACCTGGCTGGTGCTGCGCCGCTAGATCCGTTGCCATGCAAAACGACACAACAGCGGCCGGCATTGCCGGCCTGATCCTGCTGGCCCACGGCTCCCGCGACGCCCTGTGGCGCCAGCCCATCGAGGCCGTGCTCGGCGCCGTCCGGCAAACGCGGCCCCACGGCCTGGCTGCATGCGCCTACCTGGAAGCCTGTGCGCCCGACCTGCCCACCGCCGCGCGCGGGCTGGTCGAGGCGGGCGCCATGCGCATCACCGTGCTGCCCCTGTTCCTGGGCACGGGCAAGCATGCGCGCGAGGACATCCCGAAGCTGGTGCAGGAGATCCGCGACACCCACCCACAGGTGGCCGTGGAACTGGAGCCTGCCGTGGGCGAGCATCCGCGTGTCACGGCCCTGCTGGCAGAGCTGGCGTTGGCGGCCATGGAGCCTTCCGGCAGGTCAGGAAGCTGAAATAACGAATCGCTTCTTTATATAAATGCAGCATAATGGCGCGCTGCACCCAGCTGTCACCGCCATGAACCTGCACCAATTCCGATTCGTCCAAGAAGCGGCGCGCCGCAACCTCAACCTCACCGAGGCGGCCAAGGCCCTGCACACCTCGCAGCCCGGCGTCTCCAAGGCCATCATCGAGCTTGAGGAGGAGCTGGGCATCGACATCTTCGCGCGCCACGGCAAGCGCCTCAAGCGCATCACCGAACCCGGCCTGGAGGTGCTCAAGAGCATTGAACTCATCATGCGCGAGATCGGCAACCTCAAGCGCATCGGCGAGCAGTACAGCGCCCAGGACAGCGGCACGCTGTCGATTGCCACCACCCACACCCAGGCCCGCTACGTGCTGCCGCCCGCCGTGGCACGGCTGCGCGACCTGTATCCCAAGGTCACCATCAGCCTGCACCAGGCCACGCCGGCCGAGGTGGCGCGCATGGTCATCGACGAAATCGCCGACATCGGCATGGCCACCGAGTCCCTGGCCGACTACCCCGATCTCGTCACCCTGCCCTGCTACGAATGGCAGCATGTGCTGGTCATGCCCACGGGCCATCCGCTGGCGCAGAAGGAGCGCATCACGCTGGACGACATCGCCCATGAGTCGCTGATCACCTACCACCCCTCGTTCACCGGGCGCGGCAAGATCGACCAGGCCTTCGCCACGCGCCGGCTGCGTCCGCGCATCGTGCTGGAGGCCATTGACTCCGACGTGATCAAGACCTATGTGCGCCTGGGCCTGGGCATCGGCATCGTGGCCGAGATGGCCATGCGCGACGATCCGGTCAACGACCTCGTGGTGCGCCCCATGGGCCATCTGTTCGGCCAGAGCGTGGCGCGCGTGGCCATCAAGCGTGGCGCCTATTTGCGCAACTTCGTCTACCGCTTCGCCGAACTGCTCAGCGACCGCCTGACGCGCGACCTGATCATGCGCGCCATGAGCGGCCACGTGCACGACTACGAACTCTGATCCTCCGCCCCAACCGGGCCCGCAGCGCGGGCCCGTTCCCGTTTTCCGCTGCCTCCGCCATGACCTCTGCCACGCCCCGCACGCCCGCCTTCCCCAGCCGCCTGCCCCATGTGGGCACGACCATCTTCACCACCATGTCGGCGCTGGCCGCCGAGCACCAGGCGGTGAACCTGGGCCAGGGCTTCCCCGACTTCGGCTGCGACCCCAGGCTGGTCGATGCCGTCACGGCCGCCATGCAGGCCGGCCACAACCAGTACCCGCCCATGCCCGGCCTACCGCAGCTGCGCCAGGCCATGGCCGACAAGATGGAGGCGCTGTACGGCCGCCGCTACGACGCGGGCACCGAGATCACGGTCACGGCCGGCGCCACGCAGGCCATCCTCACCGCCATCCTGGCCACCGTGCATGCGGGCGATGAGGTGATCGTGCTCGACCCCTGCTACGACAGCTACGTACCCAACATCGAGCTGGCCGGCGGCGTGCCCGTGCGCGTGCCGCTGACGCCGGGCAGCTTCAAGCCCGACTTCGCCAAAATTGCCGCCGCCATCACGCCGCGCACACGGCTTTTGATCATCAACAGCCCGCACAACCCCAGCGCCACCATCTGGAGCGATGCCGAGATGCTGCAGCTGCAGGAGCTGCTGGCGCCCACCGACGTGCTGCTGATCAGCGACGAGGTCTACGAGCACATGGTCTACGACGGCCGCCAGCACCAGAGCGCCGCGCGCTTTGCCGGCCTGGCGGCGCGCGCCTTCATCGTCTCCAGCTTCGGCAAGACCTACCATGTCACGGGCTGGAAGGTGGGCACCGTCGCCGCGCCGGCCGCGCTCACGGCCGAGTTCCGCAAGGTCCACCAGTTCAACGTCTTCACCGTCAACACGCCCATGCAGGCGGGCCTGGCCAGCTACATGGCCGACCCTGCGCCCTACCTGCAGCTGCCCGCCTTCTACCAGGCCAAGCGCGACCTGTTCTGCCAGGGCCTGGAAGGCTCGCGCCTGCGCCTGCTGCCCACGGCGGGGACCTACTTCGTCTGCGCCGACATCTCGGCCGTGTCGGACCTGGACGAAGCCGCGTTCTGCCAGTGGCTGGTCCGGGAGCATGGCGTGGCGGCCATCCCGCTGTCGGCCTTCTATGGCGACGGCTTCGACCAGCGCGTGGTGCGCTTTTGCTTTGCCAAGCAAGACAGCACGCTGCGCGCGGCGTTGGAGCGGCTGCGCAAACTCTGAAGCCGGGCGCGGGGCAGCGCCCACGCCGGGTTGTCCCGTCATCCTCTGAGATGACATGGCCCCTCCGTCCCTGGTCTTACGCTCGGGCGACAGGAGACACAAGCCATGCGAATCGACCACGCCCCACGCGCCTTGCGGCGCGTTTTTCCATCCACGGCCGCCTTTGCCGCATCCCTTCTCATGGCGGGCTGCGGCGGTGGCAGCAGCCCCACTTTGGCCGATGCCGCAACGCAGGCGGCCGCCTGCGCCGACCTGCCTGACAGGGCAGGCCTTGCGGCCACCCGGCTGTCCACCAGCTATGTGCCGCCCGACACCCGCAGGCCGGGCGGCGCCAGCACCGGCGCGCTGCTGCCCGGGCACTGCGTAGTCACCGGCGCCATCAACCCGCGCGTGGGCGTGGACGGCAAGAACTACGCCATCGGGTTCCAGCTCAGCCTGCCGGACCAATGGAACGGCCGGTTTCTCTTCATCGGCGGCGGTGGCAACGACGGCATCCTGCGCGACACCTCGCTGAGCTCCAGCATCTCTGGCGCAACGCCTTCGCCGCTGGGCCAGGGCTTTGCGGTGGTCTCCACCGACGCGGGCCACACCGGCACCACGGCCAGCTTCGGTGCCGACCCTCAGGCCCGGCTGGACCACGCCTACAACGCCTACGACAAGACCGCCGTGGCGGCCAAATCACTGATCTCCACGCGCTACGGGCGCAAGCCTGAGCACTCCTATTTTTCAGGCTGCTCGGGTGGCGGGCGGCAGGGCATGGTGTTCTCGCAGCGCTTTCCCGACTACTTCGACGCCATCACGGCCGGCGCCCCTGCCATGCGGGTATCGAGCGGCGCCACGGTGGCCGCGATGTGGAACACCATCGAGTTCGATGCCATCGCGCCGGCCGACAGCAGCGGTCGGCGCATCCTCTCCCGGGCCTTCAGCAACGAGGACCTGAACCTGGTGGCCAAGGCCGTGACCGCCTCCTGCGATGCGGCCGACGGCGTGGCCGATGGCATGGTGAACCACGTCAAGGCCTGCCATTTCGACCCCGGCGTGCTGCAGTGCGGCGGCGCCAAGACCGGCAGCTGCCTGAGCAGCGGACAGGTGAACGCGCTCAGAAACGTGTTTGCCGGGCCGCGCAACTCGGCAGGCCAGGCCCTGTATGCGGGCCAGCCGTGGGATCCGGGCCTGGCAGCGCCGGGCTGGCGCACCTGGACACTGGGCAGCTCCACCACCGCCACGCCGGATTCGCGCTACATCACGCTGATCGTGGATGCGCTGGTCAACGAATTCCTCACCCCGCCAGACCTGGGCTTCAACCCGCTGGCCTTCAATTTCGACACCGACCCGGCGCGCATGCAGGCCTACTCGGCCATCTATGACACCTACCGGGATGACCGGCTCACGGCCTTCCGGCAGCACGGCGGCAAGATGCTCTTCATCCACGGCATGTCCGACCCCATCTTCTCGGCGCTGGACACGCTGGACTACTACGAGCGCCTGGCCGCCAACAACGGCGGCATGCAGGCCACGCAGGACTTTGCGCGCACCTTCCTCGTGCCGGGCATGAACCATTGCTCGGGCGGCCCGGCCACGGACAGCTTCGACTCCATACAGGCCATGGTCGACTGGGTGGAGAAAGGCGTCGCCCCGGACACCATCGCCGCCAGGGCCCTGCCGTCCAGCGCGGACTTTCCGCAGCGCACGCGCCCGCTGTGCCCGTATCCGAAGATTGCCAGGTACAGGTTCGAGGGCGCAGCCGCCGGCACGGGCAATGTGGAGGATGCGGCCAGCTTTGTCTGCGCCCTGCCCTGAGCCTGCGCATCTGCGGGCTGGACGGCGCAGGGCCGGAGCAAGCCTGCAGCGATAATGAGAAGCGTTCACTGCAGCGAGCGCTTCCCGCCACCGCCTTTCCGCCTCCGCCCATGCCCGCCCCTTCCCAGCGCTACACCACGGCGCAGCTCGACGCCATGCGCCAGCGCCACGGTTTCAGCGTGCGCTTTCTCTCCACCGTCTCCGAAAACGATTGCATCTTCGAAGGCCAGGTGCAGGAGCACCAACTGCCTTCGGGCCTGCAGCTGGTCAGTTCCGACATCCGCATCAACCATGGCTATGAATCCACGTCCGAGCACCCGCGGCGCTTCACCGCCGTGGTCCTGCTGGACGGCCAGGCCGAGCTGCAGCTGCCCGCCGCCCGCAAGGCCCTGAGCGTAACGCGCCATGCCGCAGCGGCATTCTCCTGCGGCGACACCGAGGTGCTCAAGGCCACCCATGCGGCAGGCCAGAGGGTGCGTGGCTTCAACCTGTCCATCGAGGCACCCGAGGCCTGCGCCGATGCCGAACTGGCCGAGCTGCTGCACCACGCCCTGCAGCAGTCCGGCCCGCCGCTGCATGCCTGGTCGCTGCCCGAGCATCTGGCGGTGTCGCTGCGCCAGCTGCTCGATGGCGTCTGGAGCGGCAGCCTGGCCCGGCTGCACCGCGAAGGCATTGCGCTGCAGGTGCTGGCCTGCGCGCTGCAGGCACATGCGCAGCCGCGGCCTGCGCCCTCGCCGCGCATCCATCCCCGGGACAGGCGCGGCCTGGAGCGCGTGCGCGAGTGCATGGATGCGGCGCCGGGCCAGGCGCACAGCCTGGACGACCTGGCGCGCCTGGCCTGCATGAGCCCGACCACGCTGCGCGAGAAATTCCAGGCCGCCTACGGCCAGACCGTGTTCGGCTGGCTGCGCGAGCGCCGCATGCAATTGGCGCGCGAGCGGCTGGCACAGGGCTGGAGCGTGCAGGAAGCGGCCGACTGCGTGGGCTTTCAGCACGCCAGCAATTTCGCCACGGCCTTTCGCCAGCGCTTCGGCCACGCGCCCAGCCAAGGCAGCCTGCGTCGCAAACCATAGGACTGGCGTCGCCGGGAACAGGCGGCGGCGGCACACATTTCCCACAATCCGGGCTCACGCCCAGGACCATGGAAATGATGAGCATTCGCATTCAAAACCCCACCCCCCGACACCCCCAAGGCGCGCGGACCCCGCTGTCCCTGCTGATCTGTGCACTTTGTGCAGCCCCTGCGCCAGCAGTCTGGGCCGCCGACGAGGACAGGCCCCCTGCCAGGAAAGGCGACACCGAACTGGGCACCGTCACCGTGCGCGCCGCCGCCGATGCGGGTACCACCGAAGGCACGGCGCGCTACACCAGCGGCGCCACAGGCACGGCCACGGGCCTGCAACTGTCGGCGCGCGAGACACCGCAGTCGGTCAGCGTGATTACGCGCCAGCTCATGGACGATGCCGGCCAGCTCACGGTCTCGCAGACGCTGGAGGCCTCCGCCCCCGGCCTGTCGGTCAGCCGCAGCGACAGCAACCGCTACCAGTTTTCCTCGCGCGGCTTTGGCGTCAGCAACTTCCAGTTCGACGGGCTGGCCTCGCCCATCAACAGCCTGTGGAACTTCGGCGCCACCGACATGGACACGGCCTTCTACGACCGCGTGGAAATCGTGCGCGGCGCCACGGGCCTGCTCAATGGCTCGGGCGATCCGTCGGCCACGGTGAACTTCGTGCGAAAGCAGCCGCGCGAGACGGCGGGCGGCCATGCCTCGCTGACGCTTGGCCGCTGGAACCTGCGCCGCGCCGAGGCCGATCTGTCCCTGCCGCTGGACCGCAAAGGCCGCGTGCATGGCCGCGTCGTGGCCGTGCAATCGGATAGCGATAGCTACGTCAGCCACTTTGGCCAGCGCAGGCAGGGCCTGTATGCCGTGGTCAGCGCGGCCCTGACGCCCGCCACGCGGCTCGTGACCAGCCTCGAATACCAGAAGAACACCAGTCCCGGCATGGGCGCCGGCTTTCCGCTGTTCTATGCGGACGGCAGCCGCACGGACTTCGACCGCTCGGTATCCAACAACACGCGCTGGTCGCATTTCGGCACCGAGAACACCACGGCCACGCTGGACCTGACGCACCGCCTGGACAACCGCTGGCTGCTGCGCGCCGCCTACAGCCGCAACGAAGGCAACTACGACATGCGCTACGTCTACCGGGGCGGCGCGCCGGACGCCACCACCGGCCTGGGCATGGCCAACTCCTTCATCAAATACCGGGGTGACCGCTCGCGCGACAGCCTGCACCTCACGGCCAGCGGCCCGGTCGCGCTGTTCGGGCGTCAGCACGAGATTGCCGTGGGATGGAACCATGTGCGCGACGACATCGACATCCGCCGCTACGCACCGCTGGGCACGCCGCCTGCCACGGACAACTTCCTCGACTGGCGCAACGGCAGCCTGGCCGAGCCTGGCTGGTCCGACGTCTCCAACGGCGGCGACGACAGCCGCATGCGCCAAAGCGGCGGCTATGCCGTGGGGCGTTTCTCGCTGGCCGATGGCTGGACGGCCGTGGCCGGCGCCCGCCTGAGCCGCTGGTCCACGCGCCAGAACTACTTCGGCAGCCTGCGCGACTACCGCTACAGCAACGAAATCACGCCCTACGCCGGCCTGCTGTGGGACATCGATGCCCGGCATACGGCCTACCTGAGCTACACGGAAATCTTCACGCCCCAGAACTACCGCGACAAGCAAGGCAGCATCCTGGACCCCGTCACCGGCCAGGCCTTCGAGCTGGGCCTCAAGGGCTCCTGGCTGCAGGACCGGCTGCAGGGTTCTGCCGCGCTGTTCCAGACCCGCCAGGACAATCTGGCGCAGGACACGGGCGAATTCATCGACGGCACCACAGACCAGAAGGCCTATCGCGGCGTCAAGGGCGCGCAGGTGCGCGGCATCGATCTGGAACTCAGCGGCGAGCCGGCCCGGGGCTGGCGCATGGGCGCCAGCTACACGCACTACACGGCACGCAGCGCCAGCGGCGCCGCCTTCAACACCACGCACCCGCGCAGCCTGGTCAAGCTCACGGCCATGCGCAGCTTCGAGGGTGCGCTTCGGGGCCTGAGCCTGGGCGGCAACCTGCGCTGGCAAAGCCGCATCTGGCAGAACGTGACCAACCCGCTGCGCCAGAGCGTGCAGGTCGGCCAGGGCAGCTACCTGGTGGTCAACCTCTCGGCCCACTACCGCATCGACCCCACCTGGTCGGCCAGCGTGCAGCTCAACAACGTGCTGGACCGCCAGTACTACAGCCAGATCGGCTTCTACAACCAGGGCTGGTGGGGCGAGCCGCGCAATCTGACGGTGAGCCTGAAGGCGGATTTCTAAGCTGTATCGGCATCGGCAATGCCCACCCCACCCCGGTGCCTCGGCGGGCGCCGGCCCACGCCATGGGGCGCACCGTGCAGGTGCAGGCAGGAGCCGCAAAGCCGCATGGATGCGGGCAGTTGGCAGCGACGGGGGCGGATGCAGGAGAGGGTGCGGACCTTGTTCATGGGCGGGTCCAGGAGGCTTGCGCCGTGGTTGCAGGAGCCATGAAGAGCGCACGCCGGTGCAATCCATTCTCATTTTCCGAGCAAGGACGAACAGGTCATTCGCCCGCCGCATGACGTCCTGCCAAAACATTGATTGACGTCAAGACAGCCACCGCCCAGCATTGGCCCGCCTGAAAAATCCGCCGCCGGCCGCAGCCGCTGCGCCACCAAAAACACCGACAAGGAGACATCCCCCATGCCCCGCACCCTTTCACGCAAGCAATTCCTGCGCGCTGCCGCGCTGCTCGGCGCCACGCTGCTGCCCCTGCCCCAGGCCTGGGCGGATGCCTATCCCACCCGGCCCGTCAAGCTGGTCGTGCCCTTCGCCCCTGGCGGCAATACCGATGTGCTGGCGCGCATGGTGGCGCAGGGCCTGTCCGAATCGCTGGGCCAGCCCGTGATCGTGGAAAACATCTCCGGCGCCAACGGCTCCATCGGCGCCAGTCGCGTGGCTTCGGCGGCCAATGATGGCTACACGCTGCTGTTCGGCACGGCCGGCACCCAGGCCATCAACCAGAGCCTGTACAAGAACCTGAGCGAGAAGAGCCTGGGCGATTTCGAGTACGTGGCCCTGGTGACCACCATTCCCAATGTGCTGGTCGTCAACGAGACGCGCACGCCCGCAAGGACGGTGAAGGACCTGGTGGCACGCGCCGCCGCGCAAAAGACCGGCATGAGCTATGGCTCGCCGGGCAGCGGCTCCACGGTCCACCTGTCGGGCGAGCTGTTCAAGAGCGCCACCCAGCTGGACATGGTGCATGTGCCCTACAAGGGCAGCGCGCCGGCCCTGACCGACCTGCTGGGCGGCCAGATCGATTTCATCTTCGAGAACGTGACGCCCGCCCTGCCCTTCGTGCAGTCGGGCAAGCTCAAGGCCCTGGCCGTGACCTCCGAGCAGCGCCTGCCCGCCCTGCCCGATGTGCCGACCATGAAGGAAAGCGGCTACCCCACCTTCGTGACCGGCACCTGGAACGGCGTGCTGGCACCCAAGGGCACGCCGGCCGCCATCGTCAAGCGGCTGGAGGATGCCACGCTCAAGGTGGCGGGCCATGCCGACTTCAAGTCCAAGGTGACGGCACTGGGCGGCGAAGTGCGCCTGCTGGACTCCAAGGCCTTCCGCGAATTCACGCGGGCCGAGTACCAGCGCTGGAATGCGATCGTGCAGACGGCGAAGTTGGAGCGGCAGTAACGTCGGCTCCGATCCCTGCCTCCGGAGCCTGCTGGCGGCGGGTCCAGAACGGCTCGGCCGCCCAGCGCTGCTCCAGCGCGTAGTAGTGCTGGTGGTGGGTGCGGTACGCGGCGCGTATCGTGCCGATCCACGCATTCCAGGACGGCAGCGCATCGGCATCGCCCGCCAGACTGCGGCGCACGGCCAGGGCGGCCTCGCTGCCCGTGACCAGGCTGTTGAGCAGGCCCTGCGATGCCAGCGGATCGAAGGACAGGCCTGCATCGCCCACGGCCAGCCAGTCAGGCCCGCTGGCTGCATCAAGCCATTGTTCGTGGGCGGCGGCCACGCGCAGCGGCTCCAGCACCCGGCTGCCCCTGCTGCGCGCGCCCACCAGGGCCGTGTGATGCGCCATTTCCAACAGATCGGCCGTGCTGAGCAGGCGCCGGGCTTCAGGCAGATCGATGTCGGTCTGCCAGGCAATCACGCAACTGCCATCGGGCAGGTCAGCGCTGTACCACCAGCCTTCGGCATCCGACTCGATCATGGTGGTGCCTGCATGCTCATGCGATGGCGGCTCCACCCAGGCGTGAAAGCAGACCAGGCGGCCACCACGGTGGACCTGGGCGCCCGCCTGCCGGGCCACGCGGGCCGCGCGGCCCGTGGCATCGACCACGATGCGGCAGGACAGCTCCAACGGGCCATGCGCCGTGTCGCCCTGCGCCCTATCGATCAGGCAGCGCCAGCGCATGGGTGCGCCCGGTGGCTGGCGCTGCATGCTGCGCAGCGTGGCGGGCACCAGGCAGGGCACGCCACGGCTGCGCGCAGCCTCCAGCAGCATGGCGTCGAAGCGCGCACGGTCCAGGTGCCAGCCCGCACCATGCGGGTCGAACAGCGCGTCCTGAAAGATGACCTCGGAGCTTCCCCACAATGACCGCCGCGACCAGGCAGGACGGTGGCCCTGTGCCGCGAACGCATCCCACACGCCCAGGTCGGACAGAATCACCCGGGCCGCAGCGGGCAGGGTTTCGCCAATGGCCCGCCCAGCCTGCACGGCACGCCCTATCAGCGCCACGCGGCAGTGCCCTGCCAGCTGCGCGGCAACGGCCGCGCCCGCCGGCCCTGCGCCCACGACGAGCACATCCAGTTCATCCGGCAGCGGCGCGGCGGCCATGGCGTGCGACGACATGGCCGGCACTCAGCGCGGCAGCACCGGGCCGCGCTGCGTCATGGCGCGCAACTGCTGCTCGTTGTCTGCATCGAAGGGCTCGATGCGGGGAGGCACTTCCTGCCCGTCCGGTTGCACCGCAGTCTTGAGCATGTGCAACGGCGCCGGGGCGATGCGGTTTTCCACCTGCATCACCGGCGGGAAGTCCTTGTCGCCCCGCACCCCGGGCCGACTCTCGATGACGCCCATGTCACCGAAGTGGCTGATCATGCGGTTGATCTCGCTCTCATAGCCTTCCTCACCCAGTGTGCGGAACCACGACTCGCGGCGGTTGAAGGCGGCAACGCGCTGCTCGCGCGGCAGTTCGGCGTTGATGACCCTTTCATAGGCCTCCTGCGTCAGCACCTGGTTGGGCACGCGGGCTGGCCAGAACGTGGGCAGGTAGGGGTCGTAGCGTGGGCCATAGCCGGCGTAATAGCCGCTGCGGCAGCTGGCGGTGTCGGTCTGCCAGGGGACCGCCATCCAGCGCGTGAGGTCGCCGGCCACCTGCGCATACAGCGGCCCGCTCTCTGACAGGGCCACCGCAGGCGTGAGCCGGGAGCCGTAGAGCTGCAGCTCGGGCGGGTTCACTGCCGCCTCGCGGATGCGGAACGGCGCCCGGTACATGCTGGCGTGCCGCATGGGCCAGGTGATCTCGCAGCCCGGATGGAAGGCGTCGGCCAGGCAGTCGTCCATGGCGGCATGGTCGAGCATGGCCGGCTGCTCCTGCAGCGGCACGTCGGCGAGCTGGGCAGGGTACTGCTGGCCGGGCTTCCAGTCGGACAGGAAATGGCCACCGGCCCACAGGTCCAGCATCCTCAGCTGCGTGGCCGTCAGCGCCGCATGCTGGCGCGGTGTGTCGACGGGCGGCACGGCCATGGCATCGCCATACAGCCAGGGCCAGGGCTGGGGAGATGCGCCATCACGGTCAAAGCGCCGGAAGGCATTCGCCACCTGCTGGCGCAGCTCGGCCCAGGTCGTGCCCGGGCTGTTGAGCCTGGCGATCCACACCTCGTCATCCGCATTGGCCGCCCCGCCCCAGCCGAACTGGGATGCAAAGCCCTTGTTCGCCCACTGCAGGCTGCTCTGGCGCTGGAGTATGGGCAGGATGTGCCGGCTGAAGGAGACGTGCAGCGGGAAGGCGGCCATGCCCGAGTGGATGTACACATCCTCCATCAGGTCCTTCATGGTGCGCACCGACTTCATCTGCGGGCCGTAGTTGGGCGGCGCAACCGTGACCCATGCCGCATCCACCGGCACGGAAACACCGGCCACGACGACCTTGGCGCGCACGGGGCCGTCGGCCACATCGTCATGCCAGCCCTCGTTGTTCGCAAACGTGGTGGCCTTGGAGCCATCCACGGAGGCAGAGACGCCACGGCCTCCCAGCACGAGAAGCTGGCCCGTCTTTTCAATGCGCAATTCGCCCAGATAAACCGGCTTGCCGCAGAAACTGCCGCTGTCGAATGCCACGGGGGCCGAGCCTTTGGCAATGCGGCGGGCTCCGGGTCGAATGGCCAGGCTTTTCCGGTCCTTCACCGTGGCATTGCGCAAAATCGTGGGATCGGCCGTTGCGGCTTCAGGCACGTCCAGCGCCAATTGGAATTGATACCAGGCAGCCTTGGTATTGGCCAGCTCGACTTCCCATTCGATCTGCTCCTGGTCGGCCGTGAGTTCACGCACCACCTCGCCCGCAGCGTTGTAGCCGTAGATGCGAAAGCGCGCCGCCTGCCGCTTGAGCGCGCCCTGCGCATCGCGCAGGCTGCCCGGCGCCATGGGCGGCACATGCATCAGCTCGGGGCCGACATAGTACTCATCCGGACTATTGCCAATACGCGCCACACCAATTCCCGGGTGTATGGCTGCACGCACAATGGTGGAGTCGATTCCCATTCGTCGCCCTTTCAGTTGCTGAGGCACTGATTGCAACAAACAGTATCAAAAAAGCCGAGACAAAGTTAATTATCGGGAATCAACAATCCATAGCAATGCAAGAATGAGTTCAATTGAACACATTCATTCACCAATAGATGGACTGCTATTGATAATGAATTAGCAGGATAAATACCGATTCACAGCAGCACAATGTCGTATTGCTCCTGTGCCATGGCTGTCTCGGCCTGCAGCGAGATGGGCTTCTTGATGAAGTCGGACAGGCCTGCCAGGTGCTGGCTTTCCTCGTCCAGGAACATCTCCACCACCTTGGGCGAGGCCACGATGCGGAACTCGCGCGGGTTGAACTGGCGCGCTTCGCGCAGGATTTCGCGCAGCACCTCGTAGCAGACGCTGCGCACGGTCTTCACATGGCCCTTGCCCTGGCAGACCGGGCAGGATTCGCACAGCATGTGGGCCAGCGATTCCCGCGTGCGCTTGCGCGTCATCTCCACCAGGCCCAACTGCGAGAAACCGCCCGCCATGGTCTTGACACGGTCGCGCCCGAGCTGGCGCTTGAATTCGGACAGCACCTCGGCCTGGTGGTCGTCCCGCACCATGTCGATGAAGTCCACGATGATGATGCCGCCCAGGTTGCGCAGGCGCAGCTGGCGCGCAATCTGCTGGGCCGCTTCCAGGTTGGTCTTGAAGATGGTGTCGTCGAAGTTGCGCGCCCCCACGTAGCCGCCGGTGTTGACGTCCACCGTGGTCAGCGCCTCGGTCTGGTCCACGATCAGGTAGCCGCCGGACTTGAGATCCACGCGGCGGCCCAGCGCACGGGCGATTTCCTCGTCGATGGCGAAGAGGTCGAAGATGGGCCGCTCGCCGCGGTAGTGCTGCAGCTTGGGCACGGCCGCCGGCATGTATTCCTGGCCGAAGGTCATGAGCAGGGCGAACTGCTCCTTGGAGTCGATGCGGATGCTCTGCGTGCCCTCGCCCACCAGATCGCGCAGCACGCGCTGCAGCAGGTTCAGGTCCTGGTGCAGCAGCGACATGGGCGGCAGGCGCACCGAGGCGTCCTTGATGCGGCTCCAGGTCTTGCGCAGGTAGCGGATGTCGTCGGCCAGCTCGGCGTCGCTGGAATCCTCGCCATTGGTGCGCAGGATGAAGCCGCCGCCCCCGCCGGTTTCCTTGGTGCCCACCAGGCCCTGCAGGCGGGCGCGCAGCGCGTCGCGCTCGCCCTGCGGGATTTTCTGCGAGATGCCGATATGGTCATCCTGGGGCAGCAGCACCAGCAATCGCCCCGCAATGCTGATCTGCGTGGACAGGCGCGCACCCTTGGTGCCGATCGGGTCCTTGATGACCTGCACCATGATGGTCTGGCCTTCGAAAACCTGCTTTTCGATGGGCACGACAGGCATGTCCTTGCGCGCGAACATGGGGGCCTCGCCCCCTTCCTGCCGCTGCCACACATCGGCCACATGCAGGAAGGCCGCGCGCTCCAGGCCGATGTCGATGAAGGCCGACTGCATGCCCGGCAGCACACGCGAGACCTTGCCCAGATAGACGTTGCCAACCAGGCCGCGCTCCAGCGGGCGCTCCATGTGCAGCTCCTGGACGGCGCCGTTCTCGATGATGGCCACGCGCGTTTCCTGTGGCGACCAATTGATCAGAATGTCTTGCTGCATGCTGTGCCTGTGGTGTGCTTTGTCGTTTGTATTTCTCGGCCATGGCGGCCCGGCAATCATTGCGCCGGTGGCCGCTTGCCACTATCTTGCCGCGCCATCCGCTGCCATCGGCGGTCTGCGCATGCCTGCACGCCCCTGCGGGCCAAGGTCGGGGAGCCGGCCTACAGTGCCCAGCCCAGCTCGCGCAGCAGCGCCGCCGTCTCGAACAGCGGCAGGCCCATGATGCCCGAGTAGCTGCCGTGCAGCCACTGCACATGGGCCGCCGCGCGGCCCTGTATGCCATAGGCGCCGGCCTTGCCCATGGGCTCGCCCGAGGCCACATACGCGTCGATCTGCTGCGCGCTCATGGCCGAGAAGCAGACCTGGGACACCGACAGCGCAGCCAGGCGCCGCGCGCCGTGCTGTATGGCGACGGCGGTCAGCACCTCGTGCTCGCGGCCCGCAAGCGCGGTCAGCATGCGGCGGGCATCGTCGGCATCGGCAGGCTTGCCAAGAATGCGGCCATCCAGCGCCACCGTGGTGTCCGAGCACAGCACGGGCGCCACAGCCAGGGCGCGGCGCGCATGGCGGGCCACGGCGGCATCGAGCTTGAGCGCGGTGACGCGCTGCACATAGTCGCGCGCTGCCTCATCGGCCAGTTCGGCCTCTATGGCCTCGGCATCTTCGGCAATGTCGCCCTCGGCGTTGGGCAGCAAAAGCTCATGGGCCACACCCAGCTGCTCCAGCAGCTGGCGGCGGCGGGGGCTCTGGGAGGCAAGGTAGATGAATGGCGGCATGATAAGAATGAGAAATGCCTTCAGCCCTTTGTTGCAAAGCGCTGAAGGCTATCAAAATCATAGTATCACGAGATCCTCGGATCCGCGTGACAGGGCCGCTGGCAGAGCCTGGGAGCCGGGACAGGCCCTATTCCCGGTGGTAGGGATGGCCGGCGTTGACCGACCAGGCACGGTACAGCTGCTCGATGAGCAGCACCCGCACCATGGCATGCGGCAGGGTCAGGTCCGACAGGCGGATGCGCTCGTGCGCAGCCTGCCTGAAGGCGGGGTCCAGTCCGTCCGGGCCGCCGATGATCAGGGCCACGTCGTCGCCCTCCAGCTGCCAGCCCTGCAGGCGCTGGGCCAGTGCCTTGGTCGTCAGATTGGTGCCACGCTCATCGAGCACGACGATGCGCGTGCCGCGCGGAATGGCGGCCTCGATGCGCTTGCGCTCGGCCGCGTACAGGGTCTCTACCGTCTTGGAGCCGCGCGGCTCGGTCTTGACGGCCTTGAGCTCCACCTTGAGCTCCGGGGGAAAGCGCTTTGCATAGTCGTCGTAGGCCGTCTGCGCCCAGTCGGGCACATGCTGGCCCACGGCCACGATCAACAGTTTCATGCAGCGTCAGTCCCGAACCGTTCAGGCCTTGGCGCGGGGAGCGCGCTTGGCGGCCGGCTTGGCAGCGGCACCTGCCTTGGGCTTGGCGGGAGCGCGGTTGACCACCACGGTCTTGATGGCCTTGGGCGCTGCCGTCTTGCGGGCCGGCGCCTTGGCGGCGGCCGACTTCACGGCGGCGGACTTGGGAGCGGCCGACTTTGCAGCAGCCGTACGGGATGCGGCCGGCTTGGCAGCTGCGGAACGGGGCGCAGCGGCCTTGGCAGGAGCTGCCTTCTTGGCAGCGGGCTTCTTGCCTGCAGCAGGTGCAGCGGCAGAAGCGGCCTTCTTGGCAGCAGGCTTGGCGGCCGTTGCAGCAGCCTTCTTGGAAGCGGCCTTCTTGGCCTTTTCCTCGGCCTTGTCGGTGGCGGCCGAGCGCGTGGGCTTGGGAGCACCCAGCTTCAGGCGCACAGGCGTCTCGCCCCAGATCTCTTCCAGGCGGTAGTACTGGCGGATGGCTGGCTGCATGACATGGACCACGGCCTGGCCGCAGTCCACGATGATCCACTCGCCGTTTTCTTCGCCTTCCTGGCGTGGCACGGGAAAACCGGCCTGCTTGACGGCGTCGCGCACGCTGGAGGCCAGCGCCTTGGTCTGGCGGTTGGAGGTGCCCGCAGCCACGATCACGCGCTCGAACAGCGGCGAGAGCTTTTCGGTATTGAAGACCTGGATGTCTTGGGCCTTGACGTTTTCGAGGCCGTCAACAATGGCGCGTTGCAGCTTGGTCACGTCGCGCTTGGCTGCGGAATCCGATTTGGTGGAAGTGGTCATCAGGCGGTGATCAGTGGAATAGAAATGGGATCAATATAGCGCGAGCGCCGTGCGGCCCGTAGAGGGCTTGGCTGTAGCGGCGCTCCAAAATGCATGGAGTTCGCCCACAGATCGCCGGAAGATTTCGCGCCGAAGAAAGTGGAGAACGCAGCCAACGCTGCGCCTCAAGCTATTGAAATTATAGTTTTGCCGCCTATTCCCTTGCACGCGCGGATTTCGCCACGCGGTCGGGGATGGCGGCAATGGAGCTCAAAGCCAGTCGCGGCGCACCAGGAATTGCTCCAGCAGCGCGCGTTCGGGCGTGCCGGGCGCGTCCTCGCGCTGGTAGCTCCAGCTCGCATGCGGGGGCATGGACAGCAAGATGGATTCCGTGCGCCCGCCGGACTGCAGGCCGAAGTGCGTGCCCCGGTCCCAGACCAGGTTGAACTCCACGTAGCGGCCGCGGCGGTAGCGCTGGAAATCGACCTGCTGCTGCCCGTAGTCCATGGCCTGGCGGCGCTCGACGATGGGCAGGTAGGACTCCAGAAAGGAATCTCCCACCGAACGCAGCATGTCGAAGCTGCGCGCCTGGCCCAGCTCAGAGAAGTCGTCGAAGAAGATGCCGCCGATGCCGCGCTGCTCGTTGCGGTGCTTCAGGCAGAAGTACTCGTCGCACCAGGTCTTGAAGCGCGGGTAGAGCGTGTCGCCAAAAGGCGCCAGCGCATCGCGGCAGACGCGGTGAAAGTGCTGTGCATCTTCCTCGAAGCCGTAGACCGGTGTCAGGTCCATGCCGCCGCCGAACCAGCAGGTGGGTTCGTTGCCCGGATGCCCTGCCGCACCTGAGCCGGCCGCACCTGAGCCAGCCGCAATCATTCGCACATTCATGTGTACCGTAGGCACAAAAGGATTGCGCGGATGGAAGACCAGGGACACGCCCATGGCCTCGAACGGCGCACCCGCCAGTTCAGGCCGGTGCTGCGTGGCCGAGGGCGGCAGCTGCGGCCCTCGCACATGCGAGAAGCCGCAGCCCGCGCGCTCGAACACGCGGCCGCCCTCCATGATGCGGGTGATGCCATCGCCCTGCAGGCGCTCGCCGGGGCCCTTGCTCCAGGCGTCGGATAGAAAGCGTGCACCGCCCTCGCCTTCAACCTGCTCCAGCGCCTGCGTGATGCGGGCCTGCAGGCCCGTCAGGTACTCGCGCACCTGCGCCACGGGCAGCGCCTGCCCGGTCGATTGCTCTGCCATGGACTCAGTTCTTCACAGCACGGAAGCCGATGTCGCGGCGGTACTGGGCACCATCGAAATGGATGCCGCGCGCCACGTCATAGACCTTTTGCTGGGCCTGCTTGACGCTGTCGGCCAGCACGGTGACGCACAGCACGCGGCCACCGCTGGTGACGGGAACGCCATCCTTGAGCTGGGTGCCGGCATGGAAGACCATGGCATCGGCGGCGTCCTGCGGCAGCCCGCTGATGGCATCGCCCTTGCGCGGGTCCTCGGGGTAGCCGGCCGCGGCCATGACCACGCCCAGCGCCGTGCGGCGGTCCCATTGCAGCTCGACCTGGTCGAGCTTGGCATCGGTGGCCGCCAGCATGACGTCCACCAGATCGCTCTTGAGACGCATCATGATCGGCTGGGTCTCGGGGTCGCCCATGCGGCAGTTGAACTCCAGCGTCTTGGGATGGCCGGATGCATCGATCATCAGGCCCGCATACAGGAAGCCGGTGTAGGGAATGCCGTCCTTTTCCATGCCACGGATAGTCGGCAGGATGATCTCGCGCATGGCGCGGGCATGCACGTCGGCCGTGACCACGGGCGCGGGCGAGTAGGCGCCCATGCCGCCCGTGTTCGGGCCCTGGTCGCCGTCCTTCAGGCGCTTGTGGTCCTGGCTGGTTGCCAGGGCCAGGACGTTCTTGCCGTCGCACAGCACGATGAAGCTGGCTTCCTCGCCAGCGAGGAACTCCTCGATCACCACGCGGGCGCCGCCGTCGTTGTGGGCCACGCCGTACTTGTTGTCCACGAGCATGAAGTCCACGGCGTCGTGGGCTTCCTGCAGCGTTGTCGCAACGACCACGCCCTTGCCTGCGGCCAGGCCGTCGGCCTTGACCACGATGGGCGCACCCAGGCGGTCTACGTATGCATGGGCCGCCACCGGGTCGGTGAAGGTTTCATAGAGTGCCGTGGGGATGCCGTGGCGCGCC
Organism: Delftia acidovorans NBRC 14950; assembly: GCF_001598795.1. Taxonomy (GTDB): domain Bacteria; phylum Pseudomonadota; class Gammaproteobacteria; order Burkholderiales; family Burkholderiaceae_C; genus Comamonas; species Comamonas acidovorans. The sequence continues at coordinate 98,902 of NZ_BCZP01000016.1, read as the reverse complement.
ATGAAGTCCTTGGAGAAGGCCTTGGAGCTTTCCAGCTGGGCGGCCGCCTTGGAGGGGCCGAAGATGCGCAGGCCGTGGGCGCGGAACTCATCGACCACGCCGGCAGCCAGCGGAGCCTCGGGGCCGACCACGGTCAGCGCGACCTTCTCGGCCTGCGCCCACTCGCGCAGCGCCTGCGGGTCGGTGATGTTGAGGTTTTCCACCTTGCCGCCGGCCAGGCCCGTGCCACCGTTGCCGGGGGCCACATAGACCTTGGTCGATTTCGGCGATTCAGCCAGTTTCCACGCCAGGGCGTGCTCGCGGCCTCCGCCACCAATCACAAGAATTTTCATAGTTCAGCGTTGTGGTAGACGTCCTGTACGTCATCCAGGTCTTCGATCATGTCCAGCAGCTTTTGCATGCGGGCTGCGTCATCGCCTTGCAGGGCGATGGTGTTTTCCGGGCGCATGGTGACTTCAGCCACCTCCGGCGTCAGGCCCTTGGCCTGCAGCGCGTCGCGCACGGTTTCGAACTCTGCGGGTGCGGTCAGCACCTCGATGGCTCCCTCGTCATCGGTGATCACGTCCTCGGCGCCGGCCTCCAGAGCCACTTCCATGATCTGGTCCTCGTCGCTTCCGGGAGCGAAGATCAGTTGTCCGACATGCTTGAACTGGAAGGACACGGAACCCTCCGTGCCCATGTTGCCACCGTACTTGCTGAAGGCGTGACGCACATCCGCCACAGTGCGCACGCGATTGTCGGTCATGGTGTCCACGATGATGGCCGCGCCGCCAATGCCATAGCCTTCGTAGCGGATTTCCTCGTAGGTCACGCCTTCGAGGTTGCCCGTGGCCTTGTCGATGTTGCGCTTGATGTTGTCGGCCGGCATGTTGGCCGCCTTGGCCTTTTCCACCGCCAGGCGCAGGCGCGGGTTGGCGCTGAGATCGCCCCCTCCCGTGCGTGCCGCCACCATGATTTCACGGATGATGCGGGTCCAGACCTTGCCACGCTTTTCGTCCTGGCGGCCTTTGCGGTGCTGGATATTGGCCCATTTACTGTGTCCTGCCACAGGCTGTCCTTTGATATTGATTTAACCTTGCGGCTGGGATTTTACTTTTGACCGCATGCTCCCCCGAGGAAACCCGAAATGGCCGCTCCACTTCTGATCGCCCGCCACTCTGCCACAGAATGCCTGCTGCTGCCCGCACTGGCCAATCGACATGGCCTGATTACGGGCGCCACCGGCACCGGCAAGACCGTGACGCTGCAGAAAATGGCCGAGGGATTCTCCGAGATCGGCGTGCCGGTGTTCATGGCCGACATCAAGGGAGACCTGTCCGGCATCAGCCAGGCTGGCAGCACGGGCGCCAAGATGGCGGCCTCCCTGCAGGAGCGCGGCATCGAGATTCCCCAGCCCCTGGCCTGCCCCACCACGCTGTGGGACGTGTTCGGCGAGCTGGGCCACCCGGTGCGCGCCACGGTCTCGGACATGGGTCCGCTGCTGATCGGCCGCATGCTGGCCCTGAATGACACGCAGATGGGCGTGCTCAACCTGGTCTTCAAGATTGCCGACGACAACGGACTGTTGCTGCTGGACCTCAAGGACCTGCGGTCCATGCTCCAGCATGTGGGCGACAACGCCAAGCAGTTCACCACCGAGTACGGCAACATCAGCGCGGCCAGCGTGGGCGCCATACAGCGCGGGCTGGTGGCCATCGAGTCGCAGGGCGGCGACAAATTCTTTGGCGAGCCCATGCTCGACATCAACGACCTGATGCAGACCGATGCCGGCGGCAAGGGCGTGGTCAACATCCTGGCCGCCGAGAAGCTGATGAATTCGCCGCGCCTGTACTCCACCTTCCTGCTGTGGATGCTGTCCGAGCTGTTCGAGCGCCTGCCCGAGATCGGCGACCCCGACAAGCCCAAGCTGGTCTTCTTCTTCGACGAGGCCCACCTGCTGTTCAACGACGCGCCCAAGGTGCTGCTCGAACGCATCGAGCTGGTGGTGCGCCTGGTGCGCTCCAAGGGCGTGGGCGTGTATTTCGTTACGCAAAACCCGATGGACGTGCCCGACACCGTGCTGGCCCAGCTGGGCAACCGCGTGCAGCATGCGCTGCGCGCCTTCACGCCGCGCGACCAGAAGGCCGTCAAGGCCACGGCCACCACCATGCGGCCCAAGCCCGGCCTGGATATCGAGGCCGCCATCACCGAGCTGGCCGTGGGCGAGGCCCTGGTGAGCTTCCTCGACGACAAGGGACGCCCCGGCATCACCGAGCGTGCCTACGTGATCCCGCCCGGCAGCCAGATCGGCCCCATCAACGAGGAGCAGCGCAAGACCCTGCTGGCACAGTCGCTGGTGGCCGGCGTCTATGAAAAGGCCGTGGACCGCGAGTCGGCCTACGAGGTGCTGCGCGGCCGCACGGCAGCGACCGGCGACGGCGCAGCGCCAACCGGCACGGGCCCGGCCGGTGCCACCCCTGCGGCGAGCGAAGGTGGCGCCATGATGGACGGGCTCAAGGACCTGCTGTTCGGCACCACGGGCCCGCGCGGCGGCAAGCACGACGGCCTGGTGCAGACCATGGCCAAGTCCACCATGCGCACCATGGGCAATTCGCTGGGCAAGGAGATCCTGCGCGGCGTGCTCGGCGGCATCCTGGGCAACAAGAAGCGCTGAAGCGCTGGCGCACCGGCCCTGCGCCGCATCAAACACCATAGCACCCAGCCGTTGCCATGCAACGGCTGGCGCATTTCAGGGCTCTGAAAGCCCGCGCATGCGGCTATGATCGAAAGCGCCTCCATCCACTTTGCGGAACCGCACGCCATGACGACGAACAGCCCTCCCTCGCTGCCCACCTATGACGATGTCGCCGCCGCCGCTCGCCGTCTGGAAGGCGTGGCCCACCGCACACCCATACTGCGCAGCCGCACCGCCGACGAGCTGCTGGGCGCCCAGCTGTTCTTCAAGTGCGAGAACCTGCAGCGCACGGGCGCCTTCAAGATACGCGGCGCCTACAACGCGCTGTCGCAGTTCACGCCCGAGCAGCGCAAGCGCGGCGCCCTGGCCTTCTCCTCGGGCAACCATGCGCAGGCCGTCGCCCTGGCCGCGCAGATGCTGGACATGCCCGCGCTCATCGTCATGCCCGAGGATGCCCCCGCCTCCAAGATGGCAGCCACACGCTCCTACGGCGCCCAGGTGGTGACCTATGACCGCTTCACCGAAGACCGCGAGGCCATCTCCCGCCGCCTGGCCGACGAGCGCGGCATGACGCTGATCCCGCCGTTCAACCACCGCGACGTGATCGCCGGCCAGGGCACGGCAGCCAAGGAACTGTTCGAAGAGGTGCCCGACCTGGACTACCTCTTTGTCTGCCTGGGCGGCGGCGGCCTGCTGTCCGGCAGCCTGCTGGCAGCCGGACAGCTCGCCCCGCGCTGCAAGGTCTACGGCGTCGAGCCCCAGGCCGGCGACGATGCCCGCCAGTCGCTGCGCGCAGGCCAGATCGTGCAGATCCCCACGCCCCACACCATTGCCGACGGTGCCCAGACCCAGTCCATAGGAGATATCACATTCGCCATCATCCGCGAGCATGTGGAAGATATCCTGGCCGTGGCGGACGAGCATCTGGTGCAGGCCATGCGCTTTTACGCGGAACGCAAGAAAATCGTGGTCGAACCCACGGGAGCGCTCTCGCTGGCGGGCGCCCTGCATGGCGGGGTTGCGCTGTCGGGCGCGCGCGTGGGCATTCTGATCAGCGGCGGCAATGTGGACCTGGCGCGCTACGCACGCTTTCTGCACGACTGAACCGCCCCCTGGCGCCGGCCGCAAATGCCGGCACCCCTTTTTTCCAGAAGAAAACCATGAGTACTCTGCACCTGATCGACCACCCGCTGGTCCAACACAAGCTCACGCTGATGCGCCGCAAGGAAGCCAGCACCAACAGCTTTCGCCGCATGCTGGGCGAGCTGTCCACGCTGATGGCCTACGAGATCACGCGCGACATGCCGCTGCAGGACATCGAGATCGAGACCCCGCTGGAGACCATGACCGGCAAGGTCATCGACGGCAAGAAGCTGGTGCTGGTGTCCATCCTGCGCGCCGGCAACGGTTTCCTCGACGGCATGCTCAATGTTGTGCCCGGTGCGCGCATCGGCCACATCGGCCTGTACCGCGACCCCGAGACGCTGCAGCCCGTCGAGTACTACTTCAAGATGCCTTCCGAGATGGAAGAGCGCGACGTGCTGGTCGTCGATCCCATGCTGGCCACGGGCAACTCGGCAGCCGCCGCCGTGGCGCGCCTGAAGCAGCTGAACCCGAAGTCCATCAAGTTCATGTGCCTGCTGGCCGCGCCCGAAGGCGTGGCCACCATGCAAAAGGCCCATCCCGACGTGGACATCTACACGGCCGCCGTGGACCGCCAGTTGGACGCGCACGGCTACATCCTGCCGGGCCTGGGCGACGCGGGCGACCGCATCTTCGGCACCAAGTAGGCTTGGTGCACGCACCCACAAAAAAGCCGCACATCGTGCGGCTTTTTTGCTTGGGAGCGGGGGGCAGCGGGATCAATCCACCAGGCCCGCGTAGACGTGCTGCACGTCATCATCGTTCTCGATGCCGGCCAGGAAGTCCTGCACTTCCTCCTGCTGCTCGGCCGACAGGCTGGCCATGCTGACCGGCGTCTTGGCCTTGTAGCCCAGCTTGGCCGACAGCACCTTGAAGCCCTGGGCCGGCAGCGCCTTGCTCACGGTATCCAGGTCCGTCGGGTCGGTGATGAACAGCGTCGTGCCCTCTTCCTCGCCGGGCTCGAAGTCCTGTGCGCCGGCCTCGATGGCGGCCAGCTCGGCATCGGCACCGCCTTCGGGCTCGCCCTCGATCATGCCCACATGGTCGAAGTCCCAGGCCACGGCCGTCATCTGGCCCTTGCGGAAACACACGCGCATGTTGGGCGCCGTGCGGTTCACGTTGTCGGTCAGGCACTCGATCATCACGGGCACGCGGTTGGGGCCGTAGCCTTCATAGACCACGCGCTCGTAGTTGACGGCGTCGGCACCCACGCCCGAGCCCTTCTTGATCGCACGCTCGAGCGTGTCCTTGGGCATGGAGGCCTTGCGGGCGGCTTCCACGGCCATGCGCAGGCGCGAGTTGCCTGCCGGATCGGCGCCGGCGCGCGCCGCGACGATGATTTCCTTGGCCAGCTTGCCAAACAGCTTTCCCTTGGCATCGGCGACCAGCGCCTTGCCCTTTGCTTTCCATTGCGCGCCCATGGCTGCTTTTCCCTTGCGGATTCTCTGGTGGGTAGGAGGCGCCGCCGACCGCCCCACGCAGGGACCCGGCCCGGCGCCGAAAGAGCGCTGTTTATACACCCGCGCAAGTGGCTGCGCGGGCTTTTTGCGCAGTGGTTGACAGGGCGCCGCTGGCTCTGGCCGCGTCGTGCATGATGTTTGCCAGATCAAAGCCGCCCGACTGCGCTGCAGCGCAGTCGGGCGTCCCTCTTGCCCCCTCTTCACAGGAACATCGGCATGCCGCCATCCCTATCCGCCGCCATCGGCATCAGCACCCTGGGCCTGTCCGGTGCACTGTGGGCCGCCGGCAGCCCCAACCTCTCCACCGAAATCGTCGCCGAAGGCCTGGAGCATCCCTGGGCCGTGGCTTTCCTGCCGGATGGGCGCCACCTGGTGACCGAGCGGCCGGGCCGCATGCGCATCGTGCAGGGCGACGGAAGGCTGGGCGCTCCTCTGGCAGGCCTTCCGGCCGTGGAGGCCGCAGGCCAGGGCGGCCTGCTGGACGTGGTGCTGGACAGCGATTTCGCGCGCAACCGCCAGCTGTACTTCTGCTACTCCGAGCCCGGCAGCGGCGCCGACAGCAGCAAGAACAGCACGGCGCTGGCCAGCGCGCGGCTGTCCGACGATGCCAGCCGGCTGGAGCAGGTGAAAGTACTGTTCTCGCAGCGCCCCAAGTACGCGAGCGCGCTGCATTTCGGCTGCCGCATCGTTGAGCGCATGGTGGAAGGAAAGAGCGATGGCACGTTGTTCCTGGCGCTGGGCGAACGCTCGCGCTACAAGGAAGAGGCCCAGAACCTGAAAAGCCACCTGGGCAAGATCGTGCGCATCGCAAAGGATGGCAGCGTGCCCGGGGACAACCCGTTCGCGGGCCGTGCAGATGCCAGGCCCGAGATCTGGAGCTACGGCCACCGCAACGCCCAGGGCGCGGCGCTGGGGCCCGATGGCAGCCTGTGGATGCATGAGCACGGCCCGCAGGGCGGCGACGAGGTCAACCGGCCCGAGGCGGGCAAGAACTATGGCTGGCCCGTGATCACCCATGGCGAGAACTACGGCGGCGGCAAGATCGGCGCGGGCATCACACGCAAGGAGGGCATGGAGCAGCCACAGCACTACTGGGTGCCTTCGATTGCACCATCGGGCATGGCCTTCGTGACCAGTGACCGCTATGGGCCGCAGTGGAAGGGATCGCTGGTCGTGGGCTCGCTCAAGTTCCAGAGGCTGGAGCGCCTGACGGTCAGGTCCGGCAAGGTAACGGCCAGCGAGCAGGTACTGCCGCGCCTGGGCCAGCGCGTCCGTGATGTCCGCCAGGGACCGGACGGCTGGCTTTACCTGCTGACGGACGCCCAGGACGGGCAGTTGCTGCGCGTCACCGCCACGCCCTGAGCCCCGTCACGCGCGGCGGCTCACTGCACGGTGATGCCGTTGGCCTTGACCACGGCATCCCAGCGCTTGCGCTCGGCCGCCACGAAGCCCGTGAAGGCGGCGGAGGAACTGCCCACCGGCGTCAGGCCCAGCTTTTCAAGGCTGGCGCGCGTGGCCGGCAAGGCCAGGGCCTTTTGCACCAGGTCCTGCAGCTTCTGCACAGTCTCGGGCGCCGTACCCGCAGGCAGGAAGAAGCCGTTCCACTCCGTCACCTCGAAGCCCTTGATGCCGCTTTCCGCCACCGTGGGCACGTCGGGCAGGTCCGGCATGCGCTTGGCCGAGGACACGGCCAGCGCCTTGAGCTTGCCGCCCTTGACGTAGTTGATGCTGGAGGCCGCGTTGGCAAAGTACACATCGACCTGGCCGCCCATGACATCGACGATGGCGGGCGCCCCACCCTTGTAGGGAACGTGGACGGCATCGAACTTGGCGTCTGCCTTGAGCAGTTCCGTCGCCATCTGGGCCAGGCTGCCCGGACCGTAGGAGGCATAGGTGAGCCTGCCGGGCTTTTGCCGCGCGGCATTCATGAAGTCGGCCAGGCTGTTGTAGGGCGAGGACGGCGCCGCCACGAGGATGTTGGGCACGCTGATGGCCTGGGACACGGCAATGAAGTCCTTGGCCGGGTCATAGGGCAGCTTGCGCAACGCGGGGTTGATGGCGAAGGACGATGCGTCATACAGCACCGTATAGCCATCGGCCTTGGCGCGCGCCACGAGGGCGGCACCAATGGCGCCGCTGGCGCCGGCCTTGTTGTCCACCACCACGGTCTGGCCCGAGACCTCGCCCAGCGCCTTGGCGATGATGCGCGCCGCATTGTCCGCACCGCCACCGGCCGAGAACGGCACGACGACCGTGATGGCCTGCGCGGCCGGATAGTCGGCCGCATGCAGCGTGCCCTGGAACAGGCCCAGCCCCGCCCCAATACCCAAGGCCAGCACCGTCATGGCGGGCCGCAGTGTCTTGATCTTCTTCACGTTTCTGTCTCCTGTTGCTCAATGGTGAAAACCTGGGCTGCGAGGCTTGCGTGCCCCGCACCCTCAATCGAATCCGTACAGCTCGGCGGCGTTGTCCACCAGCACGCGGGCGCGCAGCGCCGCATCGGGAATCCAGCGCGACAGCAGCGCCAGCAGCATGGGGGTCTGCGGCGGATGAGCAGCTTCGGTGACATGGGGCCAGTCGCTGCCCCAGACCAGGCGCTGCGGGGCCTCGGCCACCCAGGCCTGCGCCAGCGCGTCGCAGTCGGCATAGCCTGCGGCCAGGCCCGCCCGGCTGTTCAGATACGGGCCCGAGAGCTTGACCCAGGCCCTGCCCTGCTGCACCAGCCCGCGGACCACGCCGAAGGCGGGCTGGTGTACGCCAGCGCCGTCAGCACTGTCAGCGAGCCGCGCCATGTGGTCGAACACCAGGGTGCATGGCAGCCGCTGCAGCAGCGCCGCATGGGCCTCGATCTGGCTGGCCAGCCAGTGCAGCTGCACATGCCAGCCCAGCGCGGCAATGCGCTCGGCCAACGGCTCCAGCATGTCCAGCCGCACGGCTGCATCGTGCTCGGTGTGCAGCGAAAAGCGGATGCCGCGAATGCCGCCGTCATGCAGCGCCTGCAACTGTGCGTCGGTGATATCGGGGTGCACTACGGCAATGCCGCGCGTGCTTGCAGCGCCCAGCGACTGGATGGCGTGCAACGTGGCGCGGTTGTCCGTGCCATGCGCACGCGGCTGGACGATGACGGCCCGCTCCAGCCCCATGGCGCCGCGCAGCTGCGCATAGTCGGCAGCCGTGGCATGGGCGCCAAAACGCGTATCAAAACGCGTATCAAAACGCGTACCAAATCGCGTACCAAATCGCGGATCGAAGACATGCAGATGGGCGTCGCAGGCGCCAGCGGGCAGTGCGTGCATCAGCGGCTCTCTTGCGCGGCGGCCTTCAGCGCCTCGGTATGCTGGCCCAGCGTGGGCGCGGCAAAGGCCGGCGGGCCGGGTGTGCGGTCGAATTCGACGGCGCCGGCAAAGCCCCGGTAGCTGCCCAGGGTCGGGTGCTCGAAGCGGGTGACCATGCCCTCGGCCTGCACCTGCGGGTCGTCGAACATGTCTTCCACCGTGCGGGCCGCCGCGCAGGGCACTTCCTCGCCGAACAAGGCTTCCCATTCGAGCGCGCTGCGCCCCGCCAGCGCCTGGCGCAGCAGGGGCACCAGCACATCGCGGTGCTGGGCGCGCTTGCGCACGGAGTCGTAGCGCTCGTCGCTGGCCACCTCCGGCAGATCCAGCTTGCGGCACAGCGCCGCCCAGAAATGCGCGGTGTTGGCCGAAATGTAGAGATAACCTTCGCGCGTCGGGTGGATGCCCGTGATGCCGCCGGAGCGCATGTCGCGCCCCACCTCGCGCGGCTCGCCCTCGGCCCAGACCATGCGTGCGGACTGCATGGTCAGCGCCGCGCGCAGCAGGGACACGCCCACATGCTGGCCCAGCCCGCTTTTCTCGCGCTCGTACAGCGCCGACGACACACCGCCCGCCACCAGGGCCGAGGCGTAGTAGTCCACCACCGAGCCATAGAGAATCTCGGGCGGCCCGCCTGCCTTGCCCTGCATGGCGCACATGCCGGTCATGGTCTGCAGCACCTGGTCGTAGCCCGCCTTGGCCTTGAGCGGCCCGCGGCTGCCATAGCCGGTGACGCTGCAATAGATGAGGCGTGGGTTGATGGCGGCCAGTTGCGCAAAACCGATGCCCAGCCGCTCGGGCACGCCGGGCCGGAAGTTGTGGACCAGCACATCGGCCTCGCGCACCAGGCGCAGCAGCACGGCGTGGTCGGCCTCATCCTTCAGGTCCAGCACCATGCCCCACTTGCTGCGGTTCACGCCCAGGAAGGCGCGGCTTTCAGCTTCCAGCGTGGAGGGGTACTTGCGCAGGTTGTCGCCCACGGGCGGCTCGACCTTGATCACCTCGGCGCCCTGGTCCGCCAGCAGCGAGCAGCCATAAGGCCCCGCGATATAGGCGCTCAGATCCAGCACGCGCACACCGCTGAGCGGGCCTTTCGGTCCCTGGCGTTCACCGGGCACAAAACTCATTCGTTTCTCCTGATAGGGAAGCGGGAAGGCCTGGGGCACCTCCCGCCAAAGGCCGGGTTCAGTCGGCCTGGATATTGCGGTCCTTGGCGAGCTGCTTCCAGCGCGCTACGTCGCTGCGGATCACCTGCGCGAACTGCTGCGGCGTCACGGGGTTGGCAATGGCGCCTTCGCGCAGGAAGCTGGCCTGGATGGTCGGCTTGGCCAGCACCTGGTTCACGGCCTGGTTGAGGCGGTCCACGATGTCGGCGGGCGTGCCCGCAGGCGCCAGCAGCCCCCACCACAGATCGAATTCGTAGCCCGGGATGGCCGTTGCCATGGGCGTCAGGTCCGGCGCAATGGGGCTGGGCTTGAGGCTGGTGATGCCGATGGCGCGCAGCTTGCCGTTGCGCACCATGGGCAGGATGGACGGGCCGCTGGAGACCAGCATCTGCACCTGGTTGCCGATCACGTCGGTCACGGCCGGACCCTGTCCCTTGTAGGGCACATGCATGATGTCCATGCCCGGCACCATGGAGCGCATCATCTCGGTCGCGAAGTGGTTGATGCTGCCGGTGCCCGAGGTGGCGTAGTTGAACTGGCCCGGGCTGGCCTTGATGGCGCGCACCAGATCCTGCGGCGTCCTGGCCGGGAATTCGTTGTTCACGGCCACCACCAGCGGGCCCTTGGCAAACATGGCCACGGGCGCCAGGTCCTTGACGGGGTCGAAGGGCATCTTGGCCTGCACCGCGGCATTCGTGGTCATGCTGGACGAGACCGCCACCAGCGTGTAGCCGTCCGCCGTCGCCTTGGCCACCGAGGCCGTGCCGGTGTTGCCGCTGGCGCCGGGCCGGTTGTCCACGATCACGGTCTGCTTGAGCAGATCGCCCATTTCCTTGGCGACCTGGCGTGCGAACACGTCGTTGGAGCCTCCCGGCGGATAGGGAACCACCATGGTGATGGCCTTGGACGGGAAGGCGCCCTGCGCCATCAATCCCGGCGAAGCCAGCCCGGCCAGCGTGGCCACCGTTGTGGTGGCGGCCAGCGCCACCAGCCTGCGCCGCGCGCGGCAATGGGAAATGCTCATGTCTTTGTCTCCTGTACTGTTTCTTGTCATGGGGATGCCCGGCATGCGGGATGCCGGGGCACCGGATTGCCGGCCGCCCGTTCAGGCCGCCAGCAGCCCTTGTGCGTGCGCCGCAGCCACGATGGCCTGGGCACGCAGCACAAAGGGCTTGTCCACCATCTTTCCGTCCACCACATAGGCGCCCAGGGCGTTGGCATCTGCCTGGCGGGCCGCCTCCACCACCTTCAGGGCGTGCCCGATTTCCTGCTCGGTGGGCTGGTAGACCGCATTGGCCAGGGCGATCTGGCTGGGGTGTATGCAGGTCTTGCCCAGAAAGCCCAGGCCGCGCGACAGGCGGGCCTCGGCGCTGAAGCCTTCGCTGTCGCGGATGTCGGCAAAGGCGCCGTCGTAGGCGTAGACGCCGGCCTCGGCGGCGGCCATGCGCACGGCAAACAGCGCCTGGGCAATGGCGGCGGGCTCGCGCCGGTTCACGCCAAAGGGCTCGAACAGATCGCCAAGACCCATCTGCAGGCCGGCCACGCTGGCATGGGCGCTGGCCAGTTCGGCAGCGCAGCGCAGGGCGCGGGGTGTTTCTATGTTGAGCAGCAGGCCAGGCGCCTGGGCCACGCCGTTGGCATCTGCCGCCTCGGCAATGCGCTGTGCGGCCTCGCGCACCTGCTGCACGGTCTCGGGCTTGGGCAGGTTGATGAGGTGCACGCCGTCGCGCACCATCTCGGCGATGTCGGCACCGAAATGCGGCGTGTCCATGGCGTTGACGCGCACGATCAGCGTCTTGCCGTGGCCCCGGCTTTCAGGGCTGAGCAGGAAGCTGCGCAGCAGGCCGCGCGCCTCGTCCTTGCGGGCCTCGGCCACCGCGTCCTCCAGGTCGAAGGACAGTGCGTCGGCTTCGCCGGCCAGGGCCTTGGCGAACAACTCGGGACGCGATGCAGGAACAAACAGTTTGCTTCTCATGCACCGCATTGTGGGCGGCAGAAAGCCAAGAGAAACACAGGTAATATTTGTTCAAACCACACAAATTCTTTGTTTATGGAAACCAGCTACCTGCACAGCTTCCTGCTCGTGGTCGAGACGGGCTCCATGGCCGAGGCCGCGCGGCGCCTGAACATCACGGCCGCCGCCGTGGCCCAGCAGATCCGCATCCTGGAGCGCGAGTTCGACGCCCCCCTGCTGGCCCGCGCAGGCCGCACCGTGCTGCCCACCCCAGCCGGCCACCGGCTGTCGCAATCGACCCCGCTGCTGCTGCGCGAGCTGGCCAACGCCAAGACCCATGTCAACCATGATGGCGCCGACGGCGAGCTGGTGATAGGCACCATCAACACGGCCCTGCACAGCCTGCTGCCCGACATCCTGGCGGGCTTTGTGAAGAAGTGCCCGCAGACCAAGGTCTTCCTGCGCTCGGCCACCACGCGCGAGCTGTACCAGGCCGTGCAGCAGGGCGAGCTGGATGCGGCTGTCTGCCTGCACCCCTCATTCGCCCTGGCCAAGACCTTCGACTGGACACTGCTGCGCGAGGAGCCGCTGGTGCTGCTGGTGCCGCACCAGCTGGCGCACCTGGACCCGCACACGCTGCTGCGCACCCAGCCGCTGATCCGCTATGACCGCAGCCTGGGCGGCGGGCAAATGGTGGAGCGCTACCTGCGCGCCGCGCAGATTGCGCCGCAGGAACGCTTTGAACTGAGCTCGCTGGTGGCCATTGCCATGATGGTGGAGCGCGGCCTGGGCGTTTCGCTGGTGCCAGACACGGCACTGAACCTGCCCGATGGCCAGGGCGTGGTGCGCCTGGCCCTGCCCGAGGAATCGCAGTCGCGGCGCTTTGGCGTGATGTGGCTGCGCTCGTCGGCACGGCTGCCGCTGATCCACAGGCTGGTGGACTGCGCACGCACCGTGGTCAAGCAGCGCGGCGGCCCGCGCGCTGCCGCACGCGCAGCAACCAGGACACCATAGTCCGCACCTTCAGGACTCTGCCACGGCCGCCGTGGCAACCAGGTCCTGGAACCTGCGCAGCACGGCCGACGCATCGCCCACGCGCGCGGCCAGATGCAGGGGAGCGGCCAACCCGGGGCACTGGGACAGCGCACGGTAGACAATGCCGTCGCTGCGCAGGCGCTGCATGGAGGCCGGCACGATGGACAGCCCCAGCCCTGCCGAGACCAGGCTCAGCGTGGCCGTCATGCGCGGCGCCTCCTGCACCACGCGCGGGCTGAAACCCGCCTCCAGGCAGGCCTTGAGAATGGCGTCGTACAGGCCCTGCCCTACCCTGCGCCGGTACAGCACGAAATCCTCCGAGGCGAGCTGCGGCAGGGGCACGGGCCGGCGCAATGGGCGTGCCAGCGCATGCCCTGCAGGCAGGGCCAGCAGCATGGGCTCCTCCAGAATCGGCACGGCCTGCAGCCCCTGGCTGCCATGCAGCGGCGAGCGCACAAAGGCCGCGTCCAGCCGCTCGTGCAGCAATGCATCCATGAGTTCACCCGTGCCCGCCTCCTCCAGTGCCACGGCCACGCCGGGCACCTGCTGGCGGAACATGCGCAGCACGCCGGGGACAAAGGGATGCAGCGCGGCCGAACTGGTGAAGCCCACGGCCAGCCGGCCCGTCTCGCCCCGGGCGGCGCGGCGCACCACCTCGGCCAGCACGTCACAGCGCTCCAGCAGCGCCTTGGACTCTTCCAGCAGCGCCAGCCCCGCCGCCGTGGGCCGCACGCCGCGCGGCAGGCGCTGCACCAGCTCCACGCCCAATTCGTGTTCCAGGCCCTGCAGCAACCGCGTCAGCGGCGGCTGCTGCATGCCCAGGCGCTCGGCCGCACGCGTGATGTGACCTTCCTCCGCGATGGCGACAAAGGCGCGCAGTTGGCGAAGCTCGGGCACATCAATACTTTCAAGGTATGGGAAGACTTCAATTGTGGCATTTGCAATCATGGATGGACGGATTTACGCTCGCGCCCCACAAACATACCCACCTGAAAGGCAACACGATGACCTGGTCCGCAAAGCAGTACACAACGTTCGAGCAGGAACGCACGCGCCCCGTGCGCGACCTGGTGGCCGCCATTCCCGATCTGCCTGGCCGCGCCGTGCGGCTGGCCGTGGACCTGGGCTGCGGCCCCGGCAACTCCACCGAGGTCCTGGCCCAGCGCTTCCCCGAGGCCACCGTGACGGGACTGGACAATTCCGAGGACATGCTGGATGCCGCACGCAAGCGGCTGCCGGGCACGGCCTTCTCCCTGGCCGACATCGCCACTTGGCAGCCCGACCAGCCGCAGGACGTGATCCTGGCCAATGCCTCGCTGCAGTGGCTGCCCGACCACCAGCAGCTTTACCCGCGCCTTGTCAGCCACCTGGCACCCGGTGGCAGCCTGGCCGTGCAGACGCCGGACAACCTGGAAGAACCGGCCCACCGGCTGGCACGCGAAGTGGCCGCCAGCGGCCCATGGGCCGCCACGATTGGCGATGTGCGCCACCCCGCACGTCACAGCGCGGACTTCTACTACGCCCTGCTTCGCCCGCACTGCAGCAACGTCGATGTCTGGCGCACCACCTACTTCCACCCGCTGGCGGGCGGCCATGCTGCGGTGGTTGAGTGGTTCAAGGGTTCGGCGCTGCGTCCCTTCGTCGCGCCGCTGGACGAGGAACAAAAGGCCGGCTTCTACGCAGCGTATCTGCAGGCCATCTCCCAGGCCTACCCCGCGCTGGACGATGGCACGGTGCTGCTGCCATTCCCCAGGCTGTTCATCGTGGCCAGCCGCTGAAGCAGCGCGCCTTCGGCCCTCAACGCGCAGGATGCGGCTCGATGAGATCCCACAGATTGCCGTAGAGGTCTTCGAACACGGCCACGGTGCCGTGGGGCTTGCGCTGGGGATCCTGCACAAAGCGCACGCCGCGCGAGCGGTAGGCCTCGAAGTCGCGCAGGCAGTCGTCGGTCTGCAGGAACAGGAACACGCGCCCGCCGGTCTGGTTGCCCACGCGCGCGGCCTGTTCCTCGTTCGTGGCGCGGGCCAGCAGCAGGCGCACACCGCCGCCACCCGGGGCCACGGTGACCCAGCGCTTGCCCTCGGACAGGGCGGTGTCCTCGATCAGCACGAAGCCCAGCGCGCTCACATAAAAGCGCAGCGCCTCGTCATAGTCGCGCACGGCGACGCTTACCTGTCCTATCACCTGGGGCATGGAATCCTTTGCAGCAATGGTGCGGTCCTCGGACTGCGGGGCCGCGAGGATAACGGAGCGCTGTCAATGCCCTGCCGCCCTGGCCCGTAAGCCCTGCAGCTGGCCCCACAATGGCGGCTTGCAATTGCCTCGTGAGGGAGGGGAATCCATGCTGAATGCCTTGTGGCTGGGCTTTTTTCTGGTGGCGGCCGTGGCTGCGCTGGCGCAATGGCTGGTCGGCGGCCAGGCCGGGATTTTCTCGGCCATGGTGCAGGCGCTGTTTGCCATGGCCAGGCTGTCGGTCGAGGTCATGGTGCTGCTGTTCGGCACGCTGACGCTGTGGCTGGGCTTTCTGCGCATCGCAGAGAAGGCCGGCGTGGTCGAGTGGCTGGCGCGCGTGCTGGGCCCGTTGTTCGCCAGGCTCATGCCCGAGGTGCCGCGCGGCCATCCGGCCCTGGGCCTGATCACGCTGAACTTCGCGGCCAACGGGCTGGGACTGGACAACGCGGCCACGCCCATGGGCCTGAAGGCCATGCGCTCGCTGCAGGAACTCAATCCCCGGCCCGACACCGCCACCAATGCGCAGATCCTGTTCCTGGTGCTCAATGCGTCGTCGCTGACCTTGCTGCCCGTGACCATCTTCATGTACCGCATGCAGCAGGGTGCGCCCGATCCCACCCTGGTCTTTCTGCCGATCTTGCTGGCCACCTCGGCCTCGACCCTGGTCGGCCTGCTGGCCGTGGCCGCCGTGCAGAGGCTGCCGCTGTGGAGCCCCGTGGTGCTGGGCTATCTGCTGCCGCTGGGCCTGGCGCTGGCTGGCTTCATGGCCTTTCTGGCCACGCTGTCGGCGGCCGCGCTGGCGCAGCTGTCATCGCTGCTGGGCAACCTGACGCTGTTTGCCCTGATCGTGCTGTTCGTCACCCTGGGCGCCTGGCGCAAGGTCGCGGTCTACGACAGCTTCATCGAAGGTGCCAAGGAAGGCTTTGACGTGGCCAAGGGCCTGCTGCCCTACCTGGTGGCCATGCTCTGCGCCGTGGGCGTGTTCCGCGCATCGGGTGCGCTGGAGTACGCGCTGTCGGGCATACGCTGGGTGGTCGATGCCCTGGGCATGGACGCGCGCTTCGTGGACGCCCTGCCCACGGCCCTGGTCAAACCCTTCTCGGGCAGCGCGGCGCGCGCCATGCTGATCGAGACCATGCAGACCCAGGGCGTGGACAGCTTCGCCGCCCTGGCGGCCGCCACCATCCAGGGCAGCACCGAAACCACTTTCTACGTTCTGGCCGTCTACTTCGGCGCCGTAGGCATACAGCGTGCCCGCCACGCCGTGCCCTGCGCCCTCATCGCCGAACTGGCCGGCGTGGTGGCGGCCATCGTCGTCTGCTACAAATTTTTCGGATGAAGGCAAAATGGGCGCTGCGCCTAAAGCCGACGCGGCCCAAGGCGACGAACACCGAGCAAGGGCCTACGCCACCCGCCCCGCCTCGCCGCGAGGGTGTCGCACCTCTCGGGAGAAGCCGCGCAGCGGCTCAGGGGGACTAAAGTTCCGGCATGATCGCCTCGGCATAGTCATACAGCGCCCCCAGGATCTCCTCGCCGCGCTCGTCGGCACTCTCCGATAGCTGATCGACCATGGCAAACATCTGCTCGGCCGTGCGTGCGCCGCCCTTGCCTTCGATCAGGCAGGCCGCGCAGTGCTGCAGCCAGCGCTGGCGCTCGGCCGGGTTCAGGCTGGCGGGGAAGTTGCGGGCGCGGTAGCGGAACAGCAGTTCGGTCAGGCGGGCATCGTCGAAGCCCGTGCGGTCCAGCGCCAGCTCCTGCGCGGACAGGCTGCGCAGGTGGTTCAGGCGGCGCCGGTCCTCATTGCCCACAAAGCCGCCGTACAGGTCCTGGTCGGCATCCAGCCCTTCCTGCGCAGGGCGCTGGTGAACGGCACGCCACAGCGCGCTCATGTCGGGCAGGTCACGTGCAATGGCCGCATGGCCCATGCACTGCTCCACATCGATGCCCCATTGCGCGGCCATGACCGGGCTCAGCGTCTTGAGGCTGCCGACCACCATGGGCGACTTGTTGACGTGGATGCTCTTGATGGGCAGGCGCTGCATGCCCTCGGGCAGGTCGGCAGCGCGCGAGAACAGGCGCAGGCGCAGCGTGTCCACGTCGATGGAGGCCAGCTCGGACGGGTCCTGCGCCAGATCCCAGCAGATGATCTCGTTCTTGTTGGTGGGGTGCGTGGCCAGCGGCCACATGACGGCGATGCAGCCGCGCTCGGGCCGGATCATGCCGCTGACGTGCAGGAAGGGCCGTGCATGCGCCGGCTCGGCCGGCAGGCCCATTTCCTGCAGCACGCGGTCCTTCTTGTGCAGCGAGAAGGCGAAGTCGAACAATCTGGGCTGGACCTTACGGATCAGCCGGGCCAGCCCAATGGTGGCGCGCACGTCGGACAGCGCGTCGTGCGCCTTTTCGTGCAGGAGGCCGTTGGCGCGGGCCAGGTCCTCGAGCTTGAAGCTTGGGGATCCATCCTCCTTTTTCGGCCAGGCAATGCCTTCGGGGCGCAGCGCATAGACCATGCGCACCACGTCGAGCAGGTCCCAGCGCCCGCAGCCGTTTTGCCATTCGCGCGCATAGGGGTCGATGAGGTTGCGCCAGAACATGAAGCGCGTGATCTCGTCGTCAAAACGAATGGTGTTGTAGCCCACGCCCACGGTGCCGGCCTGGGCCAGTTCTGCCTCGATGTGGGCGGCGAACTGGGCCTCGGGCATGCCCTGCTCCAGGCATTGCTGGGGGGTGATGCCGGTGATCAGGCAGGACTGCGGATCGGGCAGGTAGTCACCTGCCGGCTGGCAGTACCACATGACGGGCTCGCCGATTTCATTGAGTTCCGCATCCGTGCGGATGCCCGCGAATTGCGCGGGCCGGTCATAGCGCGGCTGGGCGCCGAAGGTCTCGTAGTCGTGCCAGAAGAAGGTATGGGCCATCGGGCGAGTATGCCTGCGAAAAACGAGCCACCGGCCCTCACAGCAGGGGCGAACACAGCCGCGCGCCCGAGTCGAACAGGCGCAGCGCAAAGCCCAGGTCGCGCTTGAAATGCACGCGCTGGGCCTGCTCCAGATCGGCCTCGAACTGCTTGGCCAGATCGCCGTTGAGCGCAGGCCCGTAGGCGATGGCGCAGACCTCGTAGTTCAGGAAGAAGCTGCGGTAGTCGAAGTTGGCCGTGCCGATGATGGCGATGTTGTCGTCCACCACCAGGGTCTTGGAGTGCAGCATGCGTGCCTTGTACTCGTAGACGCGCACGCCGCAGCGGATCAGCTCGTCGTAGTAGGAGCGCGCAGCCGCCGTGACCAGGGCCGAGTCAGAACGGCGTGGCACCAGCAGCTGCACATCGACACCGCGCAGCGAGGCATTGGTGAGCGCTGCCAGCGCGGCCTCCGTCGGCACGAAATACGGCGTGGTCAGCCAGACACGTTCCTCGGCCGCGTTGATGGCCGCCAGATGGGCGCGGTAGATGGCCTGCAGGCCGTTGTCGGGGCCCGAGGTGATGATCTGCACGGGCAGCGGGCCCTCGGGCGCATCCGGCAGCAGCAGGTCGATGTCGGCGGGCTCGTTCTTGGGGTCCTTTTCCAGCGCATAGGCCCAGTCTTCGAGGAACACGGTCTGCAGCCAGTTGACGATGGCGCCCTCAAGGCGCAGGTGCACGTCGTGGTAGGCATCGGGCATGACACGCGCGTTCTCTTCATCGGTCACGTTGACGCCGCCCGTGAAGCCCACCTTGCCGTCGCACACCAGGATCTTGCGGTGGGTACGGAAGTTGATGACCGGGCGCAGCCGCCGGCCGATCTTGGTGCCATGGAACAGCGCGACCTCGGCACCCGCATCCTCCAGCGGCTGCAGAAAGCGCCGTCCCAGCTTCTTGGAACCCAGGGCATCCACCAGCAGGCGCACCTGTATGCCTGCGCGGGCCCGCTGTATCAGCAGGTCGCGCAGGGCCGTGCCGGTCTGGTCCGGCTCGAAGATGTAGTACTCCAGGTGGATGTGGTGGCGCGCCGCGTTCACCGCCTCGATGATGGCGTCGAAGGTGGCAGCGCCGCCCACCAGCAGCCGCAGGTCGGCGGCCGTGCTGACGGGAAAGTCGCTGGTGGCCGCCACCAGCCGCGCGACCTGGTGCAGGCGTTCCGAGCTGCCCGGCATGCGCTCGCGCAGGCGCTGCACGCCTGTTCGCACACGCGATGTCTTGCGCGCACGCAGCCGCTTGATGCGCTGGCGCTTGAGCCGCTGCGGGCCGAAGAAGTAGTAAATGGCCAGCCCGCCCACAGGAATCGCCGCCATGGATAGAAGCCAGCTCAGC
Organism: Delftia acidovorans NBRC 14950; assembly: GCF_001598795.1. Taxonomy (GTDB): domain Bacteria; phylum Pseudomonadota; class Gammaproteobacteria; order Burkholderiales; family Burkholderiaceae_C; genus Comamonas; species Comamonas acidovorans. The sequence goes on along the minus strand of NZ_BCZP01000016.1, from coordinate 79,624 downwards.
GTGGCCACGGGCGCGCTGCGCTGCAGAAGGATCCACACCGCGACGATCACCACATAGACCGACCAGGTCACCGACAACAGCCACGTCGCGTTGTCCTGGGTCAGGTGCTGATGAATCCACTGCACACAAGCTCTCCCGAAAGGCGATCAAAGAAAAAGCCGGCAGCCCGTGGGACTGTCGGCTTGTGCGGTGGGTATCAGACGATACGCATATCAGGCACCCGCAGCGCTAAGCGCCACCCGGACGCAATGAAACCGGCGCGCCCCAAGGCCATGGACACCGAGCAAGGGCCTACGCCGGCCGCGCCGCCCCGCGGCGAGGGTGTTGTCCCCCTCCCCCGCGCAGCGGGTAGAGAGGGGGAAGGCGCGCAGCGCCTCAGGGGGTGTTTCATCTCAATCGGCAGTGGCCTCTTTGGGCTCGGCCGGCTCGGACGCCGGGTCCTGCTTGGGCTGGGGCGTGATGTCGAGCTTGACTTCGCCCTTGTCGGCATCGTCGGCGTCGGCCACCCAGTCCACTTCCAGGCGGCCACCATCGACCAGTTGCCCGAACAGCAACTCGTCGGCCAGCGAACGCCGGATGGTGTCCTGGATCAGGCGCTGCATGGGGCGGGCGCCCATGAGCGGATCGAAGCCCTTCTTGGCCAGGTGCTTGCGCAGCGCATCGGTGAAGGTGACCTCCACGCGCTTTTCCGCCAGTTGCTGCTCCAGTTGCAGCAGGAACTTGTCGACCACGCGCAGGATGACCTGCTCGTCCAGCGGCTTGAAGCTGACGATGGCGTCCAGACGGTTGCGGAACTCCGGCGTGAACAGGCGCTTGATGTCGCCCATTTCGTCGCCGGCCTGGCGCGGGTTGGTGAAGCCGATCGAGGCCTTGTTGATGGTCTCGGCGCCCGCGTTCGTGGTCATGATTAGGATCACGTTGCGGAAGTCGGCCTTGCGCCCGTTGTTGTCCGTCAGCGTGCCGTGGTCCATGACCTGCAGCAGCACGTTGAAGATGTCCGGATGCGCCTTCTCGATTTCGTCGAGCAGCAGCACCGAATGCGGCTTCTTGGTCACGGCCTCGGTCAGCAGACCGCCCTGGTCAAAGCCCACATAGCCCGGAGGCGCGCCGATCAGGCGGCTGACGGCGTGGCGCTCCATGTACTCCGACATGTCGAAGCGGATCAGGTCAACGCCCAGGATGTAGGCCAGCTGCTTGGCCGCTTCCGTCTTGCCCACGCCCGTGGGGCCCGAGAACAGGAAGGAGCCGATCGGCTTGTCCGGCTTGCCCAGGCCCGAGCGCGCCATCTTGACCGAGGAGGCCAGCGCTTCCAGCGCCTTGTCCTGGCCGAAGACCACGCTCTTGAGGTCGCGCTCCAGCGTCTGCAGCTTGCTGCGGTCGTCGTTGGACACGTTGGCGGGCGGAATGCGCGCGATCTTGGCCACGATGGCCTCGATCTCGGCCTTGTCGATGGTCTGCTTGCGCTGCTCCACCGGAATGATGCGCTGCGCGGCGCCGGCCTCATCGATCACGTCGATGGCCTTGTCGGGCAGGTGGCGGTCATTGATGTACTTGGCCGACAGCTCGGCCGCAGCCTGCAGGGCGGCAGCGGCGTATTGCACGCTGTGGTGCTCCTCGAAGCGCGACTTCAGGCCCTTGAGGATGTCCACGGTCTCGGCCACGGTGGGCTCGACCACGTCGACCTTCTGGAAACGCCGCGACAGCGCCGCATCCTTTTCGAAGATGCCGCGGTACTCGGTGAAGGTGGTCGCGCCGATGCACTTGAGCTGGCCGCTGGACAGCGCCGGCTTGAGCAGGTTGGACGCGTCCAGCGTGCCGCCCGAAGCGGCGCCCGCGCCGATCAGCGTATGGATTTCGTCGATGAACAGGATGGCGTTGGGCCGGTCCTTGAGCGACTTGAGCACGCCCTTGAGGCGCTGCTCGAAATCACCACGGTACTTGGTGCCCGCCAGCAGCGCGCCCATGTCCAGCGAATAGACCACGGCTTCGGTCAGCACCTCGGGCACCTTGCCCTCGGTGATGCGCCAGGCCAGGCCCTCGGCGATCGCGGTCTTGCCCACGCCGGCCTCGCCGACCAGCAGCGGGTTGTTCTTGCGGCGGCGGCACAGGATCTGGATGGTGCGCTCGACCTCGTAGTCGCGCCCGATCAGCGGATCGATCTTGCCGTCCTTGGCCGCCTGGTTGAGGTTCAGCGTGAACTGCTCCAGGGGCGAAGCCTTTTCGTTGCGCTCGCCGCCGGCGCCCTCTTCGGACTCGGCAGGGTTTTCGGCCTTGGCGGGCTCGGGCGGTTCGCCCTTCTTGATGCCGTGGGCAATGAAATTGACCACGTCCAGACGCGTCACGCCCTGCTGGTGCAGGTAGTAGACGGCGTGCGAATCCTTCTCACCGAAGATGGCCACGAGCACGTTGGCACCCGTGACTTCCTTCTTGCCGTTGCCGGTGGATTGCACATGCATGATGGCGCGCTGAATCACACGCTGGAAACCCAGCGTGGGCTGTGTGTCCACCTCATCGGAGCCTGCCACTTGGGGCGTGTTGTCCTTGATGAAGTTGGACAGGGCCGAGCGCAGGTCATCGATGTTGGCTGAGCAGGCGCGCAGCACTTCCGCTGCACTGGGGTTGTCCAGCAGGGCCAGCAGCAGGTGTTCCACGGTGATGAACTCGTGGCGCTGCTGGCGCGCTTCGACAAAGGCCATGTGCAAGCTGACTTCCAGTTCCTGGGCGATCATTGATGACTCCTTTTCGCTTGCTGGGGATTATTGACTGCAACCATAAATCAGGGCGGCCCGGGTTTATTCAACAGGCTCGAACATCGCCTGCAACGGATGGCCTGCCTTCTGGGCCGCCTGCAGCACCTGTTCGACCTTGGTGGCCGCCACGTCGCGCGAGTACACGCCGCAGACGCCGCGGCCATCCAGATGGATCTTGAGCATGATCTGGGTGGCCGTTTCGCGGTCCTTACCGAAGAGTTCCTGCAGGACGATGATGACGAATTCCATGGGCGTGAAGTCATCGTTGAGCATCACGACCTGGTACATCTGCGGCGGCTGGACGCGCTGGCGTCGCCGCTCCAGCACCACGGCACCGTCATCGTCGGACACGGGCCGCACTGTAGGGATGGCAGGAGGGATCGAAGGGGGTTGGGTTGCCATGAAAATCATTCTAGCCATCGGAGCCACTGTTTTCCGGAAGGGATATGCGAGGCATGCCTGAAGAATTCAAGCGCGGCGCCCGCCCGGGCCGGCAAGCACGCACCAAAGCAGTGCCTGCTCGCCGCCATCGGGCGCTGCGCCACCTTGCGGGTTATTCGTAGACCACCTTGACCTGGGCACTGCCGGCCTGGGCGTACCAGGCCGCCAGGGCCGCATCGCTGGGATAGAAGCGGCTGGCATCGCCCAGCGCCAGCTCGCAGCTGGCCGAGCCGCGCTCGTCCTCGCAGACCAGGCCCAGGCGCACTTTCATGCCGCGCTGCAGCTCGCCATGTTCGCCCTGCTCCACCACGGCGGGGAACTGGCGCAGCAGGCCAAGCACATCAGGCATCTTCTCGCCCACGCTGACCTGCAGGTAGCGCGCAAAGCGGCAGCGCGCGTCTGCCAGATTCCATAGCTGCTGGGCCTTCATGCGCAGGCCGCCGCTGAAATGGTCGAGCTGCAGGCGCCCGGTGATGACGACGAATTCATCGTCCTTGAGCAGTTCGCGGTAGGTGTTGAGCGTGTTCTCGTCCACCGAGGCCTCGATCACGCCCGAGCCATCGTCGATCTTGAACAGGCCCAGCCGCCCGCGCTGGCCGTTGATGGCGCGGAAGTCGCTGATGATGCCGGCCAGCGTCTGGGGCTCGCGACTGTCGCGCAGCTCGGCCAGGGGCGTGCGCACGAAGCGGCGCACCTCTTTCTCGACCTCATCGAACAGGTGGCCCGAGAGGTAGAAGCCCACCGCCGTCTTTTCCTGGGTCAGCCGCTCCTTCACGCCCCAGGGCAGTGCCTCGACCAGAGGCGGCTCCTGGGTGCTGGAGCCCACGGCGTCATCGCCCATCATGTCGAACAGGCCGCCCTGGTTGGCGTTGGCCAGCGTCTTGTTGCCGAACTCGAAGGCATGGTCGATGGAGGCCACCAGCGACGCCCGGTTGAGCTCGATGGCGTCGAAGGCGCCGCCCTTGATCAGGGCTTCCAGCGTGCGCTTGTTCAGGCGCGTGCGGTCCACGCGCACGCAGAAGTCGGCCAGGCTCTTGAAAGGTCCCTTGTCGGCGCCGCGCGGCCCCACGCCGCGGCCTTCGCGCGCCGCAACGATGGCCTCGATGGCCTGCTGGCCCGTGCCCTTGATGGCGCCCAGGCCGTAGCGGATGACCTTGTCGGTGACGGGCTCGAAGCGGTACATGCCACGGTTGACGTCCGGCGGCTCGAAACTGATGCCCATCTTGAGCGCGTCTTCGTACAACACCTTGAGCTTGTCGGTGTTGTCCATTTCCACGGTCATGTTCCCGCAGTAGAACTCGGCCGTGTAGTGCACCTTGAGCCAGGCCGTGTGGTAGGCCAGCAGCGAGTAGGCGGCGGCGTGCGACTTGTTGAAGCCGTAGCCCGCGAACTTCTCCATCAGGTCGAAGACCTCGTCGGCCTTTTCCTCGCTGATGCCCTGCTTGGCCGCGCCCTCGCGGAAGATCCCGCGGTGCATGACCATTTCCTCGACCTTCTTCTTGCCCATGGCTCGGCGCAAGAGGTCGGCGCCGCCCAGCGAGTAGCCGCCCAGTACCTGGGCGGTCTGCATCACCTGCTCTTGGTAGACCATGATGCCGTAGGTCTCGGCCAGCACCTGCTCGACCAGCGGGTGCGGGTACTCCACCACTTCCTTGCCGTGCTTGCGCGCGACGAAGCTGGGGATCAGGTCCATGGGGCCCGGGCGGTACAGTGCGTTCAGTGCGATCAGGTCTTCCAGGCGGCTGGGCTTGGCGTCGCGCAGCATGCCCTGCATGCCGCGCGATTCAAACTGGAACACGGCTTCGGTCTTGCCCTCGGAAAACAGCTGGTAGGTCCGCGCATCGTCCAGCGGGATGTTCTCGAAGGCGAAGTTCTCCTGACCCTTGTGGCGCTTGATGATGAACTCGCGCGCGATCTCCAGGATGGTCAGCGTGGCCAGGCCCAGAAAGTCGAACTTCACCAGGCCCACGGCCTCCACATCGTCCTTGTCGTACATGGCCACAGCGGAGTCGCTGCCCGGCTGCTGGTACAGCGGGCAGAAGTCGGCGAGCTTGCCCGGAGCGATCACCACGCCGCCCGCGTGCATGCCGATGTTGCGAGTCATGCCTTCGAGCTTCTGGGCCATTTCGATCAGGGTCTTGACGTCTTCTTCTTTTTCGATGCGCTCGGCCAGCATGGGCTCGGCCTCGATGGCATAGGTGTACTTGTCGCCCTCCTTCTTCGGATTGGGCGGGTATTTGAGCGTGACGTGCAGGCCCGGCTTGTTGGGAATGAGCTTGGAGATGCCGTCGCAGAAGGTGTAGCTCATGTCCAGCACGCGGCCCACGTCGCGGATGGCCGCGCGCGCGGCCATGGTGCCGAAGGTGGCGATCTGGCTGACGGCGTCGCGGCCGTAGAGCTGCTTCACATAGTCGATGACGCGGTCGCGGTTGGCCTGGCAGAAGTCCACGTCGAAGTCGGGCATGGACACGCGCTCGGGGTTCAGGAAGCGCTCGAACAGCAGGTTGTATTCCAGCGGGTCCAGGTCCGTGATCTTGAGCACGTAGGCCACCAGCGAGCCCGCGCCCGATCCGCGGCCCGGGCCCACGGGGCAGCCGTTGAGCTTGGCCCACTTGATGAAGTCGCCCACGATGAGGAAGTAGCCTGGGAAGCCCATCTTGAGGATGGTGCCGATCTCGAATTCCAGCCGTTCCACGTAGCGCGGGCGCTGCGCCTCGCGCTTGGTGGGATCGGGATACAGATGGGTCAGGCGGTCTTCCAGGCCGTTGAAGGATTCGCTGCGGAAGAACTCGTCCATGGTCATGCCGTCAGGCACGGGGAAATTGGGCAGTTGCGGCTTGCCCAGCACCAGGGTCAGGCTGCAGCGGCGCGCGATTTCCACGGTGTTGGCAATGGCGCTGGGAATGTCGGCGAACAGCGCCTGCATCTGCGCGGCGGTCTTGAAATGCTGGTCGCGCGTGAAGCGGCGCACGCGCTTCGGGTTGGCCAGGATCTCGCCCTCGGCGATGCACACGCGCGCCTCGTGCGCTTCGTAGTCGTCGGGGCCGAAGAACTGGATGGGGTGCGTGGCCACCACGGGCAGGTTCAGCCGCTCGGCCAGTTGCACGGCGGCCAGCACATGGGCCTCATCGTCCTGGCGGCCGGCGCGCTGCAGTTCGATGAAGAAACGGTGCGGGAACATGCCTGCCAGCCGCTGGGCCACGGCGGCTGCGCCGGCCTCGTCGCCGCGCATCAGCGCCTGGCCCACGGGGCCGGCCTGGGCACCGGCCAGCACGATCAGCCCCTCGCCCAGCTCCTGCAGCCAGGCCCAGGTGTGCACGGCCTGGCCCTTGACCACGTTGCGGGTCCAGCCACGGGCCAGCAGTTCGGACAGGTTGTGGTAGCCCAGCGGGCTTTGCACCAGCACGATGATGCGCGAGACGGCGGCGCCGTTCTCGCCTTCGATCTGGATTTCCGCGCCCAGCACGGGCTTGACGCCCTTGGCCCGCCCTTCGCGGTAGAACTTGACGCCGCCAAACAGGTTGTTGAAGTCTGTGACGGCCAGTGCGACCTGCCCATCCTCGGCGGCGGCCTTGACGATGGCATTGATGCGGTTGGTTCCGTCCACGACGGAGAATTCGGTGTGCAGGCGCAAATGGACAAACATATGGGCGCCATTGTAGAAAGCTCCGCAAGGCCGGGACCCGTTCACGGCCATGCCTTTGCCGCCGCCCCCGCCTGCGGGGCGGGCATCGCAGGCCGTTACAATGCTTCGGCCCGGTTGCGGGAAAATCAGGCTTTGTGCGGCCCCTCAGCGCGGCCCGCGTCCCTGCCCGCCAACCCTCTCACCGCCCTTCGATTGCCCGAGAAACGTCCACCATGCAGCGTATTCCCCTGTCCATCGTTCCCGCCATGCTGGTCGCAGGCGTTCTGACAGCCTGCTCCAGTACGCAGCAAGACCCTACTGCCAAGTGGACCCCGGACCGCATCTATACCGAGGCCCGCGACGAAGCCGCCTCCGGCGCGTTCGACAAGGCCGTTCCGCTGTTCGAGAAGCTCGAAGGCCGTGCCGCCGGCACGCCCCTGGCCCAGCAGGCCCAGCTCGACAAGGCCTATGCCCAGTACAAGAGCGGCGACAAGATCCAGGCCACCGCCACGCTGGACCGCTTCCTGAAGCTGCATCCGGCCAGCCCCGCCACCGACTACGCCCTCTACCTGAAGGGCCTGGTCAACTTCAACGACAACCTGGGCATGTTCTCCTGGCTGTCGCGCCAGGATCTGTCCGAGCGTGACCAGAAGGCCGCCAAGGACTCGTTCGAGTCCTTCCGCGAACTGGTGACGCGCTTCCCCGAGTCGCGCTACGCCGAGGATTCGCGGCTGCGCATGCAGTACATCGTCAACTCGCTGGCGCAGTACGAAGTGCATGTGGCCCGCTACTACTACGGACGCGGCGCCTACGTGGCCGCCATCGCGCGCGCGCAGACGGCCGTCAAGGACTACCAGGGCGTGCCCGCCGTGCGCGAGGCCATGCAGATCCTGGTGAATTCATACGACGCCCTGGGCATGACGCAGTTGCGCGACGACGCGCAACGCGTGCTGTCCGCCTCCTACGGCCAGGAGTCCGACCAGGACCTCACGGCAAAGCAGAAGTCGTGGTGGAAGCTGTGGTGATCTGCGGCGCAGGCTGCGCCAGCGCCTGCAGGGCCTGAACAAAGGCCACCTCGTCCACCAGGGTCCGCATGGGCGGCAGCGCAGCACGCAGCCGCCGCCCGTAACCCATGGTGGCCAACCGGGAATCACAGACCACGAGCACGCCGCGATCCGTCTCGCGCCGGATCAGGCGGCCAGCGCCCTGCTTGAGCGCCATGGCGGCCTCGGGCAGCATGTAGTCGGCAAAGGCCTGACGCCCCACGGATTCCAGGCTGCGCGAACGCGCCTCGACCAGCGGATCGTCGGGCGGCGGAAACGGCAGCTTGTCGATGACCACCAGCTGCAGCGCATCGCCCGGCAGGTCCACTCCCTCCCAGAAAGTGGCCGAGGCCACCAGAATGCAGCCCCGCCCCGGGCTTGCCCCCGTGCCTTCCCTGCCTTCTCCGGCCGCGATAAAGCGCTCGATCAAGGCCAGCTTGGGCGCCTGCCCCTGGACCAGCACATCGAGTTCACCAAACAGCCCCAGCGACTGCTGCAGCGCATCGCCTATGGCGTGCAGCGCCCGCAACGTGGTCGTCAGCACCAGCGTGCGCCCGCCCAGGCGCTGGGCGGCATCCAGCGCCAGGCGCGCCACCTCGGTGCTGTGCGTGGCGCTGCCGGCCTGGGCAAAGGGCCGGGGCACGTAAAGCGCTGCCTGCCTCGCATAGTCAAAGGGACTGTCCACGCGCAGCACCTGGGCCTCGCGCAGGCCGCAGGGCTCGGTGAACCAGCTCAGGCGCTCGTCGTCACCCAGCGTGGCCGAGGTGAAGATCCACGCGGTGCCCGAGGGCTGCCGGGGCAGGCCTGCAGCTTCGGGAACGGGCGCGGGCGCGCCTTCTTCCTGTTCTTGTGGCTCGGGCTGTGCATCCTCTCGCTCCTGGTCTTCCGATTCCTCCTGCTCCTGCGTCAACCCCAGCAGCCGCGTGCGCATGATGTGCGCAATGGTCAGCGGAGACTCCAGCATGCGCATCTGCTGGCTGCCCAGCTCCAGCCAGCGCACCGTGTCCTGCACGGCGGCGGCGGCAAAGGTGGCCAGGCGCCGCAGCAGTTCGTTGCCGCGCTCGAACAGCCTGCGCAGTTCGGGGTCGCTGATCTGCAGTTGCACCAGCGGCTCCAGCAGTGCCCGCAGGCTGCGCCCCAGCGTCACCAGGGCGGTGCGCCAGCGCTGCGCGTCCAGCCCCTGCGGCGTCACACCCTGCCAGGGCAGGCGCCCGCCCACCGGGGGCTTGCCTGCTGCCAGGCGCAGCTCGCGCAAGGCCTGCTCCACACGTGCCGCAAGCTGCATCCAGTCGGCCATGCCGCGCGCCAGTTCCTGGCCGGCGCGCAGCACATCGCGGGCATAGCCCGTCAGTTGCTGGCCCGACAGGCTCTGGCCCGCGAACTGCACACCGGTGTCGTTGAGCTGGTGGGCCTCGTCCACAACGACCACGCCCACGCTGGGCAGCAACTGGGCCACGCCCGACTCGCGCACATCCAGGTCGGCAAACATGAGGTGGTGGTTGATGACCACCACGTCGGCCTCCAGCGCAGCGCGGCGGGCCACGTTGACATGGCAGTCCTGCCAATGCGGGCAGTCGGAACCCAGGCAGTTGTCGCGTGTGGAAGTGACCAGGGGCAGCGCGGGCGAGCGCTCGTCCAGCGCGGGCAACTCGCCCAGGTCGCCCGTGCGCGTGGTGCGTGCCCATCGCTCGACCAGGGCCACGCTGCGCAGCACCTGCGGGTCCTGCGGCGCCGTGCGGCCCTGGCGCACACGCTCCAGCCGCTCCATGCACAGGTAGGCGCTGCGGCCCTTGAGGCGCGCCATGCGCAGCGGCATGCCCAACGCGGCTACGAGGCGCGGCAGATCGCGGGCATACAGCTGATCCTGCAGCGCGCGCGTGGCCGTGGACACCAGCACGCGCTGGCCGCTGAGCAGGGCCGGCACCAGGTAGGCATAGGTCTTGCCCACGCCCGTGCCGGCCTCGACCACAAGGGTCTGGCGCTGCTCGATGGCCTGGGCCACGGCCAGGGCCATGCGGGTCTGCCCCTCACGCGGCAGGAACAGCGCCTCGGCGCGCGACAGCAGGCCTTGCGGCGCGAAGGCCGCCTGCACGGCGGCGGTCAGGGAATGCAAAGGGCGGGTCCGTTTGTTGAAAAAGAGAGCGCCGCCGGGGTGCGGCGTGCCAGCGCCGGGGACGGTGCTCCGATAATATGCGCCATGACATTGGTGTGCCCATCCACCGCCCCAAGAGCCCACCAAACCAGAGACCATGCAGCCAGCGTACCGACTCCAAGCCGCCACAGGCATCCATCGCGGTGACAGGCAATACCAGCAAGACCAGGTGATGCTCATGGCCCACCCCTATGTACACGGCTGCCTGCTGGGCGTGCTGGCCGACGGCATGGGCGGGCGCAGTGGCGGGCGCAAGGCCTCCGACCAGGTCATGCTCACGGCGCGCCAGCTGTTCGAGCGCTTCGAGCCGGGCAAGGAGGACTGCACGGCGCTGCTGGAGAGCATCGTCCACGAGTCGCACATGGTGATCCGGCTGACGGCCATTTCGGCCGAGCAGGAGCCGCACAGCACCATTGCCGCCTTCGTGCTGCTGCCCCAGGGCCGCTGCCACTGGGTGCATTCGGGCGATTCGCGCATCTACCACTACCAGGGCGCGACCATGGTCCACCGCACCAAGGACCACTCCTACGTCCAGTCCTTGGTGGACAGGGGAGAACTCACCGAATTCGAGGCCCATGTGCACCCCAAGTCCAACATCCTGCTGGGCTGCCTGGGCACCGAGGCCGAGCCGCCCATGAGCCACCACGTGATCGAGCATGTGCATCCGGGCACCACGCTCATGGCCTGCAGCGACGGCGTCTGGCACTACTACACGGCGGAGGAACTGGGCACCGTGCTCAACGCGCTCACGCCGCGCGAGGCCACGGAATTCCTGATCGACAAGGCACGCGTGCGCGCCCAGGGCGGGGGTGACAACCTGTCGCTGGTGGTGCTCAAGCTCGAGGCACTGGAGCAGCCGGTGACGGCGTGACCACCGAACTCAGGGCGCCGCAGGCGCGGGAGGCGCAGGCAGGGGCGCTGCCTGCGGGCCGCGATCACGGGCGGCATCGGCGGCGCGGGCCTTGCGCTCGGCAGCCTCTTTTTGCTTGGCCTCGAACTGGGCGCGGGCGGCAGTTCGCCGCTCCTGCTCCTGCGCAGACTGGCGCTGCTCGATCTGCGCCTGGCGATCACGCTGGTGGCTGGCCTGCTGGGCTGCACGCTGCTGTGCGTCCTGGGCACGCTGGGCCCTGAGGGCCTGGGTGTCGCGCTGGGCGGCCGGTGGCCGCTCCTTGGCTTGCATGGACGAGGCGGCCTTCTGGGCCTTCTTGGCCTCGATATCCTCAAGGCGCTGGGCGGCGCGCTCCTTGCGCTCCTCGTCGTTGATCTGCAGCTCGCGTTCGCGCAGCGGCTTGTCCTGCTCACGGGCCTCTTCGCGCGCCTGCCTGAGGCAGTCTTCCACGGCAAAGCGCTGGTAGCACTCGGACTCCAGGGCCGTGCGCCGCCTGTCGATGACGGCACGCTGGGCCGCGATCTCGGCGCGTGCGGCCTTGCGCTCGGCCTGGACCTGCTTTGCAACCTGGGCGCGTTCCTGCCGCGCATCGGCATCGCTATCCGCGCCAGCCTCCGCAGCCATCGCCGGGCCGGCCAGCACAAGGCAGGCCAGCGCAGCGCCCAGGGGAACGGGCAGTTTCTTCACAAGGGCGAAAGCAGAGGTAGGCAGTTTCAACATGTACAGGTCCGGCAAACGACGCCAGCGGCCGGGACCGGCCTCAGGTCAGGCTGGTGTCCACCACACGGCGCTCCAGCGCCAGGAATTCCTTGGACTGCATCTCGTTCAGGCGCGATACGGTACGGGGGAACTCATGGGCCAGCGGGCCCTCAGTGTAAAGCTGCTCGGGCGGCACGGCGGCCGAGATGACCAGCTTGACCCTGCGGTCGTACAACACGTCCACCAGCCAGGTGAAGCGCCGCGCGGGCGATGCCATGTTGACCGGCATATAGGGCACGTCGGACAGCAGCACGGTGTGGAACTGGCTCGCGATCTCCAGGTAGTCGTTCTGCGAGCGCGGGCCGCCGCACAGCTCGCGGAAGTCGAACCAGACCACGCCACCGGCGCGGCGGCGCGCACGGATCTCGCGCGCCTCGATGTGCAGCACGGGGTCTTCGTCCTTGACTTCGGCCAGCTTGTCGAAGGTTTCGGTCATGGCCGCATCGGCCTCTGCACCCAGGGGCGTGTGATAGAGCCGGGCGTTTTCCAGCGTGCGGCGGCGGTAGTCCGTGCCGTTGTCCACGTTGACGACTTCCATGCGCTCGTTGAGCAGGTCGATGGCCGGCAGGATGCGGTCGCGGTGCAGGCCGCCCGGGTACAGCTCGTCGGGCTTGAAGTTGGAGGTGGTGACAAAGCCCACGCCGTTGGCAAACAGCGAGACCAGCAGCCGGTGCAGGATCATCGCGTCCGTGATGTCGGCGACGTGGAATTCGTCGAAGCAGATCAGCTTGTACTTCTTGGAGATGCGGGCACCCAGCACGTCCAGCGGGTTCTGCGTGCCCTGCAGCACGGCGAGCTCGCGGTGGACCTCGCGCATGAATTCGTGGAAATGCAGGCGCACCTTGCGCCTGAGCGGCACGGCGTTGAAGAAGCAGTCCATGAGAAAGCTCTTGCCGCGCCCCACCCCGCCGTACATGTAGACGCCGCGGGGAATCTCGGGATGGTTGATGAGCTTCTTGAAGGCGTTGGAGCGGCGCTGGCGGTAGACCGCCCAGTCGTCGGCACAGCGCTGCAGCGCCTCGACGGCGCGCAACTGCGCAGGATCACTGTGAAAGCCCTTGGCTACCAGTTCGGCCTCGTAGGCCTCTCGCACTGAAACGCTCATGCAGCATCAACCATTCGCTATGTATTCAGAAGCTGAAAACGCTTGCAAGGCAAGCGCTTTCAGGTCTTTGACTTGGGCTAGATGGCTAGCCTGGCACTCAGAAATTCAGAGTGCGCTTGTCGACGGCCAGTGCCGCTTCCTTGGTGGCCTCGGACAGCGAGGGGTGGGCGTGGCAGATGCGGGCGATGTCTTCGCTCGATGCCTTGAACTCCATGGCGACCACGGCTTCGGAGATCAGCTCCGAGACCATGGGGCCGACCATGTGCACGCCCAGGATTTCGTCGGTCTCGGCATCGGCCAGGAACTTGACCATGCCCGTGGTATCACCCAGGGCGCGCGCGCGGCCGTTGGCCAGGAAGGGGAAGGTGCCAGCCTTGTACTTGACGCCCTGCTCCTTCAGTTGCTGCTCGGTGCGGCCCACCCATGCGATTTCGGGGCTGGTGTAGATCACCCAGGGAATGGTGCCGAAGTTCACATGGCCATGCTGGCCGGCAATGCGCTCGGCCACGGCCACGGCCTCTTCCTCGGCCTTGTGCGCCAGCATCGGGCCGCGCACCACGTCGCCCACGGCCCAAACGCCGGGCAGGCTGGTCTTGCAGTCGTCATCGACCACGACGCAGCCGCGCTCGTCCAGAGCCAGGCCCACGGCCTCGGCATTGAGGCCGGCCGTGTTGGCGGTGCGGCCGATGGAGATGATCAGCTTGTCGGCCTCCAGCGCCTGGGCTTCACCCTTGGCGTTGGTGTAGGCGATGGACACGCCCTTCTTGCCGCTCTTGATTTCGCCGATCTTCACGCCCAGCTCGATCTTCAGACCCTGCTTGTCGAACGCCTTCTTGGCTTCCTTGGCGATCTGCTCGTCCACGGCGGACAGGAACTTGTCCATGCCTTCGAGCACGACCACTTCCGTGCCCAGGCGGCGCCAGACCGAGCCCATTTCCAGGCCGATCACGCCAGCGCCGATCAGGGCCAGCTTCTTGGGGGCCTTGCCCAGGCGCAGGGCGCCGTCGTTGGACAGGATGTTCTCTTCATCGAAGGGCACGCCGGGCAGCGCGCGGGCGCTGGAGCCCGTGGCGACCACGATCTGCTTGCCCGTCAGCACTTCCTCTTCCTTGCCGGCAACCTTGATCTGGTAGCCGCCCTCGACCGCCTTGACGAACGAGCCACGGCCGTGGAAGAAGGTGACCTTGTTCTTCTTGAACAGGTACAGGATGCCGTCGTTGTTCTGCTTCACGACCGCATCCTTGCGGGCGATCATCTTGGCCACGTCCATCTCGACCTTGCCGGTGGAGATGCCATGGTCGGCAAAGTGCAGATTGGCGTGCTCGAAGTGCTCGGACGACTGCAGCAGGGCCTTGGAGGGAATGCAGCCCACGTTGGTGCAGGTGCCGCCCGGAGCGGCGCCGCCAGCGGCGTTCTTCCACTCGTCGATACAGGCCACGTTGAAGCCCAGTTGTGCGGCACGGATGGCGGCGATGTAGCCGCCAGGGCCCGCGCCGATGACGATGACGTCGAATTGCTTGCTCATTTCAGGAATCTCTTGTCTGTGATGCATGAAAAAACCCACCGCAGGGCACGCGGCCAAGGGTGGGTTTTCGTCGTGTCGAACCCTGTGGAATTACAGGTCGAACAGCAGGCGCGAAGGATCTTCCAGCGCGTCCTTCATGGCCACCAGGCCCAGCACGGCTTCGCGGCCGTCGATGATGCGGTGGTCATAGGACATGGCCAGATAGTTCATCGGGCGGACCACGACCTGGCCGTTCTCGACCATGGCGCGGTCCTTGGTGGCGTGCACGCCCAGGATGGCCGACTGGGGCGGGTTGATGATGGGGGTGGACATCATCGAGCCGAAGGTGCCGCCGTTGGAGATGGAGAAGGTGCCGCCGGTCATGTCTTCAATGCCCAGCTTGCCGTCCGCCGCCTTCTTGCCGAATTCGGCAATCTTCTTTTCGATGTCGGCGAAGCTCATCTGGTCTGCATTGCGCAGGATGGGCACCACCAGGCCACGGGGCGAACCCACGGCGATACCGATGTCGAAGTAGCCGTGGTAGACGATGTCGTTGCCGTCCACGGAAGCATTGAGCACGGGGTACTTCTTCAGGGCGTGCACTGCCGCCTTGACGAAGAAGGACATGAAGCCCAGCTTGGTGCCGTGTTCCTTGGTGAAGGCGTCCTGGAACTTCTTGCGCAGATCCATCACCGGGGCCATGTTGACTTCGTTGAACGTGGTCAGGATGGCGTTGGTGGACTGCGACTGCAGCAGGCGCTCGGCCACGCGGGCACGCAGGCGGCTCATGGGCACGCGCTGCTCGGGACGGCCGCTGAGGTCTTCCTTGGCAGCGGGAGCCGACACCTGGGGCAGCGCCTTGGTGGGCACGCCGGTGGGGATGACGGCAGCCGTGGACTGCACGCCGCCCTTGACGGCCGCCAGGGCGTCGCCCTTGGTCACGCGGCCATCCTTGCCGGAGCCAGCCACGTTGGCGGCCGACAGGTTGTTCTCGGCCAGCAGCTTGGCAGCGGCGGGCATGGCGACATCGCCCTTGCTGCCGCCAGTGGCAGCAGCAGCGGCGGGAGCAGCAGCAGGCGCTGCGGCAGCGGGAGCGGCGGCTGCGGCAGGAGCGGCAGCGGCCACGCCGGCCACGCCTTCGGTGTCGATCTTGGCGATCAGCTGCTCGGCCACCACGGTGGCGCCGTCACCTTGCACGATCTCGGCCAGCACGCCAGCGGCGGGTGCGGGCACTTCGAGCACGACCTTGTCGGTTTCGATTTCGATGAGGATCTCATCGATTGCAACCGCTTCGCCGGCCTTCTTCTTCCAGGTCAGCATGGTGGCCTCAGCGATGGACTCGGACAGCTGGGGAACTTTGACTTCAACGATAGCCATTTGTGATTCTTTCCAAAAGTGTTCTGTACTGATACGTAGCGGGTGGGGGCTGCCTTACTTGTTCAGGACAAAACCCTTGAGCTTGGAGAACGCGCCTTCCACCAGGGCCTTTTGCTGCTCCTGGTGCAGGTGTGCGTAACCCACGGCGGGCGATGCCGAGGCAGCGCGGCCGGAGTAGCCCAGCTTCTGGCCATCGAGCATGTTCTCGTGGATGTAGTGCTGCACGAAGAACCAGGCGCCCTGGTTCTGCGGCTCGTCCTGGCACCAGACGATCTCGGTGGCGTTGCCGAACTTCTTGAGTTCAGCGGCGAAGGCCTTGTGCGGGAAGGGGTACAGCTGTTCGACGCGGATGATGGCGACGTCCTTGCTTTCCTTCTCGGCGCGCTTCTTGACCAGGTCGTAGTAGACCTTGCCCGAGCATGCGATCACGCGCTTGACCTTGGCCGCGTTCTTCACGACGGCTTCGTCCTGCTCGGGGATCACGGTCTGGAAACCACCGCTGGTGAATTCGGACAGCGGCGAGGTCGCATCCTTGTTACGCAGCAGCGACTTGGGCGTCATGATGACCAGCGGCTTGCGCAGCGGGCGCACCATCTGGCGACGCAGCACGTGGAAGATCTGGCTGGCCGTGGTGGGCTGCACGATCTGCATGTTGGCGTCGGCGGCCAGCTGCATGAAGCGCTCCAGGCGTGCCGAGCTGTGCTCGGGGCCCTGGCCTTCATAGCCGTGCGGCAGCATCAGCGTCAGGCCGTTGATGCGGCCCCACTTGACTTCACCGGAGGCGATGAACTGGTCGATCACCACCTGGGCGCCGTTGGCGAAGTCGCCGAACTGGGCTTCCCAGATCACCAGGGTGTTGGGATCGTTCGACGCGTAGCCGTACTCGAAGCCCAGCACGGCCTCTTCGGACAGGATGGAGTCGATGACGGTGAACGGAGCCTGGCTGTCGGCCACGTTCTGCAGCGGGATGTAGGTGCCTTCGCTCCACTTTTCACGCTTTTGGTCATGGATGACCGAGTGGCGGTGGGTGAAGGTGCCGCGGCCGCAGTCCTCGCCCGACAGGCGCACGGGGTAGCCCGATGCGACCAGCGATGCGAAGGCCATGTGCTCGCCCATGCCCCAGTCCACGTTGACATCGCCGCGGCCCATGGCTGCGCGGTCGTCATAGACCTTCTTGACCAGCGCGTGCGGGGTCACGGTCTCGGGGATGGTGGTGATGCGTTCGGCCAGGCGCTTCCATTCGGTCAGCGGGATGGCGGTGTCGCCTGCGTCGGTCCAGGTCTTGCCCAGGAACGGGCTCCAGTCCACGGCGTACTTGCTCTTGAAGTTCGTCAGCACCGGGTCCACGGTGTGGCGGCCTTCGTCCATGGCGGCGCGGTAGGCCTTGGCCATGTCGTCGCCCAGCGATTCGCCCAGGCCTTGCGTGGCCAGCTTGTCGGCGTACAGCTTGCGGGTGCCGGGGTGGGCGCCGATCTTCTTGTACATCAGCGGCTGGGTCAGGGCAGGCGTGTCCTGCTCGTTGTGGCCCAGCTTGCGGAAGCAGACGATGTCCACGACCACGTCCTTGGAGAATTCCATGCGGAATTCCAGCGCCAGCTGCACGGCCAGTGCCACGGCTTCCGGATCATCGCCGTTCACGTGCAGCACGGGCGACTCGATCATCTTGACGATGTCGGTGCAGTACAGCGTGGAGCGGGTATCGCGCGGATCGGAGGTGGTGAAGCCGATCTGGTTGTTGATGATGATGTGCACTGTGCCGCCCGTGGTGTAGCCACGGGTCTGGGCCAGCGCCAGGGTTTCCTGGTTCACGCCCTGGCCGGCAAAGGCGGCATCGCCGTGCACCAGCACGGGCAGCACTTGCTTGCCGTGCGGGTCGTCGCGGCGGTCCATGCGCGAGCGCACCGAGCCTTCGACCACGGGGTTGACGATTTCCAGGTGCGAGGGATTGAAGGCCAGCGACAGGTGGACAGGGCCGCCAGCGGTGGACACATCGGAGCTGAAGCCCTGGTGGTACTTCACGTCGCCCGAGGGCAGATCTTCGGGAGCGGTGTGATCGAACTCGGCGAACAGGTCCTTGGGCATCTTGCCCAGGGTGTTGACCAGCACGTTCAGGCGGCCGCGGTGGGCCATGCCGATCACGACTTCCTGCACGCCCTTCTGGCCGGCAGCGTTGATCAGCTCGTCCATGGCGACGATGAAGCTTTCGCCACCTTCCAGCGAGAAGCGCTTTTGGCCGACGTACTTGGTGTGCAGGTAGCGTTCCAGGCCTTCGGCAGCCGTCAGGCGGTCGAGGATGCGCTTTTTCTGGTTGGCGTCAAAGCTGGGCTTGGTACGGCTGGTTTCCAGCTTTTGCTGCCACCAGCGCTTTTGCGTCTGGTCGGTGGCATACATGTACTCGGTGCCCAGGGTGCCGCAGTAGGTCTCGCGCAGCGCGTTCATCAGCTCGCGCAGCGACATGCTTTCCTTGCCGAAGAAGGTGTTGCTCGTGTTGAACACCGTTTCCTGGTCGGCATCGGTGAAGCCGTAGAACGACGGCTCCAGCTCGGGAATTTCGGGGCGCTCGGTGCGCTTGAGGGGATCGAGATCGGCCCAGCGTGCGCCGACATTGCGGTAGGCGGCGATCAGCTGCTGGACGGCGGTGCGCTTGCGGCCCAGCTCGGAGTCGGCGCCGGAGGCCACGACCACCTTGGTGCCGCCTTGCTTGGCGCGCTCGGCGAAAGCGTTGATGACGGGCTGGTGCGGGACGTCCTTGGAGTCCGTGCCGTCGACTGCGGGCACATGTTGCAGTGCATCAAAGTACTCGCGCCAGGAATCCGGCACGCTACCGGGGTTGGCCAGGTAGTTCTCGTACATTTCTTCGACGTAGGGGGCATTGCCGCCGAAGAGGTAGGTATTGCCTTGGTAGGCTTGGTAGACCGACGTCTGATCGCTCATATTGCGCTGACCTCAGCCTCCCTGAAGGAGGCATTAGCTGGTTTGTGGAACCTTCCGCGACACGGCTGTACCGATTGGCGGATGCGACTGTGGCTGGGGAAGGGCCTGGTTGCGACCGCCATTGTGCCACCGTTCAAACATCGCAGCAGGGCAGTTACCAAGCGATTACCTGGACCCTCCGGGAGTTCCCGCAGTCGCGTACATTGGCGCATCTTCCGAACGGACCGACAGATGAACCTGCTGCCCTTACACAAACGCACTTTCATGCTGCTGCTGATCGCGGCGACCATAGGCTTCGGTGCCGTGCTCTGGGAATTCATGGGGGCCATCTTCTGGGGCGTCGCCCTGGCCATCCTGTTCTCGCCGCTGCACCGGCGCCTGCTGGCGCGCATGCCCCGGCGCACCAATCTCGCCGCCCTGTCCACCCTGCTGCTGTGCCTGGTCGTGGCCATCCTGCCGCTGGCGCTGATCGGCGCCTCCCTGGTGCGCGAGGCCTCGTTGATCTATGAGCGCGTCAACAGCGGCAACCTGGATGCAGGCACCTATCTGCAACAGATCATGGACGCCCTGCCCTCCTGGGTCACACCCTGGCTGGAGCGGTTGCACCTGGGCTCGCTGGCCGAGCTACAGGACAAGCTGTCCAGCATCGCCATGCAGGCCTCCAAGCTGGCCGCCACCAAGGCGCTGGGCATAGGCCAGAACACGTTCGGCTTCCTGGTGGGCTTTTGCGTGATGCTGTATCTGCTGTTCTTCCTGCTGCGCGACGGCCGTGACCTGACCCAGCGCATCCGCATGGCGATTCCGCTGCAGGCCGACCACAAGGCCGAGCTGTCGAGCAAGTTCACCACCGTGATCCGTGCCACCGTCAAGGGGAACCTGGCCGTGGCGGCCGCCCAGGGCGCGCTGGGCGGGCTGATCTTCTGGATTCTGGGCATCCAGGGGCCCGTGCTGTGGGGCGTGGTGATGGCCTTCCTGTCGCTGCTGCCCGCCGTGGGCGCTGGCCTGATCTGGGCCCCTGTGGCCATCTACTTCCTGGCCACCGGTGCCATGGGCAAGGGCCTGATCCTGATCGCCTACGGCGTGCTGGTGATCGGACTGGTGGACAACGTGCTGCGCCCCTTGCTGGTGGGCAAGGACACGAAGATGCCCGACTACATCGTGCTGATCTCGACGCTGGGCGGCATGGCTCTCTTCGGACTGACGGGTTTTGTGATAGGCCCCGTGATCGCGGCCCTGTTCATGGCGATCTGGGACATGTTCTCGCGCATGCAAGTGCAGGATGAGGAAAAGCGCCGCCAACTTGCCCAGGCAGGTTTGGCGCATGCTGAATATCAGACATCGGATGATATGGACCTCAAGCAAGCACCGCAGGATCCGCGCCCGCCGGCACGCTGAGCCTGCTCCGGCCCCTCCCTCTGGACGGGGGCCGGAAATCCATTTTCAGGCATTCAATGGGTGCAAATGGATCGCATTCGCGCAATAGCCTGGATTCATCGAGCTCATTCATCCATTCAATGAATGGCGGATTGATATAAAACAAAATGTCCGAAGCCCTGAATCCAGATAATCATTTCAACTGATGATCCCGCCGGGCGGCGCCCCGGCAAGCCCCGCGCAGCAAGGCCTGGCGTGGAGCTTGCGCGCGAATGCCGCACAGGCCGACTCAGGATTAAGGGTTATTTCCCGGATTGATTCCGGGGTGCACTCGTAGAATTTGCTTACAAGCGTCAATTTCTATTAGAAGGTACCCCACATGGTCCAATTCTCCAGACGCCAGTTCATGAAAGTGACTGGTTCGACTCTGGCCGGATCCAGCCTGGCGTTGATGGGCTTCTCGCCCACTGCCGCCCTGGCTGAAGTGCGCCAGTTCAAGCTGGCCGCCACCACGGTCACCCGCCAGACCTGTACCTACTGCTCGGTAGGCTGCGGCATCCTGATGTATTCGCTGAGCGACGGCGCCAAGAACGCCAAGCTGTCGGTGATCCACGTCGAGGGCGATCCGGACCACCCCGTCAACCGAGGCACGCTGTGCCCCAAGGGCGCATCGCTGCTGGACTTCGTCCACAGCCCGCACCGCCTGAAGTACCCCGAGTACCGCGCCCCCGGCTCCAACGAGTGGAAGCGCATGTCCTGGGACGAGGCGCTGACGCGCATCACCAAGCTGCTCAAGGACGATCGCGACGCGAACTTCGTCGAGCAAAACGACAAGGGCCAGACGGTGAACCGCTGGCTGACCACCGGCATGCTGGCCGCCTCGGCCTCCAGCAACGAAGCCGGCTACGTCACACACAAGGTTGCCCGTTCCTGGGGCCTGCTCGCACTCGATAACCAAGCACGTGTCTGACACGGCCCGACGGTGGCAGGTCTTGCCCCGACGTTTGGCCGTGGAGCGATGACGAACCATTGGGTCGACATCAAGAACGCGGACGTTATCCTGATCATGGGCGGCAATGCCGCTGAAGCACATCCCTGCGGTTTCAAGTGGGTGACCGAAGCGAAGGAGCACAACGGTGCGCACTTCATGGTGGTCGATCCGCGCTTCAACCGCTCCGCCTCCGTGGCCGATTTCTACGCCCCCATCCGGTCGGGCTCGGACATCGTGTTCCTGGGTGGCGTGATCAACTATCTGCTCACGAACGACAAGATCCATCACGAATACGTGAGGAACTACACCGACTTCTCGTACATCGTGAAGGAGGAGTTTGCGTTCGACGAAGGCATCTTCTCGGGCTACGACCCGCAGACACGCAAATACGACAAGTCCAGCTGGGACTATGAGCTCGACGCCGACGGCTACGTGAAGGTGGACGCCAGCCTGCAGCATCCGCGCTGCGTGTACCAATGGCTCAAGCGCCACTACGCCAGCTACACACCCGAGAAGGTGGAGAGCGCCTGCGGCACGCCCAAGGAAAAATTCCTGCACGTGTGCGAGAAGCTGGCATCGACCGCCGTGCCGGGCCGCGTCGCGACCATCCTGTACGCACTGGGCTGGACACAGCACACCACGGGCGCGCAGATCCTGCGCACGGGCGCCATGGTGCAGTTGCTGCTGGGCAATATAGGCGTGGCCGGTGGCGGCATGAACGCGCTGCGCGGGCACTCCAACATCCAGGGCCTGACGGACCTGGGCATCCTGTCTGCCTCGCTGCCCGGCTACCTGACGCTGCCCAACGAGGGCGAGCAGGACTACCAGAAGTACATCGACGCGCGCACGCCCAAGGCCATGCGCCCGGGCCAGATGAACTACTGGTCGAACACGCCCAAGTTCCACGTGAGCCTGATGAAGGCCTGGTGGGGACCGGCGGCCACGGCCGAGAACAACTGGGCCTTCAACTACCTGCCCAAGCTGGACAGGCAGTACGACATGCTGCAGGTGTTCGACCTGATGGCACAGGGCAAGATCAACGGCTACATCGCCCAGGGCTTCAACCCGCTGGCGGCCCTTGCGAACAGCAACAATGTGCGCGAAGGCCTCAAGAAGCTGAAGTTCCTGGTGATCATGGACCCGCTGGTCACCGAGACATCGGAGTTCTGGCAGAACCACGGCGAGTTCAACGACGTGGATCCGGCATCGATCCAGACCGAGGTGTTCCGCCTGCCCACGACCTGCTTTGCCGAGGAAGACGGCGCCGTCGTCAGCTCCTCGCGCGTGCTGCAGTGGCACTGGAAGGCGGCCGAGCCCCCGGGCGAGGCCAAGACCGACATCGCCATCATGTCGGCCCTGCACCTGCGCCTGAAGCAGGCCTACGAGAAGGACGGCGGCAAGTTCCCCGAGCCGATCACCAAGCTGTGGTGGCCCTATGCCCATGCCGATCATCCGACGTCGGAAGAGATCGCCAAGGAGTACAACGGCCGCGCGCTGGTGGACCTGTTCGACCCCAAGGATCCGACCAAGCTCATCCGCAAGGCCGGCGAGCAGCTGGCCGGCTTCGGCGAGATGCGCGACGACGGCACGACGATGGGCGGCTGCTGGATCTGGGCAGGCTGCTGGACCTCGTCCGGCAACCAGATGGCCCGGCGCGACAACAGCGACCCCACGGGCATAGGCAACACGCTGAACTGGGCCTGGGCCTGGCCGGCCAACCGCCGCGTGCTCTACAACCGCGCCTCCTGCGACCGCAACGGCCAGCCGTTCGATCCCAAGCGCACGCTGATCCGCTGGAACGGCAAGGCCTGGGGCGGTGCCGACGTGCCCGACATGGGCCCGACCATGCCGCCGGAGACCACCGATCCGTTCATCATGAACCCCGAGGGCGTGGCGCGTTTCTTCGCCCGCAAGGGCATGAACGAGGGACCGTTCCCCACCCACTACGAGGCCTTTGACAACCCGCTGGGATACAACCCCATGTATCCCGACAACAAGCTGGCGGTCATCAACCCGGCCACGCGCATCTTCGACTCCGTCAAGGATTCGGCGGGCTCGCCCAGCGAGTTCCCGCACGTGGGCACGACGTACCGCCTGACCGAGCACTTCCACTACTGGACCAAGCACGTTCAGCTGAACAACATCGTTCAGCCCGAGCAGTTCGTGGAAATCGGCGAGGCGCTGGCCAAGGAACTGGGCATCGAGACCGGCCAGCATGTGAAGGTCAGCTCCAAGCGCGGCTTCGTCAAGGCAGCCGCCGTGGTGACCAAGCGCATCAAGCCCATGAAGATCGATGGCAAGACCATCCACCACGTGGGCGTGCCCATTCACTGGGGCTTCTCGTCGACGGGCCGCAAGGGCTACATGGCCAACAACCTGACGGCATCGGTGGGCGATGGCAACAGCCTTACCCCGGAATCCAAGACCTTCCTCGTGAAGGTGGAAAAGGTTTAAGGAGCAGCTGATGTCATCAACCATGTCTCTCGATATCAAGCGTCGCTCGGCCACGACGACGCCTGCTCCCAGTGCGCGCGAAACGCACAGCGGCGAGGTGGCCAAGCTCATCGATGTCTCCAAGTGCATCGGGTGCAAGGCCTGCCAGACCGCCTGCATGGAGTGGAACGACCTGCGCGACGAAATCGGAACCTGCGCGGCCGGCGTCTATGACAACCCGACCGATCTGACCGATCAGTCGTGGACCGTCATGCGCTTTACCGAGTACGAGAACGAAGCGACCGGCAACCTGGAGTGGCTGATCCGCAAGGACGGCTGCATGCACTGCGAGGACCCGGGCTGCCTGAAGGCCTGCCCCTCGCCGGGCGCCATCGTGCAGTACAGCAACGGCATCGTGGACTTCCAGCAGGACCAGTGCGTGGGCTGCGGCTACTGCGTCACGGGCTGCCCGTTCAACATTCCGCGCATTTCCAAGAAGGACCACAAGGCCTACAAGTGCACGCTGTGCTCGGACCGCGTGGCCGTTGGCCGCGAGCCTGCCTGTGTCAAGACCTGCCCCACCGGCGCCATCATGTTTGGCACCAAGGAGGCGATGAAGGACCAGGCCGAGCACCGCATCGGCGACCTCAAGCGGCGCGGCTATGCCGAGGCCGGCCTCTATGACCCGCAAGGCGTGGGCGGCACCCATGTGATGTACGTGCTGCATCACGCGGACAAGCCTTCGCTGTACAAGGGCCTGCCCGACGACCCGAAGATCAGCCCCATGGTGTCCCTGTGGAAGGGCGTTGCCAAGCCGCTGGCCATGGCCGCGCTGGGCGCAGCTGCCGTCGGCAGCCTGTTCCACTACATCACCAAGGGCCCGAACGACGTGTCCAAGGAACTGGAAGACGAAATGGACCGCAAGGACCAGGAAGCCGCTGAAAAGGAGGCCCGCCGATGAAACGCAACCCACGTGACCTGGTGCGCTACAACGCATCGGAGCGTGCCAACCACTGGGTGGTCGGCATCTGCTTCATCCTGCTGGCGCTGTCGGGCCTGGCGTTCTTCCACCCGGCCTTCTTCCCGCTCACGCAGCTGTTCGGCGGCGGGCCGTGGACGCGCATCCTGCACCCCTACATCGGGGTGGTGATGGCGCTGTTCTTCATCATCATGGCGCTGCGCTTCTGGCGCCTGAACGTGGTCGAGCCGCGCGACATCGAGTGGCTCAAGAACGTCAACAAGATGATCGACGGCGACGACCACGACATGCCCGAGCAGGGCAAGTACAACGGCGGCCAGAAGCTGCTGTTCTGGGGCCTGGTCATCGGCATGCTGGCGATCACCGTGACCGGCGCGCTCATGTGGCGCGCCTG
This sequence comes from Delftia acidovorans NBRC 14950, assembly GCF_001598795.1. Taxonomy (GTDB): domain Bacteria; phylum Pseudomonadota; class Gammaproteobacteria; order Burkholderiales; family Burkholderiaceae_C; genus Comamonas; species Comamonas acidovorans. The sequence goes on along the minus strand of NZ_BCZP01000016.1, from coordinate 54,874 downwards.
GTGGACGCTGCCCGTCAACGTGGTGCGCGCCGCCTCGGTGGTGCATGCCATTGCGGGCGTGTGGATGATCGGCCTGATCATCATGCACGTGTACGCGGCCATCTGGACCCGGGGCACCATCCGCGCCATGCTGTACGGCACGGTGACGCGGGCCTGGGCCAAGCAGCACCACCGGGGGTGGTATCGCAAGATGACCGGTGACAACGACTGAGCCCCCTGAGCGGCTGCGCCGCTTCCCCCTCTCGCTTCGCGGGGGGGGACGGCACCCTCGGTGCGGGGCGGCCCTTCCTCGGTGCCCCTGATCTGGGGCCAGCCGGTTTCATAGGCCAAGGACAATGCGCAACCCCGTGTTAGCCTTTCGCCTGAAGCCACCAGCCGCCCGGCGTCCCTGGACGCTGGGCGATTGTCTTTTTGGAACATTCCAATGCAACGCATTCTTCAACCTGGCGATATCGAGTCGCTGGACCACACCAGTTTTCCGCGCGTGCTGCTGCCGCAGTTGCCGGGGCTGTTCAGCGAGCGCGCGGCGCGGCTGCGGCAGCTGGCCGAGGGCAATCCGATTGCCGATTACCTGCGGTTTGTGGCGCAGATCGTGGACGCGCAGGCCAAGGCGGCCGGGCAGTTGACGCTGGCCGAGCCCGATGCGGCGCTGATCGCCCGGGCGCAGGAGCATTCCATGCCGCTGCTGCCTGCCGCCGACCATATCGATGCCGCCTGGCATGGCGTGCTGGACCGCATGCTCGATGCCCTGTCGGGCGCCGATGGCCTGCCTGCGCCGCTGCAGCCGCTGCTGCAGGAGCTGCGCGCGCTGGACACGGCCGGGCGTGACGAGATCGCGCAGCGGCTGCTGCAAAAGGAAGTGGCGGCCCGCCACGTGGGCATGGCGCCTTTTGTGATGGCTGCGCTGCAGGTGGTGTTTGCCACGCGCGCCAGCGGCCTGAGCGCCCGCGACGTGCCCTACACCGATCCCGCCTCGATCTGCCCCGTCTGCGCCAGCGAGCCCGTGGCCAGCGTGCTGCGCATTGGCGGCAAGGCGGCGGGCCACCGCTACCTGCACTGCGGCACCTGCTGCACGGAGTGGCACATGGTGCGCGTCAAGTGCTCCCACTGCGAGTCGACCAAGGGCGTTGAATACCAGGGCATCGATGGCGCAGGCGATACCGTGCTGGCCGAGACCTGCGAGGAATGCGGCAGCTACCGCAAGGTGGTCAACCAGGAAAAGGACCCGATGGCCGAGCCCCTGGCCGACGACCTGGCCTCGCTGATGCTGGACCTGCTGATGGGCGAGGAGACGCGCTTTCAGCGCGCCAGCGCCAATCCCCTGCTCTACGTGGCCTTTGCCGAGGAGCAGGACGAGGCCGGCGACGCGTTGATCGACCCCGCCACGCCTGCTGCCTGACCCTTTCGCACGCCATGACCGATACCGCCGCCCCCTCTGCCGCCTCCCCTGCCGCCTCCCCTGCCCCGTCCGCGCTGCGCCTGCCTGCCGTGGACAAGGTGCTGCTAAGCGCCGACATGCTCGCGCTGCGCGAGCGCCACGGCCTTGATGCCTGCACCCAGGCCGTGCGCGAATCCCTGGCGCAGATGCGGGCCGATGCGCAGGAGCGGCTGCGGTCCGGCGAGCCCGATGCAGGCGCGCCCGGCATCACTGAGGTGGTGCAGGCGGCCGGCCTGCGCCTGGCGCGGCGCTTTGCGCCCCGGCTGCGCACGGTCTTCAACCTCACGGGCACGGTGCTGCACACCAACCTGGGCCGCGCCCTGCTGCCGCGGGAGGCGGTGGACGCCGTGGTGGCCGCCATGACGGCGCCGGCCAACCTGGAGTACGACCTGGAAGACGGCGGCCGTGGCGACCGCGACGACCTGATCGAATCCCTGGTCTGCGAACTCACGGGCGCCGAGGCCTGCACCGTCGTCAACAACAACGCCGCCGCCGTGCTGCTGACCCTGGCCACGCTGGCGGCCGGGCGCGAGGTCATCGTCTCGCGCGGCGAGCTGGTGGAGATCGGCGGCGCCTTCCGCATTCCCGACGTGATGACGCGCGCAGGCGCCACCCTGGTCGAGGTGGGCACCACCAACCGCACCCATGCGCGCGACTACGAAAGCGCTGTCGGCGAACACACCGGCCTGCTCATGAAGGTGCATTGCAGCAACTACGCCATCACCGGCTTCACCAAGGCCGTGAGCGACGCGGAGGTGGCATCCATTGCCCATGCGCGTGGCCTGCAGATGGTGGTGGACCTGGGCAGCGGCACCCTGGTCGATCTGCGCGAATGGGGCCTGCCCTACGAGGTCACGGTGCGCGAGACCATCGAGTCGGGCGCCGACATCGTCACCTTCAGCGGCGACAAGCTGCTGGGCGGCCCGCAGGCCGGCCTGATCGTGGGCCGCAAGGACCTGATCGCCCGCATCAAGAAACATCCGCTCAAGCGCGCACTGCGCGTGAGCAAGCTCACCCTGGCCGCGCTGGAGCCCACGCTGCGCCTGTACCTGCACCCCGAAAAGCTGGCCGAGCGCCTGACCACGCTGCGCCTGTTCACGCGCCCCCAGGCCGACATGCAGGCCCGCGCGCAGGCGCTGCAGCCGCTGGTGCAGCAGGCGCTGGGCAGTCGCTACGTGGTGGAAACCGCCGAGATGAACAGCCAGATCGGCAGCGGCGCCCTGCCCGTGGAAAACCTGCCCAGCTGGGGCCTGCGCCTGCATCCGGCCGACGGACGCCAGGCTGGCCGCCAGCTCACCCGGCTGGAGGCCGGCCTGCGCGGCCTGCCGCGCCCCGTCATCGGCCGGCTGCATGACGACGCGCTGTGGCTGGACCTGCGCTGCCTGGAGGCAGCCGACGAGCCGGCCTTCACCGAACAGCTGCCGCTGCTGCACATCGCCTGAGGACGAACGCATGATCATCGGCACCGCCGGCCACATCGACCACGGCAAGACCACCCTGGTGCGCGCGCTCACGGGCGTGGACACCGACCGACTCAAGGAAGAGAAGGCGCGCGGCATCTCCATCGAGCTGGGCTATGCCTACACGCCGCTGCCCAATGGCGAGGTGCTGGGCATCATCGACGTGCCCGGCCACGAGAAATTCGTGCACACCATGGCCGCAGGCGCCGTGGGCATAGACCATGCCCTGCTGGTGGTGGCCGCCGACGACGGCGTCATGCCGCAGACGCGCGAGCACCTGGACATCCTGCAGCTGCTGGGCGTGCGCGAAGCCACCGTGGCCCTGACCAAGGCCGACCGCGCCACGCCCGAGCGGCTGCAGCAGGTGCGGGCCGAGATCGGGGCCCTGCTGGCCCCCACGCCACTGGCCGGCGCGCCGGTCTTCCCTACCGCGGCAGCCCTGCCTGACGACGCAGGCGTGGCGCAGCTGCGCGAGCACCTCATGGCGCGCGCCCAGTCCATTCCCGCGCGGGCCAGCGACGGGCTGTTCCGCCTGGCCGTGGACCGCAGCTTCACGCTGCCGGGCCAGGGCACCGTGGTCACGGGCACCGTGTTCGGCGGGCAGGTGAAGGTGGGCGACACGCTGGTGCACTCGGCCTCGGGCACCGAGGTGCGCGTGCGCAGCCTGCATGCCCAGAACCAGGCCAGCGAACAGGGCCTGGCCGGCCAGCGCTGCGCGCTCAACCTGTCGGGCATTGCCAAGGAAGCCATCACGCGCGGCGACTGGATCGCCGACGCACGGCTGCTGCAGGCCAGCGACCGCATCGACGTGCGCCTGCAACTGCTGGCCGATGCGCCATCACTGGCCCAATGGACGCCTGTGCATGTGCACATCGGTACGGCGCGCTGCACGGCCCACGTGGCCCTGCTGCAGGACCAGCCGCTGGGCCCGGGCGAACAGGCCATCGTCCAACTGGTGCTGGACATGCCCGTACATGCCCAACCCGGCGACCGGCTCATCGTGCGCAATGCCCAGGCCAGCCGCACCATTGCCGGCGGCAGCGTCATCGACCCCTTTGCACCCGCACGCAAGCGCCGCAGCCCCGAGCGCACGGCCTATCTGCAGGCGCTGGAATCGCTGATTGCCACCGGGGACGCCAGCGCGCTGGTGCAAGGCGCGGCGCACGGCATTGCCACGTCGCAGCTCATGCGCCTGACGGGCCGCGCATCGGTGGCCACGGATGCCCGCCTGCACCGCCTCCCCTTGGCCGAGGGCGATACGCTGCTGCTGGGCGAGGCACGCTTGCAGCAACTGCGCAACCAGGTGCTGGACAGCATGGCGCGCTTCCACGACAAAAGCCCCGACGAGCCCGGCGTGAACGCCGCACGCCTGCGCCGCATGGCACTGTCGGGCCTGGTACATGCAGGGCATGACGCGCTGTGGAAAGGCCTGCTGCAAGCCCTGCTGCAGGACGGCAGCCTGGCCGCCAGCGGCGCCTGGCTGCACCTGCCCGGCCACAGCGTGCAGCTGTCGGACAGTGAAACGCAGATCGCCCAGAAACTGCTGCCCGCCATCGAGGCCGGCCGCTACGACCCGCCCTGGGTGCGCGACCTGGCCCGCGACAGCGCCACGGGCGAGGAAACCGTGCGCCAGCTGCTGCGCAAGCTCGCACGCCAGGGCCAATTGTTCCAAGTCACCAAGGACCTGTTCTACACGGCAGCCCGCATGGACGAACTCGCGGCCCTGGTCCGCGAGCTGGCCTCCTCCACCCCCAACGCCGAAATCCAGGCCCACGCCTTCCGCGACGCCACCGGCCTGGGCCGCAAACGCGCCATCCAGATCCTCGAATTCTTCGACCGCATCGGCTACACCCGCCGCCTGCGCGACGCCCACCTGCTGCGCCCCGATGTGCAGTGGACCACTGGTGCCACAGCAAGAATCTGAGGCAAGGGGCCGCTACAATGTCCGGCTTTGGACATACCGCTTGCAGCGGCGCGGCCCAACCCAGGGACGCCGAGCAAGAGCCGCCTCGCGGCGATGGCGTCGTCCCCCTCCCCCGCGAAGCGGGTAGAGAGGGGGAAGGCGCGTAAGCGCCTCAGGGGGTGCCCAACATCCAGAAGGAAAGCATACGCACCCGGTGGTGCGCCCGGGCTTCAAACCCGGTCAGGGGCGTCAGCCGCTCCTGGGTAGGTTCGACTCCTGCTGCTTTCCGCCAATCCCCCGACTCTGATTCCAGCCAGGTTCCGGCTATTGCAAGGGCACGACGATGGCCACGCGGCGGTTCTCCGCTGCATCGCTGGGCACCACGGGCATGGCGCGTCCCAGGCCCTTGACCTCGATATCCTGGCGCGCCAGGCCAGCTTCGGCCAGCACGTCGGCCACGGCCTCTGCGCGGCGCAGCGACAGGCGCATGTTGTAGGCATCGCTGCCGCGATCGTCCGTATGGCCTTCCACGCGCAGCCGCTCGATGCCCACGCCCTTGAGGGCACGGCCCAACTCCAGCACCTTGGTGCGCGCCTGGGCGCCGACTTCGGCCGAATCAAAGCCGAACAGCAGCTTGCCCGACATCTGCAGCTCCCAGCCCTGGTCTGCCTGCGCAAAACCCTGGCTGCGCAGCAACTGCTGCTGTTCTTCGGTCAGCCCCGGCGCCTTGGCCGGCGCCTGCGGCACCGTCTGGCAACCGACCAGTGCAAGGGCCAGCACTGCGGCCGCACCTGCGCCGCACATCCGGATCCAGCTCCGTCGTTTCAACATGTCATCCTCCTGTGATTCGTTCGGCCTGGCGCATGGCCTTGGCCTGGTACATGGCCTGGTCTGCATGGCGCATCAGCGTCTCCATGCTCTGGCCATGCTTGGGAAAAAGGGCGACGCCCGCGCTGACCGAAGGCTGCAGCACCACGCCGTCGCCAACGACCAGGGGCTCGCGCATGGCGGCCTCTATCTTGTCCTGCACCATCTGCGCATCGCCGCCGCCGCCGATGGGATAGAGCAGGATGGCGAATTCGTCGCCACCCAGGCGGGCGACCAGATCGGTCTCGCGCACCTGCGAGCGCAGCCGGGCACCCACCGCCTTGAGCAGCACATCGCCCACGGCATGGCCGTAGGCATCGTTGACCTGCTTGAAGCGGTCGTTGTCCAGAAACAGCACGGCCAGCTTCTGCCCGCTCTCCGCCGCACTGTCCAGCGCCTGCTGCAGTCGCTGCTCGAAATGCAGCCGGTTGGCCAGCCCAGTGAGGCTGTCGCGCGAAGCCTGTCGCTCCAGCGCCGAATTTTGCTGCTGCAGCCGCTCATGGCGCGTCTGCAGCTCGGCCAGCAGGGCGTTGAAGTTGTCGCCCAACTCGCGCAGCTCGGCAATGCGCGCCAGCGGCACGCGCTGGTCCATGGATCGGTCATGGCGCACGGCCCGGGCCACGCGCGCCAGCTGCTGCAGCGGCTCGGCAATGTCGCGCAGCATGCGGCGCGACTGGCGCAGGCCCACATAGCCGCTGACACCCACGCACAGCACCAGCACGATGAAACCTGCGCCCAGGAAGCGGACCAGGCCCACGCCATCGCTGGCCAGCTGCACACTGCCGACCAGCCTGCCGTCCTGGCGCACATCGGCCTCGGCTCGCGGCAGGCCAATGCCCACGGCCAGCAGCTCCCCGATGCTGGACAGCGCCGAGCCACCATGGCCCGACCACCGCACGAACGGGCGGCCCTCGGCATCGAAGACCTCGGCATGAGCCACGCCTTCGCCGCGCAGCAGCTGGTCCAGCACGCGGGCCGCCTCGTCACGGTCACCGAAGACCAGCGATGCCTCGACCGTATAGGCCAGCGAACGGGCTACCAGATGCAGGTTGTTGGACAGGTACAGGCGCAGGGTGGCCACGCCGACGATGAGCAGCAGTGCCCCCGCCAGCGCGATGGCCACCGCCGCCATGCGCAGGTGCGCGCGGCGGATCACGTTGCGCAGGGAGGCATTGCCGGACAGGGACAACTTCATGGCAAGGTCCTGTGGCGCGCCAGTTGCAGCACCTTGGGATTGACACGCAGGCCGCTGCGGGCCACGGAGTCGAGGCTGACCTCGAAGCCCGCGCCCTCGCCACGGCGGCGCAGGCAGAACATGGCGCCGATGCGGCACAGCTCGCCCCGCTCGCTGATGGTCAGCAGCGGCCGCCCGGCCAGTTGCTCCATGAGCTTGCGCCAGGCAGCCTCATCGAGCTGGCCGACATAAATGCCCTCGCATTCGACCAGGGCGCGCGCATCGACGGGCACCACGCGCCGCACTTCCAGCCGCTGGCTGCCCACGGTCTGCGGGGCGCCATTGAGCAGGTCGTCGGCATATTCGGTGGAGCCCACCACGCACAGCCGCAGCACGGGGCTTTCCGTGGGCCAGCGCGTGTAGCCCAGGATGCCTACGACGGTGCGGGTCACCCCCAGCTCATGCTCATCGGCCGCCGGCTCCGCATGTGCCTGCCCCACCAGCCCGGCCTGCAAGGCCAGCAGACCCACGACCAGCCAGGCCCGGGCAGACAGGCCTTTGATCCTGCAATCCATGCCCCACCTGCGGTATGTGTGATGTATGCGATGTGTGCGAGCTGGCAACCAAGGCTCCTTGAACGGAATATCCATGCATTGCGCCACGCTGGCGCACTGAAGCATTTTTTCACATATCGACCCCATCTGGCCGCCGGGACTGTCACGCCGGGGCGCCCTGGATGGCCCAATGCGGTAAGGCATCAAAGAGCAGAGGCAGGCAGCCGGTAGTGATAGCCGTAGAGCGCCTGAAAGCCCAGGCTTTCATACAGCCCGCGCGCCACCATGTTGGGCGCACGCACCTGCAGTTCGGCCCATTGCGCTCCCTGTGTCTGCCCCCAGTGCATCAGGCCATGCACCAGCGCCCGGCCCAGTCCCTGGCCGCGCAGCGCAGGCGTGATGACGATGTCATACAGGCCCACGCAGCCGCGCTCCACGACGGCCAGGCCAAACCCGACCACCTCGCCGCCCACTCCACCGCCCACTTGCAGCGAAGCAAATGCGGCGGGCCAGGCAATGGACTGCAGCATATGGTGGTGCGCCTGCCTGTGCTGCTCCGGCACGGCGCCGGCCTCGGCAAAGCCCTGCAGCCAGGCCGTGCCAGGCTGGGCTTGAATGGCAAGGGTCCAGCCCTGGTCGTTCGCTGGCGGCGCCATGTCCGTCAATGCGGCACGCATCACCAGGGAAGGGTCGGCCAGCCGGTAGCCGGCCTGCGCCAACTGCGCATCCGCCTCGGGACTTGCCAGGGGCGAGAGGCGAAAGATGGCAGGCAGGCCCTGGCGCTCGTAGAAGGCCTCGATCTGCGGCAGCAAGGCGCCAAGGCGGGCGCCGGGCTGCTGGGCATTGGCCGAGTTGGCGCGCTTGGTATGGCCCTGCGCGGCGCGCAGCAGCCAGTCGCCGCAGAGCACGGTGCGCTGGGCCGGCCAGGCGTTGAAGCCGCGCTGCTCCACGCCCACCACCGTCTCGGGATCGCATTCCACGGATGCGCGGTCATGAGTGAAAGACTTGGACATGCCCGCTTGTACCATGGCCGCCCGCCGTGCCCGCCCATAATATGGCGCGCCGCCGCGCTGGCGGCAGGCACTCTCTCCCACTACTGCGATCGCCGCCGATCGCCGGATTGCTCCATGACCACAGACACCTCCCAAGCCCCCCGACTCACCTCGCTGTCCCATGGCGGCGGCTGCGGCTGCAAGATCGCGCCGGGCCTGCTGGCGGAGCTGATCGGCAAGAGCGCGCTGCCCAAGCAGTTCTTCCCGGACCTGCTGGTGGGCACGGAGACCGCCGACGACGCCGCCGTCTACCGCATCAACGACGAGCAGGCCATCGTGGCGACCACGGACTTCTTCATGCCCATCGTGGACAACCCGTATGACTTCGGCCGCATCGCCGCGACGAATGCGCTGTCCGACATCTACGCCATGGGCGGCCAGCCCCTGATGGCCCTGGCCATCGTGGGCATGCCCATCAATGTGCTGCCGCACGACACCATTGCCAAGATCCTGGAAGGCGGCGAATCGGTCTGCCGCGATGCCGGCATTCCGCTGGCCGGGGGCCACTCCATCGATTCGGTCGAGCCCATCTACGGCCTGGTCGGCATCGGCATCGTCAACCCCCGCCAGATGAAGCGCAATGCCGACGCCCGGGCCGGCGACGTACTGATCCTGGGCAAGCCGCTGGGCGTGGGCATTCTGTCGGCCGCACTCAAGAAGAACCTGCTGGACGAGGCCGGCTACCGCGCCATGGTGGAAGCAACCACCCTGCTCAACCGCCCCGGCACGGCGCTGGGCAAGATGGACGGCGTGCACGCGCTGACCGATGTGACGGGCTTCGGCCTGCTGGGCCATGGCCTGGAGCTGGCACGCGGCGCGGGCCTGACGGCACGCATCGACAGCCGCAGTCTGCCCGTGCTGCCCACGGTGCAGGGCTTTGCCGAGCAGGGCGTCATCACGGGCGCCTCGGGCCGCAACTGGGCCTCTTATGGCGCGCAGGTTGCGCTGGGCGCCGGCATCACCGATGCGCAGCGCGCGCTGCTGACCGATCCGCAGACCTCGGGCGGCCTGCTCGTGTCCTGCACGCCGGATGTTGCCGATCAGGTGCTTGCACTGTTTGCCGAGCAGGGCTTTGGCAGTGCCGCCATCGTCGGCCGCATGGAGGCGGGCGAGCCGCGCGTCATCGTGGACTGACGGCCAGCGCATTCCAAAAGCGACGGGGGCCGAGGCCCCCGTTGCTTTTTGCACTCCCGGCGAGCCGCCAGCGAACCGGCGGCCCGTCACAGGGTCACAGGTTGCTTCACTCGCTCACGGTCTGCGTCTTGTAGGCCGGGCTGGCCTGGATGGCGCTGTCGGTGAACGGCAGCTTGAGCCATTGGCGGGCGCCGTAGGCCTTGGTGTAGTCCACGTAGTGGGCCGAGGCCGGGTCGTCCGACAGCGAGAAGGTCAGGAAGGTATGGGCCTCCACACCGGCCGACGGGAAGCTCACCACCTGCATGTAGCTGTTGCCGTGCGGCTGCCCGTCCATGCTGTAGCCGCCCTGCTCTATCTTGTTTTCCGAGCAGGTGATGGTGAAGTAGCCCACCTCGCCGCAGCCGCCATACAGCGCGATCTTCTCGCCGCCGCGCTGCGAGAACAGCACGGTGCCGCGCGCCGCATCCATGGCAAAGCCGCTGCCCTGCACGGCCTTCACTGCTTCGGCGAACGCCTTTTGCAGCGCCGCCTTGGCCGTGGGCTTGATGCCACGCGGCGTGTTGACGGGGTCGGCCGCATCGAAAGGCACGGCATACAGGTCGGCCGATTTGATCTGGCTGGCCACGCGCTTCCAGAACTCATCCCAGACATGGGAGCCCCTGGATGCCGCCGTGCCCGTGCCGTCCCAGGCCTGCAGCGCCGTGCAGGCAGCCGATACGTCCACCGTTTCACCAGCCGTGGACACGGGGCCTGGACAGACCTGGGCCAATGCCTCGTCCTTGAAGCGCGCGCTGTAGACACGGCTGTCCAGCACCATCTGGCGCACGATGTCGCTGGTGGCAAGCTTGCCCGGGTAGCCGTCCGTGCCCGCCAGCCGCTGCAGCGCCATGGTGTGGCCCAAGCGCGTGCGCAGGCTCTGGGCCGACGAAGTGGAGCCGAAGATGGCCGGATAGCCGGTCAGCGGCGCCGAGGCATTGGACAGCCAGTAGCTGTCGTTCATGTTGCCCACGTAGTCGCTGCGCAGCAAATTGGGCATACGCGCGGGGCCGATGGCACCCGCCTGCACCGAATCCGCATCCGAACTCCAGTCGCACTGGCTGCTGCCACCGGCCAGCACCGGCACCTGGGGCAGCGCCGCGTTGATGGCTGCCGAGGCCGGCGTGGCACAGGCCTGCAATTGCGCGGGCGGCACGTTGGGCACGGCGCCGATGTCGGCATACCAGACCTGGGCATTGCCGCGCCCTGCGGCGACGGTGTTGACCCAGGGAATGGCCGACTCCTCCTTCTGGATGCGGATGAACTCGTCCAGCGACCTGGCCTGGTTCCAGCGCAGCCAGTTGCGGAAGGTGCGGTAGTTGTAGGCGTTGATGTCGCGGATGGCGAACACGCTCTGCGTGGTCCAGCCCAGCGCCGGGTCCATGGCGCCCAGGTTGACCACCGGGCCGTGCACGGTCTTGTACAGCGTGCGCGTGACCTGGTCCTGCCCGCCGGAGGCATTGCGCACGCTCACGGTGATCCTGCTGGCCTGCATGGCCTCGGTCTTGCCGTCGCGCACATAGCGGGTCGGGTCATTGGGCGCCAACTGGTACATGAACAGGCCGAAGCGCCGCGCCGTGGACACGGTGTGGCTCCAGGCCACGTCGTTGTTGAAGCCGATCAGCACCATCGGGATGCCCAGAAAGCTTGCGCCACTGACATCGATCTCGCCCGGAATCGTGAGCTGCGATTGATAGAAGCGGTCCGGCCCCTTCCAGTACCAGTGCGGATTGCCGAACAGCACGCTGCTGCCGCCGCCCGTGGCCTGCTGGCCAAAGCCGTACATGTTGCTGCCGATGCCCGTGGTGCCGCCCACCTGCAATGATGGCGCCACCACCTGCCCCGGCTTGAGCGCGGCCAGCTGCGTCACGGCCGGCCGGGCCTTCGCCGGCTTGGCCGAGGCCGTTGCAGCCGCAGCCGCTGCAGGCGGCACGGCATTGGCGATCTGGGCCACGAAGTTGCTGTAGCCGCCGGCCAGATTGGCCGTGTACATGCGCCGCCAGATGTCCTGCGCGGTGATGGTCTGCACCCACGGTTGGCCCGCGCAGGCCGCATTGGTCTTGGCCCCGGCCGGGGTCTCGCGCACCACGCGGTTGTAGCCGGCCACGAAGCCATCGACCAGTTGCTTGAGCTTGTCGGGCTGGGCCTGGATCATGGCGGCCACGGCGTCATCGGAGACGACATGGCGGAAGAAGAAGTCCGAGTCGAGATTGCGCGGCCGGTCGATGGTGCTGTCGTAGACGGCCTGGGCATCGCCGCCAAGGTAGCGCGAGCGCTCCCCGCGGTACGTCAGGAAGGAGTCGGCCATGGTGCACAGGTTGTCCTGCGCCTGGGCATAGCCGGCGCCATAGCCCAGGCCCGTCCAGTCCTTGGCCTTGATGTGCGGAATGCCCATTTCCGTGCGGCGAATCTCCGCGCTGTACTTGCTGCTGGAGCCGTCGCCCGAACCGCCGCAGGCCGCCAAGGCGGCCAGGCAAATCAATGACAGGGGCTTCCATCCACTGCGAACCGCTGGGTACATGCTTTGTCTCCTAGTGTTATGCGTACACAAAGAAAGGCCCCTGTTGGTACGGGGGCCCACAACAGCATAGGAGGGCCGCAAGGGACTGCCTACCCGGCAGTTTCACTAGCAGATGTCAGAGACCCGACAGTGGTTGCAATGGCTGCAGAGCGCCCGTCAGGCAGCGGATTCGCCCGGCTGGCTCAGGGCCGCCGTCGTGCGCCGGTCGATCTTGCGGCTGAGCACCACCGAGGTATAGGTCTGCTGAATGCCGTCGATCAGGCCGATGCGGTCCAGCAGCGCATCGAGCTTTTCATTGCTCTCGCAGCGCACGAACACCATGTAGTCGTACTGGCCGCTGACGGCAGAGACCTCCTCGACCTCGGTGAAGCGGTTGAGCGCCTGCATGACCAACGTGGCCGTCTTGGGCTGCACGCGGATGCCGCAATACGCCCGCACGGCAGACTGCTCCACGCGTGCGCCCAGGCGCACGCCGTAGCCGGCGATCACGCCCTCTTGCTCCAGCCTGGCAATGCGCGCCACCACCGTGGTGCGCGCCAGATTCATCTGCCGAGCCAGATGTGCGGTGGAAGCACGTGCATTGGTCTGCAGCAGACGCAGCAGTTGGCGGTCGGTTTCATCAAGACGGTATTCCATGCGGTTCCCTGGATTTCAACGGCAAGCACCCATGAAGGCTGCCCGGATGTGGTTCAACATTTCGGCAGAGATCCCCCCCAATCCGGCGATTTTATGCGTTGCGCATCGTCGTTCTATCGATAGGAGCTGCACTTTTCCTGGTGCCGCGGTGGCTGGAATGCCTCTCCAACCCTCGCCGACCAGCAGCCGCCCCAACTGGCACCACCAGCTCTTGGGATATTCATCAGAAACAAAAGTAACTAATTACAAATTCCTGGCGCGACAGAAAGCAGGGACCACGCAGGGACCTGACTACGGAACCGCATGAATCCTTAGCATGCATCCCATCTTTCCTTCACAAAAGCTGCTCCAGGCGCACCGCTGCCACTTGCGGCAGTGCTGATCGGGCTTACCGGCGCCTGCGAAACGCTTTCATCGCGTGCTGTATGCAAGATGGATCAGTACTTGCAAATACATGCATTTCCGCTAGATTGGCCCCGCAGGCGTAAATTTTGTGTACTCAAGTTACCCCGCGCGTCTTGTTTTATCTGCCCCGAGGAGGATTTCCTGTTCCCGCTGCCCGCCGGGCCGCTCGTTCATCACCATGACAAAGGCATGGCCGCCATGCCCGACGAACGCGCGCAGAGTCCGGTGCCTCCATTCGGTCTCCACAGGGGAGACATATGTCACATCGCGCCGCATCCGGAGATCCGTGGAGCCTTCCACAAGCTGCAACGCCCTGGCGGGACAGCTTTGTGCTGGGCGGGGTGCTGTTCCTGTGCTCGGCCGTGGCGCTGGGCCTGCGTTCTCCGGAACATCTGTCGTCTCTGTGGCTGTCCAACGCCCTGCTCCTGGGCTGGATGCTTCGCAGCCCTGCCTACAGCCATAGACACGGCTGGACGGCTGCCGCCATTGCCATGGCGCTGGCCGAATGGCTTTCCGGCAGTCCGCTGGACCAGACCCTGTGGCTGACCTTTGCCGACCTGGCCGCCGTGGCCTGCGGCTGGGTGATGATGCGGCGCCTGCCGCAGCGGGTGCAGCAGATGCGCTCCCCTTCCTCGGTGCTGCATCTGGTGATGTGCAGCCTGCTGGTGAGCGTGGTCGGAGCCGTGCTGGGCTCGGCGGGCATGCACCATCTCATGCATTGGCCCTGGCAGCCCATGATGGCCATGTGGTTCAGCAGCGAGTTGATGCACATGACCCTGTTGCTGCCTGTGCTGCTGAGCCTTCCGGCAAAGCTGGAGCCGCTGTCCTGGCGCAGCCAGCCATTCAAACAAACGGCGCAGGCCTTGCTGCCGCTGCTTGCCCTGGCGATTTCCGAATCCATTGCCATCTACCTGGGCGGACCAGGCGCGCTGTCGCTCACCATGCCGGCCATGCTGCTGTGCGCCATGCGCTATCGGCTGTTCGTGGTCGCCCTGCTCAACCTGGTCAGCTGTGCCATCAAGCTGGCCACGTTTTCCCATGTGTTGTTCAGCTCGCCCAACACCGAGCTGGAGACCACGTTCTCCTTCCGCCTGGGTCTGGCCATGCTGTCGATCGGCCCGCTGGCCGTAGCCTGCACGCTCATGGCTTTCAAGGACATGCTCAGCAAGCTGCGCCATGCAGTGAACCACGATGCGCTGACCGGACTGCTGGCACGCACCAGCTTTCTGGAGCGCGCACAGCGCACGCTGGAGCGCCTGCAGCGCGAGCGCCAGTCAGGCGCCATGCTGATGCTCGACCTGGACCACTTCAAGCACATCAACGACCGCCATGGCCATGCCGCCGGCGACCGGGTACTGCAGGAAGTCTCGGCCCGCCTGTCGCAGGCGCTGCGCCCGCATGAACTCATAGGCCGCCTGGGCGGCGAGGAGTTTGCGGTGCTGCTGCCCGGTGCCGACTGCGTCACGGCAATCGCCGTGGCCCAGCGGCTGTGCGAGGCCACGCGCGAAATTCGCATCGACATGAACGATGGCGCAGCCATCTGCCCCACGCTGAGCATTGGCATAGGCTGCACGAACATGGCCTACCCACCGCTGGGTTTGAGTGCCTTGCTGCGCATGGCCGATACGGCGCTGTACCAAGCCAAGGCCAGCGGCCGCGACCGCTACTTCGTGGCTGGCGAGGCCGACACACCGGCCTTTGCCTGCGAGCATCCGGGTGGCGCCAAGGCGGCCTGACCGCCCGGCCCGCCTTGGCTTTGCCCGCGCTCAGCGCAGGCGGCGCATGCCGCTTCCCGCACTTCCTGCGCTTGCCGCGCTTGCATCTTCAAGCTTGAAGCCCGCCACGGCCTGCGCCAGCTGCACCGCCTGTTGCTGCAGCGACTGCGCTGCGGCCGTGACCTCTTCCACCAGCGCAGCGTTCTGCTGCGTGACCTGGTCCATCTGGCCGATGGCGCTGCCCACCTCGGCAATGCCACGGCTTTGCTCCTGGCTGGCGTTGCTGATCTCGGCCACCAGCGTGCTGAGCTTGCGCACGCCGTCCACGGCCTGGTCGATGGTGGTGCCTGCATTGCGCACCAGGCGGCTGCCCGTGTCGATCTGGCCCACGGAATCATCGATCAGCGCCTTGATCTCCCTGGCCGCCGTGGCGCTGCGTTGCGCCAGCGTGCGCACCTCGCTGGCGACCACGGCAAAGCCCCGACCCTGCTCGCCGGCGCGCGCCGCTTCCACCGCCGCGTTCAGCGCCAGGATGTTGGTCTGGAAGGCAATGGAGTCGATCACGCCGATGATGCTTTCGATCTTGCGGGCCGAGGCCTCAATGCCGCCCATGGTCTGCACCACTTGGCCGACGGCCTCTCCGCCCTGGGTGGCGATCTGCGAGGCGCTGGTGGCCAGCTCGCTGGCCTGGCGGGCATTGGCCGCGTTCTGCTGCACGGTTGCCGTGATCTGCTCCATGGCGGCTGCCGTCTGCTCCAGCGAGCTGGCCTGCTGCTCGGTGCGTGACGACAGGTCCTGGTTGCCACCCGCAATCTCTGCCGAAGCCATGCGCACCGATTCCGACGACTCGCGAATGCGCAGCAGCACCGTGGCGATCTTGTCCACGAACTGGTTGAAGGACTGGCCGATCTGCGCCAGCTCATCGCGGCCGGCAGAGGTGAGGCGGCGGGTCAGATCGCCTTCGCCCGAGGCGATGTCCTGCAGCGCATCGCGTGCCACGGCCAGGCGGTTGAGCATGCGGCGCAGCGCCACGGTCAGCAGCACCGCCGCGCCCAGCACGGACAGCACGGTGATGAGGGCGGCCACCTGCAGCAGCGCCCGCACCGAATGCGTGGCCTGTGCGCGGTCGATCACCACGGCCAGCGTCCAGGGCGTGCCCTCGACCTTGGCGGCGTAGAGCATCTGCGGCTCGCCATCGAGCACCAGATCGGCGCGGCCGCCCTGCTCGGCCAGGCGCTTGATCAGCGCGGCATCGAGTTCAGGGGCAATCGCGGAAGCGGGCTTGAGCGCCAGCTCGGGCTTGGCGTAGGCCAGCAGGCGGCCTTCGCCATCCATCAGAAAGGCAAAGCTTTTTTCCTGGGGACGGATGGCGGCCACTTTCCTGGACATGGCGGCCAACCGCACATCAGTGCCGACAACGGCCGTGATGGCGCCCGAGCTGCCGACCGGATCGACAAAGCTGATGGTCAGCTCGCCGGTGCTGGCATCGACATAGGCTGGCGTCACGCCTGGCCGGCCTTCGCGCACGGCCTGCTTGAACCAGTCGCGCTGGGTTCCGTCGTAGTTCTCCGGCATGGGATGGGTGAACACGGCGCGTTTGTCGGCATGGACGAAATAGGCGTCATCGAAGCCGCCAGCCTGCTGGCCGGCCAGCAGGAAGGGAACGGGGTCCGGCTGGTCAACCGCTTTCTTCAATGAGCCGGTGATGCGCTGCTTGTCCTGAACCCAGTCGGTCAGTGTGGATGCATGGGCCCGCGTGAGCTGGCCGATGTTTTCGTCGATATCGGACAGCGTACTGCTGCGCGCCGTCCAGAAGGTGGCCATGGACAGCGCGAACAGCGCGGCCACGGTGATTGCTACGCAGATGAGGATCAGGCGGGCACGAAGTGTTTGAAACATGATGCGTAGTGAAGGCAAAACGAGGGCTGTGAATGCCCACCGAGCCTATCCGAGACGCATCGGCCGCCAGAGCTCGAAGAGTGCGTACTTGCCCTTGTAATTGCCTGCTTCTTGCGTGCGAAGAAGCCCGCTGGCTAGCTCCTTCGTGCAGGCACTGCATTGCTGGCAGCGCCGCCCAAGCTGCAGTAGTCAGCCTTTTGCAAGAACCAGTCACAAGCTTGAAGGATGCGTGCTATAGTGTCAATTTGTAACACAGACACTTGCCGCCCTGGCTGCGGGATTTTTCTGTCGCAAACGCCAGAGCCTTGATTCCAGGACCCTGCCGTTTGCGCCGCGCACCCTGTGTTTTTCCCTCCCTCATATTTTTGGGGTGCACCACGCGGCCTTTTCTTCCCTTGCATGGACTGCCATTGATCGAGAGTGGCTTCCCATCGGGGGCCGGCAGGGAGCCGGGCAAGAAAGTGTTTCACCTTGATACAAAAATGCCGATAAGAAGGCAGATCTGTCATTCAAGGGAAGAGAAACATGAAGCGATGCATCATCAAAGTGGCCGGCGCCTGCTACACAGCCCTGTTCCCCAGCACCTGCGCCGCTGTGGCAGACGCGATGGCCCGGTTTCCATACGCTACAAAAATCAGCGTCCGACTCGCCTAGACTCGGGCAAGATGGGAATCCGTTCTCAGACAGGTTCCAGGCAATACGCCTGTCGCCGTCCGGGTGTTGCGCGGCAGTGTAGGCTCACTTTGCCAAAAGTCTCCTAAGATTCCTTTATATTGGCAGATCAACATCCATTGATATACATGACTACCGACTACAAGACACTGCTGCAGCAGAAAGCCCATCTCGAAGCCCAGATCGCCGAAGTGCTCAAGACCGAGAAGTCCGGAGCCATTGCCCAGGTGCGCACCATCATCGACCAATACGGATTGACCGAGGCCGACGTCTTCCCTTCGTCCAAAGCCAAGGCTGGTGGCGGTTTCCGCGTGGTCGGCGTCCCCAAGTACCGCGACCCGGCCACGGGCGCGACCTGGACCGGCCGCGGCAAGCAGCCCCGCTGGATCGAAGGCAAGGACCGCACTCCCTTCGCCATATGAGGTCCGGCGCAACCCGCCCCCTGGCAGCCGCCAAGCTGCGACAGAGCCCGCCAAGTGCGGGCTTTTTGCTGCCAGAAGCAACGGGTTAACCCTATTGCTCAGAAGTTACAAATTCTTCAATGTAGTGCAGATGCGTGAACCGATGGGTGCCGGCATGTTTCGGTACCCAAGCAATCACAACAAGGGAAACAGCAGGTATCACACAGGGAACTGTCCTACAGCCCTGCTCTCCAAAATCATGTTGGCCATGCCTTTACAGCAAGCGCAAGCCATGTGGATGCAACCGCGCAGCGGCGAAGTCCAGGCGGCCACTGGAGCGATCCGCAGCCACCACGAACCATTTTCCAGCCGGGCCAGGGAGACTATCTCCTCCCTCCCCTCTCACTGACTTACCCTGGCAGGCCCGCAAGGGCACCGGCTTTTCTCTTCAAGGACCGCCCTCGGGCGGTCCTTTTTTCTGCGTGTGTCATTGCGCCTTGGTGCTGGTCAACGCAAGGCTGGCACGGCATGGCCCACCTTGAACACGGCCACCATGCCCGACAGGCGCTGCGCCTGGTCGCTGAGGGCGGCGGCCGCCGCTGCGGATTCCTCCACGAGAGCCGCATTTTGCTGCGTCATCTGGTCCAGCTGGCTGACTGCCTGGTTGACCTGGCCAATGCCGTCGCGCTGCTCGGTGGAAGATGCCGTGATCTCGCCGATCATGTCCGAGACCTTGCGCACGCTGCCCACGATATCGTCCATGACCTGTCCGGCCTGGGCCACCTGGGCCGAGCCTTCCTGCGCGGCATCGACCGAGGTGCTGATCAGCACCTTGATCTCCTTGGCGGCCTCGGCGCTGCGATGGGCCAGGGCCCGCACTTCACCGGCCACCACGGCAAAGCCGCGGCCCTGCTCGCCTGCGCGGGCCGCTTCCACGGCAGCGTTCAGCGCCAGGATGTTGGTCTGGAAGGCAATGGAGTCGATGACACCGATGATGTCGGAGATGCGGCGTGCGCTGTCGCCGATGCGATCCATGCTGGCCACCACATGGCCCACCACGGCGCCGCCGCGCTCGGCGGCCTGGGCGGCGCTGCCGGCCAGATGATTGGCCTGGCGCGCGGTGTCGGCCGCCTGGCCCACGGTGGCGGTCAGTTGCTCCATGCTGGCGGCCGTTTCCTCCAGATTGGACGCCGTCTGCTCGGTGCGCGAAGACAGGTTGTGATTGCCCGCGGCAATCTCGGTGGATGCGGTGGAGATGGAGTGCACGCTGTCACGCACCTCCGTCACCAGGCCGCGCAGCCGCGCAGCCATGCCCGAGACCGAGCGCAGCAGGTGGCCGAACTCGTCCTTGCGACTGTCATCGGCCGACACCGTGAGGTCGCCCTGGGCGATGGCGTCCGTCAGCTGCACGGCACGTTCCAGGGGGCGGGTGATGGCCCGCGTCAGCACCAAGGCCAGGGCCAGGCCCGCCAGAAGGACCACACCCTGGACGATCCAGGCCAGCACGCTGGCCTGCTGCCGGGCGGCCTGGGACTGCTCGCGGGCTGCATCGCGCTGGCTGCGCTGCAGTTGCACGAAGACTTCCAGCGAGTCCACGTAGCGGCCAATGGCGCCCAGGTACTGCTGCTGGACGAACTCGCGGAATGCCGCTGCATCGCCGGTCAACTTGATCTCGCGCGCCCGCTTGTTCAGTGCCAGCACCTCGGTGCGGATGGCGGCAATGCGCTCCAGCGCCGCCTTGTCGGCATCACTGGCGCCCTTGACGATCTCGGCCTGCAGCTTGGTGATCAGTGCCGAGCCTTCCTTGACCCGGCCGTCGAGCAGGCGGGTCAGTTCCTCATCGGTGGAGGCATTGCTGGCCAGAACCCGCTCGCCCGTGGTCTCCGTTGCGCCCTTCCATTGAATGGCCAGGCTGATGCGACTCTCGTACTCGGACAGCGTCTGCATGCCGTGGTCCATGGCGCGAGCCGCCGCAAACTGTGCCCAAAGCGATACCGCAAGCATCATCGCCAGCAAGCCGCCCAGCGTGCCCCAAAGCTTGGCGGACACGCTCCATTGATCAAATTTCATTCGTAGCACTCTCGTCGGAAAAACCGAATACAGGAAAGGTGAAACAACAGGCCGCGCACATCAGCGGCGACCGTTTTCCGGCGCAACGCCTTGCCATATCGGCATAGGCCACCAATCCGGAAAAGATGACCTGCTCTTTCGTCACAAATGCCCGGGACTTGAGGCCGCTGCACAGGTAGGCCCGATATCGCCAGCCGTGCACAACGCAGAACATGCGCCCATGCGGCCGCAAGCGCCGTGGCAACGGATGCAAAATGGACCGGCGCTTCGGTATGCAGCACCATTCAATGCCGCAATCGCGAAGCTGTCGCCACCCGCACCTGCAAGTGCATAACACGCTGTGGATGTGTCACTCGATACCGATCGCCTCTATGTATTGATTGCGCCGCTGAGCATTTTGCTGCTCAGTTGCACGCTGGCCGTGTGCTGGCTGGTGCAGCGGCGCCAGCGCTACCTGCTGTGGATTGCGGGCGGATACGCCCTGGTTTCTCTGGCGCTGGCCTGGCAAAGCCTTGCACCCCCGGAAGAACTGCACCACTGGGCCGTGTTCACGGGCGCCATGTATCTGTTCGGCACCTGGTGCTTCGCGCGCTGCATGGCGGGGCGCTATGGCGTCTCGGCCCATCCCTTGCTGGGGCTGCTCATAGGCGCCGTCGTCCTGGCTGCGCTGTACTACTACAGCCGGGTCCAGGTCGATCTGTGGGTGCGCGTGCACTGGCTCAACACCGGCCTGGGCCTGCTGCAGATGCTGCCGGCGCCCGCCATGCTGCGGCGCCGGCCGCCGCAGGACTGGCTGGAGAGAATGCTCTACTGGTCCTACGTGGTGTTTGCCGGCTACACCGCTGCCCGGCCGCTGCTGGTGCTGGCCCTGGGCAGCACCGATCTCAATGAGATTGCACGCTCCACCTACTGGCTGGTCACCCTGGTCAGCACGCTGTCGTTTGCGCTGCTGTTCACCCTCATGCTGCTGGCGTGCACGGTGCGCGATGTCTTCACAGCGCTGCGCGAGGAGCGCAACCACGACTCGCTGACCAACCTGCTCAACCGCCGCGCCTTCCAGGAGGCAGCCGAGTTGCGCCTGGCCGATCCGCACATGGCCCCGATCTCCGTGCTGATAGGCGACATAGACCACTTCAAGCGCATCAATGACAGCTGGGGACATGACTGCGGAGACCGTGTATTGCAGGCCGTGGCCCAGACCCTGCAGCAACACGTGCGCAACGACGATCTGGTGTCACGCTTTGGCGGCGAGGAATTCGTGCTGCTGCTGATGCGCACCACGCCCCAGGAGGCCGAGCGCGTGGCCCAGCGCATACGCGCCCAGCTCAGCGCGGACGGCTATGTGCTGGCGGCCGGCCAGCGGGTGACCATCAGCTTCGGCATCGCACCCGTGGCCGCCAACACCGCCTTGACCGATGCGCTGACGCGCGCCGACGGCCTGCTGTATGCCGCCAAGCAGGCGGGCCGCGACCGCGTGCATGTGGCCACGGACCCTGGCCGCAGGGTGCCGCAGGCCGTCTGAAACAGGAAGCGCGCAGCGCCTTCTTCGCACACCCATTCGTCGAAATCCGTGGAAAAGAAAAAGCCCGCCAGGGTGTGGCGGGCTTGCTCGCAAAGGCAGGGTCAATGCCTTATTTTTTCGCGTCCTTCAAGACTTCCTTTACATCACCCAGCTTCTTCTGGGCCGTGCCTTCGACCTGCTTGGCAATGCCCTTGGCCTGTTGCTCGGGGCTGTCGATCAACTCGCCAGCCTTTTGCTGCACCTTGCCTGCGGCATCCTTGAGCGTGCCCTTGATCTGATCCGTGTTCATAGTTGCGTCCTTTGCTGCAAGAGCCTTCAAAAAGGGATAGGTTGTTTAACACCCAACGCAACGATACGCGTGGCAAACCGGGGCGCGCGACAGCGCGCTGCAACGATACGCGTGGTCTGAGGCCTACAGCCTCAGGTCTTCTTGCTGGTGCGACGGGCCTGCACGCTGTTCCCCGTGGCCTTGGGCAAAGACGCGGCCTCACCCGCTTCGGAGCGCAGGCGCTTGAGTGCTTCGGTCACCACGGCCTCCTTGTGCGCCTCGAACAGGCCTGCAGCGGCGTCCTTGTGTTCTTGCAGCAAGCGGCACAGGCGCGCGATTTCCTTTTTCAACTCCGCCACATCCAGGTCCGGGCCGGCCTGGGCCGTGTCGCCGGCTTCATCCAATTCGAAGCTGCGCCGTATGCGGGCAACGATTTCGGCATTCATGGAACGGTGGCCTGCCTTTGCCACTTCCGAGATGCGATCGCGCATTCCATCCGGGAAACGGACGATGAAGCGCTCCTGGGTTTCGCTGGGAAAGGGTTTTCGTTGCATTGGGCGATGGTACCTGCCAGATGCAAATTCAGATTCATGCCTAGTTGACATGATTCCAAGTTGGCATAACATTTGAATCGGCCCGACCGAGGCGTGGGCAAGCCAGCACCCATGCCTATGCCCGTGCCGATGCTCGTGCGTACGAGCACTGAACCCCAGACCTATTGCGCAAGAACAGAACCATGCCGGACACAGACATGCCCGCCTCCGCGCGCCTTGCGCAGGCCCTCGCCAGAGCGCCCGATCCGGAGAGCCTGGCGACCGATGCGCTATGCCACATCAGCGCGGCGCTGAGCGTGCTGGAAATGCATGTGGAAAGATCCAACCGCGCCATGGTGGTCGGTGTCCACGACCTGCTGCGCAGCTACCACCTCAAGGCAGACCGTGCCGCTGCAGAGCAGCCGGTCGAGGCGCTGGCCAGCAGCGTGCTGCCGCAGATGTCGGCCGACCTTCAAGGCCTGCTGGAAATCATTGACCGCGTGAACGACGACGAGATGGACGACCCCATCCTCTATGCCGTGAGCTACCTGCTCAGGGCGGCCAAGAGATTCTCGGATGCGGCGCCGCAGGCATAGCGGCCTGCGCATCGCCGCCTGATCTCACTCCTCGTTGGTCCACTCCACCCGCGCGCCCAGGCTGCGCAGGTTCTCGACGAAGTGCGGATGCGCACGGCGAATCGGCGTGGCGTTGCGGATCTCCGATCGACCCTCGATGCTGCTGGCGACCATGAACAGCGCAATCGCCACGCGGATGATGTAGGGGCTCTCCACCACGGCCGGCGTCAGCGGATTGCCGCCAAAGGTGACCACGCGGTGCGGGTCCGAAGAAAACACATGGGCACCGAACTTGGACAGCTCGCCCGTCCAGCCCAGCGCGCCGTCATAGATCTTGTTCCAGAACAGCGCATTGCCCTGCGCATGCACACCCAGCGCAATGAAGATGGGCAGCAGATCCACCGGAAAGTACGGCCAGGGAGCGGCTTCCACCTTGGTAAGCACATTGCTGGTGAAAGGCGTCTGCACCTTCAGCGGCCCCGAGCGCAGCGCGCGCGACCAGCCGTTCTTGTGCTCCACCTGCACGCCAAACTTGGCGAAGGTGCGGTCGATCAGCGGAAAGTTGTCCGGCGTGCTGTTGCGCACCTCCACATCGCCGCCCGTGATCGCACCCAGCGCGAGAAAGGTGGTGATCTCGTGGAAGTCTTCCTCGAAGATGAAATCGCCGCCGCCCAGCGGCGCACCGCCGCGCACCGTCAACCGAGAGGTGCCAATGCCGTCAATATCAGCACCCATCATCACCATGAAGCGGCAGAACTCCTGCACATGCGGCTCACAGGCCGCATTGGTCAGCATGGACTCGCCCTGCGCAGCCACGGCGCACAGCACGAAGTTCTCCGTAGCCGTGACCGAGGCGTAGTCCAGCCAGTGGCGCACGGCCTTGAGCGGCGCGGCACTGTGGATCAGCAGGGAGCCGCTGGCGCGCTCCACCTCTCCGCCAAAGGAGCGAAAGATATCCACGTGCGGATCGATCTCGCGCACACCCAGCGTGCAGCCCTTGACGTTGTCCTCCAGCCGCGCCACGCCAAAGCGCGCCAGCAGCGGCGGCACTAGCATGATGGAAGAGCGCATTTCCTCGGGCAGGCGGTGCGAGGACGCGTCAAAGCGCGTGTCGCGGTGGTGCAGCTGCAGCGTGCGCGTGGTCTCGTCCAGCTGCACCTCGCTGCCCAGCGTGCGAAAGATGTCGAGGATCTTGCGCACATCCGTGATGTCCGGCACGCCATGCAGCCGCAGCGGCTGATCGGTCAGCAGCGTGGCGCACAGAATCGGCAGCACGGCATTCTTGTTGGCGGAGGGAACGACGCGGCCGCGCAAAGGCGTGCCGCCGTGGACGATGAGATTGGACATGGGGTGCAGCGCTAGCAGCGATAGGACAACGCGTGATTCTAGGGTTGCCGGGCTGCCCGCAGGCCTTGCAGCGGCAGCGCACGCCCGCTGTTTCAACAGGTTTCGTATCCAGGCCGCCTACCCGACAACAAAGCGTCAGCCTCAGCCCTGCACTTCGTGCCCGTAGACGATGAAGCCTCGGTGCTCGGCCACCTGGTCATACAGCGCGCGGCCCGCCTCGTTGGAGGACTGCGTCTGCCAGTACACGCGGCGCGCTCCCGCCTGCGCAGCCTGCGCATAGACCGCACGGATGAGCGACTTGCCAATGCCCTGCTTGCGCCGGCGCGCATCGGCAAACAGATCCTGCAGATAGCACACCGGCTCCAGCCGCGTGGTGCTGCGATGAAACAGGTAGTGCGCCAGGCCGACCAGCTCACCCTCGCTCTCCGCCACGAGCGCAAACACCGGCTCCAGCGGATTGAGGAAACGCTCCCAGGTGGCCTGTGTGATGCCTTCCGGCAGCGCCGTCTCGCCAGCGCGCCCATAAAAGGCGTTGTAGCACTGCCAGAGAGGAAGCCATTGGTGGTGATCCGCCTGTGTGACAGGCCGGATCTGAAGCGGAGGAACAAGGGACGACATGGAACTCCTGGCACATAAATGAAATGGGGACCAGGAATTCTAGGCACGGCAAGCCGCCGCAAAGAGGCTTGGAGGCCACTCCTTGCACCCCTGCGAGGCCTGAGGACGCAGCGCACAGCGCGTCCGCAAAACACATACACGGCGTACAGGCGCGGCCTACATGCGACCTCAACCTTGGCCCGCACAGAAACACCGCGCAACCAATTGAAATAGAGCCCATAGGAGAGCACGTACCCAGAAACCTCTCCAAATCATGTGACGGAGATACAAGATGAGTCGAGTCGTTCCGACAGAAAGCTTCAACCCGGACCCGGATGCCCGCTACCACCGCAGCCTGCTGGAAGCCTTTCCCGTGCGCGGCAACCAGCCTTTGCTGCTGCGCATGGAGTCGCGCTCGCCCCTGGGGCGCCTGTACGCGCGGGGCTTGCGCGCCTTGCGGACCGCATTCGCCACCGAACTGCCGAGAACCTTCTGATGCGACACCTCTTCCTCGTCTTTCTGTGGTCTGCCATCTGCGCCATTTCCTTTGCCGTCGCAATGCTGGCCAGCCCCATGCTCAGCCACGCCATCTGACCGTGCTGCCAGCGCGCGTGCCGTTGCCTGCACCACGCCCATAAAACCATCGGCCATCGCCTTGGCCGTCTCCAATGCGGCTTTATCCGACTCTGGATGCAAATGCCTGCCGCCTACACTGCGCCAGTCCATTTGCTTACAAAGGAATTGCCCGTGAAGAAAAGCGCATTGCAGATTCGTCCCGTTGTGGGCGCATTGCTGGTGGGATTTGCCGGGCTTGCAGCCCTTTCCAGCGCCTGGGCCTGTACTCGCCTTGTCTATTTGGGTGCGAATGGCCAGGTCGTGACGGCACGCTCCATGGATTGGAAAAGCGACATCGTCAGCAATCTCTGGGTACTGCCGCGCGGCATGGAGCGCAGCGGCAAGGCCGGCCCCAATTCCCTGCGCTGGACTTCCAGGTACGGCAGCGTTGTCACCTCGGGCTATGACGTTTCCACCACCGATGGAGTCAATGAGGCCGGCCTGAATGCCAACCTGCTATGGCTCGTGGAATCCCAATACCCCGCTTTCGGCGCAGGCAGCAAACCCGGCCTGACCATTGCGGCTTGGGCGCAGTATGTGCTGGACAACTTCGCCACCGTGAAGGAAGCCGTCGCGGCTTTGGAGAAAGAGCCCTTCACCATCGTCTCGGACAACGTGCCCGGAGAGAGCCGCCTGACGACGCTGCACCTCTCGATGTCCGACGCCAGCGGCGACAGCGCGATCGTCGAATACATCAACGGCCGGCAGGTGATACACCACGGCCGTGAATACCAGGTCATGACCAACTCGCCGACCTTCGATCAGCAACTGGCCCTGAACGCCTATTGGAAGCAAGTGGGCGGCACCACCATGCTGCCCGGCACCAACCGGGCCGCCGACCGCTTTGCCCGCGCATCGTTCTACGTCAACGCGATCCCCAAAAGCCCGGACCCCAACAAGGCGCTTGCCAGCGTCTTCAGCGTGATCCGCAACGCCTCGGTGCCATATGGCCTGAACACTCCCGAAGAGCCCAACATTTCGTCTACCCGCTGGAGAACCGTGTTCGACCACCAGCGCAAGCTCTACTTCTTCGAGTCGGCCCTGACACCGAATACCTTCTGGGTGGACCTCAAGGCACTGGACTTCAGCAAGCAAGCCGGCAAGGTGCTCAAGCTCGACCTGGGACCGGATCAGGACCACACATTCTCGGGCGATGCCACGCGGAATTTTCAGGAATCGGTACCGTTTGAGTTTCTTGGATTGTGAGAATCAACTTCAGGCACAGGCCATGGGCTCGCGCACTGCTGCCTCAATGTTGATTTCGCTTTGTGCTTTGCATAGGAAAAGGCCTCGCATTAATTCGAGGCATTTTTCCATTGAAAATCAAAAATAGCAGAGCTAATCGCCGCCAAGTAATACCATGATGGTTTATTGGCATTCAACTGGGAAATAAACCCAAAAAAATAAAACCCAATAATCTCAAACTCAATACATTTTAATTTTCTATTGATTTATTTATATCAATATATAAACAATATCAACCTGACTCCACAAGCCGAAATCAAGTAATTCCTCAATAGACAATATTCAGACCATCACATAGCATCGCGCTCGCAAAATATATTCACCAAGGGATGAGGAAAAATGCGAGCAACAACACCGAATCAACAAAGATGGATCACGCCTTGGCCTGAACTGCGCAAGGGCATATTGAATGCGCGTCTTCTGGCAGCTTGCGCTGCGTGTCTGGCCCCTGCGGCCTGGGCGGCGCCCTGCGTCAGTGGAACGGTTTACACCGCCGCTGGCGGACCCCAGGTTTGCACCGTACCTGCAGGCATCACGACCATGACCGTCGCCCTCATCGGCGGTGGCGGCGGGGGCGTTCTCAGCTCATCCATGGTGACAGGAGGAAACGCCGCCGTTGGCACAGGCAGCTTGGCGGTGACTCCTGCCAACAACCTCCTGATCAGCGTCGGTGGCGGAGGCGCCACAGGAGGGCCTGTCGGCGCAGGGGGCGGTGGAAGCAGCAGCATCATCGACACATCCGCCCTCACCGTTCTGGCCGTGGCGGGCGGCGGAGGCGGCGCCGGCCGCAACGACACCGCTGGAGTTTCCGGTGGCAATGCGGGAGTGGGCGTAGGAGGTGGCAACGGCAGCAACGGAACGATGGGCAACCCGGCACACCCCGGTGGCGCAGGCGGTACGGTGGCTGGCACAGGCGGGGCCGGTGGCATTGGCACCGACGGCACGGGAGGCGCTGGCGGCAGCACCAGCAGCAGGGACGGCAGCACGGCCACAGGCAATGACGGAGGCGGCAGCGGCAGCGGCGTGGGTCCTGCAGGACCAGGAGCCAGTGGCGCCAGCGCCGGCAGCATGGGCCCCGGTTTGGGCGGTGGCGGTGCTGGCGGCGGAGGAGCCGGCGGCTACAACGCCGGTGGTGGTGGCGGCGGCTACGGCGGCGGCGGTGGTGGCGGCGGCGGGAACACTGACGACATAGGCGGCGCTGGTGGTGGTGGCAGCAGCTACGGCACCGGAATCACATTCGCAGCAGCCACCAGCGGAGCGGGGATGGGTGGCGTCGGAGATTCGAATGGTGCGGACGGGTCCGTTCTGATCACCTTCGCGCCCCCAATCGCATCAGCCCAGGCCATCCCCACGCTTGGCGAATGGAGCCTGCTGCTGCTGTCGGGCCTGCTGGCCTTGGTCGGCGTAGCCAGGACGCGGCGCCAGTACTGAGCACAGGAGCGGGACGGATTTTTGAGGACCCGCCCCAAAAGGAATGATCACAGCGCGCGTGCGCTGTGATTCCTTCAATGCCTTTCAGCCTGGTAGTAGTTTTTTCCGCCGCCCAAGCACGGCATGGGCGTCAGCATTACGGCTGCACTGCTATGGCAAAAGCCCAGTACCGTTCTGGCCGGTTGGACGAGTTGGCCGGCTGCATCCACCCCGCTCCAATGGAGGTCTTCCCATGGAATGCCTGTTTGCAGCACGAACAAGATGCCGTTGAGGGCGGCCTCATCGCTGACTGCGAGCTTGCGCGCACCACCTTTGGCGGAAGGCACGAAGGCTGGGATCAGGGGTTGCAGCTATCGCCACAGTTCGTTGCTTACGGGTCGTCGTGCCATGACGGCAGCGAGCACAACCGCTGAGGAGCCATTTGGTGGAGTGGGGTTAGCCACTCTTAGAGGAGCTGCAGAAAAAAATCACATCCCTAGCCGCAAGCTAATCTAATCCCAAGCTGACAATATGAATCATTTAATCCTGCGACACTTTCAGGAATTGACGAGCTTGGGATAAACCATAAATCACACTCTGACCTAAAAATTCATTAGTTGATTTCCTATAATCAAGCATCTAACCAAGAAATTAAACGCGATTTAAATCCTTGGATATTCCAGGCCATGCAGCACCTAATGATTGGACATCGGCTGCGTGTCCTGCAGCCTTTGCTGCCATGTCCCCATACGCTGCGCGGCAGTCTTCATATACGGCATTGACGGCAGTGGCGTATTCAAGGACGGATGCGGGGGAGTGCTGGCAAGTCTGCGGGCGGCATCTGCAGATTGCTCGCGCAGGCCGTTAGAGACAGCGCGCGTCCAGCTCGACGCGCTCCCACTGCGGCGCCTGTTTCTGTTGCTTGCTCATCCGCCCGAAGCTGGCAGGCTTGGGGCGACCGCCACAGCACCAGGCCGCCCACTCCAAATAACTACCAAGTTTCAGTGATATACACAAAATACACAAATTTCTACAATTTGCAACGAATTCAGCCATCGAACATGGGTTCGGTATAGAGCGCTGCAGGGAGCGAGCCGTTCGCTAAAAAGGAACCAACATGTCATCCGGGAATTTCCGCACATGGGCACTGGGCAGCGCCGTGGCTCTTGTGGCCTTTGCTGGCTCCGCCAGCGCACAGTTGCTCAACGTATCCACATCACATACCAATGTCTCGTGTTACGGAGGAAACAATGGCACAGCCACGGCCCACAGCATCCAGAACGGTGTTGCGCCCTTCTCCTACTCATGGGCACCCACTGGAGGCACAAACGCTACCGCCTCAGGGCTCATGGCTGGCACTTACACCGTCGAAGTTACTGACTCGAACAACTTACAGGGAACTGCGTCTGTCACAGTTGGACAACCTGTAGCAGCCCTATCAGGCACAAAGTCGCAGATCAATCCCACTGGAGGCAACAACGGTAGCGCAGCAGTTGTCGCGAGCGGGGGGACTCCTGGCTACACCTACGCCTGGATCCCCTCCGGGGGCACAGCGGCAACCGCGACAGGACTAGCTCCCGGTCAATATTGGGTGACCATCACAGACGCCAACGCCTGCCAAACCGCGCTGAGCTACATGCTTGCGGCCGCTGCCCCCTCAGTGCAATCAGTAAGCGTTCCTCCCAACGGAACCTATAGTGCTGGACAGAACCTGCAGTTCAATGTGACCTACAGCGCTCCCGTCGCCGTCACAGCTGGCGGCCCACCGTCAATTCCTTTGACGATTGGTTCAACTGTCCGGCAAGCGAACTTCGTCGGTGGCAGCAACACCTCCACCCTGACTTTCATATACACCGTGCAGCCAGGTGACTTGGATGCAAATGGAGTGACGTTAGGGACAGCCATCAATCTCAATGGGAGCACGATGACGAGCGGAGGCACCAACGTTGTACTGAATTTGGCAAACGTAGGCGCCACGACCGGCGTACTGGTGAATGGACAGCAAACCCAGAGCATCACGTTCACAAACCCCGGCGACCAAACTTTCGGCACAACGCCAACACTGACCGCGACGGCCAGTTCCAGCCTGCCCGTGGCCTTCAGTGCAACCACAACTGCCGTGTGCACGGTCACCTCGGGCGGCATGCTGACTTTTGTGAACACAGGCTCTTGCACCGTCGATGCGAACCAAAGTGGTAACGCAAGCTATCTGCCTGCATCACAGGTGTCTCAAACCTTCATGGTGAATGCAGCGGCACCCGGAGCCCCCACCATCGGCAACGTCACTGCAGCCGACGGACAGGCTACGGTGACCTTTACTGCACCTGCATCTAACGGCGGCACCCCCATCACAGGCTATACCGTGACCGCAACCCCCGTGGCCGTGCCCGGTGCGCCTGGTGTAATCACTCAGCAAGGAACGACATCCCCCATCGTCGTGGCTGGCCTGAGCAATGGCTTCACCTACAACTTCACGGTCGCGGCATCCAACGGGACAACCGGTGCAGCCTCTGCAAGCACACAAGCCACGCCGCGCAAGCTGCAACTGGTGAGCGCGCCCGGCAGTGTGCCTGGCATGACCGGCATACCGTCTGCCACGATGTCCGGCGGCGGCACCACCTGCACGCTGCAGCCTGGCGGCGGCTTCGGACCTGTGACCTCCACCCCTCCGAACCTCCAAGCGCCCAGCGGTCAATTCGCTTTCAGCGCCGAAAACTGCACCGGATCTGTGACGATGACCCTCACCTATCCCAGCGCTCTCCCCGAGGGCGTGCAGTTCCGCAAGCCCGATGGAGCCGGCGGATGGTTCGACCCTGTGACCGCGCTGAACGTCATCGTGAACGGTGCGCGCACCACGGTGACCTACACCATCACCGACAACGGCCCGGGTGATACCAACCCTGCCGTGGGCGTGATCGCAGACCCACTCGTGCCCGTGCTGGCAGCAGCTCCAGTCGGCGGCGCCGCAGCCATTCCTACGCTCAGCGAGTGGGGCGTCATTCTGATGTCTGCCCTGCTGGCGATGTTCGGCCTGCGTCGCATACGCCGCCAGCGTTGATGCAGCCCTGACCTAAAAACAAGGCCCGCAACTGCGGGCCTTTTCTTCGTCTGCGTGTCTACAGTCGGCGCGCGGCGATCTGCAGGCGCTCGGCCAGCGTGGGCTTTGCAGCCAAGCGCTCTGCCGTTCCCAGAACACCATCGCGGCCCGTTACCGCCCGCGCTATCAGTGCTGTGCCCAGCGCACCACTCACAACACGGCCCATGCCACTTTCCGTCCGCCGGGCGTGGCGCAGAGCCAATAGGCCAGCACCGAGCACCAGCCAGTGCTCTCCCGTAAATCCCTTGCGAGAGTCATCCCACTTGCGCAGGTCCTGGATCTTTTCTGAAATCGCCATTCATTGCTCCTGTTTCTTCAGAGCTTGCATGGTGCCCCGCCAGCGGGCTGCAGGCTGTCGGTCCCTGAGCAAGATTCCGGTGGCGAGAGTCCTACGGGCGCGTTGTGGGGGCCAGCCCCTGTAGTCCAGCTCAATGCGCTCCCACTGGGGGGCTTGCTTCTGTTCCTTGCTCATCCTGCCAAACGTGGCAGGCTTGGGGCGGCACCGTCATCTCTGCGAGGCGGCTCGTCGGAGGCTGTCGCACAATGCGCCCGATCGTCTGGTAGCCTGTATGCGAACGGGGCGATATGCGCCTCCTAGAAAGGACCTGCATGCTTTCCAGAATTTGCACAGCTGCATTTGTCGCCTGCCTCACGGTCGTGCAAGTGCCAGCGATGGCTCAGGCGGATGTTCCCTCTACTGCGGTGAACTTCAAGAAAGGCACGTCGAGCGCCACCGTCCAGGGCAAGCTCCAAGGCAACAAGGTGGAGACGCGCGACTACGTGGTCCGCGCGGGCGCCGGGCAGACGATGACCGTGCAGATGGAGACAAAATCCACCTCGACCTACTTCAACGTGCTCCCACCTGGCAGCGATGAAGCGCTGTTCCGCGGCGAAATGGCAGACGGGCCCACTTGGACCGGCGCCTTGCCCGCCAGCGGTGACTACCGTGTGCGAGTCTTCCTCAATCGTGCGGCCGCCCGGCAGGGCAAGTCGTCCGCGTACACGCTCAAAATTTCAGTCGTGAATTGAAGTGGCGCCGCGCCCGCAGACAGCGCGGGCGCAGCACTATCTGCGTATGAAAAACCTTCCTCGCATTGCACTGGCGGCTCTGCTCGCTCTGCCGATCGCCTCCTTTGCCCAGTCGAGCGTGCAGGTAGGGTTCTCACCCGAAGGTTCCGCCCGCAAGTTGGTGCTGGACACAATCGCCAGCGCCAAGACAAGCATTCAGGTGCTGGCCTATGCCTTCCAGGCTCCTGACATTGCGCAGGCACTTGTGGCTGCTCATCAGCGCGGCGTCGACGTGCGCGCAAAGCGTTCAAGGCTGGCGCGCGAGCGGCCGGCTACAGCCATGCCCGGCTGCATGACCTGCGGCACAGCACAGCCAGCGAGATGATCAACGCCGGCGTGGATCTGTACACCATGGGCGGCGTGCTGGTGCACAAGTCTGCAGTGAGCACGAAGCGGTACAGCCATCTGGCGACGAAGACGCTGAAAAGTGCTGTTGCGTTGGTTTGCAAAAAACCCCGCACAACGGCCAAGAAAAAAGCGGCCTGAACGCCGCTCTTGCTACTTCTTCGATAGCAAAGAAAAAAGGCCCCGTATTGCTACGGGGCCTTGTGCTCTTTGGTGGGTACTGCGAGATTCGAACTCGCGACCAACGGATTAAAAGTCCGATCTATCGAAATAGGCATAAGAGAAAATACCTTTCGTATCAATCACTTGCAACGATAGCCACTCATCTGGTGTTTTCGAAATCATGCCTTTTTCACCCTATTTCAGCCTACTTTGGGCAGGTTTTGATCATAGCACACCGCCTGCCTGAACCCTCCACTATCAGCGCATCGCCGGTGTCAGAAATCTCCACTTTGGTCTAACCCAGCAGGGCATAGATCATGGCTTGCGGCGGGGGACCAGTTGAATGGGCTCCGTGCCATGCTCACGCCGCGGCGAGATCCAGTAGACCCACAGCCCCCGGGCCCACGCGCCAGCATAGATGATCGACAAGGCGAAGATGCCCCACTGCTCGGCCTGCCAGCTGGCATAAAACCAGAACGGCTGCCCCAGCATTCCGAACACCGGCGCCCATTTGCGCCAGCTCTTCCCCCGGGCTTGGGAGAGCCAAGCTGCCAGGGACCCCAGCAGGGCAATTGTGATCTGATCGAACGTCATTTCTACATATTATGTGAAACCAGAAATCTATTCAGGTCCAGTTTTACCCTAAAAAATAAAATCCTTTCGGCACGCTGCTTACACATTAAATAATCATTGGCCTATTTGACTACAGCAGAAAATTAGGAAAAGGAACATCGTTAGACCTCAGGAGCCGATCTTGGCTTTTGATAACCAAGGAGCTCTTCATGGCCGTTTTCCAAAATACCCCTGGCAACAACCAGCAACAAGGCAACAAGCCGCAACCCTCGCAGCAGGAGCAAAGCCGACCTCTGAAAGAGGGATCGCACGCGCCCGAGCAGCAAAAAAAGCGGTCTGAGCAAGAACAGGCTCAGCAATAAATCTGCTGGATAAAAATCCAAAGGGCCAACAGGCCCTTTTTTCTTCAGCGAGCAAGCAAGCCGCATTGAAAGTCACCGCATGAACACCGGAGACAAGGCACGTATATGAAATTCGATGACTGGGCAAAAGCTCTACCAGATGAGATACGCACAACCCTAACCGTTTCGGAAGCATGGAATGCAGGGGCCTTATCTATGCTGGAGACATTAATAAAGCTGGGCCATATCGGCGAAGGATACGCGGAGAAAGCTAGAAACGACGTGAAGGATCTTCTAGGAGGTCTGACCTGCAGGGCCAAGTGGGTAGATGAAGCATGGCTCCAGTGTTCGCCCGTATCGCGCTCTGGGCAAACCCTGGGCATGGACCGGACGGCTGAACATTAAACCGGCCGCTGCCGCACCTCTGCGCGCCAAGGAGTCAGCCCCTTGGGTTGCAATGACTTGCCCTCAGCTGCAGCGATATGAAGATAGTTGCTCCCCGTCAACGCCCGAGCCTCCTGTGACAGCCGCTCACGAACATCAACAGATTCAGCACGCAACATATTAATGACCAGCTTGTTCACTTTGAACTCACGACAACAGGGACACACAAAATGCGTCCACTTGGCATAGTTTTCCAAGTAGGCTGTACTGGTCAGGCTGCACAGAGGACAGGGAGCTTGGATGGAATTTTTCATGTTTTCTACTCCAAAAAAGTGCTGAGCATGTGGTTGACGTTGTGAGCTACTGCCGGTTTTGATGACACCTTGCTAAGGTGGAAGATGAAACCGATAGCAGCCCAGACCTCTATTCCTCAATTGGGGATGAAACGAAAGCCGCGCTACTTTTACGATAGCGCGGCTTCCGCGTTTTTGTTGTTGGGTCCTTGGATATTCTAACTCGCGACCAACAGATTAAAAATCCGTTCCGCTGAAATAGACAAAAAAGAAAACACATTTTTAATCATCCACGCTTCTAGTGTTTTCGAAATCATGCCTCTTTCACCCTATTTCTGCATACTTTGGACAGGTTTCGGTCATGGCTCAGATCCTTTCTGATTCATCAGACATCCGCTTCAGGTAGGCACGACGACAATGGCTATGAATTGGCGACAACGATTCATGCCCCCGGCCTTCGCCAAAATTGTCAGATGATGGTCATCCTGTCAAATACCTGGCGGACACCCGGGCTTCCCCAGGCAGAATGAACTACGAGATCACGCTCCATCCAACTACGGACGGTCCCTGTTAACGTCACATCGCCACCCGTGACATCAACAACAATCGTTTTCGTATCAGAAGTCGCACGACGCTTGATGGCATCCTCGATTTCTGACTTTACGACGATGGCTGAAGCCCTGGGTTTGATGGAAATTTGGTTGCTCACACCGTGCACTCCCGGCAAGAGGCGCACTCTGTCGGCAGCATCGCTACGCTGATAGTTCCAAACCACTTCCCCAGACAAGGTAATCCAACCATCTTCTACAAGGACCTGAACGGTGTCGATAGGAACCGAATTCGTCCAGCTAAGCACGTTTCGCGCGGATGCCGCGATATCGGTATCAGTCCTCTTTCCCATTTGCGACAACTTGACAGTCATGTCGATCGCCAAGGCTCTAACACCTATCACACGTTGCACGACCCTTTCAGCCCCCCATTTTTCCAAATAGCTACTGACCTCTCCAGCCAAAGTGACAACGCCATCCTTGACCTCTACACCAATCTGGGATGCGTGCACAGAAGGCTCCCACTTCAACTCTGCCATTACATCTTGCTGTAATTGTGTGTCAGTTTTCATGGTAATTCCTAGATGCTTCAACAATCAGAATAATATGTCTAACCTAAAATCATGTCTGTGCGCCAGCACACACTTGAAATATTTCCAGAGAAATTTCTGCATCAAGGGTGTCAGGGTTAAAAAAGCCACTGTAGGTTCGCGTACAGACAGCGCTACTTGATAAGTATAAAAGCGATAAATCGTACACCAAACATCCAACACCCGATGTGGTACGTTTTGGAGAGCCTCAATCATGAAAAATCAACATTCACACCATTTTCTTGCCGTTCTGGCATTAGCCGCTGTCCTAGCTTCTGCTGCAACAGCAAGGGCACAAATTGCAGGATCAACTACCACAATGGATGTTAAGACCTCCCAAACCACCAGCGCTGCCCTGGGATGGAGCGCAAAGAAATCACT
The DNA here is from genome assembly GCF_001598795.1 of Delftia acidovorans NBRC 14950. Taxonomy (GTDB): domain Bacteria; phylum Pseudomonadota; class Gammaproteobacteria; order Burkholderiales; family Burkholderiaceae_C; genus Comamonas; species Comamonas acidovorans. The sequence continues at coordinate 19,043 of NZ_BCZP01000016.1, read as the reverse complement.
GATAGGAAAGTTTATATTTAACGACACTGGGGGAAAAGTTGGCAGAGTAGATGATCTTATTATTTCACCTGACAAGAACGTGACTTATGCCATCGTGAGTGCAGGAGGGTTTGTCGGAATAGGACAACATGATGTGGCCATTCCAATCCGTGAAATTAATGAAATATCAGGAAAACTGATTATCATGGGGGCTACAAAACAAAGTGTGAAGGACATGCCAGCATTCACCTACACCAACGAGGCAATGGTTCGCGAGCAGTTCTTAGCAAATGCCGGAAAGGAGATATCCAAAGGGAAGGCAGCGGTATCAGAACTTGAGAAGAAATATGACTTGGCAAGCTCCGATGCCAAAGTAAATATTCAAATGCACATTAATAGAATGCATACCGAGATTAAATCCGCAGATGAGAAGATGAATGAAATGCGTCACTCTGGCGTAAAAAACTGGAGAGATTTTGAGGCGGGCGTAGTTGCGGCGATCGATCGAATAAAAAAATCCATGGCATTATCCGAAGGCTGATAAAGCTTAATGGAAATTTATTCCCCACTAGAGAAGCCATGAAAATAATCACTACATCCCACACGACAACACGCTGCCGCATACTGCTTGGCGCTCCTCGCGTTGACGAAAAGATGCCTATGAAGTCATTCCACTATCGAACGCATCCTGAGCGCCATGAACCGCTCAGGTAGGTTGGCTGCGCGCTGCAGTGCTGGGCACCAACGACGGAACCATCTCGACGGCGAGCCTTGTCGTGTTCTGGCAGGTCGCCTCTACGGGAACACGCGCGGCGCCAACGGCCAGAGCAACGCCCACCACGAGAACCTTAAGCGGATCCACATCAGCGAGAACGAGTTCAAAGCCCGGGTTCAGCGCGGAGAGGATGCTGATGGAGTGTTGGCAGATGTGCCGCTGGCCAGGGCTCATGGCGCAGCGAAGGCTCTGGACAAGAAGATCTCGGACCTTCGAAAGTTCCGACAAACGCGAACAGGTAAACACCGTGAGAGTTTCCTGATGATTTCCTGATAGCCAGAAGCACAGGGAGTGCCTTGCGCCCTCTTCTAATGTCCTTCGACGCCATGAAACGCTACTACATATAGGTAATTATTGTTACGCAAACGGTTTTACCGCGCAAATCAGAGTAGTGTGAAAAGTAAGTCATCTTTGACCAACGATCCAAACAGGAGTTTCACATGAAATTAAGAAAAAAATCTGATTCAACCATCCACATCGAAAGTTTTTCGCTACCTGATGTTGATAGCCATTCCGTATCAAGAGATGATTACTCCCACACTCCTGATCCACCGCACAAAATAATGCGCAGCTGGTGGAATACAGCATCTCTGGTCGCTCTTAAATCTGCCGTATTGCGCGAACGACAGATATGCCCGCCCTCTCTAAATGGCTTGCACACTGGAGGCCAATATGTTCTTACTCCCTCGTACCCCTTTTGAAAAATTCTGGGATTCTATAAAAACCGTATTTTCTCCCAAAGCTCACCTAGATCCCATAGAAACCACTGAGCAAGATTACCCCTTGTCTAAAGAAGATATATTAATATACGAAGAAGAGCTTCAAAACAATCTCAACGCCCCGTCGTACAGCCAAGCATCTTCTCAGCATGAACACATCAATAGGCACAATGCACATATAGAGGGACGCGAGGATAAATATCACAGACCGATATAATGATAATTATAGAAAAGCCCGCTGAATGCGGGCTCTTTTTCATCCATCTGAACCACTCTGTTTTTATAATCTCTCCCCTAAACCTCTTCATAGAGGCCTTTTTGGGATCGCACTTCCCCGCAAGGCTGTTACGTACAGCTCGCAAAAGCAGCCGTGATCATCTACCAGGGAACAAGCGTAACCAGAAGAGCAACAATTACCACAGCGATGCCGATGTAGAGTGTCCTGCGCGTAGAAAACCTGTTACGAGAAGAGGATGTGGGCACTTGGCCAGGGGATTTTTTACTAGGCGTGGTCATTAACACAGCATGAGCTTCTGTACTGGTGAGCGCTGTAAGACAAATGCAATTCAACATCTAGGCCCATTAGCCATTTCACATCTATCACAAGCATTGTGTTTATTGCATGCACCAGAAAAGGGATTTTTTGGGCAACATGTCATTTATACGACAAAACGGCGAGAGTCTGAGTGTTTTAAACGCAGACGAGCCTATGCCGTAAACCTGCTAAGGCTCGCGCGAATGCAATTTTGGGTGGACACATCCCAAGGATCGTCTACCTCTATCACTAGCATGTGATATGGGGACTCACAGCGTGCGGCTAGGCTTGCGATCGCAGGCGCTTCATATACAGAAATTCCAAGCATCTCGCCACGGCGTGCCAGCAGCACCATGCTTACATGCCAAACGTGCAATGCCCCTAGCTCGGGCTCACTTATTCTTTGATCCATAACATTTTCTCCCGAATTTCAAATTAAGGAACGCCTCTGGAGGAAACGAAATTGCCAATGAGCAGTTTCATTGGGCGCCTATTTTTGTTACTTTGGAAGCTGTATTACATCCGCGTACACATATCGAGAAGCATGAGCGCAGCACGTGCAGCACGCTGTCTTGGTACCTTCTCGCGCAGCCAAGCCAGCCTGCGGCCTGGAGATACCGCAAGGTCCGGAAGCAGCCTCTTATAAGAACGGCCAACAGTTAAGCAACGACAGGCCCATACGCCACTCAAAGGGGTGCGCGCCAAGTCTAGGCGGCTCCCCAAGCCCCTGGATGCGAGACTGCCAGGGGTCTTTTTCCTTCATAACAGCCCCCGAGATGGATCGTTTGCAAAGACCGCGAGCAGTTCCTGACATTTCCTGAGGGCATGGATGCGGGGCGCGAGACGCGCCCTCTCGCGACGGGCTTCGCTGCCCTGATCCGCTTCTACATATAGGTAATTGTTGTTACCCAAACGGTTTTCCGCTGGAAATCAGAGTAGTGTGAAAAAAGTTGGTCGTTTTCGGTCAACACACAGGACCGGAGGTCCACATGAAAGTCAAAGACACAAAAGGCTCATTTAGCCGCCAAAATAAATATTCTCTTCCAGATGTTGATAGTCATGCTGTATCTAACGATGACTATTTCCGCACACCTGACCCACCTCGTAAGAAAAAAATCAGCGATTGGGACACAGAATTTACTATAAATTTGGATTCTGCTGAACTGCGGGACACACCTCCTCCCTACCTCAACGGAAGATAATTGGAGTTTAATATGCTTTCACAACCTCGCACCCCATGGGAAGTCTTTTGGGATTCCGTCAAGAGTATCTTTTCTCCAGGAGTTCAGATAGAAGCACTTGATAGCAAAAGAAAGAATGACCCTTTATCCAGAGAGGAACGAAGGATCTATGAAGAAGAAAAGCAAATAAATCGAGATGCTTAGCTAGGCAAACCTTCGTTAACCAGATCAAAGCCACTCAACAGTGGCTTTTTTTCCGTGCGTGAGCACAGCGCGTGAAGTGCGCTGTCCTGATCTCTCCTTCTTCAAAAAGCCAGCCACAGAGCTGGCTTTCTGTGTTCTGGACCAGCATGAGCCAAGTCACTCCCCCCGCATTGCGCCCTTAGGCAAGTTGGACTACCGGCTCAGACGATTCCGGATTCCATCGGCCAGGTGCGCGCCAATCGGGAGAAGTCCCTGTTCTCGCACATGTGGAACTTTGCTCGGGAACAGGGCCTCACGAAGGCCTCCAACCCCTGCGCAGGCATGCGAGGCTTCCGGGAGGATGGGCGGGATGTCGTAGTCGGCGACGACCTGATGGCTCGGCTGTTGGAGAAGGCCGCAGTATCCCTGCGGTTCGCTGTCCACTTGGCGCTCCTCACTGGCCAGCGCCCGGCCGACGTGCTTCGCATGAGCACCGACCACATCGCCGGCGGCATGCTCCACGTCCGCCAGGGCAAGACAGCCAAGCTGCGCATCGAGGTAACAGGCGCACTTCAGGAGCTGCTGGCCAAGATCCAGGCGTACAAAGCCCAGGTCAAAGCAGACACCGCGCAGCTGCTTGTGAGCGAGGCGGGTCAGCCGCTGACAAAGAACATGCTCCGCGACCGCTTCGACGCCGCTCGGGATGCCGCCGGCATTCCCAAGGCGCAATTCCAGTTTCGGGACCTGCGCTCCACGGCCGCCACCACTGTGGATGACGACGGCGGGATACGCCATGCCCAGGCGCTGCTGGGGCATACAACGGAGGGCATGACAGCGCAGTACATCCGCCACAAGGTGGGCAAGAAGGTGAAGCCCGTGCGGTGAATTGCGGAACACGCCCAGAATTGCGGAACACGGGCCGCAAATCTCTGTTCCGTTTTGCTACTTCTTCGATAGCAAAGAAAAAGGCCCCGTATTGCTACGGGGCCTTGTGTTCTTTGGTGGGTCCTGCGAGATTCGAACTCGCGACCAACGGATTAAAAGTCAGACTCTCAATCTATAAAAATCAATAGGTTAAGTGATTTTTTGGGAATACACATAAAAACCTGAGCAAGCACTGAAGCGACCGTCAGAGGCTTATTCCCGAGCCCATAGATTCACAGCGAGGGTCGTGCATACAGGTCATCATGCCCCCGGAAGTAGCCCCATCTCTACAAGTAAAGCCCGAGCCCGAGCAGCCGCTGGCTGAGCCGCATGAATTCGTTCATCTGGGGCGGAAGGCCGACGGCGCCGGGCTGGTATGCGGTCGTGGTGGACTATGGCCGCCTGCCCTTCCCTGCTGCCCGTCGTTGGACCGGCGCGCTCTGGGACGATGAGCGCGGCATCCGCGCGTTCAACGGGCCGCACCCTACTGCGGCTGAGGCGCTGGACTGGGCTATGGAGTGCTGCCCGGAAGATTGAGTGCACAATGTGCGAATAGAAATCGATCCATCGCATCCCCCAGAATCAACTGAATATGTCTGAATTCATTCACCCGATTTCACAGTTGGTCCATAGTACAGTGCGCATTGAATGCACCAACATAAGGGGTGCAAAATCATCTGGAACTGGCTATATTTATTTATTTTGCGAATCTGATGGCAAATCAATTCCGTGCGTGGTAACAAACAAGCATGTTGTTCGAGGCGCAGTCCAAGGTACTTTTCATCTTACTTTGAAAAAAGAAGACGGGACCGCAGACCTTGGAAAGCACGAGCCTATCATACTTGACAACTTGGATAAATATTGCGTCAATCATCCATCACCTGATATTGATCTCGCCGCATTTCCGATTGGTCCAATTATTAGCAATGGGGCAAAGGATGGTCGGTCATATTATTTCAGAGCAATTAGCAGCGATCTATTGGCGAGCCAGGAGCTTCTGAATTCTCTTCCTCCCATGGAGGAAATTGTGATGATTGGATATCCAAACGGACTATGGGACAAGCTACATAATCTACCAATTATCAGAAAGGGAATAACTGCCACCCATCCGGGGTTGAAATTAAACGGCAAGAATGAGTTCTTAATAGATGCCGCATGCTTTCCGGGATCATCGGGCTCACCGGTTTTCTTGGCAAACATCGGGAGTTATGTTAGCAAAGAAGGAAACTTCATTGCAGGCAGCAGAATATATCTTTTAGGCACGCTATACGCCGGCCCTCAGCACTCTACTACGGGAGAAATTATTGTAGTTGATATACCAACCGACACAAAAGCGATTTCCGTGGGGTCCATTCCAAACAACCTAGGTTATATCATTCATGCTAGCGAATTGCTCGCCCTCGAAGAAGAATTGAAAAAAATAACTAAACAGCAGCCAAAGATTTCGCGAAATTCTCCTTGTGCGTGCTTAAGCGGCAAGCGATATAAGGAGTGCTGCGGAAAATTCCATTAGGCTGCAAAGTAAATGACAGTTCTTTTACCAGGGGCTGTCTGAACATCAGGTCTATAACAAATCGCGGATAACCTTTGGTACCTCCTTCAATTGGTATTTGCAACTCTTCAACGCGACACCCTCGGCCACGCATCCCGCATCAGCGCGGCGTCAGCGGCGTGGCCATCAGCCGCTCGCGCGATGTCTGCACCGCGCTCTGCCATGCGTCCACCTCGGTCTGCCAACTCTTGGAGTACGGCTGTGCAGGTTGAGGCGTACTGAGCGAGGGCGGGCTGGGCAGCTCCAGCGATGCGCTCGGGGAGGCCTGCAAAGTCGCCCCGCATGCCTGCAGTAGCAGTGCGCAGGTCGCGCAGACTGCGCTCCAGATCCTGCTGCGCGGCCTGGTTGCGCTGGCCCGTGGCCTGGAAGGTTGCGAGTGCATCGGTCAGTCCTTTCTGGAATCCGGCCATGTCCGCGACGGCCTTTTGCGTGCTGGCCAACGCGGCGATGGTCTGCTGGTGCTGCAGCTGCTCGATCTGCAAGCCGTAGCGCTGGCCCTGGGTCCACCAGGCACCGCCAACACCGATGGCCAGCGCCGCACCAGCAGCCGCGAGATGGGTGTAGATCCCTGCAATCACGACAGCCCCCTTTCGCACAGCTGCCGCTCCGCCGCACGCCGGTTGACCAGGCCCGGCAGCTGCTTACCACCCGCCCAGGTCCAGCGGCTCAGCTCTGCACAGGCGCCCTGCATGTCGCCGGCATTGGCCTTGCGCGCCAGCGTGGAGCCGCAGAACGCCCCATTGCCCACGTTGAATGCGAAGCTCAGGAACGCGGCCTTCTGCCCGTCCGTCATGGGCTGTCGCACGCACTCCAGCGCGGCCGTGTGCTTGAGCAGATCCTTGTAGAGCATGTCCTCGCACTGCTCGCGCGTGAACGTCTGGCCGATGGTCAGTTCTGAGCCTGTGTGCCCAGTGCAGGCGGTGATGATGCCAATGGGATCACGGTACGTGGCCTGCACTGTTCCCTCATACTTTGCGACCAGGGGCACGGCCAGAGCCGCAGCGGCGGCGCCGATGGCGGCGATCAGTTTGGCCTTGTTGCTCATTTCAGGTGTCCTTTCAGCGCCGCCCAGAAGCCCAGGCAGGCAGCGCAGGCTGAGGCGATGTAGCCCAGCGGCTTCGCGGCCTTGCCGATCCAATTCAGGACGCGGAATGCGCCCTGCGCGGCACGGAATACCTCCACCAGATCGGCTGTGTTCGCTCGCACCTGTTCAGTGGCCGCTGTGTTCGCCGCAAGCTCCCGCTCCATGCGGGTCATCCGTGCGTCCCCCTCATCCAGCCGCGCATTGATCGCAGCCGCTGTCTGCGTGTTGATGGCATCGCCGTAGTCGTCTTGCATTGGCCCTCCTCCGGGCTGCTTTGGGCATGAAAAAACCCGCCGAAGCGGGTTGGTGTTGGTCGGGTTGGATCAGAGCGTCACAGCGAGCGCGAAGGCCTCATCGAGCGACTGCGGCGTGCCGCCGAGTTGCGCCCAGAGCTGCTGTAGGAACGGGTTCGCGCGCTCCCAGGTGTCCGCCTCGTACTCGATCTGGGCCTCGCGCTTTTGCACGGGGTCAGTGATCGCCGCAATGGCCGCTTCGGCATCGTCCAGCACCCCATGGGTGAGCAGTGCAAGCTGCCCCTGCCGGCGCGTGCAGGACTTGGGGATCAGCGCCGCCGCTTCTGCTTCACGCTGACGCTGCAGCTCGGCGAGTTCCTCTGCCGACAGCGGCACGACGGACCACTGCTGCCGCCACACGCCATCGACCTGCACGGGCTCGACCTCGACAGGCTTGTGCGTGTCCGCGTCATGGGGCGGCGTGTCCGATGGCTCAACGAGCGCATAGCACTCCAGATGCTGGGCCATCATCGTGAGCGGGTGCAGCTCCTGGATCTGAGCAACGCTCAGCGGGTATTGCCCGGTTTCGGTGTTGATGTACATGTTGATCCTCAAATAACGCGGCCGAGGCGCGTGCCGGTTGCAAGCCATGTGACGTATGCGTTTCCGTCGAGGTAGTAGCCAGCTGCAGCGGGCGGACTCCCAGGGACAGAGCCTGTCGCACCAGTTCCTCCGCTGGATGCGTTTTCGCCATTCGCTCCTGCAACCCCAATAGCGCCACCAGATCCGCCGAAGCCGCCCTGAGCCCAGGGGCGAGTGTCGCCAGGGAAAATCGCGCCGGAGTAGCTGACATACGATCCGCTTGTGGGGGCGGGGCTTGTGTCTCTGGCGACCATGGATACCGCTGCAGATGCAGTAAATCCTGCGCCATTACCACCTACTCCGCCCTGGGCTGTATCGCTTGTTCCCCCAGGGTATGAATAGCCTGCGGAGCTGCCTCGACCACCCGCGCCCCCGCTGCCGAATATCGTGCCGTTATTTGTGACGAGGATTCGGATGCGGGTGTACAAGCCAGTGCCACTGTTCAGCACCCCGCCGATGCGACCGTTGTTGATGATGTGCAGCCGGTCGTCTGGAATGCCCGATATCTGCAGCGTGGCCACATCCACCCCGGCATTGATCACAAGAGTGATGTTTTCAGTGCCGCGCCACCCCTGCGCGGTAGCAAGTGCCGCGATATCTGGGCTACGCACACTCGCGGTGATAGTGACTGTTATCTGCCGCTGCCCGCTGGCCATCATCAAACTCCGCGCGAACATCAGTGCACCCCCGCGTAATAGCATTCCCAACGGTTGACCAAAATGCAACGAAAAAGGAAAGAGACAACTGCCCCTGTCGAATACGTAGGGAATGGCAATTGCGCGCCAGTCCCATCGCGAGGCGGCGCGACATTTGCCGAGAAGCTGATTGGGCGGATCGCTCCCGCACTGACGACATCAAGCGCAACCTGATCACCGTATTGACGGCCTGCGGGCAAATTGAACGTGCAACTGCCATTGATGGTCACGATGTGTGACCCGCCCAGATTTGGGTCGAGGGTGTATGTCGTTGTACCAGCGGGTACATTGGCCGTCACCTGCTGGTCCATTGCAGTCCTTGCGGTGATCACTCGGTCCCAGGCGCCCCAGGTCGTCCCCTCCAGGGAACGCTGCCATGTGCTGTTTTGAATGCGCGCCGAGGTGGTCGTGAGCAGCTGCGTTGCAACCTGCTTGGCCCGCCCTGCTCCACCCGTCGTCTCGACAAGCCAGGCTTGGTTCGGGTCGTCGTAGGTTTCCGGTGGCCAGTCCCCGCCGCGCCCCGAGGTCGTCGTGAACAGGGCGTATCCCACATCCAGCTCCCCCATGGGTTTGGTTTTGTTGAATGCGTCTGGAGCTTTCTTGAAAACCTCGCTGACACGCGGCGCCTGGTTGCCAGTCGCACCCGCAGGCACATTGATCGGCCCCGTGAACGTGCCCCCCGTCGTGGGCATGTAGACGCCCGTGATGTCGCCCCAAGCGAGCTGCCAGGCCGCGCCATCCCACCACCAGCCTCGCTTGTTGAGCGCCGCATTCGTGCCCGTGTTGGTGTACAGGGCGCCGGCCTGCAGGGGGTTGCCCATGTTGTCGGTCGCAGGGTGCGAGTTGACCGCCTTGCTGCCCAGGTACATGACCTGCATCGCGGTCAGGGCTGCTGTGGCCGTGCCCGCAGCAGAGGAAGCAGTGCTCGCGCTACTGGCAGCCGCTGACGCGCTGCCACTGGCTCCACTCGCGCTCCCTGCCGCCGCTGAGGCGCTGCCCGATGCGGCAGACGCTGCAGCCTGGGCAATTGCCGTGCGCTCGAAAGCAGCAGTCGCATTGTTGAAGACGTTGGACGCCAGCGCATTTGCCTGCGGGACAAACCCGACCTGGGCAGCAACCATCGCAAACGCTTTGGCATCGAACTCGGTAGGGGTGTCGGTTGCCAGCGGGGCAGGTGGCAACGCCGAAATAGTTGGCGGTGTAACGATATCGGTCATGTCAAGCCCTCAAGCTCCAACTCGCAGTCGGAGTAGTCGTAGTAGGTAATTGCGATCTCGAAGCTCTTGTAGAACCCATAGACCGTGGTCGATTCGTAGCGGCTGGAGCCAATCCAAAGGCACGCCGTTGCGCGCACTTCAGCCATGAAGTCGTTGAGCGCGTCCACTTCGGATGCCGTGAGCAGCAGTTGCAGAGAGGCCCGCTTCGCGAAAGCGCGCTCCACAAGCACCGTGTCGCCGAACTCAGTACGCTCTTTTCGCGAGTAGTCCTGGATGCCCACGCGTGCGCCAGCTTTGACGCCCAGCGCAAAGCGGCGGACGGTGCCGAGCAGGATCACGCCCACAGCCAACTGAGCAGTGCCAGTGATCTCGATGAGGATCTCTCCCGTCGGATAGGAAGGCAGATCGGTGATCAGGGCCTGCGTCGGCGCGCGCTTCTCACCGAAGTTCCATACCCACCAAGATGGCGACACCGGGTAGCGCGCCAGGCGAATAACGCGCTGCGTGATCTGCGCCCCGCCGGCGTCAAAGACGGTGACCTTGATCTCAACGCCGGCCCGGATGTTGAGCACCCCCAGGGCCGGAATGGACTGGCCAGGCCGCAAGCGGTACGTGATCTTGTTGGCCTGCGCCGTCTGTGTGGAGTTCGATGAGTCGAACACCTTCCAGCGGTTGGTGGGGCCGACCTCCAGCCACTTAGGCTCTGCAACTGGAATGGTTGGGTTATTGCCCGTGTTGGCGTCTGCAGTGCTCTGGTAGACCTTGTGCTGCGCGGCCACGATCACGCGGGCACCCTTCGCATAAGCCGTGCCCGAGGCCCACTCTGGATAGTCGGCCTCGGGCACATCCGTGCTCACAAGCATCGCGGGCGTGACAACGAGCGGCTTCACGACGCTCAGCTGGTTCATGTGGTTACCTCTTCTTTTCGTTGTCCCGGCAGTCCGTCGCCATCCCAGCGCTGAAGCAGCTTCGCGATCTGGCCCTGCAGCCGCACGATCTGGCCTGCCTGCGCACGGTTGTCCGATACGAGCTGCGCAACCAGTGCCTCGAGCCGCTCGTTGTTGCCAACCAGAGATGAGCCACCAGCCCAAGGATTGAAGGCTTCCGGCACGATGGCCTCGCCCCGATGAACCATGGCCAGCGTGTCGCGTGGAACGAAGTTCGTGCCGATGTCATAGGACGGCAGGCCGCTGTTCTTGAACCAGTTGTCCCAGTCCCGCTCGTACAAACCAGACAGATCGGCAAGGTCCTTGGGCGTCAGGTTGTTGTCGCGAATCCAGGCGTTGAGCCCGGCAGCGTCGCCTGTGCCATCGAACTTGTGATACCCGTCGTAAAGCTTGTCCAGCTCTGCCACGCGCCCCACATCGGTAATGGGCTCGTACCAAGTGCCACCAGATCCATCCGAGCGCGGGCGCTCGTACTTGGAGTCCACAGGCGAGCTTCCGCCGCCACCCGGCCCCCACACCGCGCCACCGTCCCCCGGCTTACTGCCTGGCTTGGTTGCCGTTGTGGGGTCCAGGAACGGCATCAGCGCGCGAATAGCCGCCTCAACACTCAGCGTTGCGTCAATGTGCTTTTCGTTGCCTTCGATCAGCTCGCGCCAGTAGTTCAGCGTCTTGTCCAGCCGCTCCAACTGCTCTTGCGCGTTTTTGAACAAACGCTCCTCGATGCTGAGTTGGGCATCACCCATGTCCGCCAGATCGGCCAGTTGGCCCGCCAAAACCAAGGTGTCTCGGTCCTTCTCAAACTGAGTCGCGTAGGCTCCGCCGTTGATGCCGCTACGCGCCGCGTTGATGGCGTCCGCCAGACCCTCGTAGCTGGACAGCTTCGCGCCACCACGCACGCCGGCCAGCGCCTGCTCGATGTAGACCATGCCCTGCGCCGCCAGCATCTGCTGCGTTGCAGTCACTGAGCCGTACAGCTCGCGCGCATTGGATCTGAGCGTGGCCAGCACCGCAGACATGCTGCTGATGGCAGTTTGCGCAGCCGAGGCGATGGCGCCCCAGTAGTCCTGCTCGCGCTGTACAGCAGCTTCAAAGTTCGCAATGGCGGCGTCCTTGGCCTTTTGCCGCGCATCGGCCAGCGCTTTCGCCGCTTCGTCCGCTGCCGTCTTGGCCGCATCGGCCGCCGTCTCCGCAGCTTTCTGGGCATAGTCCGCCGCCACGCCAAACATCTGGGCAAATGCCAAAAGCTTGGCGGCAAGCTCCGTGTCGCCCGAGGCCAAAGCATCTTCGATCAACTTGCGGAACTTCTTCTTTGCCTCTTCGCCACCCGCTGGGTCGATGTCCACACCCAGAGCCTTGAGCCCCTCCCTCACCTGGCGCTGCAGGATGCCCGCCCTCTCCTCTTCCGAGTAGAAGCTGGAATAGAAGGCATTGACGTTGTTGGACAGTGCCTCGATGCCGCCCGAGAACTTAAGCAGTTCGGTCTGTGCCTTTGCGGTCAGATTGGCGAAGCCCACCAGGGTGTCAGCCCATCCACGGAATGCCGCATCGATCATTGCGATGGTGCGCAATGCTTCGTTGAGACCTTCGATGGTGATGTTCTCGCCCAGGGCATCGAATTCCTCGCGCATCCAGCCGGGGATATCCGCCTTCTTGAGCTGGTCGATGACCGCACCGCCCATGTCCGCCATGTACTGCGCCCAGGCCTTCTTTGGATCTGCATCCAGGTCCCGATTCTTGTACTTGGTCAGCACTTCGCCGGTGGCTTTGTCCAGAATCTGGAAAAAGCCCATGGCACCTTCATCGCTGTACGCAGGGTTGAGTGAGAACCCACCAGCGATGTCGATTTCCTTGGCTGTGCCGTTCGAGAACTTGGCCAGCGCGTTATACAAGTCCAACATCGATTTGATGGAGTCACCCACCTGTTTGTCGATGTCGCTATTGGCGCGCTTGGTGAAGTCTCCCCAGGTGTTGCCCCATGCGTCAGTGCCAAGGGCCTGGCGCGCAGCCGTGTCCCGATCCGTGGTGGCAGTGGACGCCACGCCGCCCGAGTGATTTGCACCCCGCGAGCCGAATGCCTTGTCCAGCAGGCCACCGATCCAGTTGCCGATAAAGGCACCGATGGGTCCACCGAACCACTGCCCCACAGCAGTTCCGATACCCGCCCCCCACTTGCCATCTGCGATTTTGAGAATCGCGCTGACGTAGCTGAACGCGGCGCCGGCCTTGTTGACGATGCCGGAATACTTCGTCAGCGTGTCGCCGAAGTCGATCAGCGAACTGCCAACTTTCTCAAGACCCAGGTTGTAGAGCTTGCCGCCGGCGTTGTTCACCAGGTTGCCCAGGCCCAGGCCGAAGTCCTTCATCAAGGATGAGGTGCCCAGCTTGTACATGGTGGAGACGTTGCCCAACCCCACGCCAGAGCCGCCGCCCGAGCTGCCGCTGGGTCCCATGCCCAGCATGGACAGCACCGTAGAGGCGATGTCACCTGCGATGGGCGCCACGATGGCCTGAATCACAGGCCGCAGCACCAGTGAGCGGAACAGGCCCTCGATGTACTCGGCGCCGTTCTTGCCCCCGGCCATCAGCGCATCGCTGAGCGACTGGCTGGCCTGGTCAAAGGCCTTGTTCCATTCGTCGTTGTAGGCCTTGGTCTGGGCACTGGCCACGCGCTGATAGGAGACCACGCGCGCACGGTCGATCAGCTCATCCTTTTGCGATGTGGTCGCATCCAGCCGCTCTATCTCGGCAATCTTGCGCTTGAGTTCCAGCTCGGCATCGTATTGGGCCAAGGCCACAGCCCGCGCCTGGTTGCTCATGCCGATGAGGCCCGCCTCCAGCTGCAGACGCTCGAAGTCCTCTTTCGCCGACTTCTCGTAAGCGTCCATGGCCTGGCGCGCCGATTCCAGGGCCTTGGAGCGCTTGAGATAGTCCTCTGTGACCTGTTTTTCAATGTCCAGCTGCTGCTGGTAGAGCGCGACGTTTTCCTTGGCCTGCGCCTTGTCCTTTTCCTGCTGCTTCCAGACCGCAATGCGCCCGCGCAGATCCGCCTCATGGGCGGCCGACAGCTTGATCTTTCCTTCTTTCAGATCGGCATTGAGCTTGATCTCGGCCTTTTGGGCGTCGTTGAGTTTGCCGGACTGGGTGACCTCTGCCTTGTTGGCCTCAATCTTGGCTTGGATCGAGGCCGCAAGTTCTGCATAGGCAGACTGCTCTTTCTTGGCGCCGTCGCCGCGCGTCTTGCTCAGCGACTTGATCTTTTCGTTGATGCCGTTGATGCGGGTCTGCAGCTCATCCGCTTCCTTGGAATCACCGCGCCCCTCATCGCGCAGGCGCTGCTGCTGCGTCTGCAGCCTGCCGAGCGTCTTGTTCAGGTCCTCAACGGCATCCTTTTTCCCTTTGAATGCCTTGGTGGTGTCCAGCAGCTCGGACAGCTCCTGGTCGGCCGTGGACTTCGCACCTGTCGTGCCCCAGCCACCTGAGGCGCCGCCCGTGTTGTCGCCCCAGCTGCCTGTCGTTCCGCCAGTGAAGGCAGGCTTGGGAGTGTTGTCGCCGACGATGGCCCTGTAGACCATGCCATTGAGGCCGCCCTTGAAGGATTGCTCCATCCAGTCAGGCAGCCGGGCCCGGTTCAACCAGCCCACCAGTTCCGCAAAGCGGTTCACCAGCCCAGCGACCAGATCATTGGCGGCCGTCAGCGTGCCCGCGTTGGCGACGTTCGCCATGGCCTGGTCCCAGGCATCGCCAAAGTTCTTGGTGGCGGTCTGCAGCGGCGTCAGGCTGTTGTCCGCAAGGTCCTTGAGCCGAGTGCCCAAGGCATCGAGCACCACGCCCTGAGCGCCGGCTTTGTCGCCGGCCTCCACCATGGCTTCAATGGCCACCAGTTGGGACACGGTGAGGAAATTGAATGCCTCATCCAGGGCACGCGCCCCCTTGGCTGGCTCCTCCATCGCCTTGGCCAATTCCTTGGCGGCGCCGGTGGCATCCTGGCCAGTGGCGGTTGCAAAGTCTGCCGACAGCAATGCGATCTTCTGCAGTGCCTCGCCGCCCAGGGTTCGCACCTGCACCAGGTCCGAAATGATGGCCGAGGCCATGCTCTTGCTGATCCCCGGCAGCTCAATCATTTCCTTCTTGAGCTGCTTGATGGCATCGGAGTTCAGGAAGCCCGCGCGCCCTGTGGCCTCCAACTGCGCCATCAGCGTCATGTTGGTGCGCAGAGTGCTCTCCGAGTACGCCATGGCTGCGCCCAAGCCCACCACTGCAGCCGCTACAACGGTGTAGGGATTGACCAGGCCCAGCAGGGTGCTTCCCAAAGCCTTGCCGGCCGCAGCGAAGCCGCCGAACATATCGCGCAACTGCAAGCCCTGCTGCATGAACACAGTCATGACGGGCATGCCGCCCTGCAGGCTCACAACGATGTCGCTGATTTGGGCCGGCACACCTCGCATTGCAGCGGATGTCGCCCGCGCAGACATACCGACTGTCTTGAACGATTCCTCGGCCTGTTTTTCAAACAGGCGCATCTGCTGCAGGTACGGACCCAACGCAGCCATGTCGGCGCCACGCTGCCTGGCAATGGTCTCGTAATAGGCGGCAGTGCCCTTGCCACCGGCCTGCATGGCGGCCATCTCACGCTCCAGGGAGCTGATGATGCTTCGCGTGCTGCGGTCAATACTGCTCGCAGCCGCTTGGCTGCTCTTGCCCATGCCGTCAAAAGCCGTACCGGCCTTGGTGCCTGCCTGGGCAGCCTCATCGCCTACGGCTTTGACATCCTGCTTGATCTCCGACAGGCCGGCCTTGGTGTTGTTACGAACACCAAACTCAAGATTTGATTTGCGCGTGGTGTCTGTCATGCGTACCGTCCAGGCAATAAAAAAGCCCCGCGGCACTGCCGAGGGGCTAAATAGGAATTCCGCTTGTGTGCGGATGGCTGGTGAGGTGTCTACTTGTCCTGACTGATCACCCTCAGCAACTCAATGATCTTTTTTCGCTGCTCTTCTTCCACGGAAGCCTGCCGGACACGAAAAACAACGTATGGAATGATGCAGGAAGCACAGGCCATTGCCGCAAGAGCAGCCTCTTGCGGAGCACCCTTGACGCCAATGGTTCCCAACATAAAAAAGACACCAAAAACAGCGCCTGCGTAAACGACATACTTCACATTTTTCTCCTAAATTCCGCGCTGGTATCTGGGCTTAGCGTCGGCAGCAAGTTCCCGAGGCAGTGGCAATGGACGCCGGCCCGTACGATGTCGCTTGTCGGAAATCCTGACCCTCAATCGTGATCTTGACTGTGACACTGGCGTTTCCCATACCCCGCTGTGCAGATACGTACAGTGCATCTCCATCTTCAACCCAGATCGGCGTCGAAAATTTCCCTCCAAAAGTGCGAGCCTGCTGCACACCCCTGGGAGTACGGTAGGTGACGACTGCCTCATCCTGGGGCTGTGTGGGTGAAGTGCTTGGTGCACCAATGACACTTCGGCCCACCTCGACCTCATAGCTCCCTGTCTTTGTGACAGGGCCATCGTCGCCACCTCCGCAACCTGCTATTGAAATAGCCAGCATTGTGGCCAGAAGCGCCATTTTCCCGAGTCCCATAATTTCCCCTTGATTGAGACCATGGATTCTATTGGACGAAAATATGGGAATGGCGTTAGGGCGCACCCAGGCCAATAGAGAGCCTCGCTAGCAAGTGAGAACTTGATTGCCTCAGAAAAACTATCCGCGCAACATGCTCTTGATGTGGGCCGCCAGCTTCTTGGCCTGATCTCCGTCCTCAGGCCGCATGATCTCTGGCGATGGACAGGCATCGCTTTTGGACAGCCGGTATTGCTCCAGGTAGGCAGCCGACAGGCTGCGCAGCAGCTGCAGCTCATGCGGGCGAAATGGGCACCGCGTGGCCTGCTGCCAGGCGGCTATCTCCGGCCAGGAGATGGGTGCCAGGTCCATCCCCGCATAGGAAACCGGCCCCACCTCCATCAGCGCCGCGATGAAGTGATAGCCGTCCTCCAGCTCGGGCAAAGGCAGCTCTGCGTCATCGCCCATGCGCTGCGCCCTGCTTTGGCGTGGGGCGTCATCGCTGGAGCCCTTAGGCGGATCGACGGGCGCCTGCAGCCAGGCCAGTTGCTTTACGTAGCCTCGGAGCTGGATGCCGAGGTCGCGCCAAAGTTTCCCAGGCTGTCGGACTCCTCGATGATCTGCACGGCCCAGTGCGGATTGCGCTTGAGCGCGGCGCGCAGTTGGTCGGCGCTGTAGGGCTGGCGGACGCCCTCCCAGCCAGCGACACGCACCACGGCGCCCTCGATGTTCTGGGCCTCCATCTCGTCGATGGTCTTGGCCTTGGGAGCCTTGCCCCGGCGCTGAGCCGCGCGCTGCTCATTGAGGAATTTTTCCGCAACGCCGGAGTTCCAGGCGACCACCTCGGGCGCGAACGTGCCGCGCACGATGAGGGTGATGCCGGTGGACGAGCCGTCCGGGTTGCGCAGCGGGAACTTGTGGCCAGCCTCGCAGGCGCTCACCAGGTCGAAGGCGGTGATGTCCACGAGTTCGGCTGCAGCGACGGCGGCGGATGTGGCCACGGCCACGGCTTGGGTGATGGTTTTGGTCATGTCGATCTTTCAGCGGAGGAAATGAAAATGCCCGCGCCCGACTGCCCGCCTCCGCTGAGAGACGAAACAGCCGGGCCGGTGCTGGGGTGACCCGAAGGCCGAAGGGAAAGATCAGGGGCCGGCAGGTGCGGGCACTTCGATGATGCCGACGCCGTCCTTGGAGGTAGTCAGCTCCAAGCCGACGCTGGCCGAGTACATGCTGTCCACGCTTTCGGTGGACTTGGACCAGCTGGTCACGATGGCCGCGAAGTAGTCAATGGAGCCATCCTGATAAGTCACGCGGAAGGCATAGGACGCATCGTCATTGAGGGCGGTCTTGACGATGGCCTGCCCCGGATCTTCGTTGTCCACAGCGAGCTGAATGGTCTTCTGGCCTTCGTTGAATGAGCCCTTGAACTTGCGCGTGCCGCGTGTGGCAATGGGGTTGTGGTTCACAACCTGGTAGGTGCGGCCGTGGCTACCGCCGTTGGTGACCTCACCGATATCCACGAAGGTCAGTGCCTTGTATCCGGTCTCGGTATAGGCCGCAGGCAATGCGGCTGAAATTGCAAGTACGGTTTCGGCAACGGTATGTGCGCCCATGGCGTTTTCCTTTCGGACGTAAAAAAGCCCGCTGCTGCGGGCCGGGGTTGAAAAGGTTTTGGGCGCTATCGGCGCGCCCAGATTGAAAAGCTCTGCTGCATGCCAAAGATCACGACATCGCTGCCGCCGTCATCGAACATGTCCAGAGGTTCATCCAGCGGCGTGCACTGGATGGCATCGGAGGCCGTCAAGGCATCCTCAATCTGACGGATCAGCGCGGTGGCCTTCGCGGGCGTTTCATCCCAAACGGTGATGCTTACGCGGCCATTGCGCAGATTGCCTGTTGGCCGTTTGTCGAGGTTGCGCATCGCGCGGCCGCCAACGCGCTGCCAGATCACATAGGGCATCTTGGTTCCCCATGGGGCAACAACCGGCAAAGACCTCGGACACAGCGCCGTCAGGATGGCCACAAGGTCGGGTTCATAGCTCATGTCACTTCACCTGGTCATAGCGCTTTTGCAGCTCCAGATTCGCAGCCTCAATGGCTTTGGACATGGAGTCTTCAGCGCGAGCGACAAAGAAATATCCCAGCCGGTGGACGGGGCCTCCAGGCCGAGGCACGTAGTACGCATCTTTCTCGGCCTGTGTGGCGCGGCGCCTCGGCCGGGGCTTGCCCTGCGCTTCGGGCCGCACTCGCGTGACCCACTTGCCCCCCTTGGCGATGGTCACTGCGTAGCGCTGTACCCACCCCCTCTCCAGCAGATGGCCGTGAGGCGCTTTCCTGGCGTTCCAGCTGACGTGGTACTGCGCCTGCACGCCATCGATGGAGTGCTCTGGAGAGAATGCCTGGTAGACCGCCCGGCCCAGGTTGCCGGTCACGCTGCCTATGGAACTGATGTTGACCTTGACCGCCTCGTAGAGCACCTGCGCGCCGGCCTGCGCAGCGGGGCGCACGGCCTGGTCGGCAGCTTCGCCCAGCGCATCCAGGAAATCATCCAGGCCCGCAGTGTCAGCACGGATGGTGAAAGAGTTATCTCCATTCGCCATTGCCTCCCCTCACTGGATGAGCTTGCAGACAAGGTCCATGTATTCACGGGTCGGCCCGGGAAGCACTGCCTCGATGCTGTAGACGGACGACCCGAACAGCACGCGCATGGCGGCGTCCACGCCCGCGCGGCGGCGAATCCGGATGCTCGCGCGGACGATGGACACCTCAGCGTCTGCCTTGATCGTGCCCAGGCCAGACTT